>JBJORA010000100.1:0-33862 GCA_046049675.1 Bacteroidota bacterium | reverse complement strand
ATTCTCTAGGTTGCGCTGACACAACGATTACTACGATTGTGCAACCAGATTCTTTTCTTGTAAAATCTGCTACCCTGCAAAATGTATTGTGCCATGGTGAACAAACTGGGGCCTTTACAATAGGGCTAACTGGAGGCGCGCCAAGTTTAACTAGTGTAATTCAACCACTTGGCATTTCCATTGGCACTGATACTAGTTACAGCAACCTTACTGCTGGCACTTATACCATTACTACAACAGATGCCTTAGGATGTACGACGTCGAGTGCAATTACAATTACTGAGCCTCAGCCAATTATTCATCACATCACTGCAGTTTCATCGCAATGCGCCAATAGCAACGCTGCTAGCTTCTGCGATAGCGTAGCTGGTGGCGTCCAACCTTATTTGTATGCATTTAATATCGGAAGCTTCGATACACTGCACTGCTTTTATGGGCTTTACAATAACACAAACTATGTAGTTACTGCTAAAGACGACAATAATTGCACATCAAGTACTACTGTATTTGTTGCCTCTGGCATACCAGCAATGCATATTGCCAATGTAGACATTAAGCATCCTATATGTGCGCAAGACAGCTCTGCTACAATTGCTTTGCAGACGCAAGGTGGTATTTTTCTTGATACCAATATCTATTACACTTATAGTGTAATGTCTAATAATAATATTAACTATGCCACATACGCTCATAAAGATTCATTGCTTCTTGATCATCTTGTTGCAGGTATTTACACAATCATTGTTACGGATGCAAACGGTTGCACGACAAATACCGAGGTTACGCTTGCCAACAGTGGTTTTTTCAATTTCTATACGATTCAATTAGAGCCAGCAGTATGTCACAATACAAGCACTGCAGCAATACATTGCACTGCAAGCAATGGCTTTCCGCCATATCAATTCAGTTTAAACAACTTTACTAATAGTAACACAACAGGAATTTTTCAAAACATCTCAGCAGGCATGTACACGATTTCTGTATCAGATAGCTTGGGTTGTATTCAAGACTCTGCGATAATTCTTGCACAAGCAACACCCATTAGTTTTTCTCAATTAGAACCGAAGCCTGTTTCTTGCGAGGGTGATAGCGATGGTGCAATATATGCTTTAGCTAATGGCTCAGCTGGTAACTTCCAATATACCTTATTACCTATCGGCAGCGCAAACACGACAGGTAGATTCAATGATTTAGGTGTAGGCTCGTACAACTTACATGTAGTGGATAAAAATGGCTGCATCTACGATACTACAATAGTGCTAGGCTTATCGGCACCTGCCTTAGCTATTACTTCTAGCGTACAACATATTGCAAGCTGCAATGGAGCAACAGCACTTGGCACTGCTGCTGTGCAGTTTAATGGTACAGGTAATATACCAATTACAACAGCTTGGAATACTAATCCCATTCAATACGATTCGATGGCCATTAACCTATCAGCTGGAATTTACAAGGCAAATGTTGTAGATGCAAAGGGTTGTAAAGCAAGTACAATAGTTGAAGTGATTGATAGCTTAGATTGCTGCGGAGATGCAATTTTGCCAACTGCTTTTACCCCAAATAACGATATGCTAAATGATAAATTTGGGGTACTTAATGGAAACGACTTAAGCATTAGACTTGAGGCGTTCGAAATCTTTGATCGCTGGGGCAATAAAGTTTATTCTTCTGTAACCTTCGGCGAAAAATGGGACGGCACCTACAAAGGCGAGCTCGTAGAACTAGGCACCTATTGGTATTACTACAGATACACTTGCTCAAAAGATAGTAAACGCTATGTGGTGAAGGGCGATGTGTTAGTGGTGCGGTAGAAAATAAGCGGCAACCTCATATCTACTTTGACATAGCGCATAGCATCTACAATTTGCCAATGGAGATCGCTACAACAGCCACCGATTATTTTAAATGTAATCAAAGTGTCATATTTAAAGTTCACTGCAAAGGAACCTACCTTTCACAACGTCATTGTAACAACTACTTATCGTTTTTAAATATGACACTACTACAAATTAGAAATTTTTTCTTACAATTTATATTGTAAAACTTTATTTTCTATGCGTAAACTTCTACTAGTATTCGCTATTTATTTATTTGGCGTCGGCATCAGCAATGCCCAAACAATACCTTCTGCAAACCTTGCTATATTATCACAGCAGTACAATCTTGTTTACACTTCTCCCAATTTGTATTTCAACCTTACGCTTGCAAATCCTCCAACAGATGTCAATGGCAATTTGCCACAAAGTGTGCGGCTGACTTTAATTGTAAAGTATCCAAATCAGGCAGCGGTAAAAGACGTTACTATGATTGCGAGTAACCTATGGAACAATGATGTCATTTGGACGCCTTGGCTGCATAGTACAACGCAAAATGCAGATACCATTACTTCTAATGCGCTACCAATGTACAATAATACCTTAGCATCGGCAAACTTTTTAACTTCAATACCTACTATTGGCTTGTGCAATGGTGATACTATTTGGTATCAATTGCAAGCAAGATATTACAGCGATACCGCAGGCACTGTGCTAATGACTTGGCAGCAAAATGGTTCTACAGACAGTATTGCTATTAGCCAGCAAGTAGGCGTAACTAAGTTGGTGGCAGTAAATTTGCCTAGTTTGATTACTGGATCATATACCTGTCGAGGCGACAGCATTTGCCTCGGCATGCTAGATGTTCAACATTTCGCAGGCGCATTTATTGATAGTGCGAAAATTTCTGTAGTAGCACCTTTGGGGACTACTTTATTAGGATTTAAGGTAAATGGCAATACTGTAAGTACAGCATTAAGCCACACATTTGCAGGGCAATTCAACAACATAAGTTACTGTGCTTATTTTCCAAATACTTTCCCAATAGGCAATACACAATTCTTGTTTACCTATATTACATATGCGTGCGGACAAATTGATACGCATCTAGTAACCTACGACTGTTTAGTGAAAAATTGTAAGAAAAAGTGCAACTGCGATCCTGCCTACAAGTGTCTAGCTGCTGCTGTTTGTTTGGAAAGCGACAAGTACGAATTTACAAGAACTGATACAACATCTTTTGGCTTTCACGATCTAGTGATGACAATGCCAATTCAAATGAATGCTACAGACCTCAGTATTCCTGCTACTTTGTTTGGTGCAAGTTATACTGTAACGCCAGTTAGTACAAACTGTAGTTCTCTCTCAGGCATCTTTGCTTCAACTAGTTTAAGCCTAAGCAGCATGTATAATTGCGGTCCAACCGAAATCGAAATAAAAGTTCGAGTTACTGATATCATCAAAAATTATAACTATATATTTTTTATTGCAAGCACATATGATAGTGGAATTGTTCAAGGTACTCAGGCACAATATAAGACTGCAATATTTGATTCCTCAGGTAATATCATCGCAATCGACACAGTTCTGCATTATACTTTCTGGTGTTATCAAAACGCATTTAATAGATTTATTGTTGGCACAGACATTAATATAACAACCGTAATTGCAAATCCAGGTGCAGTAGTGCCGTGTATTTTTAGACTTACGGCGAATGGTCTGCCTAGCTGGCTGCAAAGTCTGGAATATCGTAGAATAGCGATAGAAGCGCCAAGTAACTGGACATTCGAAGTGGCTGCAGGTGTAGGAGAAAAGAAATTGCCACAGCCTGATCAACATTTGGCACTACAAACGCATCCATTCGGCTCTTTCTCCAGTTATTTTGTGCAGCAAGGTACCCTGCTACAGCCATATACAACAAGTACTACCAATAATTGGCTCTATATTGATTCCATTTATCCAGCAAGCATTTGTGGTGGCCAGGTTGTTTGGCATTCTGGTTTTTACTACTCTATACGAGTGCTGTTTGGCACCCCACCAGGCATCTACAATCTTAAGGCTTACGTGCATTCTAGCGACGGCGCGATTCAAAGTTATTTACAAGACATTCAAGTAATCGTTGCAATTAATGCACAAATTTATGCGAGCACAAAATCAAAGTGCTTCGACAATACGTTTTACTCAGAGCGCAATATTATCAACGACACAAGCACTGGATTACAGTTTATGGGTGAGCTTATCAATACTGGCAATGTACCCCTTACCAACTTAAGTCTGTTTAATTCAGAACCAAAGCTAGCTAATGGTACAATGCAAGATATTCAGCACAGCGAATGTAGCTACGCAATTAGAGGCTCCGACTTCGATTGTATCAACTATGGCCTCAATGCAACATCACCAGTATCAATTTCGCCAGTATGGACTAATGCAGCAAATTATACACATCTTAATCCTGCCAATTTAGACACAATTCCGTTTGGCAATGTAACGCCAATAGGCGCAACAAATTTCTCACTATCATGTGCAGGTGCTGCAAGCGCCACAGGTGGTTTGGCTAATGGCAGCATAATGCTAAACGCTGCTAGTAATTTTACTTTACAACCTCTAGATAGGATTTCTTTTTATACAAATAAAATGGCACATAATGGATCGCCAGGCGATACCGTGTTTAATACATTTAGCTATGTAGCTACCCGCACAGATTTTGGCACACACTTGCCAATTGTAACGAGCACCAAATGCACAACAGCCGTTGTGGCTAGTGGCATGGCAGCTTGCCCTGCATGCGAATACGTTACTCTAAGTTTTGGATGCAAAAACGATCCAACTCTGACAGTACAAAATTTATCTGGCGTGGATGTTTCTAAAATTGAACTTGCGTTTACCGGTCCTTGTATTGTTGGCACCTACACAATTAGTTACACACTTTATAATTTACTTGCACCCGGTCAAAGTGTAGTCATACCAGATCATCTCTTGCCAAATTTTGCACCAGGATGTAGTGTAAGTGTAAGTACTACCTTGTATAGCCAAACCATTACAGGTACCAATCAATTTTTAGACAATTGCACGAGTGGCATTTTAGTGGCTGCTACAGTGCCAGATACACTTGCACAAATTGTACAGTTCCCGCCAATAGTATGCTACGGACAAAGCACGACATTAACAGTTAATGGAATTGGCACAAGCGCACCTTATTTATACAGTTTTAATGCGGGAGCGTTTGATTCAACACATATCTTTAGCAATATAACGCCAAGCTCATACACAACGGTTGTACAAGATTCGTTTGGCTGTAGAGATACTGTAATTACTATTGTTACGCAACCAGATTCTTTATTTATTGCTTCGCTTACACACCAAGACGTTTTGTGTCACGGTGATAGTACAGGCAAAGTACAAATTAGCATTACGGGAGGTTTACCATTATTTAATACTATAATTCAGCCGGGCTCATTTAATATAGGTAACGCTACCAGCTTTACAACACTGCCACTAGGTAGTTACACTATATTAGTAACGGACGCCTTGGGATGCACAACTTCAGATAGCTTTAGTATTGCTGAACCTACAGCATTGCAGCATACACTTAGCTCTACAATTGTTACTTGTGCAGGAGGCAATGATGGTAGCATTTGCGATACAGCTACTGGCGGTGTTGCGCCTTATACCTATGCGCTAAATAGTGGATTGTTTACTTCGGCACAATGCTTTACTATGCTAACAAACGCAAGCTATACTGTTACAGCTAAAGATGCTAATAACTGCACCATAAGCAGTACGCTAGCATTGCCTTCTATTGCGCCGCCGCTTACTTTTAATGGCTTTGCTGTAAGACCGCCAACTTGTACGCATGATAGTTCAGGCGAAATTAAGATGTATGTGCAAGGAGGTACACAGTTAAATACTGCTGTGCATTATACGTACAATATCAATGCAAATAATAGCTCCTATGTTGTTACGGCTACTGCAGATTCTCTCTTGCTTACCAATATAAAAGCAGGTTACTATACCATTGTTGCCGTAGATGCTAATGGCTGTAGTACAAGTACTGAAGTTGATCTTCCATACGTTGGTGTTTTTGGCTTTTATGGTATCAGTAGTACACCTGCAACATGTAACGGTACAAATACTGGTACGGTGTATGTAACAACCACAGGCGGGTATGCGCCGTATTCGTTTAGTTTACAGGGTATTGCTAATAATCTCGATAGCGGATATTTTCAGGGCGTTGCTGCAGGTTTGTATACCGTAACAATTACGGACAGTTTGGGTTGCGCTTTAGATTCTGTCGTTAGGGTAGAACAACAAAGCCCACTATTGTTTAGTCAATTAGATATTCAGAGTGTTACCTGTGAGGGCTACACGAATGGTGCTATCATAAGTGCTGCACTTGGTGGTGTTGCAACGTATACATTCCAACTTTTACCTTTAGGCGCTACTAATACTACAGGCGACTTTAGCAACTTATCAACAGGCACTTATACTTTAATTGTTACAGACAAAAATGCTTGTACCAAAGACACAGCAATTACAATAGGCCTTACGGCAACGCCATTGCAACTAAGTACACAGGCAATACATATTTCAAGCTGCACAGGACCAGGATCTTACGGTTCAGCCATTGTACAATTTATGGGAACAGGTAATGCGCCAATAAGTGTAAGTTGGAGCACCGAGCCTGTGCAATATGATTCTGTTGCTATCAATTTATCGGAAGGCACGTACACCGCCGTTGCAACAGACGCTAAGGGTTGTGCGGCTACTACAACCGTGCAAATTCTTGATAGTCTTAATTGCTGCGGCATTGCAATACTACCGAATGCATTTACACCAAATGATGACTTGCTAAACGACGAGTTCGGTGTAATGAATAGCAGCGAACTTAACCTTGATTTGGAATCATTTGAAGTTTTTGACCGTTGGGGAAATAGAGTATTTAGTACTGCGATTTACGGCGAAAAATGGAATGGCAAAATCATGGGCGAAAATGCAGAAGGCGGTATGTACTTCTACTATTATAAATATACTTGTCTTGAAGATGGCAAAAGATATCTAATACAAGGCGATGTTTGGCTAGCAAGATAGTTTTCAAACCTTGATAATTTTCTCAAGTATAGATTGACCTGCGCACACAAAGACATAATACCTATGAAATGTTAGTATAAACAGCATATTACGCATAGCCTACTAACATAAGCTAGGCGCTAACATACACTAACGTAGTTTTATATAGAATGCTTTGCACTTACCCTAGCAACTTTGTCTTATGTAGCATAGTAATACTAGATTGGCGCGCAAGCTGTGCCCATGTACTTTTGCCCTCATACAAATAGAAAATAAAAAGTTATGAGAAAAGTATTAATGAGTCTGCTAGTAGCAGCAACAGTAGCAACTACAATGACTAGTTGTGAAAAAGAAGAAGTGGTAGTGCCTGGCAAAGCAAAGGTAATGGTAGTGCACGCAAGCCCAGATGCGCCAGGTGTAGATTTGTTAGTAGATAATGCAAAGCAAAATACTGCTGCATTAAACTTCCTTCAAAATACTGCTTACTTAAGCGTAAACGAAGGCACACGAAACATCAAAGTAAATGCTGCCGGTACAACGAACAGTGTGATAAACAAAGATGTACCTTTTACAAAAGATATGAGCTACACTTTATTTGCTGGCAACAAGCTTGCGAATATTGAGCCAATTCTAATCACTGACGATTTAACAGCACCAGCAGCAGGTAAGGCTCATGTACGTTTTGTACACTTAAGCCCAGATGCTCCAGCGGTAGACGTGGCTGTTACAGGTGGTAATGTATTGTTCCCGAATGTAGCATTTAAAGGTAACTCTGCTTTCTCTCCAGTGGCAGCAGGCACAGTACCTTTAGAGGCGCGTGCGGCTGGCACAAACAATGTAGCTTTATCAGTAGGCAATGTAACGTTTACTGCAGGTAAAATCTACACTGTGTATGCGCGTGGCTTGATCAGCAACGGCACATTGAATGTTTCTATCATTGAGAACAACTAATAAGTAATTCAAACAATTTTCTAAAAGCGGCCATATTGGTCGCTTTTGTATTTTAAAGGCCTCTAGCTTTTACAAACCTTTGGCAAATCACTCCACACATATTCCCTACTTTGCAATACAATTTATTGCATATCGCAGCACCAAAAAAAATATTAAAGCTTGCAATTGTGTTCTTGGCAATGCTTGTAACCACTGCAGCGTCGTGGTTGCCAGAAGAGGACACAAAGATTACTGCAGCACAGCAGATGGGCCGCTATCTTTTTTTTGACAAGCGACTGAGTAGTAATGGTACAAAAAGTTGTGCCTCTTGCCACAATCCGCAATTGTACTTTACAGATGGTTATCGCAGAGCCTTAGGTGCATATGCCGATGTGCAGATGCGTAATACACCCACACTTATCAATAGTGTAAACAACCGAAGCCTGGGTTGGGCTAGCTATTACGAACTTAGTTTTGAGCAACAAATGCTTGATCCATTGTTTAGACAGCAACATCAAGAAATGGGGATGGATACCTCTACCACAGCGGTGCTGGACTCGATGTTTAGCAAGGAGCCGTATAAAAACTTATTGCCTCTTATTGAACCGCAAAGAAATTTATGGCAGACAGCAATAAAAAGTATAGCGGCATACGAAAGCACAATTGTATCATACAATTCACCTTACGATAAATTTTTGGCTGGCGATTCTAGTGTCATCGATTCTAATACAATAATCGGTATGCAGCTATTTAATAAAAACTGCAAGTATTGCCACGGCGGAAAGGACTTTAATGAAGGCTATAAGCATACACAACACGAAGACAATCGACTTTATTCAAAAAAGCAATATAAGCAACAACAGGATAAAGGGATGTACGATCTAAAGTTGGACAAGGGAATATCATACGCCATGGGTTCATTTAGAATACCCACCTTACGCAACTGTGCACAAACAGACCCTTATATGCACGATGGTAGTATTGCTACCTTGCAAGATGTGTTGAAGCACTACAATAAAACTTTGCTGAAAGAAAAACCACTTAGTGCATTAGAGCAAGAACAGATAATAGCTTTTTTATATTCGCTTACAGATACTACTGTCTTAACTAATACGTGGTTTAATTCCCCGTGGACTTACTAACTCGCTAGTTTTACAATCCACTTTTTTGCCGCTGCATCATAAGTACATTCGTACTTTACCTCCTGGCTTTGCGTTGGCGCTGTAAGGTTAAAGTAGAAGGGTATACCTGTCACCAAGAGCATTGCATTTGTACATCTGATTTTTTTGGCAACATCGTCGCCGTTTTTTCCAATGCCGTCTAAACTAAATGCGGTTTGCGCAGGCCCAAAGCTTTTACTACCTGTGCTTATTTTACGCATCATTACTTTAGAAGTTCTTGCATGACCATAGAGCAAATATTTTGATGTGCCAAGCATAATCACTCCAATACCAATGGCATCTGTATTTGCTATACTGCTTACAAGTTTTCCTTTATTGCCCGATGTAGCAATGCAATAGATGGTGCCTGCTTCTTTTTTAATGCTGCTACCTTGTACACTTGAAGCATAAAGCAGTTTGTCTTTGCAATCGTAGTACAAACCCATAAACCCATAAGCATTTCTGCTTGCAAAACTGCTATCGTTTTTTGTAGGGCTTTCATAAAACACACTCATCTCTTGGGTAATAGCATCTACTTTATAAATGCGATACTGATTGCCACGCACTGCATCAAGTACATTGATATTGGGTACCGGCGCAAGGTATACATTGCCTAATTCGTCAATGGCTAGAGGCCCAAGCGCACCTTCGCGTTTCCAAGAAGGATGCTGATACACACGCGTTGGATTATTGACGTCTACAAGACACAAACCAACTTGCCCTTTTACTGATGTGCTAAATGCAGCACTGCCCGGTGCAAAGCCAAGTTGCTGCGCATAACCCGGCATTTGTTTACAGTCGGGTAGGCACACCAAATTTTGTGCAACACTTGTTACACCATGGCAGATGCATAATATGGTATAAAATATTCTGCGCATCTCCTATTTAATTGGCACAAACATTGGCCCTGCAAAGCAAGGATAAGTTTGCGTTACATATTTTCCTTTTACAAGTGTTGCTTTTGCCCAACAGTATTCTTGACCAGGCCTATCATCGTTATGCATTTGAGGCACATACCATAGTACGAGTTCTTTATTATCAATGGCTTCTTCATTTAAAAATTTTTCTGGACCTTGTTCAAAATTATTATTGCAGCAAGGGCCTATTGTTACAAGATCCTCTTCGCCTTCTTGCTGCTTAAAGCAAGAAACATATACATAGGCGTAGTCGCCACGGCCACCATCGCTAAACTGACCACGACTAGGTACTATGCCGTAGTTGTTGCTGCCATTGATACGGTAAGCTTCACCTTGTGTGGTATATTTGTGTAAAGCGTCTTGCAGTGTCCACTGCTCTTTTTGCCAAGGATTAAATGTATTGCCGTTAAACTGCGAGAAAGTATTGTTGCCTGCAAATGCAATGCGCAAAACTGGGCGATACATACCATCGTTGCCGCAACCACGACCTATGCTGGCAGTGCTTGGTCTAAAGCGACCGTCTTTGTAGAAAGCATAGCGCTGCACATAATTGTAATTGCATGCACCAGGCCAACCTTCGCTTCGAAAAACTTGTTCCAAAACAAACCCAACCACAACACCATTTTCTACCAAATCTGCAATGGTAGGAGCATCCCATGCAACTACTGCGCTAAGACTAAAGTAGGGGCAACCAACACCATCGCTATAACCAAAGCCATCACTTTTGCTATAACTCACATGCCAATCGACCAACTTAGCACTACGCAAAACTTGCTTGCCTTTGTATTGTACATCCGCAATGCGAAGGCCATCGCTACTTGTTAGCATATAGCTCATACGCCAATCCATTTTATCGATTTTATTTTCTACTTCGCAATAGCACTGTGTAAGCACTTCGTTTTGTAGTTTTCTTTCGCTGATTCGCACAGGACCAGGATCGCCTACATTAGTCCAACGTGTACCCACTACACGCAAGTCGGTAAGGTCTACAATCGTCCAAAGTGCTTTATCGTTTTGAACAAAAGTTGGTGCCACACAAAGGTGCAGGCTGCGTTCGCATTTGCTTTGATTGAGGGCGGTTTTGGTATAAGCCATTTGCCAAGCAGTGCTTGCTGGTTTATAGCCCAAAGCAGTTTTTACGGCTTCATTATTGCTGGCAATATCAACCGCCAATTGCTTGAGATGCTCTGGTATATCTGGAGCCGTTTGTTCTAGTATTGCGGCATTGAGCACTTGCTGACTAGCCATATCTATTACTGTGCTAACGGCGGTATTGCTGGTATAATTATAGGCTTCAATGCGATAACATGTACTGCATTGGCTAGAAGTTTGAGAAGGCAAAGCCTTGTTGATGCTAAACACTTCGCACAAATTGATACTGCCTCTGTTGCCTGCTAGCATTTGCTGCGCCACTTGACTTTTACAAAAAACATCTTGCACCGCTTGAAGCTCTGAGGGCAAATTGGGCAACTGTAAGAAACGTTGTTGTTGAAGCGCCTGCTGTTCTTGTGCCAAGCGCGCTTGTACGCTAGGCAATGCCAATGCACTGCTATCTGCAGCAATAAGCATGGGCTTGTTTAGCTGCGCAATACCCAACACACTTTTGAGGCATAATAGTGCACATATGGCTACTATACGAATTGGCATTTCTACTTGGCGCAAGATACAATAGAATGTGAATGCAAATGTTAAGTGCTAGCAGAGTGCTGCGTCTTACGCCATTAATGCTTCGAAAATAAAGTCTTAGATGCTAGGGTAACAATATCGAGTTTTTGATATATTATTGTATTACTAATTCTTACGTATGCTAAAACAAACTATTTTCTTAGCTGCATTTTGCAGTTTGAGCCTGCTGAGTCAGGCACAGCACCTTAAGCTTTCTACCACAGTAGGTATTGGTTTATATAACCAACAAAATGTGGACTCACTTTTCTTTTCTAAGTCGCATACTGTGTCGCAATTGCGTATTGGTTATCACTGGGGCAAACTTGGTATTATATTAAACACAACCAATATTACACAAGCTAATGAGATAGAGCAAGAGGATCCTCGCCGCCCAATATTTACGCTGCAAGCTCCTTCTCGCTCAGAAAATATTAGAACCATAGGTACTACTGCGGGGCTTGAACTATGTATACCATTAGCAAAACGCAAGGCACAACTTAATCTGTACACCACTGCTGGCACTTGCTTTTCTAACCAAGCTACAGTAGGTTTTGGGGACATAAATGACTTGCTGTATGGCCATACTTCTACAAGAAGACTGCAGTCTATGTTTCAAAGTGGCTTTAGCTTTAGTTATAGAATTGTACCACGCGTCTATGCCAAAACACAGTTTGAGCATATTAATTACGGCATACCCTATACTGCGAGAGATATCCGAAAAGTGCCTGTTGATTTTACAGGCGTACAACGCAAAAATCTATTTACACCTAGCATCGGTATTACTTATAAATTCTAAACTTTTTTACCTACAATAATTATGAAGCAAATAGTAAAATACTTTGTATTGATAACGTGTATTACCTTGTGTAAGCTTTCTGCTAATGCACAGGCAAGTGCAAGTACACCATTTTTTATGATGTGGTACGAGTACGGCGATGGTACTTTTAATTCTGCCAGTACAACAGGCTCGGTAGCCGTTGATAATTTTTTTAATACAAGCACGCCGACCTACAGTGCTAGTTCTACTAATCGTGGCATACAGCGCTATGTAGGGGCTTATAAGCCACCGACAAAACCAAACGCACTTGCTTTGGCCTATCGTCCAACATCTGGAGGTTCATTGGGTGGCTACACTACTGTACCAATGCCTGCTGGCAAACAGTTGAACGTAGTTACAAGCACACGCGATTTTATTGCAGATGACACCGTGATGTTTGCCTTGCAATACGATAAGACACCTGTAGGCACACAAATTCCTTTTAAGGTTTTATTTTTCTATAATAGCGAAGAAGACCCAGCTTGGCAGGCTATCAATAATGCATATGAAGAGTTTTCTACACCAGAATGTTGCACAACTGCCTCAAATAATATTAAGCAAATTCGCACGCACAATGGAGAGACTAGGCGGCTAGCTACTTCAAGCGACATTTCAAGCTATGCTAGCAAGCGATACTTAAATGGTGTAGTGTTTGACATCAATACCAGTGGCCCAATGCGCAACAATATTTTTGTTACAATGTTTACCTTGGAATCCATAGAGACAGATGACAATCAAAGCTTTGAACTTGTTATGCTAGATAAAGATAACCGAGTAATGAGGCGTGAAACAGGCGATATTCTTAACCATGTAAGACATGGTTCTCACGATCCGAATTATGAAAAGGTTGTGCCTGAGTGTGTGATTTTTCCTACAGATGCCAATAAATTATTGGACTATAAAGTGCATTTCCAAAATACAGGTCCTGGACCAGCTTTGGATGTAATTACTACTACAGAACTACCTGCAGGCTATACTGTAGCAGATATACCTGGCTATCCCAATAGTGTGAACTGCTATATCGGTGGCCAGCCAGCCAATATCAATTACGACGTTACGTTTAGTGCTATGGGCGATAAGATGATCATTAATTTTCACAGAAAGGTTAATCCAACCACAGGCGCTTTTGTATCTAGCTTAATTCTTAACGGCACCATGGGTTCGCCCGATCCTGCCAATGATATTACAACAACTGGCGACTTTGACTTTCAGTTGCGGTTGCATTCGCCCTTAACGGGGCCAGCGAATTTAAGCAGCTATACCTCAATCATATTCGACGAGAACATCCCAGTAGAGACAAACAAAGCAGTAGTGCGTGTACGCCGCTGCTGCGATTGTATGGATAGAGATGGCGGGCAGCCAAACAACAATGGCGATAATAGCAATCCACCAAAGCCACGTAAATGTAAGTGGAAGCAACGTTGGTTGCAGTGGTTGTTGTGTGAGGACTGCTAGAAAATAGCTGGTGGTTTTTATACTTTGTTTTTGCTCAACCGCACCAATACGGAATACGTTGAATTATGAGGTTTTAGTACTTACTGTGGCGTCGCCTAGTACGTAGGATATATTTTGTACTTAAATCAATTTCTAATTAGTAGGAAGCATTTATCTTTACGGTCTATCTTAGGCTGATGAGAAGCTTACCCGTACTATTTGCATGCCTAGTTTTGTGGGGCTGCGCTAACAACCATAAGCCAATTGCTAACAATAATTGGTACCCCAAAGGCGATTCTTTGACCCTGGTTTTATCTAAAGACACAATTAAACACCGCAAGCACAGCCTTGCTTTGCACGCTTTACGAGAACTAAATTTAGATACTGTAGCAAAGGCTAAGTGCTATTTGTACGCGGCCATATCAGATACGGTGCCAACACGCCATGCAGCATTCTTAGATTCTTTAGTGCAACTTTCAAGTGGATTAAAACAGAGTGATGCTGGCCGAGCTGTATTGATAAAAGCTTACCGTCATCAACTTTATGACTATGGCTGCGATGGAAAGTTTGAAGATGTGGTAAAAGTTTGCGAGCAAGCCTTACAGTCTAGCACCCCAGGATTAGACTCGATTAATCGCAGCATTTTTTTAACAGAGATGGCTGGCGCCTACGAAAGACTGGGAGATACGCGTAAAGCCCTCTCAAGTAACGAAGCAGCGGTAGCGTATGCCTTAAGCATTAAAGACAGCCAGCACGTGGCTGACGCATGCATAAATTTATCTGTATCGCAAGTCATAGCAAAAAATGAGGCTGCAGCATTGGCTACAATTAATCTAGGCTTAGCACATTGTGCCAAAGCAATAACAACTACAAAAGAACTTTTACGTTTGTCACAAATTGATTTGAGTGCAACAGACCAGGCTAAATTGCCATTAGTATTGTCCTTAATCAAAACGGCGGAAGAAGACTATACCAAGTTTTCGGCACATAAAATGCTTGCGGAAATCTATTTACGACAGGGCAACTTCGCAGGAGTAATAAAAATAACAAAGCAAGGCATCCAATACGACGGCATAGAACCTCGTGAATTTGCAAAAATGTGGCTCGTAAATGGAACCGCCTCCTTGAAGCTTGAACAATTACAAGAGGCGAATATTGCAATAGACTCAGGCTTGGCGCGTTTGGGAATATCAAACGACCCTGTTCAGTTATTAAACGACTCAGTGGAAGCCGAGAATACCATTTTTGACTTGTGTGCATTGCGGGCTCAGGTGTTATTACATAAAAATGAAAATGATACCACCAAGCTAATAGCCGCACTTAACAACTTGCTAGTTGCTCGAAAAGTAAGTGGGCTATTGCGTAAAACGTTGTTGTACGACGAAAGTAAAATAATACAATCCGCCGACATTAGTTTAGTAACAGAATTACTTTTAGATACCTATTATCGCTTATACAAATCAACAGGCAATGAGGCTTACGCGAAAGCGGCTTTGGTATTTATAGATAATAATAAAAGCCTTGCATTACTAGATAATGTGCAGAACAGCGTATTGAGTGCTGCTAACGATAGCGGTTATGCAAACTTTTTGAATTTATCTAGAAAAATGGCTGACCTCGAAGTAAAATTACTAGAAGCAAGCACCGATGCAGAAAAGGCTAGCCTGAAAAAGCAAATGAGTAGTATAGATGAAGAACTCAGTGCTTACAAGGCTTTGCGTGGAGCATTTGCACAAGCAGAGCCAAAAATAAGCTTTGATGAACTGCAACAATATTGTACAAAAAATCAATGTGCACTAGTGCATTTTTTTGCACTAGATTATCTCGCTTACGAGCTAGCTTTAGTGAATGGCAAAGTAAGTTTTTTAAGGCATGACAAAGCAGTAATAGATAGTGTAAAGGCATTGCAAGAATTGCAAAAGAATGCGGCAGCATGGCAACAACAGCAATTGCGATTTTGCGCCTTGAGTCATGGCGTGTATCAAAAGCTATTTGCACCCTTAGGGCTTGGCAAAACGGCAAAAATCGTTTTGTGCACTGATGGCACCTTCACAAATATTGCTTACGATGCTTTGCATACAAGTCTATCGCCAACAGATTTTTTAGTACTGAAAACACAAGTGAATCTTGCCTATAGTGTTAGCACTTTATTGCAACAAGCGCAGCGTGCGTATGCATCAGAAAATAATACTTCGGTGTTTGCACCATTTAGCAACAGCTCCCGCTTTGACTTGCCTGCATTGAGCGCAACACAGCAGGAAGCGCAACAAGTGCAAAAAATAAATTCTGCACAAGTACAACTTGCACAGCAGGCCAACTTCAAAAATTTTGAAGCTATCAGCAATATTGGCTGTTTGCATTTAGCGACGCATGCCATCGGTGGCAAAGCGCCTTGCTTGTATTTGCACGATACTTGTTTATTAGAAAAAAGTATGTACGCTAGGCCTATGATTTGTAATGTTGCCTACCTCAACATGTGCGAAAGTGCCAATGGCCAGCTTGTGTCAACAGAAGGCAGCCTTAGCCATGCGCGCACTTTTTATAGCAATGGTGCGCATAATGTGGTACATAGTTTTTGGAATATTGACGATAATGCTGCTAAGTATATTGCAACGGCATTTTACAAACTGCTAAAAACTAGCGGCAATAATAGCGCTGCGGCACTATGCCAAGCCAAGCGCCAATATTTACAAACAACTTCACCAGACGAGCAGGCGCCATACTATTGGAGCTGTATGCAACATCTTGGCGATGGCCATATAGAAACAGCTGGTGGCTTTGGCAAGTGGTGGTTGTGGGCTGTGGGTGCAGGTGTGATTGGGATGGTGGTATGGTTTGTAAGAAGAAGGTAAAAAAAATCGTACGCCGTTATTTGAGCATTAGAAGTTACTACTTTTGAATAGGAGAGGCCTTTCAATATGCCTTAAGTAGGCACAAAGCTTAGCAATATTTGACGTTAGAAGAGTACTCTTGCTAAGGCATGATGCATCCATTACTTACTCAGTACGATGAACAAGTTGAAACTCATAAAAGTCCTTAATACACTAGCGTTGTTAGTGGCATTTTCGCCAAGCCTGCTTGCTACTGTGTGGTCGCCAGCCTTGCCATATGAGCAGAAAAATCAAGGACAAGATGTTGTGGTAAAGGCAACAGCTTATGATCCGCATTGGGGCCTCGTGTTGGTTGGTGTTACCAAAGTGTATCTAAAACATAAACTTCTTTATACGATGGATATGTATTTCAGGAAAAACGTCTATACAAGTGATGACGGCGAGTACTTATGTCTTGTATATACGTACAATATGCCAGGTGTTGAAAGCTATGATTCGCTGGGATGCAAAGGGATTAACCTTAGTCGCGCAGCCATAGATATATTTAAGCACGGCAAGTTCTATAAACGGTTTGCGATTAGAGATCTTATTGACACCACAAAGCTTGAAAGAAATGGATATTATTACAATTGGGGTTATCGTGTAAAGGCAAAATTCGACGAGGAAGCTAAAGAGGTTTGTGATGCGTGCAAAGAACTTATCGAAAAGCAGAAGCACCGACCAGAAACGATGAGTAAGGCAGATGTACGGCATTGGCATGAGTGTCAACAAGAATGTGCTAAAGCTAATCAAAGGTCAAATGAAATTGCGTTAAGTAGGAAATCGATTTACGTCCAGCATAATGCGCTATTCATACATACAAATCAAGAAACGTTTATAAAACTAGACTTTAAGGATTTGACAGTCACAAAAATTGCTGCAACAGATATTCTTGGTGATACAGCTAGCTTTAATCCGCCCCAATTAACTAGAAAGTACAAAAAGGTAAAAATGCCAGATAGGCACGCCACACCTAATTTGCGAGGTGGTTGTAGCTTGGAGCAAGCAACTGCTTCATACTTTAATTTAGCAGTGGCAGATGAAAATAGAGTTTTCTGTATTTTCATAGATCACCTTGTGATTGATAAAATGGGCAGGTGTGTAAAATGCGTAGGTGCCGTTTATGATGAACGTATTTCCACATGTTTTGATAAAGAAGCCATAAATAAAGAGATGACGGATAAATTTATAGCTTGGATTCAACAACAAAGATTTCAAACGAGATTGATGCCGCGAGGGTTTAAAAAATATTCGTTTCGATGTATTGTTAATTTGGAGTGATGGGGAAAGTTTAAGTAATTCTGCTTTCTATGCCTATTTTTTCTATAATATTGCATATAGTCTAATTTACACTTACCGTATTAATTAATGTGAAATTTCTATTGACCTTCCTCTTCATTGCATTTTCGCTGTTTGCTGAAAGCCAAACAAGACGCTATTACATGACAATTGAAAACAGCGGAAGTGACCTAGTAGAAATTGATAGTGCAAATAGATTTGTTTACGAGCATTGGGGAGATGGTACCTGTTTTGGACACTCAAAAGTATATGGTACAGTAGAAATAATGCGAGATACACTTGTCTTTACTCATCAGTTTAGCCGTCAAGAGAAAACCTATGAGATTTTCGAAGAAATGATTTCTAGTGACACAATTTATTTTGTTGTTGTAACCACTGCAGGTGACCCAAAACCGAATACAACCTTTGAATACACCTTCGGAGATTATATGGAAAATCCTGTTAAAGTTACGACAGATCAATCTGGCATAGCAAGCATACATAAGCGAGGTATGTTTTCGCGCAAACAACTTAGACTGCTATCGCGACAAACCAAAAAAGAAATGCACAGGATCCGGCTTCGTTTTACTTTCACCTCACAAAAGCATCGGCATCACCACGAGACGGAGCTTTACAGCCGGTTGTTTAATAAATTTAAGATTGTTATTAATGAAAATCCGCAAGATATAGATTGCATAGTAAGAACTTATTATCAAAAATGCGGAGATAGCTTGAACTATCTGTTTACTAGCGGGCCGCACCGATATTGCTACCCTTATGAGTGGACAGATTTATATCCACTAAAATGACATCCTAGAATTTTTGAATTTTTAGTAATTTCGCAGTGGCTTTCATTGACGGAGCTATTAGAAAAAACTAACAATGAACTTCAGAGCATCATTTTGCGACCCCTTTAAGCAAGACATCGTAGAACTTGGTAGCATTGCCCAAAAAGACATCATCGCTAAATTTGAAAGTATTGATTGGCAAGACTGGCTGCTAAAAATGAATAGTGTACACGCAAGCGAGATATATTATTCACCTTCACTTGAAATAGAAAATCTTAGCAATAAGCATGGCCTTGCAATTTCAGCAGTAGGTGATGACCGTAATTTTGAGTTTTATATATTTTATAAAAGACCAAAAACGATAAAGACTTTCTTTGGTCTTAAAGAAAAACATTACGAAGATTATCTTACAGACAAAACTGGTCAAACAAGGCAGGATGTAATTGATTGCTTGACTGCACTAATAGCGGATGATACAGCTTTTCTTGATAGTAAGCTAGGCGCGTAATGGTAGTTTGAGTATGCTACCTGTGTGCGTAAACTTCTTGATATAATTTGAAACCACAGAGAACTGATAAAGGAATTTGCGCTACACCAGTTAAATTGTACATGATAAGACAATTTGGCTGCAAGCTTTTGTGCACAAAAGCAGCATCTTATTCTAAATTTGCCACATACCATGTACACAATTGAGTTATCCCTGCTAAACAAAAAAGCCTATGACAGCGAACTACTACTAGAAGAGTTTCATTGCTTATTGGGCTACTACCGCAAGAATGGTCAATTGCTTAGCGATAATGAAGCAGCATACTTTGCTGATGATAAACTGATATGCAATATTGCCGCACTAGAATTAGATGCACTTCACAAAAAGTATACTTCAGAATGGGCTTCAAAGCAGTTGAAAAAAGTAGAATTGCTCTGCGGCTCAAAGCTACAGATTAGAAATTTAGGCAAGTCGTTTGAAACTTATGCTGGCGCTTGTAAGTGCAGAAAACATAAGTTCTTCATATTATTTACACATTTATTAAACACAGCAGGGCCACTTGATTGTGGCGATTGCCTTCTGCCAGTGCCCTTATACAAAATCAAGGCACTAGACACTAACTTGCGCCAAAGTATACTTAGCTGGGAAAGTAACTATAAGGCCTGTGATCATCTGCAACTAGGCTGTGTTGTTGGAGAAAAGTGGGCAACGAAACAAATGTCTGACGTCAATAGTGAGTTATCAAAAGAAGGTATAGACAACTGTAAGCGCATTTATGCAGCAACGGGCATTCCAACTTACTATTATCTTTTTAATGTTCGCAATGTTAAGGCAGCGAAAGATAAAGCGAGAAAATGCCCGTCCTGCCAAGGCGAGTGGCTGCTAGACAAAAGCCTCGGTACTCTGTACGATTTTAAGTGCGATAGGTGTTCGTTACTATCATCGCTTAGTGCTAATGCTAAATGATTCATAGGCAGGGATACCATTGCACACCACTTTGCGCCCCTGTGCACCACAACCCCACAAAATTTCCCTATTTTTGATATACAAAACACATCACCAATGCAACGACTACTATTTCAACATAACATCAAAGTATCAGCACAACATGCATACGAAAAGATGCTAGGCTTAAAAGATATAAGCACCTACAAACATTGGACAGCAGAGTTTAATCCAACTTCAACTTATGAAGGCAATTGGGACAAAGGCAGTAAAATGCGTTTTATTGGCGTGGACGAAAACGGCAAAGTAAGCGGCATGGTATCAAGGATTTTAGATAATCAGCCAGCACAATTTGTAAGTATTGAGCACTACGGTTTTGTTGACGGCGATACAGAAATTACCACTGGCGAATTGGTAGAAAAATGGACTGGTGGACAAGAAAATTATTCCTTTGCAGAAAGCAATGGCGTAACCACAGTAAGCGTGGAGATAGATGTGGTAGAAGAGTATTTAGATTACTTCAACGAAAAATATCCAGCAGCGTTAGAGAAGCTACGTGAGATTTGCGAACGGTAATAAAATTAAAAAATACGCATTACCTCATACATGAATAATTCCATAATTATCGACACAGACAAGGCCAAGCTAGACCTCGCTTTTATCGCTGATTTCATCACCACAACTTATTGGGCCAAAGGTCGCAGTAAGGAGGAAATGCAAACTTGTATAGACAACTCACTCAATTTTGGCATGTACTTAAACGATGTGCAAATTGGCTACGCAAGAGTTGTAACAGACTATGTACAATTTGCTTACCTCATGGACGTATTTGTCATAGAAGCGCATAGAGGCAATGGCTATTCCAAAGTATTGATGCAATACATCATGCAGTATTCATCATTACAAAAAGTTAGAGTATGGCGACTTGCAACTACTGATGCGGCTAAACTTTATGAGCAATTTGGCTTTACTGCGCTTGCGAACCCCGAAAAAATGATGGAGTTTAAGCGATAAAGGCAAGCTTATAGACTTTGAAAGTGCTTACTATATGCTCGCGCTTTTTTATAGAGCAATTTGCACAGTACTATTTATGAGAAGTTAATTACTGTAATTTTGTTATAATGGCCATACCAACTAGCAAGGAAGCTTTACTGCAAGCCATATCAGATAACTACGCAAAGCTGCAAACTGAATTGAGCAGTATTCCGCAAGACTTATGCGATATAGTAGAACTGCCTGGCCATGCAAAAGATACGCAGATGAGCATCAATAATCTAGTGGCTTACCTTATTGGTTGGGGCGAACTGGTATTGAAATGGCACGACAGAAAAAGCAAAGGCTTGGCTGTTGATTTTCCGGAAACAGGATACAAGTGGAATGAATTAGGCCTACTAGCCCAAAAATTTTATAGCGATTACAAGAAGCTAAACTTTGCCGCACTAGTCAAAAAACTAGACAACACTACTTCATCTATTGTGTATCTCATACAAAGCAAAACAAATGAAGAGCTTTACGGTATGCCTTGGTATGATAAATGGACCATGGGCAAAATGATTCAGCTAAACACGTCTTCGCCATTTAAGAATGCCAAGGATAGAATTCGTAAATGGAAGAAAGCGAAACACTTGAAGTAATGTCCTTGTGGGGCTAAGTATTTGTAGTTTGTATAAAGCAGTTCACGTTGCACATTAATAATCTGTCAGTATATTTGTTAGGCGCTGTAGATAGCTAATTACTGCGGGTAGTTAGTTTGGATATGAGCAATTTTTGTAGAACATGACACTACGTTACGCAAGACATACAAGCGACCTCAATAAGATTGAAAAGTTCTATACTGAAATAGTAGGTCTTGAAAGGTTAGGCGGCTTTGACAATCATAGCAATTACAATGGGATTTTCTTAGGCTATAAAGATGAAAATTGGCACTTGGAGTTTACTACATCTACAGCCTTGCCTGAAAGCAAGTTTGACGAAGACGATTGCCTTGTGTTTTATGTACATACAGCAGAGGAACTTGTACTAATCAAACGAAGACTAGAAGATAACGCAATTAAAATAGAGTTGCCAAGAAACCCATATTGGCAAAATAATGGTATTATGATATCTGACCCCGATGGTTTCAAAATAGTCTTTTCTTTAGCATGGAAATAGTACAACTTACCACAAACGACCTTGATGACAGTACTAAAGCCCAGCTTCTTGAGCTCTGGAATAATGAGTATCCCGAGAACTTGTGCTATGCAAGTATTGCGGATTTTGATACCTACCTCAACAAACTAAATCATACGTGCCATTTCTTACTATTAAATCAAACGAATACAATTTGTGGCTGGGCATTTAGCTTTGATAGAGAGAGCGAAAGATGGTTTGGTATAATTGTCGCTGAAGCTTTTCAGGGCAAAGGCTTTGGCACCGCGCTTCTAAAGCATATGTGCAGTTTTGAAACCACGCTCAATGGTTGGGTTACCGACACAGATAAATTTTTGAAACTTAATAAGCAAACCTATAAATCGCCATTAGCATTTTATCTCAAACACAATTTTGTACTAGTACCTGATGTGAGGCTGGAAACGGAAGTGCTTTCTGCGGTGAAGATTGTGTGGAGGAGATTAAGCAATCTAGGCATAGAATAACTAAGCACTACGAAAGTAGGTTACGTAAAAGATTTTAACGAGATTCTTTAGTATCTTTACATTAATGAAATTGCGCTAGCCGAAGACTTACAACAATGAAAACTTTATGCATAATTATTTTAACGCTTTGCTGTAGCTATTTAACTAGCGCGCAATTGCTACCAGCGCCTAAGTCTTTTTTTGAAGTATGCACTAATAATAGTCCTGCAATTAGAAAGACAAGGTTGCTTCAAGATAGGTTATTGAGCTATGGCCAAACAGTTACGATGGACACTCTCCCGAACTCTTGGGTATACACTTATGATAGCAGTTATTTCTTATATGCGCCGCATATGGGAAGTGACAGGATGAATTATACTCCTACATACTACATAAGTTACTTTAATAAATCAGACGATTGGGAATCATTTGATTTTGCACCTGAGTTTCAAGTTGACTATTACACGCATTATAAGTATTTTGCAAGTAATGGGGCTTCAGTTGCACCAGAGACTATGAAATTAAAGACCTACGATTTACAGGACCGCATACTTTCTATTGAGACACTTTTGTATGACAATTCTACTGCGGTATTTAACAAGGTCTCTTGTGATTTTTACGAGTATGACATTTTTGGAAATATCTGCAAATATATCACTGTGGCTTATGATAGTGTAACTAGTCAATATACTGACAGCATTTCAACAATAAATCGACAACATATTGCATATCAAAAAGACACCCTGTATGAACTTAGGATTTTTAGGAATCAAGTTAGTGTAGGGTGGTACTATGAACACAGGGAGTATAATCAATTACTTAACTTAGTCAAGTATAAATACTACTACAATTACGATAGCTTGACTACAAATTATTGGCTTGGGTATATTGATAGTATAATATATTTTACTGATTCATTTGAGCACTTTCGCTACGCATACGATACAATCGGTTCTCCACCTTTTTTGACAGCCCATGGTATTTATAAAGTAAAGAACGGCTTGATGGACTCTTCATTTAACTATGGCAATCATACTGGCCCTACTATACATGTAGAAGCTTATGATAGAAATGCCAATGGGTCATTGATACAATTTACTGAATATGATAAAGACTCTCTAGGTGTAATAACACCATCATTAGCCATTCGCCAATTTACACGAGACTTTAACGAGAAAGTCACACGGTTAAGGGTAATGGGATACCAACCAACTTTTTGGACGCAAGACTTTTTCTTCAATTTTGACAGTACAGGGAAAATACTTAGCAGTAAGTTTGGAACTACCGAAAGCAGGTATCACTATGAAAAGTATGACGATGGAATTGTACCGGAAAGCATTGTCACTAGAAACGAAATGAACTTTCAGGTTTTCCCTATTCCAGCAAGCGATAAAGTGTATGTACTAACGTCCTCTGGTCAACAAGGTAAAGTTACTATGTGCTTATATGACCTAACTGGTGTTTGTATAAAGAATGAGGAAATTGTAGTAATCAACGGCGATAAGCTCACAGAGATAAACGTAGATGGCATTGCCAGAGGTGCATATTTATTAGTTATTTTGCAAGACAAACAACGCATCTTTTCCAAGAATATTATTAAAAGATAAAACGCAAAGCTTACCAGAAACTACGATGTAGGCAACGATAGTTCGCTTGGTTTTGCAACATAAAAGGAGGTTACCGAATTTACTCATAAGCCACCATTATTTCTATTGCTAAGCTAATTTAATATTTGTCGTGAGTTTTGCGTGAGCAAGCTTTGTATTTGTACTAATCACTAGTTTTGTCAACACATTTTTAATCCAAGCATTATGCAATCAGTTTTACATCCTGCGAATACTAGAGGCAATGCCAATCACGGTTGGCTGCAGAGTTTTCATACCTTTAGTTTTGCGCATTATCACAATCCCGATAGAATGAACTTTGGCGTATTGCGTGTATTAAACGACGATACTGTGGCACCTGGCATGGGCTTTGGCACACATCCTCACAGAAATATGGAAATAATTTCTATTCCGCTTGAGGGCGATTTAGAGCATAAAGACAGCATGGGCAATACCACTGTAATTCGCCACGGCGACATACAAGTAATGAGTGCTGGCACTGGTGTTCAACACAGCGAATACAATAAGAATAAAGACACACAAGTAAAGTTCTTACAGATTTGGATAATTCCCAATAAGCAGAATGTTACACCACGCTACGACCAACTAAGCCTACAGCTGTCAGATAGAAAAAACAAGTTGCAACAAATACTTTCGCCACATGCAGACGACGATGGTGTATGGATACATCAGCAAGCATGGTTTCATATGGGCAACTTTGATGCTGGCAATGTAGCTAAGTATGCCTTGAGAGACGCTTCTAACGGCTTATACATTTTTAACCTCTCGGGCGATATTGTAGTTGGCGAGCAAGCCTTGGCAGCAAGAGATGGCTACGGCATATGGCAATTTGAAAATGTAGAGATACGCGCCACAAGCGATGCAGAATTTTTACTTATGGAAGTGCCGATGGTAATGTCGTTGTAGCTGAGTAAGCAATGAAATAGCATTTAACTAAACTATTTATTAGATGCAACACAGAATTATACGACTGAAAGCTACCGATACAGCAATTTTGCAAGCCTTGCTAGAGAAACTAGTACAGCCAGAAGAAAAACTAACAAGCGAGCACCTGAGGACCCTTCTAAGCGACAAGTGCGTTTATATCTATATTGCCGCAGAAGAAGATGAATTACTTGGCTATGTGTACGCGTTTCGTTTCCCTTCTTTGTATTCTAACGACTACATGGCCTACCTCTACGACATAGAAGTAAAAGAAGAATACAGACAAAGAGGCATTGGCAAAGCGTTAATTGCCGCTTTAAAGAATCAGCTGACGTTGGACGGGGTAGACGAACTTTGGCTTGGTACAGCAACTGATAACGTAAGCGGTCAAGCATTGTTCAGTAAAGCAGGTGGATTAAAGTCGGATGAGACGTTTAATGATTTTACATTTGAATTGTAAGACATCAGACTTCACAGCGCTGATACACGTATTGTCTAACAAACAGTGGCATGTTGCGCGATTTTGATTCAGTAAACGATAGCGCTAATGCTAATATTCTTTCATATATTTGTTTACTACACAATCTACTAAAGCATATGCGCTAAGCGGCGGCATGCAATATGATTTACTAAACAGTACTATGCCACATGAAAAAGGATTTTGCCTGTAAAAACTGCAACACGAATTTCACTGGTAATTTTTGTAATAACTGTGGCGAAAAAGTATTGAAAGACAGCGATTTCGCGTTCAAGAAAATATTTAGCCAGGCACTAGATTCGTTCACGCATCTAGATTCAAAACTTTTTAAGACATTAAGGTTGCTGCTATTTAGCCCCGGCAAAATATCAAAATTGTACATTGAGGGAATTAGAGTGCCTTATATGAAACCCTTTCAAATTTTTGTAATCTGCAACATAGTTTTCTTTATCATATTTGCCAACGACGATATTTTTCGCGTACCCTCAGCCTATTTTTTCAAATCTAACTACGACGGCATTGCAGTTTTAGACAAAGTAAAGCGCATAGCTAGCGCGACTGGAAATAGCGAAACAGAAATTGCTGCAAGCTATGATGCAGTGTCAACTAATCTTGCAAAAGGACTGCTTGTTTTGCTGATTCCCATTATTGCATCAATAGGTAAGCTTCTTAACAGTAAACGAAAAATGGAATTTGGCAAGCATCTTATTTTTGCCACACACTTTCTTACAACTTTTCTGTTGCTGTTTATGATAGCAAGTTTGTTCTTACGAATTACCACATCAACTACAATTAAATCTGTAGTGTTAGGCTTGCTTGCCCTTGCGATTTTTGCTTACTATGCTATGTCCATAAAGCAGTTTTATGGCAATACGCTTTCTACTGCCTTTATGAAGGGCGCCGTCGGTATAATACTGATTGCAATTCTTGTAAGTATTTACAAATTACTTATTAGCATATTGGCACTTTATTTACAATAATTATTTCAATGCAGCACCACCACTTGAAGCACATCGCAGCGATAAAAGATAACAGCCAAATTTTGGTGCTAATGACATTGATAAACTGCTTTGTACTAGCAAATCATATTTTGAAAGGTAATATCAAACATGGCATAGGCTATTTCGTTTTCTTTTATGTGGCAGTGCTTGCAATTTATACTTTTACGAATCGCGTACCACCTCGGCATAATATAGAGGTAAAGGAACCCAAAAAAGAACTGACAATAGCAATTCTTTTTGCTTGCTTAGGCCTAGTTTTTTTGTTCTTAAATTTTATGCTAAAAGCAAAAGCTTTTCCCGACAAGATATTTACCAAAATTCCTATTGGCTTGGGCAATTTATTTTTCGCAACACCTTTTGGCATTTTTATTTACTTATTACTTAAGCGATATAAGTTTATGGCGCTAGGCTTCACTACTAAGCCACTACTACACATTGCACTTGGTATTTGTATTTGGGCAATAACGGGTATAATTGCATACATGTGTAACCCCGACGGCATGCTATGGTCAAAGGCTTATAAAGAGATGGGAGGACTGCTAGGAATAATTTTGCAAGGAGTAATAGGCGCAGCGCTATTTGAGGAATTCAATCGCTTTATTATTCAATCACGATTTGCGGGTTTATTTAAGACTAGCGGCATGGGAATCCTTTTTGCAACAACAATTTGGGCATTTATGCATTTCCCAGTCAACTACTCTAAAGGTTGCGAAGTTGCAGACATTATCTTGTATTGCGTACAAATTATTCCGCTTGGTTTTGTATGGGGTTACCTTACTGAAAGAACAAAATCTATTGTGCCTTCAATTTTCGCACATGGTTTTAATTTGTGGGGATTGCAGAATGGGTAACTATTTGTAAGTGATGCTTATAAATTTCAAGAACCAGCATAGATAAAACACTCGGGCCTCGAGAATTTTGACAAGCTAGATATATTTGTTTACTAGTTGAGGTGTAATTTCGTGAACAAGGCTGTCATTCTAGCACAAGAACTTATATAGACCCGTAAATAAATTGAGATGGGAGTAAATATTTCGGCATTTTTAGTTGAAGATAGTATTGAAAGTACTGTGGCAAAAATCAAGTAGGCCTACTTTGATGATTTAATATTCGCGGAGAGAACTACTGTTTGCCAATTGCTCCACCCATACAATAGAGAGACTGACTGCACTAGCTTGAGCGGTTTGAACAGCCATAGTTGTCATTGCACATTTACTAAATGCTCTTTTTACTAACGCATTGCCTAGTGCATTAATGATTGCTAGTATGTAATGAAAGTGTGCCATCTATTGTATTTGTCAGCTATCCTACCGCATTTGTAAGATACTTTTTGATTAACTTAGCACAACAATGCTTTTGCCTTGCATTTAGCTTTGACTCGCAAACATAAATTATAGATAGGATGAAACTAGTTTCTGCGGCAATACTACTAGCGCTAATTTACACTAGCTGTCAGCACAGTAAAAACGCTCCTATGACTGCCAAAGGAACATGGATATTAGATAGCCAATCATATAGATGGCATAAGGAAGCTAAGAGCCATCTCTATGTGACAGATAAGCTGGAACTTTATAGGTTTAGTTACAAAACGCCAAGATATACACTAGATAGTTGCCTCACGCTCAAGGATACTGCATTCTTTTGCGGTAGCACTTTAATTTATCATCTACAACATGCAGATAGTAGCAAGATGGTACTAAGAGATACTAATGACATTTTGTTCTTCTATAAGAGAAATGCTTATGGGGCTGAGGCGGCAGCAATCGACGCGGAGATTAAGCAATGGTTGCAGAGCGATTCGCTAAAGCAATGTGCGGTAGGATGGTGGCGACTAAAGGCATCTACCTACAAGCCAATTCAATTGCTAAACAATCACGGCATATGCAACACATTTGTAATGCATCTCAATAGAAACGGCGATGCTAATTTTTACAAAGGCGGCAATCTAGATAGCATCGAAAGCGGCAGCTGGATTGCCAATCCCGATAGACTCAGCTTTCAAGTTGGCTGCTTAGCAGGCATGCCAGGTCTAATCTACAATTTATCGTCGACACAACTTGTTATGACGCTTGGAAGAGAGTACGAAAATAAACTCTATTTTGACAGGATTACGCCTAAGCTATTGTATTAGTGATGTGGTGATACGCAATACGTTAATGTACCGTTTATCCAACAATAAGTTTTACTATGTATTTGAGTCAGAAAAATTTGGCAGTGTATTTTTCAAAAGGGGAACATGGAAGGAGTGAGGCTGTCCCTACTGTACGCCCCAAAAGGAGGGATTTCTAAGCAAGCCCTTCAAGGGCAATGTAAAAGTTTGTTCACTTTGCTGGTGGCCTATGCCAAGTATTTAATCAAATCCAAGCAAAAGAAATAGTTTAACAACACAGTAAACGCGTCAGAAAACTAAGCTATTTTAGCAGTTCTGAGATTAAAAAACCAGCTGTTTTCAATGAAACACTACATCATCATTCTTTTCTTTATTTCTGCCTGCAGCAGTACACTGTTTGCGCAAACACATCAGCAAGTCTTAGATGCAGATTCACTTTACAAACTAGAAGACTACAACAGCGCAATCCAATTATACAAGGCTAGCATGTCGCCCACAGTAAATATTTGGAAATATAACCTCAACTATAGCGTCGCACTATGCTATTACAGGCTTGGCAATTACGATTCAGCGATTAGCTATGCTAAGGCTTCTTTACGCATTAATAAAAAGCACAAAGAGTATATTACAACACAAGAAGTAGGCAACTTCCTACTTGCAAGAGTGTATAGCCAAATGCAAAAAGATAGCATCGCCTATCAGCATTATAAGCTGGCGGTTCGATACTCCATAAACCCATCTTTGCTTGCCTCTGCTGGACATAAGGCGTTACAACTTGGAGAATTGAACGCTGCAAAGCAATGGCTGCTAAAGGCGATAAGCCTAGATTCAAATAATTTTATTGTGCTCAATAACTTGGCTTCCTACTACGTTAAAACCAATCAATTACAGGAAGCAACACGAATGGTAAATCAATCCATTGATATTTGTCCAACAAATGCAAGTGCTCGCTTAACTTTAGCAAGGTTGCTTATAAAGAAAAATGCCTATGAAGAAGCGTGCATGCAGTTGGCATTTGCAGAAGCAAATTTGGCATTCACCTCGTGTGTAGACATTAGATATTCCAACGAAGGGCTTGCAGAAGAGATTGCAGATTTAAGAAAGCAGTATTGTAAATGAGTTTATATGGAAGCTGATTAATCAAAATTTGCCGCTAATTGTAGCTGCTTGGCAAAAGGGTAAACTCGAGGTAGTTTGAACGGTACAATTTTTGAAGACAGGTTTTAGGTTAGATTTAAGAAATGCCGCATGTTTTCATTGGCTAACTAAAGTACTTTTGACTAGGCTTGTGACGGCACTCAAGTAAATACAATGTTTACTTGCTTTTGCGTGTACTACGATTAATTGAACGGTACTATGTTTAATAAACTGCTATTACAAAAAATCTTCTTAGTAATGCTTATGTCAAGTGTTGCAGTAATATGTAAGGCAGATTGTACTAGTAGTGGTATTGATGTATTTCCGCGTTCTGTGTTTATTGCGCCAAATTCAATCTTCATTGTTCAAGGGTACGCAGAATCTCAAACACTTATTGAAAATCTTAATGGCAAGAATCCTATTTACCTACGTGCAGGTAGTGATACTGTACCGCTAATAGTACAGACAATCATTAGGAGTCCATACGCACTTACCCAAGCTATTTGCAAACCTGCAAGGAAATTACTGACTAAAAGAATCTACCAACTCGTCATTGACAATATCACTTTAGAAGGGTTGAATTACTAGAAGAAAACAAAACGTTTTGGACAGTTTCGGATTGGTCGGATATGACGAAACCACAGTGGCTGATGGCTCCTGGCGTCAAATCTAAGGAAGCTTTTATGTATGGTTGTGGGCCTGCAGAATATGTAAATTTTTGTGCATGCTTTATAGATAATTCACCACTTGTAGTTCATACAAAAGTAAAAAATGTCCGCAGCAACGAGGTTTCAGAATTTTATCTTTTTTCCGATTCTAATAGAATTCGTGTTGGACATGGTATGTGTAGCGGCGCTTTTGATTTTGACGAAAATGAAAAGTATGAGGCAATATTTACCCTTATGGATGCAAGCGGTAATTTATCTGAGCCAACAGCCCCCATTGAATTTGTAAGTCCTTCATTTATAACCGACCAACAACATCCTGAAACTTTACCAACTTGCGATTGTAGCCAACAACATAAGGCTGCTAGACAAAGACCGTATTGGATTCTTATAGGGTTAAGCGCAGCAGCTTTGGGGATATTTGCGTTGCAACGGAAATCCAAAGAATAAAATATTGCACCATTTCTAATGAAATAAATATTTATAAGCTGCATTATTTGCAGAAAAAAATTATATACTTGCGAGAGTACTGCTTAATTTGCATCAAATATGAGAATCACTTTAGTAGTACTTATGCTATTGAGCACAGCAGTTGCAAATGCTCAAATTGATGTCCTTCAAGGCAAATGCCAACAACTATCTAGGTGATTGTAGGTGAACGCTTACCTAAACATTCTCAAGCCCTTTTCACTAGCGCGGTTCAAGCATCTATTATTTTCAATTACAATAGGAGAGGCATGCAGTACATTTGCCTCTCAACATTTACTTTTGTTACACAATGCGAATTCTGCTTCTAATTTGTTCCCTTCTAATTTGCAGCTCCAGCAACGCCCAAACCAAAAAGCGTCAAGCGCCAAAGAAAAAGAGCCCTCCACAAACAGCACTTGCAACAAAAGTGCTCAAAGGGTTTAATCAAAACTTTTCGATGATGCCAAATATGAATACATCGATGTATGCCAATATTCGGCAACTAAAGCCCCAGTTGTTGCGCTACCCAGGCGGCACTGTTACACATAGCTGGAATTGGCAAGAAGGCGTAATTACATCAAGAGCAAGTAAAAGCGTTCACCCAATTACAGAAATTAAAACCTTGGCCGACACTACAGGTGCCGATTTTGTTTTTGTACTAGATATCCTCAATAAAACCTTGGCCGACCAGGTAGAAATGCTAACAAGCATTGAAACACTTGGCGTACAAATTAAGTATATAGAGCTTGGCAATGAATTGTACGCACAAGATGATAGCTACAAAAAAATATTTCCAACGGGTAAAGATTATGCCACCAGAGTTAATGAATGGGTGCCTACTTTACGTAAGAAATTTCCTAAGGCAAAAATTGCAGCATTGCTATTAGGCAGAAAAGTCAAGCCTGCTAATACACGTTTGTTTAATTGGAATAGACAAGTCGTTGACAATACCATCTATAGTGTTGACGCATTTACCTATCATATCTACATCAATGAGAAAGAAACCTTTGAGCAAGAAAAAGCCGATTTTATTGCCGTAACCACAGCTGCTAATACCAAGTCAAAGGAACTTTGGATTACAGAATATGGTAGCAACCAAGATAAAAGCAAACCAAGCTATTATACCGAATTAGCTAAGCTAGCAGACTTTGTAGAAAGCTTTCCAAATGTAACAATTGCCTTAAACCATCAAATAGTAGGCGGCACAAAAAGCAAGCTCACAGAAGATGGCATGCGCTTTAATGAGGAAGGTGAACTGTATTTGAAGCGTGTGAAATAATGACACGAGAAAACTCTGTCAGACTTATTTTTAACTTTACGATGAATTCTTCTTGCGTATGATCATGCAATGGATAGACTTACTGCTGCGCTGCATCAAAATTGGCATACTTGCGACTATATACGCAAGTTGTCTGATTATTATACTTAGTTTGCTTTCACGCATTTCTACTTTTGGGGCAATTAAGAAAGTACTGAAGCACCGGTTCAAATTGTTTCTTGCACTTCACCTTGTTATTTCAATTAGTCTTTTTAAATACTCATTTTCTTATTGGCAAGATACTGGCTTGGGAGAAGCACCAAGTTTACCCATTGGATATGGCCAACGTATATACAGCCCCGACTTTGCCTGGACAGATTTTTATCCAGACCTCAACAAAACAGAATTGAATAAAGATGAGTTGCATATAGAAGATTTTGTTGTTAGTAATAAGAAGTTATGTGCAAGGGTTTCGCATGACAATTCTAATAGCCCCAAGTTCGACTTTATCGTATGTGACCTTCCAAGCAACACCCATATCACATTTGTATCAGCAAAAGATTACAAGCAATTTGCAATGTTAAATCGTCTACCTATGCCAGAAGAATTTACAGACTTCAAAGCGCATCTGCAAGCGTATCATGCTAAAAAACCGACTTGGAAAAAGTGGTTGTTGCCGTAGGGCTGAATAGTAAGCTGCAGGAATACATTTTGCCGTGAATCGACTATTTTTGCACCTGAGACTTTCTTCATAAACATAAATTAGCGCTTTATGTCAGGCACATTTTCACAGATTTATTTACACGTTGTTTTTGCAGTAAAAGGCAGACAAAATTTAATTGCCTCAACTTGGGAGGAGGAATTATATAAATACATCACGGGCATCGTTACCAATAAGGGACAAAAGATGTTGGCAATCAATGGCATGCCAGACCACATACATTTTCTCATTGGCCAGAAGCCAAGTTGTTGCTTATCAGATTTGGTGCGTGAAGTCAAGAAGTCTTCCAATGAGTTTATCAATGCAAGAAAGTTTACTGGGCATAAATTTCAGTGGCAAGCTGGTTATGGCGTATTTTCCTACAATCACTCATCATTAGATAACGTAATCAAATATATACATAATCAAAAGCAGCATCACAAAAAGCAGAGCTTTAAAGAAGAATATATTGAATTCCTAAATAAATTTCAAATTGATTACGACGATCAATATTTATTTGATTGGCTAGATTAGGCCGTATGCAATAGGGGATTTATATGGCAAATTAGTTTGCCTCAATTTACATACGACCTCTTTGAGGTCGCGGTTAACACGATACATTTTGTCTATAAACATTTAATCCCTTTGGGATTATTTTGTCACTTCAAACTTCTCATCTAATCAGTCAATAAACATTTAATCCCGTTAGGAT
>JBJORA010000099.1:0-7822 GCA_046049675.1 Bacteroidota bacterium | reverse complement strand
TCCAAACTATCGTGCTGCTGATAGTGCCATTGCATAAAAGACAAAAAGTACAAGAGGTCGTCCAACAAGAATGTACGATGTACAAATCCTTCAAAGCGTTTTAAATCTTTTTCGCTATGTTCAAGTACAAAAGCATGTGGCGAATTATCCATCAGCTGCATCAATTTTGTACAACTGCTAATGATACTTTTGCGATTGCCCCATGCTAAAATGGCGGCAAAAAATCCTGCAATCTCTATATCTTGCTGTTGCGTAAACCGATGCGGAATGCATACAGGATCGCTTTCAATAAATGCGCTATTGTGGTATTGCTTTAATTGCCCTTGCAGCAGTTGATGTATTTCGGCATTGGTCATGCACAAATAATCTATGCCATGGCTTGATCTAAATCTGCCATCAAGTCTTCGGCGTCTTCAATACCAACGCTTAAGCGAATAAGACCGTCAACTAAACCAATCTTTAAGCGCTCTTCGCGTGGAATGCTTGCATGTGTCATACTTGATGGATGATTGATTAAACTTTCAACACCACCCAAACTTTCTGCGAGGCTAAATACCTCTGTTTTACTTAGTACTCGACGTGCATTTTCTATGCTATCGTCTTTCATTACAAAGCTCATCATGCCGCCAAAGTCGCGCATTTGCGTTTTAGCAATAGCATGGTTGGGATGATCTTCAAAGCCACACCAAAATACTTGTGCTACTTTAGGATGATTTCTCAAAAAGTTGGCTAAGATTCTACCATTCTCGCAATGCTGCTTCATGCGCACGTGTAAAGTTTTGATGCCACGCAACACCAAAAAGCAATCAAAAGGCCCTGGTACTGCTCCGCAACTTTTTTGAATAAAGTACAACTGCTCGCGCAACTCATCACTGTTCATCATTAAAGCACCCTGAATAACATCGCTATGGCCACCTAAATATTTAGTGGCACTATGCATAACAATATCTGCACCAAGATCTAATGGATTTTGCAAATACGGACTAGCAAAAGTGTTGTCCACGCATAATAGTATATTGTGTTGCTTGCAGATATCTGCCATGCCCTTAATGTCGCTGATGTTCATCAAAGGATTGGTTGGCGTTTCTGCCCATAGCAATTTTGTGTTTGCAGTGATGTGTGGCGCAATATTGGCAAGATTGGTTGTATCAACATACTTAAATACGATGCCAAATTTTTCGTACACTTTTGTAAACAAACGATACGTACCGCCATACATATCGTGTGCAGCAATTACTTCATCGCCGGGCTGTAATAACTTTAGAACAGCATCTGTGGCAGCTACACCACTACCAAAGGCAAGGGCGTGTTTTGCATTTTCAATAATAGCATAAGCATCTTCTAAGGCCTTACGTGTAGGGTTCTGACTACGCGCATATTCGTATCCTTTGTGCGTAGCAGGCGCTTCTTGCACATAGGTACTTGTTTGATAAATTGGCGTCATAATAGCCCCTGTACTTGGATCAGGCTCGGCACCAGCATGTATAAACTTCGTTGCAATCTTATAGTGCTTATTCATATTGTGGGGCAAAGGTAGCTTTATACAACGCAGTTTGCATAAAAAGCCAACTGAATTAAATACAAGAATTTCATAATACAGCTTGTGCGCTTGTTTCCGTATTTTCGCCAAAAGCATGAAAGCGGCACAACCTATAGGCATATTCGATAGCGGCATTGGTGGGCTAACAGTAGCAAAAGCAATTAGGCAACTACTGCCAAATGAGAGCATCGTTTACTTCGGCGATACCGAACATATGCCCTATGGTGCCAAAAGTGTAGAGCATATTCGCGGCTACAGCTTGCGCATTGCTGAATTTTTGGAAAGCAAGCAAGTAAAGATGATCGTTATTGCATGCAATAGTGCCAGCAGTGTTGCGTACTACCCCTTGCTAGAAAAATATGCCAATCAATTGCATATTGTAGATGTGATTAGCCCCGTTGCAGAATTTGTTGCAAAAAAACAATTCAGCAAAGTTGGTATTATTGGCACTAAGCCCACGATAAAAAGTAAAGCACACGAATTAGAAATTAGTAAGCAAACAACGCAGACAAAAGTTGCAAGCGTAGCTACGCCTTTGCTAGCGCCAATGATTGAGGAAGGCTTTTTCAATAACAATATTTCGCAGACGATTATTAATGCGTATTTGAGTAATCGCAGGCTTACAAAATTGAATGCCTTGGTATTAGCATGTACGCACTATCCGCTTATAAAAAATCAGGTTAGTAAGTTTTACAAAAAAGCGATAGATATTATCGACCCTGCCACGCTCACCGCCCAAAAAGTAGAGGAGATTTTATTGCGAGAAAAATTGTTGTTTAAGGGCGCCAAGAAAAAAGATCAGTTTTTTGTAAGCGAGCATACAGAAACGTTTGCAGCAAGCACCAAATTATTCTACAGTCAAGAGGTGGATATTGTGGAAGTGGATTTGTGGGCGGATAGGTAGTATGGGATCTAAAGCTATACTATATCGAGTTCTTCAAATTTGCATAGCTTTAGTTTGGCTTATTAATGGGCTATATTGCAAAGTACTCAATTTTGTTCCTCGCCACGAACGTATTGTGGCAAAGGTATTGCAGCTACAGGATGCTCATTTTATTACAACTGCTATTGGTTTTCTGGAGATAGGCATAGCGGTTTGGATTTTAAGCAATTACAAGGCGAAGCTATGTGCAGCAGTGCAAATTGCACTAATTGCTTGTATGAATTTACTAGAGTTTTTTACAGCTAAAGATCTTTTGCTTTGGCGCGATTACAACGCATTTTTTGCTGCAATTCTTATTTTTATTGTTTACTTTACAGCATATAAAATGAAGCCGTCTTGCGATACTTAAAGTCACATCCTTTTGCTGTTGAGGCCTACTTTAAGCACTCGATTGTGCTGACATTTGCCGTGCCACAGCAAGCTTTGCAATCGCTTATTCCGCCTTGCCTTACGCTTGATACCTATAAAGACCAATGGGCTTTTATTGCAGTTGCTATGGTAGATACTTCGCAACTAAGACCTAAAGGATTTCCCGCTTTTATGGGAAGGGATTTCTTTTTAATCGGTTACCGAATCTTTGTGAGATATACGAGTAAAGATGGTAAAAATCTTCGTGGTTTATATATTCTTAAAAGCGAAACAAACAGTAAAGCAATGCAAGTACTTGGCAACATGCTTACTCACTATGCCTACACTACTACCGATATTGTGCAGCAAGAGAACGACGAAAAACTGCACATACATTCTAATCAATCTGGCATAGATGTAATTATTAATAAACGCAATGAAAATGCATCCTTGCCTATTGATTCGCCATTTGAGAATTGGCAGCATGCTAGGCGGTATGCTGGCCCCTTGCCGCATACATTTACTTTTGATGCAAAAACCAATGAAGTCTTAATTATTGAAGGTGTAAGAAGTAATTGGGTTCCGAAACCTATTGAAGTAGTTAGTCATAACATTGATTTTTTAGATAAGCTCAACTTAGGGACTATTGTACTTGCTAATGCTTTTGAGCTAAAAAATATTCCCTATTATTGGAAAAAAGGCAGAGTAGAAATATGGCAACCTTAAGAACAAAATATCAAGGCTTGCGCAATGTACTACTGTTCAATTGGCCTTACTATATTTTTGCAAGTGTTTTTGTTGCTGTACTTTTCCTAGCGGGCTCGCAACTGCAGCCGCCATTGCAAGAGGCTTGTTATACCCTTGCTATCCTTGCCTTCGCTAGCACCTCTGCCTCAATCATATCCACACACATTATCTACGATCGGTCTAGCTTATACGCCTTGAAGCATTTGCCTAGTTTAAAGGATAAGAAAGTGCTTAGCCTATGTGCTGGCTTTGATGAAATCGACGGATTGTTGCGAATAAAGTATGAAGGTATACAGTTGACAACTTGCGACTTCTTTGATAGCAACCGACATACTGAACCATCTATAGCTAGAGCTAGACAATTATATCCCAGCAATGCGCAACTAGTCGATTTAGATCAATTGCCATTTGCCAAGGAACAATTTGATTTCTGCATTGCCTTTCTTTCCTTTCATGAAATAAGAACGCATCAGGAGCGTGTTCAAGCCTTAACGAATATCAAACATGTACTTAATGCTACAGGTAATTTATTGATCACGGAGCATTTAAGAAACATACCAAATTTTCTAGCATACAACATAGGATTTTTTCACTTTCACGGTAAGTCAACATGGGAGGCAGCTTTTAAAGAGGCAGGCTTCGATGTAGTATCAACAAGTTACACGACGCCATTTATTATTAACTTTACACTTAAGTAAAATGATATGGCATCTTCAAATATGTGGCGCGCTGCAAATTGTACTTGCTCTCTTGCATGTAGGCTTTGCCAAGCGTTTTAATTGGCGTAGTGAGCTTTCTGCAGTGAGCCTTATCAACAAGCAAATGATGGAGGTTCACACATTATTTGTAGCAATTACAGTTTTTTTGTTTGGCATTTTGAGCTTTTTTTGGGCGCACGACTTACTCAACAATTCGCTTGCTCCCGTAATTTGTGGTGGTCTTGCCATTTTTTGGTTTGTGAGATTGTTTGTGCAGCATTTTGTGTACAGTGCCAAACTATGGCGTGGCAAAATAATTGAAACTACTATACATATTCTTTTTAGCTTGCTATGGCTGTATTTTGTATCTGTTTATACAACTATCGCAGTAGGCACATAACTGTGGCACTTTGTCCACACTAGCCCCTATCAGCCTAAAAACTGCCGCATGAACATTATCTTTACCGCCACATGAAACCAATTATTGGCATTTCCATAGGCGATATTAATGGCATTGGCCCTGAACTTTTGATGCAGGCGCTTGACGACAATCGTATCTTAGAATTTTGCACGCCGATTATTTTTGGAAACACGCACGTGTTGGCACAAGCCAAAAAGTTTTTGCCAGAATGTAATCTGCAACTCAACGGCACTAAAGATTTTGCCAAGGTTAATGCTAAGCAGGTCAATGTGTACAATTGTTGGGACGACGAGGTAACGATACAGCCAGGTGCAGAAACAGAAAAAGCTGGACAATGTGCAGTACGTGCTTTACAAGTAGCAGCACAGTGCTTAAAGGACGGGCAAATACATGCATTGGTTACAATGCCTATTAATAAAAGTAATACGCAGCTTAAAGATTTTCCGTACACTGGTCACACGCCTTTTTTGAAGGAAAAATTTGGCGCTAAAGACGTGTGTATGTTTATGGTGGCCGAAGATATTCGTGTTGCCTTGCTTACTGAGCATGTGCCTGTGAGTAGCATTAGCACGCATATCACACCAGATGCGATTAAAAGTAAAATTGCTATCATGACAAAGAGTCTTATTCAGGACTTTGGTATTGATAAACCCAAAATTGCTGTGCTTGGCTTAAATCCGCATGCTGGCGATGGTGGTGCAATTGGCAAAGAAGAAAAAGACATTATTATCCCAACAATCAAAGACTTGCAGCAAAAAGGTAGCTTAGTTTATGGGCCTTATGCCAGCGATGGCTTCTTTGCACGCAATCATTATCTGCAGTTTGATGCTGTGTTAGCCATGTATCACGACCAAGGTTTAATTCCGTTTAAGAGTTTAGATCGTAGTCAAGGTGTAAACTATACGGCTGGCCTTAGCGTAGTGCGTACTAGTCCAGACCATGGCACTGCATTTGATATTGCTGGCAAAGGTGTAGCCGATGCAAGTTCATTTTTGAATAGCTTGTTTACTGCATTGGATATTTTAGAGTTTCGCAACGCCTATACCAATAATACTGCACGACCATTAAAGCGCGGCATTGGTGCTCAGTTGATTAAGAAGAGCAGCAAGGGCAGAGAAGATGTTATTGAGTAGCACAGCTGTTGCAAAACAAATGTGCTAATTTGCCCTCATGGATGTACGAGAAGCACAGAAATTTTTTCTAAAAAATCAGTTTTGGCAATTGACAATTTCTGCAGCGTTTAGCAGAAATACGGTTTATCATTTTGATCCAAATAACTGTCCGCACTCCAAGAAGGAATTTGAGCAGAAGAAAATTCTGCTTAAAGTGCAGTTGTTTAATTTAGTTGAGGACATGCTTCAACAATACAAGCAGCCTCGTGATATCGAGAAACTGCATCTTGATAACATTGGCGAAATTTGCAGGTTTTCATGCGACAATTTTGGATCAATTTTGCAAAATAATAGTCTGAATTTTGGCACTGCTCAAAAAATCCTGAATCTCTACCTAAAGTATTTGTGGTGTTCAAATTTAATCGACTTTATTCCTCCTCACTTCCCAATTGATAGGCTAGTCCAGCAAAAAGCTCTGAAAAGAGTTGAGGAAAACTGGACAGATATTGACTCACGAGCACGCTATATTTCTTTACTTGATAAATTTAAATCGCATTTTAAAGATAGGTCGCCAGCCGTATGGGAATTAGGTATCTACAATACGATTGTAGACGAAAATGATATGTAAAGCCAGAAGGTAGACAGTACAAAAAAGCCTCGGCATAACACCAAGGCTTTTTAATCTTTTACTTTTTAGTAAATACGATTATTGATTCTCGTATTCGTTACGAATAACACCGTAGTACTGGAAAGTCTTCAACTTGTAGCCTTTCTTAATGTACTTGTCAGTATCACCATACTCAGGGAATGTAACCCAGTCTTCACCTTTGATCCAACGATAAACTGGAATGTGGTTTTCGCTACGACGAATTGGCGCATAAAACTGAAGGCTCTTTAATGTGTAACCTTTTTGCATCATGTCGCTGTCTTTTACTTCGTCTTCTGCAATGCTCACTTGATCTTTTGTAACTTGGTTTGTCCAACGATAAACCGCTACTCTGTCAGGGCCTGGTGTACGATAAGCATAGAACATAAATGTCTTACTATTATACTTCCACTGTAGTAGCTGGCCTTCTTGAATTTCGCCGTCTGCTAGTGTTACAAAGTTTTTATCTACTGCACTATACCAGCGGTATACACGCACTAAATCGTTGTTTACTTCTTGTGCAAATGCTGATGTACTTCCCACTAAAACCGTCATCAAGGCCAACGCCGATAAGAATTTTCTCATACTGTGTCTTATTATTTCCCTCTTTAGAATGCACAATGTTAGGCAAAATGCACCATTTAGCATAAAAAAATCCACACTTTTTAATCGGAGTAGGTTCAAAATCTGTGTTTTATGCATTTTATACCCCCAAATTGCTACCTAGCCAAGTACAAATTTGAATTTTACAATGAGCATTCTCTGTATGGCACATGTACACAATTGGCATAAATTTGCGCCCCAACCTGCCAGCTTGGCTGTACTTTGGGTTTTGTACAATTATTGATAACACATATAACAATCTAATCAACAGAAACAGATGTTAGGATTCTTAAATAAATTATTTGGCGGCAGCAAGTACGACAAAGACATTAAAAGCATACAACCATTGGTTGATAAAGCTAAGAAATTTTATGACGGCTACGCTAGCTTGAGCAACGACGAGCTGCGCTATAAGACGCAAGAGTTCAAGCAACGTATTGCGCAATACACGGCTGGCATAGAAGCCAAAATTACCGATATTCAAATGCAGGCAGAGCAAGAGCCTGATATGCTGCAGAAGGATGCTATTTACAAACAGCAAGATCAGCTTATTCTTGATCGCAATAAACAGTTAGAAGAAATTCTCAACGAAATTCTACCTGAAGCATTTGCCGTAGTAAAAGAAACCGCTCGCCGTTTTACGGAAAACACCACTATTATATCGCAAGCTACCGACCTTGACCGCGATTTAGCAGCACAGGGACGCAGCTATGTATATATTCAAGGCGATACAGCTGTGTATAGCAATACATGGCAAGCCGCTG
>JBJORA010000098.1:0-13144 GCA_046049675.1 Bacteroidota bacterium | reverse complement strand
GGCGCCAAGGCTTCGCATCAATCAATGGCTTCGCATTTGGGGCGCTGCACCTGCTGACACAAAGCCCAACCCTTCCTAGTGCTGTGAACTGATTTTCTGCTCCATATTTCTAGGTCGGTCCAGGCTTCGCATTGGCATGCTGTTGTGTGCTGCCAATTGCATTAGTGCCATTGCTGATTTGCGTCTATAGTACGCCGGACAAGCTGTGCTGTGTATAGAAATAGCCATAATGGTTATATGAAGCTCCGTAGGTGCTAGCTGCTAGTTCAAATATAAGACTATCACAATCATAATTACGTTATCTCAAATATTGGTGCAGCTTTACGGATCATCATAGCTTTATGGCACAGAGGCGCACAGAGCTTTTACAAAGGACCACGAAGAAAAAATTAAAACGAACAGTGCGCTACGCCTTCTTCTCTTCCTTTTTTGTCACGACTTCTAAATCGTCGACATCAATGTTTACTGGCAATAGACCCAATTGAATTGTAGCTTTATTATTGCTATGCAACTCCTTTACACGTGCTACTTGGTTGGTGCTGCGCATACGCACAATATCTCCCACTTTAATATTGCCGCCTACAATTTTATATTGCTGCGTAAACTTTTTGTGCTCTGCCGCTTGCAATGCCTGCGCTTTTTTGAAGAATAAAAGGTTTTCCATACTAATGATGGCTTCACTTTTATTTTTTGTTTTCTTCCACTCAAAAATAGCTTGCTTAATGCGACGCTCTTGATCGCGCAATTCCTGCATACGCTCTTCGGTGATTTTATTTTTGAGTTTTAGTTTTTCTACTTCTTGCTTATGCTTTTCTTTTTTGAGCGTAATGCGCAATTCTGCATTGAGGCGTTCTTGCTCTTGCAAAAGCGTTTGCAGTTCTTGCTTATCTGCTGCAATTTTTTGCAAATCTTGCTCTGTTGTATTGAGCAAACCATCTAGCTCAACTTGCTCCGTATTGGCCAAAACTTGTGCGCGCTGTATCAATTGAGGCTCTAAACCAATCCGCTGTGCAATGCTAAATGTATAACTACTACCCGGTTTGCCTACAAGCAATTTGTATAAAGGTACTAGGCGCTGTTCGTCGAAAGCCATACTACCATTGAGCAAACCTTTGGTTTTGCTTGCCAATACTTTGATGTTTAGATAATGCGTTGTAACAATACCAATACTATGACGTTGAACAAAGTATTCTAGTATCGCTTCTGCAATGGCACCACCAAGGTTAGGGTCGGTGCCACCACCAAACTCGTCTATCAACAACATTGTACGGCCGTTGGCATGCTCTAAAAAGTACTTCATATTAGCCAAGTGGCTGCTGTAGGTACTTAACTCGTGCTCTATACTTTGGGCATCACCAATATGTATAAGCAACTGCTTAAACAAACCAAATACACTATCAGGCGATGCTGGCACAAGTAAGCCACACTGCAACATCAATTGCAAGAGGCCTAGCGTTTTCATGGCGATGGTTTTACCGCCGGCATTGGGACCACTAACTACTAATATTCTATCCTTGGCATTGAGTGCAAGCGATACTGGCACAGTTGGCTTTGCGGCGCGTTTATTGTGCAATAATAAAAGCGGATGGTAGGCATCTATAATATTGAACTCGCTTTTATAACTGAGTACGGGCAAACATGCGTTGAGCATACTTGCCAAACGTGCTTTGCCATAGATAAAATCTAGCTCGCCGTTGAGCACATAATAGCCATAAAGCAATTCGCTATGTGGACGCACATCGCTGCTGAGTTGTTTAAGAATACGCTGTACTTCGCGTTGTTCGGCAAGTTCTAACTCAAAAACAATATTGTTGATTTCAATGGTATCTTCCGGCTCTATAAATGAGGTTTTGCGGGTATCGCTTTCGCCCATAAAGATGCCTTTGATTTGGCGCTTATGTTCGCTAAATACCGCAATTACCTTTCTGCCATTTAAGAAAGCCTCTTCTGTATCTGTTGTATAGCCAAGTTTGCGCAGCTTATCTAACACACGATTAAACTTTTGCCTTTGCTCGCTGCGTTTGCGGTAGAGGCTTGTGCGTATATCAGATAATTCTTTACTAGCATTATCGCGCACTTGCCCTGCTTCGTCTAATACAGCATTAATAAGCTCGGCAATTTTCTTCTCGTAATACTTGCCACCAAGCAATTGCGATAGTTCGGGATAGAGGTCACGCTTTTCTGTATCGAGCCATCTAAATATTGCTTCTGCATTGTGCAATAGTTTACGCAACGCCACCCACTGTTCTTGCATCAAACTACTACCGGGCACTGCCAAAAGCTTAAGCTCTTTTGCTACATTAATGGTATGCTGCAAAGGAAAATGTGTGCCAGCATCCAACAAAAGTTTAAGTTGATGCGTTTGGGTTAATTGCAGCTTGATGTCATCGCCATAAGTAAGTGGCATTAGGGCGCGCGCTTTGTCTTGGGCATACAAGGTATTGCAGCTCGTAACAAGCAGTTCTAAAATTTTCTCAAACTCTAGTTGTTGCGCCCCGTTATGTGGATGTATAAGCAAGCGCGCAAAGGTAAACCCGATTGGGGGATGTTTAAAGTAGAATAGTTATCTGCCATAGCAAAAATAAATAGCAGCAGATTATAAACAAACCGTGCCTAAGCGCCAAGCATGTAGGATTACTAAGCTATCTATCCACCGCTTCTACAATCAGGTGATCTATGTGGATAGTATCACTATTGCCCGTCGCATTAGGATTGCAACTTAGATCAAATGGAGGGTTTGGTTCGTGATATTTATAAAAAGTACCATGCACCTCAAACTTGAAATGACGTCTGTTTTTACTTATCTCCCATATACGAACAAAATTCTGTGTAGTATCATCGCTTAGCGGTGCATACCTAGCGGCAATTTGATCGCCTTGCACTTCCATCCTCATACCACAAACAGCCTTTTCATAGGTATTAATGATAGAATTTGCAGTATCGCTACGCATCCAAGCAATGCGCTTGCCGAGTTGCAGCGGCATTTTTGAAGCTGAAATAGTTAATCCAGTTTCTTTACACACTAAGAAACCAACGACGAGCTGAACTTGTGTTGGTTGCGTGTCGTATTCAAAAATACTGGCACCCATTTTTATGTCTGATACATCCTTGCCTCCAATTTTACCGCTTACGCATTTTACTTTGGCATAGCCGTCATTGTATTTTTTGCAACTACTAATGTGCAATATTAAAACGCAACTTACTGCACAACAAATTAGAGCTTTAAGAGGGAAATTTAGTTGCATTTCTTATGTCGCCTTTCAGCGCTATTGCAAATATACCAGAAAGCAACTTACCTGTCAACCGTTTCTATAATCAGATGATCTATGTGTATGGTATCCCGGCTTGCTACATTGTACGGATTACAACTTAGCTCAAATGGAGGATTTGCCTCTCTGAGCTTGTAAAAGGTGCCATGTAATTCAAAGGTAGAATGGCGCTTGCTTTTACTTAAAGCTAAGACGCGAACAAAATCTTGCGTACTATCATCTGTTAATGGCGCATACGTTTCGGCGATTTGATCTAGTTGCACAATAATAAACATACCGCACATGCCTTTATCGTACTGTTGTGTTGCGGGACTTATTGTGTCTATGCTCATTAATGCTATTCTTCTGTTGATAATATCCACAGGTACATAAGAGACCGACATCGTTAGCGAAGTTTGCTTACATACTTCAGTAGCAAATCCAAATTGCATTCTAGCAGGAGAAACGTTATGATCATAGGCGATACCACCCATTTTGACATTAGCCATTGAGACACCACCAATTTTACCGCTTACGCATTTTACCTTGGCATAACCGTCATTGTATTTTTTGCAACTGCTGATCAGCAAAAGCATTGTCAATATTCTGAGGCTATTGCACAGATATTTTTTGCACATATTTGTTATTATTTATGGATATTGTAACGAAATACAAACCTGGCAATATGCTTTTTGGAAGCTCAATAATTATATCATTGTTCTGATGCTGCCTTACAATTTGCTTTGCAAAAAGATTGTTACCTTGAATATCGCTAATGCTAATATCCACAAATTTATTCATGTCGTTAATTTCATAAAGCGCAGGTGGCATAGTAATTGTAAGCTTGCCATCTAAGACTGGATTAGGGAAAACAGAGGGTCTGCCTTTAAGATCAGCCTCCGCATTTGCAATACGATTCTTGCCAATGTTTGAGGATGTCCATTGCTCTGTAACACAATTAGTATTTATCCACTGCCAGCCATACATAAAATAACCAGAAGCATCTTGTGCCATACATACAACTATACCTGCTGCTGTTGCATTAAAAGGTGACATCGTATGAGATACTGAGTTTGTGCTATTTGGTGTAGAATTTGTGTTGGCAACAAGCGTTAGGTTACTAGGATTATCGCCATAATACCACGTATATGTATAGGGGCCTTCTCCACAAAATATTTCAGCACTAGCTTCAAAGGCCATGTCACATTCCATAATTTGGTCAACAGATAAATGCAACACTGGCGTTTGGCCAGGGGCATCAATAATGTATTCTGCAACAGTATGTTCATTCTCAGCAACATATCTGGCATTTTCAGCAGCATTTACTGTGCCAAAAACTCTATTTGGAAACCCATGTACACTTTGAGTAATATTTGGATTACTTAAACACATAACATGCCATGCTCGTGCATCCTCGTGTACAACGGTACCATGCAGATGGGTGCCAATAAAGCCGTGCGACAATAGTTGTTTAGCATGTGCATACGCTGGCCCATTGAAATCTACGACATGCTTAGCACCGTACAAATGATGAACCTCGTGGGTAAAGGTTAATTTTTTGCCGTCGGTTGCGTGCAAGTAGCTGACCATTGCGGTAGGTAAAAGTGGATTTAAAAAGTCCCCGGCTATACCGTAAACTCGATTATTAGTGTTTTGATCAGTGTAAGTCTTGCTGAAAAATCCTACTACGATGTCCGCCTCAAGATTAACTCTCGCAGCACCGATTGTTGTAGAGGGATTAACAACCAAACCAGCTAATGCAGTATTATCTTGTCCTATGTCAGCGTTTGAATTCGGTAAAGTATTATCGACCAATAGCCCAACAAACACAATATTATCAAGTGCACCAGCTGCTAAACCTACTTTACTATTACCCCGTGTCGTGTTGCATTGGTCAATAGCTTGCAGAGCAGTTAGTTCTACAGCCGCAAGTCCGTAATCATCTATCAAATCTTGGTCAACTACTACAAGTAACTTCGATAGTGAACGCGAACACGGATCGACCAAGCTTGGAGGATCTGTATCTGGATCCGCCTGGCTTGTAATATTAGGGCAAATCGTTGCTCCTTCAGGAGCATCTAATAGTTTGTACATAATATGTACACCATTGCCTAAGGTCGAAACCTGATATACTTCGTCGTCAACCAACAATGTCATAGCACTATTAGCATTCTTAGTTGTGATAGTAACAAAATCACCATTGTGTGCGGCCTCAGTCGCCAAGCCATACCAAAAGTATTCTCCATCCTTAGGCATTCTTGCATTTGCAGTCTTGAAAGTTTCGTTAACTGCACCGATTGCAGGCAGATTCAGGGTTACAACACCACTGCTCGTTTGAAGATCAAAAGGGTTTCCAACTTCTACGAACATGATATCTGCAATATCAGTCGAGTCTTCAGCATAACTGTCATAGTAGTTTTGCTGGTCGGGCGTAAGTTGCGCATAGGTCATGCTACTTGCGGTAATAAGTTGTTGCGCGTGGCTGGTTGAGAAGATGCTTAGGATGATTGCAATGCTTAGAAACTTTTTCATATTTATTACTGATTTATATCAAAGGTAGATTCCTGAAAATAAGCCAAGTGTTAAGCTTTAGTTAAGGCAGCGCCTTTTGAATTCACCAGAACTACGTGACTTACCACCTTGAAAAGTCGCATCAAACAACTACTCATTATTGAACACATCTGCTAACACTGGCCCATCAAAAAAGCCACTTTGTACAAGAAAAATCCTATAACTGTAAGCACTCGCTACAGCATCTACATTAAAAGAAAATGATTGCTGTGCTTGGGCTTTACAGTCAATACTACTATTTAGATGTAACACAGGTCGTGCAATATCTTTACCTTGGGCGTCAAATGCAGCCACCGCAAAATGCAAAGTCGTTGTGCTGTCATCTATACGCAAAGGCCAAGCGTATGAATTGTAAATCGTAGCGCTAAATTTTGTAGTGGATACTTGCTTTACATCTTTTAATTGTAGTCCATCAAATGCAACATAGCGGTGCTTTACAACATAAGCGGGGTGCACATTTGCTGGATGCATCAGCGTGTCTACATTGGCATAAAAACCTTCGCTAAAGCATAGCAATACATCTTTGTCGTGAAAGGCTGCATCATTGCCTTTGTGAACTTGATACTCGCCCGCGCGGCCGTAATAATTATAGGTATTATAAACACTTGTATCGCCAGCATAAAAACGGTAGAGGCTTGCGATTTGATAGCTATTATGTACAAGCACAGGCAACTTTTGGGTATTGTATTGCGCTAAGGCTTGTGCTACTTGCTTATTACCATGAAAATCTGTTTTGATAAATTGCTGTGGCAGTATCAAAAATAGCCTCAACATTATTTGCACCACTATGCATGCTAAAGCGCTAGCTCGTACGAACTTTATTTTACTTGCTGGCACAAAAGTACTTAGCAACAAAATCAATGGTGGCACACAAGGCATTACCCACTGCGCTTGCACATGACCACGCAGGGTGTACACCAAAAAGAATAGAAGAAAGCCCACAACAGCAACTTGCAAACTTTTGTAAAATGGTGCTATCATTTTTTGCCGCAGTACCACGTAAATAGCTGGTACCGCAAGCAAGGCATAGGCGCCTAGTACAGATGCAAGATATTCTGGCACGTATTGCCACTTAAAGCGTGTAGCCCTATCGCTAAGGTGGTATTGCAACGTAGGAAACTGATGCGATACCTGCCACCAGATATGCGGCGTAAAACAAAGCAAAGCCACAAGCACTGCTAGCCACGATTGCCAGTGCCTAAGCAAACGCAAATTACCAATAACAATAAGCACAATAAAGAGACCCGCATGGTATTTGCAATACATCATTAATGCCATACAAATGCCAAGTAAGATAGCACGCATCGCGCTTGCTTTATCGCAATACAATTTATACTGCCACAAAAATAAGCTCGTACATAAAAACAAAGGACTATCAGGTGTGCTGATAAACCCAAACAGATGCGGCAGAAAAAATGCTAAGACACTTGCAAAAAAAATACTGCGCTTACTCCGATCATCTAACGCAAGCCACAACACATATATACTTACACTAAAACTAATAACCGTACTTGCACGAACTGCTAATTCGCTGCTATGTATGCCCAAGAAGCTGGCAATACTCGTACCAAGCCAAACGTACAATGCAATAAGTGGTGGATGATCAAAATAACCCCAGCTCATATGGCTGGCATAGTAGGCATACAAAGATTCGTCGGCGCTTAATTGTGTGAATGCCGCTTGAATTGTGTTTAAAACAAGTATTGCTAGCGCAAAGCCAGCAACACTTAAGTTTTGAAATTTATTAAATAGCTTATGCAAGCTTTTTTACAATTTGCTCTTTGGTAGCAAGGCCAACATTATGCCATTTGCGTTTGCCATTCTTGTACACCTGTATCACAGGAATTTGCTTTAGCTTAAGTCCATCAGCTAGCTCGGCATTTTTATCAATATCGATATACAATACTTTTACAGCGCCGCTTTGCTCGCGCTCTATTTCTTGTACGATTGGCTTAAGCACTTTGCATGGTCCGCACCATGGGGCATAAAATTCTACGAGTACAGTACCGCTGCTAGTAGCTTGTTGGAACTGCGCCATCGTCATACTAGGTGCTGCAGCCGGTGCACCAGCTGTAGGTGGATTAATCACTAAAGTTTTAGCTTCGCCTCTCCAAGCCATAACACCGCCTGTAAGGTTAAATATCTTTGTAAAGCCAGCATCTGCCAAACGTTTAGCAGCGCTGCCGCTACGACCACCACTGAGGCAATAGATATAAACAGGTTTTTGCTTATCATACGCACTCATTTGAGCGATAAAATCTTTGCTTTCTTGATCAATATTTTTTGCATTGCGTATAAAGCCGCCTTGATATTCGCCTGCAGTGCGTACATCTACAATTTGCGTGGTATCTGTAGCAATAGCCGTGGCAAAATCTGCAACACTTAAATTAGTAATAGCAGGGTTTTGCGCGCAAGCTGTAAGTGCTATGCCACACCAAATGGCTAGTACTAAACTTTTAATACTCATGCTGCAAAGTTAGTGAATAAAAACGTAGTTTCTTGCTGATATGCTTGCCATTGGCAATACACAAGCGGTGCTCTACCAGCCAAATAATAAGGCAAGAATACCAATTACGAGCAGCACAACCAAAAATGTAATCAAGGCAAATGCGGTCAATATGCCTGCTAGCACAGCTGCAATTGCCTTCATGGTTTTGTTTTTGCGCTCGTCGCTAAGTGGATTTTTGCGTAGATCAAACACTGCCATCCAAGAAGTAATTAAACCTACCACAAAAGCAATGAGACGCACTATGCCAGCAACTGCTAGAAGCGTAGCTGCAAAGCCAGTAACAACGCCTGCACTTGATGCTGCTACACTTACAATGAGGGTAATAAGCGTGATCAGCCCAAAAACAATGGACGACACAATAGCAATATCTAAGTAAAGATTACCTGTTGTTGGCAATTCTTTAGAAATGCGCTTAATGTTCTTTGTTTTTAGCTTGCGCAAAAAAAGTACTAGGGCACCTGCAGGCAGTGATGCAAACATGGCTTGCAACAAAGTTGGTAACAAGGGTGTAAACTCTGTGTGAGACTTGAGGCTGATAATTAAAATCTGTAACATAATATGTAGACGAAATATGTGTGCAAGATACAAGTATTTTTGTGCGGTATATATAGCGAATTTGTGTGAGTTTTTGTGCGGGACTATAAGTGTATAAGCACCAAGAATAATGTACTGTCAGCAACTTAGTTGGGCTTAGTGCCTTAGTGGTTGGTAAATACTTAGTTGACCATAGTGCGTTAGTGGTTGAATAGGGCGCGCGTGAATAGGGTGTGGGATTGTGTTTGGGTGTGCGTGAATAGGGTTTGGGTTTGTGTTTGGGTGTGGGTGTGTTTAACCGCTGAGGACGCGGAGTGTTACGCCGAGGTCGCAGAGGTTTTGCTTCGCAAAACGTGGAGGTATAACCTACCACAAAGTAAACAAAGAAAACAAAGTATTAGTTTTTAGCGAATGTAGTTAACGCTTGGTGCTGTACGTTCACTTTTTAGTACAAAAAATCTCGCTCGTGAGCACAGTGAAATTAACGCAATAAAACCTTTGTAGAAGTTCTACCAACTTTTACAACGTAAATACCACGTGGCCAAGTACTGCAATTGATATCTGTGCTTGCTTGTACTTTGCCGCTGTAAATCTGTTGACCAATATTGTTTAAGACAAGTACTTGCTCTACTTGCTGATTGTCTAACGCAATGTGCAATACATCTGAAGCAGGATTTGGTGCAATGCTAATAGTACCAGCAGCTGCACTTGAAGTGATGCCTAAAGACGGAGTGCCGCAGTCGCCTGTTGTTGATAAAATTTTATCGCCATTAGCTCTAATAGCTGCAAAGTCGTTGTTGTTGGAACCTATAGGCGTATTGGTAAATGCAAATTCGAATTCCAGCGTTTGATTGGCATTAAAAGCCATAGGCACAGCGCTCAATACCATACGAGTATCGTTTACGCCATAGCCACATTGCTTTTGGCTAATGCCGCCAATAACAGATGGATCGTCTGGCCATACAAAAGGATATATTGGCTTGCTTGTATCTGTGGTATTGCAGCTACGTGTATAAGGAATACCTGCCACTGTACGGCCAGTTTGGATATAACGGAATTGCATCGCATTTTGTGGATTACCATTTTGAGAATTATAGAAAGTGCCTAATGAGCCGGCTGGCAGCAAGGAGGTGCCGTCGCCAGGACATTTGCGCAATATAACCGCATGCTGCGTAAGATTGCTGCCGTAAATTTCATCAAAAGTATCGCCGTTGTACATTACACCTGCACGATGCGCAGAATCGTAACCCAACAAATCATCAAACACATAACCAAGATCGCAATCTGCAAACATTGATAGCACAAAGTCGTTGTAGTTTGCACCACCTTTATTAATGATTTGAAGATTTAGCATTGTACTATTATCAAATACAGCTTCACCTGTGCAAGCATAAGCCATCGCTTGAAATTGCAAGCCTAATGGTGCACTACCGCTCTCGGCATGAGGACATACGTCATTGAACACCCACCACAAAGCTTGTTTACCTTTTATTAATGGGTAATCGCCGTCTACAAAATTGTAAACACCATCGTTGTTCACATCTACAAAAGGTGCTAGCGCATCGGGTATACTTAGGGCTGCTCCACCCTTACCTGCAGCAAGCGTATTGCCTTTGGCTGGCCATGTTACAATATCAGCAGGTGTGTTTGCAATGGTTCTACCACTGCGCGCAATATGGCTATCTACAGCTGAGGCATTGATCTTCCAGATATAATCCCATGCATTACTCGTTATGCTATCAATTGTGCCAGCACTATTAAGCGGACCGCACCAATAATCGTTGCCGTCTTGGCGATAAGACTGTGCTGCCACCTTTAATACGCCACTGCTAATGTCGTAGCCGCTGCACCAAATAGCATTAGTAAAAGTTGTGTACTTGCCACTACCTTTCGGAAACTCGTAGCCTGGCTGTTGCGTAACTGGATTCCAAAACATGTCGCCCATATTGAGGAAAGTTGCCGACACATTGTTGATGTCTAATGTGGCCATAGCAGTTTGCGCCTGAGCAGTTGTACCAAATACTAAAAAGAAAAAAGCGAGTAACGTTGCGTTTAGGTTTTTCATAATTCAAGACATTTATTTGAATGCAAGATAAAACCCTGCAACACATTGCAACAAAAAGTACAGTCACATATGCGTCAAAAATTAATGACATAATGATGTCAAAAAAAATGACTCAACTGCAATTAAGGTTATATGCCAAATATACGCGGCACACGCGTGCAATGTTTATCTATAGAACCAATATCTAATCTTTACGTCGCGATAGTAAGTTGATACTTCATCAAGCGTTTGCTCGCCATCTTCGTTATAATCTGTCCACTCATCGTATGGTCGTTCTTCAAATCTAGAAAAATGAAATGCTGAAGCGCTTCGATTTAAGCAGGCATAGGTGCCATTTGAAAATGTAATATCGCGATCAAAAACTTTGTAAGTAAGATCTTCTGCGCCATTATAGCCATAGCAGCGTACTGTTTTTGTATCTAAAAATTGATAGCTATCGCCGAAGTCGCCGCCAAATTCTTGCGCATAAAATGTAATGCCAACGAGTTGTTCTGCTGTGATTGGTTCCTTTTGGCAGCTTGTAAACAACAAAGAACAAGCGATTAATAATGCTGCAAGCTGTGTATAACGTATCATAACAAAAAAGTAAAGTGTACTGCAAAATACAAAGCAGGCCTAACGCATATGTTAAATTGGCATAGGTAATTAGGGCTGATGGTACGAATTACCTAGTGCTGCGAACTGATTTTCTGCTCCATATTTCTAGGTCGGTCGGTGCTATGCATTAGCATGCCGTCGAGCGCTGACAATTGTACACTAAACACATTGCTAGTTTGTTCCTAACCTAAGCTCCAGAGGAGCGGGCTGTTTGTAGATTAGATAGCAAAAGATTATACACAGCTCCGTAGGTGCGGGCTGTTAGTTCAAATTGAAAGCTAGCATGATTGTTAAAATAAGTCAAGCCTAGGTGCAGCTGTAGCGATACTAATAACACTTTTGCATGCAGGCTGCAAAAACGCAACAACTTGGCCAGCAGGCTACTTATATATGCGTTACATAACTGAGGTTTGGTACTATGCCGCGGGTAGCAAGCAACAAAGTGTAAAGATGTGTTAAATAATATAGCGCACGCCATAATGCTAGAATGTTACCTACATTTACATTTCATAAAATTTGATACCACAAGCGTATGATTAAAAAATTACAAATCCTTTTACTTGCTATTGCAGGTACAACAATTGCCAATGCACAAGATCTTAGCCAATGTAAAAACATTTGCGACAAGCAGCGCATTATAGAAAGCGGTCCTTTTATTGGCATAAGGTTTAATGTGAATACTGTTGAAAAAACGGCAACTGTATTAGAAGTTATTCCTAATACTGCGGCACAGCGTAACAATTTAGCTGTAGGCGACGTACTCTTGCAATTTGAAAACACGCCTATTATATCTAATGTAGCACTTATTAAGATGGTAGCCGCTCACAAACCAGGTGATGTGGTAAGCATTATGTACAAGCACAATGGTGTTGTAAATACAAAGAACATCGCACTAGGCGCATTGCAAACAAAAACAATAACCGTGCAAGAATGCTGCGACGATGTAGTAACTAATACAACTGCACAATTGATGATTACGCCAAATCCCGCACAGAATAGCTTCACCTTAAAATCAAATATTCGTATTGCTGGCGATTTAACCATTAGCATTTACGATAATAAAGGTGGTTTGGTAAAAAGCATGAAGCATAAGAACGATGGCTTGCTATCGCTTCCTATTGATGTAACAGACTATGCCAATGGCACTTACTTTGTACGTGTGTTTAGCAAAACACAGCAGTACTCTGAGAAGTTAATTATTTCTAAGTAAAACTTGTTGCACCTAGTGCAGCAGCATCGCATTATAGAATGGGCTTGTTTGGTAACAGACGAGCCCGTTTTGTTTGTGGTTGCTACTATTCGTTAGATATCGCTCACTATTTGACAATACTAGACATACGCCTAATAGATGGTACTGCTATAAATACTATTGGAAATGCACAAGCGTATTCTGCATAGTACTAAATATGCAAATGCTTGATATAGAATGACTACTGATAGCTATTGGCGTGTTTTGGCTAAATATTTGGAGGAATGGGAACATGCGAATATTATTGTGTTAGCTGCTATAATACCGAGACAGTCCAATGATTAGAAAATTTGCAACGATTTTATTAACTTTTGCTTTGACAAGTTCCTGCAATTTGAAGGACAAGACGAGTGTTGCAGAAATCCCAAAAA
>JBJORA010000097.1:0-117874 GCA_046049675.1 Bacteroidota bacterium | reverse complement strand
TTGCAATAAATTCTTTCTTACGAATTCCAGATAATCGCTTTAGCTTCTTCTCTAAAATTAAAGCCTCCTTCCGATCTGCTACTTCCTTAAGCCATACGAGTTCCCAAGGCAAGTATTTTCTAGTGAAACTAGATTGACCCGAATTGTGAAATTCTAGTCGCTGGTCAATATTGCTCGTTTCACCAACATAGTAAATGCCCTTTTCTACCGATTGTAGTATATAAACATAGTGACCCATAAATCTTGAGCAACTTAAAACAGCGCAGAGAGGAAGGGATTCGAACCCTCGATACGTTTGCACGCATAGCCCCCAGACGGAACTGTCTGGGTCCAGGCAACACTTTTCTTTATTTGGGCGTTAAGGTACGCAGCCTCTCAACTGTGTCTTGCAATAAATTCTTTCTTACGAATTCCAGATAATCGCTTTAGCTTCTTCTCTAAAATTAAAGCCTCCTGCCGATCCGCTACTTGTTTATGCCATACGAGTTTCCAAGGAAGATATTTTCTAGTGAAATTAGATTGACCCGAATTGTGAAATTCTAGTCGCTGGTCAATATTGCTCGTTTCACCAACATAATAAATGCCCTTTTCTACCGATTGCAGTATGTAAACATAGTGACCCATAAATCTTGAGCAACTTAAAACAGCGCAGAGAGGAAGGGATTCGAACCCTCGATACGTTTGCACGCATAGCCGCTTTCCAGGCGACCCCCTTCAACCACTCGGGCACCTCTCTGTAAGGACGTCAAAGGTAGCACATATAAACAATGGAAAATGCTGCAATTGACAATTGAAAATGCAGCGCATATCCGACGAGGTAGCATACACCAACGCAGCCTCCTCAGAACAATACAGGCACTATTATTCCCTGCCTCTATTTATCCACACCGCCTCCGCACTTCTTGCAATAAAAGTACCTTCGCTCAGCCATGAGTAAGGGTAATAAAGAGACACCGTTAATGAAGCAACACGCCGGCATTAAGGCGCGCTACCCTGATGCGGTTTTGCTGTTTAGAGTTGGCGATTTCTACGAAACTTTTGGTAAGGATGCTATCATCGCAGCAAAAGTGCTTGGCATTACCCTCACTAAAAGAAACAATGGTACAGCCGACAGCGAACTAGCTGGCTTTCCCTACCACGCGCTAGATACTTATTTGCACAAACTTGTAAAGGCTGGCTATCGTGTGGCCATTTGCGATCAGCTAGAAGATCCAAAAACAGTTAAGGGCATCGTAAAGCGCGGTGTAACAGAACTTGTTACACCAGGTACGGCCACCAACGATAAACTGCTTGATAACAGCAGCAATAATTTCCTTGCCGCTGTACATTTTAACGGCGAAGAAAGTGGCGTTGCCTTTGTAGATATCAGCACAAGCGAGTTCTTAGTAGCACAAGGCAATATCGAATACATCGATAAATTATTACAAAGCTTCAAGCCAAGTGAAGTGGTTTTCCAAAAGCAGAATACCAAATTGTTTGCAGAAAGCTTTGTTGAAAAATACTTCACCTATCAATTAGATGATTGGGTTTTTACAAGCACCTATGCAGAAGAAACCTTGCTCAAACAATTTGAAGTGCATAGTGTAAAAGGCTTTGGTATAAGTGATTTGCCAAGTGGCGTCATCGCTGCAGGCGCTGTGCTTCATTACTTACGTGAGACAGAAAAGCCAAACCTACAGCATCTCAATACAATACAGCGCATTACGCGCGACGATTTTTTATGGATGGATCGTTTTACCATTCGTAATTTAGAATTACTAGATAGCAATGTAGAAAAAGGAAACTCGCTTTGCAGCGTCCTCGATGCTACAGTTAGCCCCATGGGCAGTCGTTTGTTAAAGCGTTGGATTATATTTCCACTTGTACAACAAAGCAAAATCCTAGAAAGGCAAGAGGCTGTAAGTTATTTTATACAAGATCGTACAACGCTTACCGAACTTCAAAACATCATTAAAGCCACAGGGGATCTCGAACGCCTTGCTAGTAAAATTCCACTAAAGAAAATCTCGCCTCGCGAATTGGTGCAATTGAGTTTGGGTCTTATCGAAATTCAAAAAGTAGCCCAATATCCTGCCCTTAAAAATTGTGCGCTGCTCAGTCGCTTACAAGAGCAATTGCAGCCGTGCGCAAGCATACAACAAGAAATTGCGCGCACAATCACACAGGACGCACCTACCGTTGCCGCAAAAGGCAACCTCGTACAAGACGGCATCAATGCAGAACTCGACGAACTTCGTGGCATTAGCCGCAATGGCAAAAGTATTTTAGTAGAAATCCAAGCCCGAGAAAGTGCAAATACAGGCATTCCTAGTCTTAAACTAAGTTTCAACAATGTATTTGGCTACTACTTAGAGGTAACTAATACACACAAAAACAAAGTGCCTAGCGATTGGATTCGCAAGCAAACTCTAGCTAATGCCGAACGCTATATTACACCTGAGCTAAAAACCTACGAAGAAAAAATACTTGGCGCCGACGAAAAAATATTGGCTCTCGAACTTCGCATCTTTGATGAGCTTTTAGGCAAATTGCAAGAATTTGTGCAAGCCATTATCATCAACGGCCAGCTATTGGCGCAATTAGACTGTCTACTAAGCTTTGCGACAGTGGCGATTGCTAACAAGTATTGTAAGCCAACAATTATAGAAGGCAACGTACTACGTATTACCGAAGGGCGTCACCCAGTGATTGAAAAAAACTTGCCTATTGGCGATGAGTATATCACGAATAGTGTGCTCCTGGACCAAGAACAGCAGCAAATTATTATTCTTACAGGCCCCAACATGAGTGGTAAAAGTGCATTATTGCGACAAACTGCCTTGATTGTACTGATGAGTCATATGGGCGCCTATGTACCTGCAGATGCTGCAGAAATTGGCCTCTGCGACAAAATATTTACACGTGTTGGTGCAAGCGATAACCTTAGTGGTGGTGAAAGTACCTTTATGGTTGAGATGAACGAAACTGCCAGCATCATCAACAATATCAGCGCGCGCAGCCTAATTATTCTTGATGAAATTGGCCGAGGCACAAGCACTTTTGATGGCATAAGTATTGCTTGGAGTATTGCAGAACATCTTCACCAACACGAAGCAATGCCAAAAACGCTTTTTGCAACACACTACCATGAACTTAACGAGTTAGAAAATAAATTTGCCCGCGCTAAAAACTACCACATCACGCACAAAGAAGTTGGCAACAAAGTAATTTTCTTGCGCAAGCTTGCACCCGGAGGCAGTAGGCACAGCTTTGGTATACACGTTGCAAAAATGGCTGGCATGCCAAATAGCTTAATTAACCGTGCCAACGAAATTCTGGCGATTCTAGAAGAGAAAAACCTTGACGAAAAGCTAAAAGGCAAAATGCAAAAAATAGATACGCAGCATTTCCAGCTCAACATCTTTGATGGCCTTGCAGATGACCTCAAACGTATCAAGGAAATTCTGGAAGGCACAGAAATCAATACGCTTACTCCAGTAGACGCTTTAATGAAGCTTAATCAGCTGAAAAATATTGTAAGTAACTAACTATTTTGCCTCCGAAAACCTCTAAGGCATAACATAAGACAGCTTACCTTCGTTAAATGGTACGCGTAGTTAGTCTAGCGATTTTTTTGATGTGTTGCAGCATTTGTAGTCACGGGCAGTTATGGATTGATAAACAATTCACGTATGATAGTGTTCTTAATATCACCTACGGCACCGCTATAGATTTTAACGGTGATACAGATACATTGTTGATGGATGTATTTATTCCAAAATGCACGACAGCTGGAACTAGCGCAACTTATAAACCACTCTTACTGTGGATACACGGCGGCGCATTTCTTGCTGGCGACAAAAACGATCCAAGTATACAAAACCACTGCAAGCAATTTGCAAAACGTGGTTACGTTACTGCCACCATCAGTTACAGACTTGGGTTTTGTAGCGACGATGCACTTTGGCAATGCAACTATCCAAACTATAGTTGTGTATTTGCAAGCGATAGTGCAGAATGGGTTCGCTCATACTATCGTGCCGTGCAAGATGCAAAAGGGGCGTTGCGATACTTAGTTAATAGATTTGAACAGTATGGTATTGACACTTCTAACATTTTTGTGGCTGGAGAAAGTGCAGGTGCATTTACAGCACTTGGTGTAGCATTACTTGATACAGCTAGCGAAAGACCACCACATACCTATGCCCTACCCAACGCACCGAAACCGCATATAGGCACAGCTACTTGCACCTATAATCTCAACAAAACATTTAGCAATAGCGGCATTGCACGGCCAGACCTTGGCGATATTGAAGGCACTATTGAACCAACTACAATTAATTATACAATCCGTGGCATTGGAAACATGTACGGCGCAATGCTTGGCGATTTATTAAAACATAAACCAGCAAACAAGGTAAAGCCGGCGATATACTCTTTCCATCAGCCATGCGATATTGTAGTACCAATAGACAGCAATTATATCTATTGGGGACTTACTTGGTGCTTTACGAACGGATACAATTGCTATGGCATCGCCAATACCAATATTATGCTGTATGGCGGAAGAACCTTTAGCCAATGGAATGCTAACAACAACTATGGCTATACGATTCAAAATAAATTTACAAACGTCAACTTTCCTTACAATTACCTGATTGGTGCAGGCAGTTGTGTAGATCAAGTTAATACGCCATGCCATGCCTACGATAATCCTCAGCAGCGCGAAAGCGAATTAGCGTTATTTTTTAAAGACTATATCAGCAGTAATCCACCTTGTTTAAACACTGGCATAGGCGCGCAAATTCAAACAAGCGACTCGAAGTTGAATGAAATCTACATTACAAGCAACACGGCTGGTGGTTTCTCTTTGCATAATAAGCAAGACGCGGAATATACACTCACTTTATTTGATGCCTATGGCCACGTACTTTACAAAAGTGCTGATTTTGAGCGCAGCAGCAATCTAGCGCATATTCAAACTGGTGGTGGCATTTGCTTTGCGCGCATCAGCAATAGGCAAAACCAGCACCTCGTGCAAAAAGTACGATAATCCTATCAGGGCTGCACTAACACGAGTTTAAGCTGACTGCAGCAGCCTTATGAATGCGCGTACTTTGGGGCTGTAGCCATTTTTTTGACTTGTGGCGTAAACACCTTAATCACACATTAGCTCAGCAATAGTGTTACCTTTGCACCATGTCTTTTACCGTTGCCATAGTAGGCAGGCCCAATGTTGGCAAAAGCACATTGTTTAATCGTCTTATTGAAAAACAAAAAGCAATTGTCGACGATGTAAGTGGTGTAACCCGCGATCGCCAATATTCAGCTGCAGAATGGTGTGGCAAAACCTTTGATGTGATAGACACAGGTGGCTTTGTGGATGGCAGCGACGATATCTTTGAAAAGGAAATACACAAGCAAGTAAAAATTGCTATCGAAGAAGCCAATGTGATCATTTTTGTGGTGGATTGTATGACAGGCATTACAAACCTTGACGACAATATGGCCCATGTGCTGCGCCAAACAACTAAGCCTGTAATTTTAATGGTCAATAAGGTTGACAATGCAGAACGTCAATTGCTTGCAACAGAGTTTTATGGCTTAGGCTTTGAATTGACTTATATGGTTAGCAGTATTACTGGTAGTGGCACAGGCGAGTTGTTAGATGAAGTTGTAAAACATATACCTGATAATGCAGGTGCAGAAGACTTTGGCGATTTGCCGAAAATTGCAATCGTTGGACAACCCAATGTTGGCAAAAGCAGTATGCTAAATGCCCTTATTGGTCAAGAGCGTACTATTGTAAGCGATATTAGTGGCACAACGCGCGATACGATTCACACTCGATACAATTTATTTAATAAGGACTTTGTTCTCGTTGACACTGCAGGTATCCGTAAGAAAAGTAAGGTGCACGAAGACTTAGAATTCTATAGCGTTATACGTGCTATTAAAGCTTTAGATGAAGCGGACATTATTATGCTGATGGTAGATGCTAAAGAAGGTTTTACCGCGCAAGACGTCAACATTTTTAGCCTTGCACAACGCAAAGGTAAAGGCATTGTAGTGGTAGTGAATAAATGGGACTTGGTTGAAGATAAAGAAACCATGACCAGTGTAAAGTTTGAGAAATACATTAAGGAAAAAACCGCACCGTTTACTGACATACCTGTAGTATTTACGAGTGTAAAAGAAAAGCAGCGCATTTTTAAGGCTATTGAGGTAGCGCTGGAAGTTGCAGAAAATAGAAGCCGCAAAATATCTACTAGTCAGCTTAACGAAATTATGTTGAGAGAAATCGAACGTTTCCCGCCGCCATATTATCGTGGTGTTGGTATCAAAATCAAGTATGTTGCGCAATTGCCAGTAGTGGTGCCTAGCTTTACTTTCTACGCCAATTTTCCGGACAATGTTTCGGGCTCTTATACTAACTTTTTGGAGAACAAGTTACGCGAACACTTTAAGTTCACTGGTAGTCCAGTAAGGGTTTTCTATAGAAAGAAATAAGAGCTAGCAAGCTCTGCTTGAGCTGCGTTTACATTAGTTTATTCTTACGTAGCCAGTCTCTACTTGGTTGCCGCTTTCTTTTAGCACAAATCTATAAACGCCTGTGCCATTAAAATTGTGCTTGTCGAGTATTACTCTGTCTTTGCTTACGCGATCAATACGCACAGCCTCATTGTCTTTGTAATCGTAAAATACAAGTGAGTAACGCTTTTCTAGAGTGCCTTCTAATTCAATATTGATATGGCCAGTATATGAGTTTGTAAATACACGTGTACTAGCTGCAAAGGCAAATTCTGGCACTACGGCTTCTCCTGGACTAGCTACTGGTGGAGCAACTTCGTCAGCACGTGGCATTTCAGTGGTTGCAGCAGTAGTAATATTCGCACTGTCTACGGTAACGCTTTTGCGCTTAGAGTACCAATCCATGTCTTCGCTAAACACTATACGTAATTGATAGTGGTTGCGACCAAGCATAGGGCGCTCGTCGGCATAAGTACCATCACCTTTTTTAGGATTATTGATTACACCTATTGTTACATAGCCCTTTGTACTATCATTGCTGCGCTGTATTTCTATACGTTGCAATTTGTCGTACTGATTCTTAAACGTTACAAAATTGCGGCCACGCACTTGCACAACGTTTATGTCGGGAAACTGAGCGCTAGCCCAAGTTGCCACACATAGCAACAATGCTGTAAGTAAACAATTTTTCACTAGCTGCAAATATAGTAGGCATAGCGGGCTTCTTAGCCTTGAAAAGCAGAAAATTAGGTTAAGGTGCAGTCAAATGGCGCAGAGCTGCATGACTTCTATTGCCCTGTAAGCCACCTGTATGTATAGCTAAAATGCGTGCTCCTTGTGGTATTTGCTGCTCAACAATCATTTGATGGAGGGCTTGCATCATTTTACCTGTATAAACCATGTCCAACTTTATTTGTTGCTGTTCGTAAAAGTTCAGCATGAATTGTACAGTGTTATCAGCAATGCCGCCAAACTTTGGAGCATAGCTCTCTGCATTTACTACGGCGCCTTGCTCTGCAATCGCATCTGCAAGCTTAGCGTCTTTAGATGCCATAAAGCCAAGTACTTGCGCTTTCGTTTTTTTACTTGCGCTTATTAATGCATTTATTGTAGTACCAGTGCCAATACTACACGCATAATGTGTGTACGACTGCTTTATTTTTTCAAGAATTTCTTGCAAGCCATACAAGCCAGCCTTATCATGACCGCCAAATGGAATGTGCAAAGCGCCATCGTCTGCGATACAACTACTGTAGCAACTCTCATCGAATTCACTTCTAGTCAAAAATTGTATTGTAGCGCCCCACTGTGCACAATCGTGCAAGGTGTCATTGACGACTTGCTCGCCTCTTACGACTAAAGTACAAGGTATATTATTTAAATAGCAGGTATAAGCCAAAGCATGCAAATAATTGCTGTACGCACCACCGTAGCTAATAACGCTAGTACAAGCATTTTGCCTATACAAATCTAAATATGGCAGTAGCTTCAAATATTTGTTGCCACTAATAATTGGATGAATCAAGTCTAAGCGCAGCATATCCATGGCAATATCATGCGCTTGCCAAATACGGTTTTGTATTGCTGTAATGTCTACCTCTGGTAAGCTAGTAGCCATACTCGTTTAAGAAGTTATCCTTGTCGCGCCAATTTGGTCGCACCTTAACGTGCAATTCCAAAAAGACTTTATTGTCAATAAAAGCTTCTATGTTTTTGCGTGCATTGGTACCCAACTTCTTTATCATAGCACCGCCACTACCTAGTATAATACTCTTTTGAGATTCGCGCGTTACAATAATGCTTGCAATAATTTTTACTAAGGTTTGCTTTTCTTGGTATTGTTCTACAAGTACTGCTGCATGATATGGCAATTCTTCTTGAAGTTCGGCATACAATTGCTCTCTGATTAATTCGCCAACAAAAAATTTCATAGGCCTATCACTAATGCTATCGCCATCATAGTATGGCGGATTAAATGGCAATAGGCTAACTATCTTTTGTAATACTGCATCAATATTGGTTTGTGCTAAAGCGCTAATCGCTATGCAATCAAGTACATTTTTTACAGCTGCCCAACGCTGCGTAAGCTCTGCAATTTTTTCTGGAGCACACTTATCTATTTTATTCAATACTACAAGCACTGGCATTTTTAACTTTAGAGATGCTAACAGCTGAAGTTGCTCTTGTTCTTTGCCATTGATATCAATAAGGTAGATAGCCACATCTGCATCTTTGAGCGATGATTGTACCTGCGCCATCATGCGTTTGTGCATGCCATATTCAGGTTCTATGATGCCTGGCGTATCACTAAAAATTATTTGATACTCTTCTTCTGTAAGAATACCCATAATGCGATGACGTGTCGTTTGCACTTTAGGACTAACAATAGCGAGTTTGTCTTTGAGTAATGCATTGAGCAATGTACTCTTGCCAGCATTGGGTTTGCCAAGTATGGCTACAAAGCCGCTTCTATGATTATCGCTCCACATGTATGCGGTAAAGGTAGTGTTGAAAATACTTGTAGTGAAGTTTTGCTGTTAAGGCAATATTACCTACCTTTGCGCCTCTTACATCGCGAGGTGGAGAAGTGGTATCTCGTTGGGCTCATAACCCAAAGATCAGCGGTTCGAATCCGTTCCTCGCAACAGACAGGGATTTTTCAAGATGGTTTTGAAAAGTCCCTTTTTTTATGCCCTTTACAATAAAACTTATGGGCACAAAAAAGCCCCAGCATTTAGCCAGGGCTTTCTCTATAAAAATCTTATGATCTTAGAAGTTGTAGAAGTTAAGACCTTTTGTGCCAGAATTAGCAACTAAGCCAATAACATCCTTAATTGTGTTCATTTTGCTGTAGTTCTTATCAATCAACTGATTGCTTAAGCCATAAGTGCTGCTCAACATATTTTTGAAACCACTAATCGCTTGTGCAGTGCTCAATAAGCTGCTAAGATTTGTATTCAAGCCCAAATTCTTTGGAGCATTTTTGATGCCGCTTTGAATAAGTGCTGTTCCGATGTTTTTGATAACGCTACGCGCTACATTTTGCATAAATGGGTTTGCAGAAAGCTGACCTACTGATGTAGCACTGCTTAAACTATGGTAAGTGTCGCAGCTATTTAGAGTAGCAAGGCTTGCACCACCAAGAAACATAATCAATACAATTTTCTTCATTTTTTTTGTGTCTTATTAATGATTGCAAAAATAGGTAAAATAACACGATTTTCCTTTTTTTTATGTTATTAGTAGTAAATCCCTCATAATAAGAGCTTTACGCACAGTTTTTGTGTGCAAATACGTTACAAATCTGCATTCAATTGTAAGGTAAAATTGCGTGGAGGTGCAATTAGTGCAGGCCTAATATAGAATTCGGTATTAAATACATTTTTTACAATGAACGATATACGCACTTGCTCGCTAATGGCATAACCAACGCGTGCATCGCAAACCCAACGCCACTTATTATACTGCTGCCTGTATTGACGAATCGTTGTTGGCAAACCATTTGTGCCAAAGTTAAATAGTCCCCCGTAGTTGTTCTTGGTATTAGAATTGTTCTCAAACACTTCATCAATATTGACCATTTTGCTGTTAACCGTGTTTAAGCAAGCAAAACTCCACTTGCCACGTTGCATGTCCCAGTTGCCTTTAATCGTATGTGCAAAACGATATTTAAGAAACGGCTCATCTGTGCTAAAGTTGCTCATCACTATACTATCGGGATTGATAGCTGTTGGATTCATATAAGTGTAGCCTGCAATAATACTGTGCACAGTTTTGTTGTTGTCATAACGCATCATCGTTGTAAAGTCGGCACCGTAAATTTGTGTACTACCAATATTGCGACTCTGAAAACCTATGTAAATGATTTGATTAGCAGGCGGTGGCCCTGGCGGTGGATTGTAGCCGAAGTTAAACTCCATCATATTATCATAGCGCATATAAAAAAGTGCGGCATCGGCATAACCTAACCAATTACCAAGTTTTATACCTTGTTTAATGCCTGTTTCTGCACTCCAACCCGTTTCGCTTACCAATTGCGGATTAGGGAACACAGATGCAGCACCAAAATTTGTATTCACATATCGCTCTGCAATACTGGCGTATCTATAACCTTGTCCCCAACTTGCACGAATATTGGTGCCAAAGCGAGGTTCGTAGTTAAGGCCTGCACGAAACACGGGTTTGCGTTCCCAACCAAGATCGCTTAGCCAATTATTTTCAAAGCGCATGCCACCAAGTAGCCATACTTTATTAATCTTTTTCTCTAATTGTGCATATGGTGCAATATTGCGGAAGTTATGATTGCCATATAATTCGCCCGTTACAAAACCTAATGTGCTTGCAATACCATAAATAATATTAGAGTTTCTAAACAAGCCAGTTTTTTCTTCACCAACTTTACGAATGGCTTGGTATTCGTTATACACGGTGTAAGCTGTGCTGCTCTGTTGTTTTTCTGGAATAAGGTTTTGCGAAAAGAACAAGCGGCCACGAATATTGTGAGTCCATCCATGCTTACCTCGAATGATCACATAGGGGTCAATATTAAATCGTGTGCCTTGGTTTTTGTTGTTGGTCGTAGTGCTGTCAGCAATGCCACCATAAGGGCGAAGTAAATTTGTAAACGTTGTATCTGCTGCGTGTAAAAAGAAGGTGCTGCTTTTGCCTACTTGTATATTTGTATTAAGGCCTAAAGTGATGTTCTGCTTGCCCTTTGGCTTGTAACGTAAATTATTATTGAAACGAATGCGCCTTGTAGCGTCGCCTTGCAGATAACTATCCTCGCTATACCAAGCTGTGCCAAATACTGTTTCTAGGTTGCCAAATTTTTGACTATGACTAGCATAACCACCATGAAAACTAGGCTGCTGCTTGCCCCACCACGCCATTTCTTTGCGAGCTGGATTTCCATACATACCACTTAAAAATTGCAATCGCGTAACTGGCTTTTTAGATGCAAATGCTGTTCTAAAATTTACTACACCATTTAAAGCGCTACTGCCGTATAAGGCACTAGCTGCACCTTTCATCACTTCTATTTGCTCGCAGTTTTCTATGGGCAAAAAATCCCATTTAGCATCGTTGGCATCGGCCGTAAGCATAGGCATATCATCTACCATTACCATTACACGACTACCAGCACCATAACTCCAACCACTGCCTCCTCTAATATTAATTTGATTGTCTACTACGTCTACACCCGGTAATTTGTTTAATGCTTCGTCTAAACGATTGATAGAAGCCTTGCGTACAAAGTCTGGCTTGATTACTTCTATACTAACTACTTCTTCGGCAGCGCGCTTCTTAAAGCGACTTCCACTAACCGTTAGCATTTCCAGCTCCACCTTTTTAGGCGAAAGCACAAAATCTGCCGTTGCTAAAGAGCCGTCTTTGAGCTCTATTACTACAGAGCTAGGATTAAAGTTATTGCTACTTGCCGTAATGGTGTAAGTTCCGCTTGGTAGTTTTGAAAATCTGTAATTACCCTGATTATCAGTTCGTTCCGTGCTAAAGCCAGCTACACTTATTACTGCATCCAAGCCTTGACCCGATAAATTTGTGACATTGCCGCTTAAGGATTGACCCCAAACTTGACCTGTAAGCAAGCACAAAAGGCCGCAATAGATTAATCGCATTCCCTAAAATTAGCAAAAAAGCCTATTTTTGATAACTAAAGATAGAAAATAGATGAAAAAAGTTTTACTCATTGCTACCTTATTTGTAGCAGCGATAGCGGCAAACGCACAACCAGTGTGCAGCCCTACTGCACCAAACAACAATAGCAAAAGCTATATTTTGCCTGATAGTGCAACAGGTATAAAGCATGGTTGCGCTGGTTTACCCTACGACGAAACCATGTATATCAAGGTATTTGCTGACACCCCAATAGTTTTCTTGGGCATTACCGTAGTTGCATTTACTGACAGCGTGGTAATTAATATGGATCCAACTACAATTGGTATTCCAAGCTATTTAACCTTTGTAAGTGTACCGCCAACACAGCCAGCAACAATGGCCATTCCGTATCCTCACCTTATATTGCGCGGTGTAAGTAAGGATAGTCTTGCTTGTATTCGCATTACTGGTACCGTGCCTGCTGCGACTCCTCCAGGTAGCACACCATTGACAATTCCATTTACTATCAGAGCTAAAGTAAACCTCGGCTTAACCACATTGGATACCGCAATTTCTATTAACAATACCAACTATAAAATTGTAATCGACACGCCAGGTACTGGAGCATGTGCTGTTGCTATCAAGCAATTGCAAGATGTAAGCAATTTAAGCATTGCGCCAAACCCAACAAGTGGCATGGCTCAATTGAAGTGCAATGTGCTTGCTGCATTTGGTGGCGAACTTAATATCACTAACCAAGTAGGTCAAGTTGTTTATACACGCAAGCTTAACCTTGCAAGTGGTCAACAATACATTCCTGTAAATACAGAAACACTTGCACCGGGTTTGTACAATGTGAGTATTAGCAAAAACGGTTTTGCTCAGAGTGTAAAGTTGCTAGTACAATAGTGCACTTAATTCAATTATTTTTCAAAAGCCTCGCAGAAATTGTGAGGCTTTTTTTATTGATCGTTATTATTATAATAGTGCTTTAAAAACTACAATACACTTAGCGTCATCGGAACATAGAAACCAAGCCCAAAATACATATTGCGTTCAATTACAGTTAATGGCAAGTAGGTTTCATTTGACTGCCAACTCGTTTTAACTGGGCAAAATCCGCCAAACATAAAGGGTTCAATGTTTAATTTCTTAGCGGGTTTTACAGGCAAGAAAGTTAAGCGCGCATCAATATTGATACTCGTATTTGAAATGCTCGCACCCCTTGTATAAATACTGTTAGGCAGCAAAGTCGGCAAACTACTTGACTTGCCATCTAAATCCAAACGATTGCTTACTGAGCGTGCACCTAGCATGAATAACACTGGTGTTTCTTTGTCAAAATTTGGGGTGTAGCTAAAGGCAATGCCAGTGCTTAATGTGGTGATGCCAGCTTTATTGTTGAGTGCCGCAGGTGAACTAAAGCCGCCCAGCCACCACATACCAAAATTCTTTCTAGTAACGCATTTCAATGCAAGATCAAAGCCACTATTGACAATGCCGCCAAAGTTGCCATAGCCAGCGTCATTTAAGGTTTTGTAAGCCTTGCTTGTTGGTGCAACTTGCGTTAGGATAGAAGGCATACAATTCATTGGCCTTGTGCTCGTTTGCGCTACAGTGCCTAGGTAAGTGCAAAGCAGCAATGGTAAAAAGATAGTCTGTTTCATAATACTATATGTGTTAAATTGTTAGTTACGATTTTGGTTTGGCTTCTTTAGCAATCCTTAAAATTTCATCATGCTTAAAAACGAGTATGCTTTTGTCTGCGGTTTGAATTTTTACATAGTCGTTCATAACCTGTTCGATAATCGTGCCGCGTATTTCACTTCCATTTTTAAAGTAAATCACATCTTGCAAATTGTCTTTCGAAGCTTGCTGTCGCTTAGCCTTTGCAGCTTTATTGGCACTTGCACCAGATAGTAATAAAATAATTCCTATAACAATCATAACCAAGCCAATAAGAATGCTTGCAAAAAGAAAAACGCCAAAGCCTATTATTGATAAAAGCACACCAATCGTATTGTAAACATTAGCCCGTTCTTCATCACTATCTGGTTTACGAACAAGAGCATTGGATTCATCTAAGCTGGCATCCACCCTTGTTAAATTATGCTTGGATGTGCGTTTACGATCTTGCGTTAAAGATGCCTCAGTGCTGCTATAAACGGGCTTTTCGTGCGAAGAAATACTTGATGCCTTATAGCCAAAAGAACAGCAGAATACAAAAGCAAGCAGTAGAAAGATGTTAGTCGTTTTTTTCATATAAGCATTTAAAGATGTAGCAAATGGTAAGCGTAACTGCTACTTTTGTAATGCTAAATTACTTAAACATTTAATAGAAAATACACTTGTAGCCACAAAATACTATGGCCCTTACTTCACTAATAAATCAAATGCAAAATTCTAAGCAGCAGCCAAAGCCGCCTCTCTTGTATCTCTTTGGCCAAACTCTTTCATCATTTTGAAGTGGCTCTTTACTGCACCCCACATCGTAGGAAAGTCGTTGTATGGCAAATCATATTCTTTACATGTTTGCTTTACAATTTCGCTAATTGCAGGATAGTGTACATGCGATACATGCGGAAATAAATGGTGCTCTACTTGGAAGTTTAAACCACCAACATACCAGTTTACAATCTTGTTCGTACGCGCAAAATTTGCAGTCGTGCGTACTTGATGTATAGCCCAAGCCTCGTCGATTTGTTTATCGTCATAAGCAGGCACAAACTCGCAATGCTCTACAACGTGCGCCAATTGAAAAACAATAGCCAACACAAATCCCATGGCAACATGTGTAATCAAAAAGCCAATCAACCAAGTATTAAAGCCGAGCAAATAAATAGGCAATGCCATATATACTGCTACAAAAAATACTTTAGTGCCCCAGAAAATAATGTGCTCTTTGGTATCCATGGTCCAACGTTCTGTGCGGTAGATTTTATTGCTAAAGTATTTTTGAAAATCCATAATAAACACCCAAGCCAAACTCGTAATGGCATAAACCAATCCAAGATATAAATGCTGTACTTTGTGCATTGGCTTCCACTCTTGCGTATGGCAATGGCGAAGCAATGGGCTCTTTGCAATATCGTCGTCTACGCCATCTACATTAGTATATGTATGATGGATAATATTGTGCTTTTGCTTCCATAAAAAGCATGTACCACCTAAAATATTGAGACTATAACCAAGTAAATTATTAGTTGCTTTACTATCGCTATAGCTGCCATGACATGCGTCGTGCATCACATTAAAGCCAATGCTAGCCATGGTTAAGCCAAGTATCACACAAAGAGCAATAGCAATTGGTGCGCTAGGCGTAAAAAATACCAAAGTCACATAGCAAAACACAAGTAATGCAAAAAGTACAACAGCTTTGTGGTACAATGCCCAATTGCCTGTTTTGCTTTTATTATTCTCCACAAAGTAAGCATCTACACGCTGCTTCATGGTTTTGAAAAACTGATTGTCTTTGTTGTTGAACGTTACTTTAGACATATAACACCAAAGGTAAGATATGCTAAGCACTCAAAACCAATAAATTACGTCAACTGCACGATTAATGGACATTTGTACAGCCTTTACGACTTTACAAAGCGCTTGCTTACTGTACTGCCATGCTGTGTAACTTGTAACACATATACACCTGCTGGCAAAGATTTAACATCTACAAAAATACTGCCGCCTTGCACCGCATACACTTTCGGCGCAACAACTGTGGCACCTGCAACATTAACAACAGTAGCACTAAGTTCGCCTGCCATCTGTGGCACATTAACGGACAAAATATCTTGCACAGGATTTGGAAACACCGTTACAGCATTCCTGCTAGTGATATCTGCTGTAGATGTTGGATATTGACAAAGCGTTGGATTAGCTGTGAGTTGTGCACGAGGACCAGTGGTAGCCAACACGCTGCGCATTCTATCTACCTGACCAGCAGTAAACATTACCATATAATTGTCGTCTACATAGTCCATGTAGTTCATATACATTACGCCGTTACCATCGTTGCCGCACTCACCAGCCTTATGAGGAAAGCTTGGTGAACCATAGTTTGGTCCACCTGCGTTGCGAGTGTCTGCCACCTGGTCTGTTCCTATGCAAGACATCGTATCGTCACCCCAAATGTGATATAAGCCTAAATAGTGGCCAACTTCGTGTACTGCAGTACGACCATTGTCGTAAGGCGCTTGCACATTACCGACATAACCAAAGTTGACTGTACGGATAACAACACCATCGGTTGTGCTTGTTCCTTGCCCTGGGAAGGTTGCGTATCCCAAAAGTCCACCACCTAAATTAGCAACCCACATATTAAGGTATCTAGCTGGATCCCAAATTGCTTGCGGCTTTATTGTATTATCCATGTCAAACGCACTAATTTGATTGCCGCCTGTTCCCGACAAGGTATAACGCATAATTCCGGTTGTTGCATTACCTTGAGGGTCACGCTTTGCCAAACAAAATTGTATTTGCGCATCTGCTGTAAATGACCAAAACGGATGGTTTGTAGGCAAGCTATCTGCATTAAACAACCGATAGTCTTCATTGAGTGCATCTAATTGACTAAGCACTTGCGTATCTGAAATATTTAGACCGCTTCCTATTTGAGCACCATCATGGATGATATGAACTACAACAGGAATCGTTACAATAGCTCGCGTTTTACGCTGTGCACTTTGAGCCGCTGCTTGATCTGCAATTAATTGCTTAGTGGTTTCGTAGTTTGATACCAACTGAGGATTGTTTTGTAAATGCTGATGCAATACATCCATCGTTGCGCATGTACGCACTTGAGCTTGCATCGTAAAAGCTGTAGAAGCTAAAAGTAGCGCCAATAAAAACCTCTTCATGATGTAAAGGTAGCTACTATTTTTAGTAAATAATATCTAACATTAGTATACAAAATAGATTTGTACAAGCCTTGTGTAAAAAGCAATGTATAAATCCATTTGTGCACACAATACCGCCTTAGCAGTACCTACGCGTGATGCTTTGCGGTGCTATTGCCTTACAAACTGGTGTTGCAGAACAGCCTCACCTTTGATATCAATGGCTTGTAATATATAAGCGCCTGAAGCAAGTGGTGTTACATCAAAGCTAAATTCATTCTCCCCAACACCTGCTTCTTTAATGAGCAGCTCATTCACCGGCTTGCCTAGCATATCAACAATTATAAATTGTAGCTTTTGCTTTTCAGTGAGGCTAAATTTTACAGAAACGCGACTGCTACTTGGATTAGGATATAGCACACTTTCTTGCCTTGGCTTGGCTGCAGCAACATTGGTTAGAAATGCACTGTCACATCTTACAATCGCCACCCAATGTGCAGCAACCGCATTTCTACCAGTACTATTACTTAGGTATGCTGTGCCAAATGTATTGTAGCGCGCCTGTATATTGCTATAGTCGCCCCAGCGTTGATTGGTATCGTTAATCTGATTTACCGTATGTGTACCTTCTGCAATTGAAACCACGTCACTATAGTTGCCAGCCGCATCGCGATACAAAATACTAGTACCGCTAAAACTGTCGGTAACACAGTGACTAAACGAAAATAGCATACGATGGTCGCCCGGGTTTTGACCCATCCACGCCATACTTGGGTAGCCAAATTCTCTTGTAGCTGTGCTAAAAATACTAGCATCAACAGTTGGGTTTGCTGTACTTACTCCGTCTACATATCCAAGCATAACACCGGCATTCATATAGGCAGTATTAACCGTGTTGCTACCAAAATGTACTCTATCGTTTTCGTACACAGCTGCTAATACGCGGGCATCGTTTGTCATAAGATAGCTATTAACGCCTGGGGAACTTTGCTTCTGTCTTGCATTTGGCGGAAAGCCATATTTTACAGGTGTTTTAAGCACCTTCATGTCAATTGTTGAATTGGTTGCTGGAAGCGTATCGCCAACATGTAGTAAAAACATTGTGTCATTTTCTACCGCCACATTTTTTACCGAAACGAAGTACATCCCTTTGCCAAGATTTGGATTGTGGTATTTTGCTGGGCAAATATTACGAAGGTTTACACCATTGTATTTGATGTCGCTCCATAATTTGTATTGCAATGGATTGCCTGCATAAGCTTCGCTTTTATTAATCTGCCAAATTACGCTTTGACGAAAGCCTGTTTGCCAGCCAATATTGTCTTTCACCATATTGAAGGTCATAAACAATTCTTTATCGTCAATGGCTAGAATAGGATAGTCACTCCAAGTGCTGTCATTAAACGGTGCACCATTTATTTTATATAAATGCCATAAGCCTGTTGGGTCGTTAGTTTGACTGAATGCCAATAAAATATTGCTCTCATAACTGATGGCTCCTGTAAAGCAAACTAAAATGTATCTGTCAGAAACTGGATCGTAAAGCAAACGAGGATCACTATTCCAATTGGCACCATTCACTGTACTAAAAATTGTTGATACCGCTTTCGTTTGCAACATCTTTAAGGTATCGTCGTAAATACGTACACGACCATTAACCGCAGTAATTACTTTGCCATCGTTGCCTACAGCGATATCATTATCATTTGGAACGCCCAAAGCAGACACGCCTATCAAACCTTTCTTTTGATAAGGATTTGGGGCAAGTCCGCGCGTTTTGCGTTCGTTAGAAAATTGGCCTGCATGCTGTGTTTCAAATGCGGCACGCTTACGCATCACTTCTTCCTTTAAGTTGCCGTATTCTCCTGCGGGCACTGGTCTTTGGTCGAGGTGAACCAAGCTTGCGTCAAAGTCGGGCTCCGTGCTAGTTGTGAAATTAAACTCACCAACTTTTTCTATTGTGCCATATTGAACGGTTTGCGCGCTTACTGTCAATACTGCAGCTATCAAGCTCAAACCTAGTAAAACTAACTTCTTCATTGCTTGGTAAAGATACAAAATACTGCTATACCAAATTCCTAATAGCATATAGCAAATTGCAGTTCTAATGTATTTGGGTACCGTTTACATTTGCAGCAGGTTTTGCAAAAAATAGCAATAGTTATCGGGGCTGGCATAGCAGGCATGGCAAGCGCCTGCAGATTGGCTGCAAAAGGCTGGAAGGTGAAAGTCTTTGAGGCTAACGCCACATATGGCGGCAAGCTTGGTATCATGCAAAAAGATGGGTACACTTTTGACACCGGCCCAAGCTTATTTACGCAGCCGCAAAATTTAGAAGAACTATTTAGCTTTTGTGGCAAAAATCTTAGTGACTACTTTTCTTATACTTCGGTGCCTGTAAGTTGCCAATATTTTTGGGAAGATGGCAGCATCGTTAATGCATATACCGACCGAGAGGCTTTAGTTAAAGAACTGCAGGAGGAACTCGGCGAAAATCCGAGCGCTGTTAATACGTACTTAAAGCAAGCGTCAAACTTGTACAATAAGATTGGTAAAATATTCTTGAACTACAGCTTACACAAATTAAGTACTTGGTTACACCCGCGCATTTTGCCAGCATTAGCTGCTACTAAGTTGTCGTACTTATTTGGCAGTTTACATCAGCATAATAGCCAACGATTTAAGGACAAACGCACTGTACAAATATTTGATCGCTTTGCAACATACAATGGTAGTAATCCTTACAAAACACCGGGTATGATGAGCATGATACCACACCTCGAACTCAATGAGGGAACTTACTACCCGAAGGCAGGTATGCGCAGTATTGTGGATTGTATTTATCAACTTGCGGTGGAACTGGGTGTTGAATTTATGTTCAATCAAAAGGTTGAAAGCGTTGTATTAGATGGCAAAAAGGCGGTAGGCATAAAAACAGATCAGGCTGCTTACAAGGCAGATGCTGTGCTTAGCAATTGCGATGCTTACATCACGTACAAACATCTGCTACAACATCACGAGCTAGCAGCAAAAGTATTGAAGCAAGAACGCAGTTGCAGCGGCATTATTTTTTACTGGGGCATTAAGCAAGCCATACCAAGCTTATCCTTACATAATATCTTCTTTAGTGATAATTACGAGCAAGAATTTGATGCATTGTTTAACAAGCACCAAGTATTTAAAGACCCAACTGTATACGTTAATATTAGCAGCACTCAAGATGCTAGCCACGCACCTGCCAATGCACAAAACTGGTTTGTATTAATTAATGCACCTGCTACAGATAAAGCAGATTGGCAAAAAATGATTGACGATACCAAGCAAGCCGTGTTGCAAAAATTGTCGCGCATTTTGAAGACAGATGTGGCAGCGCTAATTGAAGTAGAAGACATCCTTTCACCAGCATTAATTGCAAGTAAAACAAGCAGCTATCTTGGTGCGCTATACGGTACAGCCAGCAACGATAAATACGCGAGCTTTTTGCGACAAAGCAATCAGAGTAAGCATTACAAAAATCTATATTTCTGTGGCGGCAGCGTGCATCCCGGCGGCGGCATACCTTTGTGCCTTAACAGTGCCAAAATCGCAAGCGCGTTAATGGAAGAAGCACATGCCTAAATTATCTAAAATACATATCGCCCTCGCTATTTGCCTCATTGTGCATGCAGGTGGTTTGTGGGGCATGACTTGCTATAATTTAGAATTATTTGCATCTGCAACACCACTCAATTTGCTTTTATGTCTTGGTTTGCTTTTTTACACGCATGAAGGAAAAAATAAAGCCTTTTATATTTTCTGTGCTGTATGCTTTATCACTGGCTTTACAGTAGAATGGATAGGCGTTAATACGAGTTATTTGTTTGGCAAATACAATTATTTACCTGCCATGGGACCGCAACTTGGCGGTGTTCCCTTAGTTATTGGCGTCAACTGGATTATTATGATGCTATGCTGTGGCATCACCATGCATCATATTATGCAATTTGCTATGCGACATGCAAGTGAAAAAATGCGCAAATTTTATACGCATTATGCGCTGCCTATAGATGCCGCTTTGCTTGCAACGCTGGCAGATGTAGTGCTAGAGCCAGCCGCCATCAGTTTAAAGTTCTGGGCTTGGCAATATCCAGATGGGCAACCGCCGCTCTACAATTATGTGTGTTGGTTTGTAATTAGCCTATGCATTATGCTTTTATTCAATGCATTACATTTCAATAAACATAATAAATTTGCAATACACTTGTTGTGGATACAGGTGCTGTTTTTTGTACTAATAAATACACTGTTATGATAATTGTATACATACTACTTACACTCTTGGTATTTGCTGCCATGGAAGGCATTACTTGGTTAACGCACCGCTTTGTGATGCATGGTTTTTTATGGTATTTGCACGAAGATCATCATAATCCTGGTGAACAGTTTTTTGAAAAAAACGACGCCTTCTTTCTCATATTCGCGATTCCAAGTTGGCTGTGTATCATGCTAGGCTTGATGAATCAGGTGTATTGGGTGGTTAGTATTGGTGCTGGTATCGCCATGTATGGTGCCGCTTATTTTATTGTACACGATATTATTATTCATCAGCGCTTTAAACTCTTTTCTCGTTGGAACAATACCTATGTACGTGCTATACGTTGGGCACATAAAATGCACCATAAGCATATGGGCAAAGAACATGGCGAGAGTTTTGGTATGCTGCTTGTTCACAAAAAATATTGGGACAAAGTGCGTAGAGAAAAGCAAATGAATCCTAGCATTCGCTAAGCGCTTTTAACGCACCGTTCTACCTTTCCATTGATAAGTACTTACTAAACCTAGTAAGCCGCAAGCCACGATATACACAATGTGTACAGGCTGTAAAATGATGTGCCACAACAACAATTCCTTTTGTTTGTAAAACTGCAAAACAGGGCGTAGTAAATACTGCTCTACCACAATTTTTATGGCTAAAAAAGCAAGGCACCAAGAGAGGCTAAACAGGCTATGAAATACCAATACCATTTGCACTAATAGCATAGCATTAAACAGCCAAACCGCAGCTAGCACCGCAGTAACACGCTTATCGGTATAGTGTTTTGCCTTACTAGCCCAACGCACACGTTGTTGAATAAAGCTACTCAGATTTGGCATAGCTGCTGTTGTTACAACGGCAGCACTATTCTTTAGAAATCGTACAGAATGCTCAAAGCGCTGGTCTATTTTATGTAGCAACAACATATCGTCGCCACTAGCAATATGGTCTATACTATTAAAGCCATCTACTGCATTAAACGCATGCCTTGTATAAGCCAAATTTGCGCCATTGCAAGTACTGTTAAAATGATAACGCAAACTCGCCGCGGTAATGCCTTGCATGCACAAAAAATCTATCACTTGAAAAATATTAAGCCATCCTTTGCCTTGCACATAGTTTACAGGTGCTGCAATCATTTGGCTTTGCTTCTTTTCAAAATACTGCCCAATGCTTTCTAGCCACAACAGTCCGCGTGAAGTATCTGCATCTGTCGTAACAATCAATGTGCCCGTGCTTTGTGCAATGGCTGTGGCAATCGCTTTCTTTTTATACGCACCGCTTGCAAGTTCTTCATCTAGGTTGATAAGCTTTAATTGTGAGCCAAAACTTTCAACAATAGCTCGTGTATTGTCGGTACTATGATCGTTAACCACAACTAGTTCAAAAGTGCCCGTGTATTGTTGGTGTAAAATGCTTTCTATGCAGGCTTTGATATTGCTTTCTTCGTTGCGGGCTGGCACAATTACCGTAATGTGGGTATTGCAATTGTGATTGAGGTCAAGCTTTTGCTCGGTAACGGCATCCCAACCACGGCGATAAAGCAAAAAAAGGGCCACATAGCCGATGGTTAGTACTAGCAGTATTGCAACAAAAACGCCCATTTGTGTCGCAAAAGTAGTGCAAATGCGGGCTAGGCTTGCGCAGTTGCTTGACAATTCTCAACCACACCAATAAACATTGGGCTTTTCTTGCCGTAGCCTTGCACTGTGCGTACCTTCGCGGCTCAAAATTTACAAATTATGAGCGGTGCATTAAAAGAGGTTCGTTTACGCATAGCGAGTGTACAAAGTACACAGCAAATTACTAAGGCCATGAAGATGGTTAGTGCGGCAAAGCTTCGTCGTGCGCAAGATGCCATTGTGCAGATGCGTCCATATGCTGTAAAATTGCAGGAAATGCTTAGCAATATCATCGGCAGCAGTGGCGACATCGCCGGTGCTTTGAGTGCTGTGCGTCCGGTAGAGAAAGTTTTGATTATTGCCGTAGGTAGCGACCGCGGTTTGTGCGGTGCTTTTAACACAAACGTTGTAAAGACAGTGCGTACTTTAATGACAACAACTTATGCGGCACAAGCTGCAAAGGGCAATGTGCATGTATTGCCTATCGGTAAGAAAGTATTTGAAGGTTGTGGTCGTTTGAAATATCATACCATTGATAAATACTGGAACATGTTAGGCCAGTTAAGTTTTGAGAAAGTAAAAGAAGTAGCAGAGTTTGCACGTGCATCATACATCAGCAAGGATTATGATCGTGTGGAGATTGTTTACAATCAGTTTAAGAATGCTGCAACGCAAGTTTTAATCAACGAGCAGCATTTGCCAATCGCAAAGCCAGCAGGAAATGCAAAGGCTAATAACGAATTCATTTTTGAGCCAAGTAAAGAGGTTTTGATTAATGAATTGATGCCAAAAATTTTAAACACGCAGCTTTACAAGGCTGTACTTGATAGCAATGCTAGTGACCATGGTGCTCGTATGACGGCTATGGATAAGGCTACCGATAATGCAGAAAGCATGTTGAAGAGCCTGAAGATTAGCTACAACCGTGCGCGTCAAGCTGCAATTACAACCGAGCTTACAGAAATCGTAAGTGGTGCTGCGGCATTGAAGGGTTAATAAATTGGTTTCAGTCCTGGCCGGGAAGATTGCCGTCCTTACAATGGATAATGGATCCGCCGCGGCGGAGATAGTGGATAATGAAGAGAGGCCTCAAAGCGATTAATTGCTATTCACTTATTAATCAAAATCGCGAGTCAGCCATTAGCACACAACTTCCGCCAAATAATTAAACTCTTTTTTCTCTACCTTTAATGCCATGGCAGGCAAGACTATATATACCAAATTGCTTTTAGCAGTGTGCGGTATAATTTTTCTTGCAACATTTGTACAGCATGGCAGCACACGCAAAACCTTTCATGGCGATGCACTTGGTTATTATCAATATCTCCCTGCAACATTTATCTATCACAATTGGGATAGCATACAACAGCTTCCGCAAATAGAAGGCGTCTCACAAGATATCTATACCTATTACAAGGGCATGCTGCAAGAGTGCAACCCGGGCAAAGATGGTAAGCTAGTGTTTAATTATACTTATGGTACGGCCTTGGCTGAATTGCCTTTCTTTCTACTAATACACGGCATTCAAAAGTTAAAAGGTGCCCCGGCACACGGCTTTAGTGAACCCTATGTTTGGACAGCACGACTTAGTACGCTCTTTTATTTAATACTTGGCTTGTATTGGTGCTTTTGCTTGTTACGACAATTCTTTTCTGAAGATATTAGCAGAATAAGTGTTTGCTTGCTGCTCGTAACAACAAATCTATTTTGGTTTGGCGCGTACCAAACTGGCATGGCGCATATTCCAATTTTTGCAGCTAATGCATTGCTACTTCTTTACACACACAAGCTATACCAAGACTTTTCGTATAAAAATATTATCATAGTTGGACTGAGCCTCGGCTTTATTACCGCCTCGCGTACCATTGATGCAATGTTTGTAGTTGTACCAATACTGTATGGCATCACGAGCATAAAGGCTGCACAAGAACGCTTTCAATTATGGATAAAGCATTGGCCAAAACTACTTGTTGGCGCAGCATCTGCATTACTAGTTGTACTGCCACAGATTATTTATTGGTATACCTATACAGGTAAATTTATTTTCAATACCTATGCGAATAGCAAATTCACGTGGCGCCATCCAGAAATAATTAAAGGGCTTTTTGATGCAAGCAATGGTTGGTTATACTATACGCCTATAATGCTATTTGCATTGTTGGGCTTAGCCATCAAACACCAAGCTGCAAAAAATGTGCGTGCACTCGCACTTGTGCTGTTACCATTGTATTGCTACGTTATTTATAGTTGGTGGTGTTGGAACTATATTAATGGTTTTGGCAGCAGACCAATGATACACACGTATGCACTACTTAGTTTGCCGCTTGCAGCTTGTGTGCAGTATGTATGGCAACACAAAGGTAAAGGGCTACATTTCGGGGCTTTGTTGTTCGCTATCTTTTTTGCATATAGCAATATCCGTATGAGTTGGCTTAATCATAAAAGATTAATGGTTGCTGATTTCAATCGCAAGTGGTATGCTTATTCATTATTGTTCGACTTCAAGTTCGACTATCAAAATTTATGCATGTACGACAATGGCCATACACAACCCAACGCAGCAGAATTTTCTATAGTTGTACCAATAGCATCGTGGCCTAGTTCTACAGATTCAATCAAGCAATACGATGTGCAGCCACAAGACCAGTATCCTAGTGCTAAAATTACGCATGGCATACCGAACGACGAATTTATTGATTACAAGTGGCTGCAATTCGGCGGCAGATTTAAATGTACAGAAAACGTATACACACTATGGGAGCAGCCATGCATCAATATCGTACACAAGCACAATGGTGAACAGCAAATAGTACGTTGCAGCATTAATAATAAACTAGGCAAGGTAGATAGCAAAGCGCCATTTATGCTTTTTGACTATGAACTAAATTCATGGCAACCAATGTATAGTTTTGTAAAGCTCAAGCATCCTTTACAAGCTAAGGATACAATTGCGGTCAACATCGACAACCCATGGCAAAAGACAATTAGCTACGATAGCTTGTGGGTACAGGCCTGCAAGTAAAGTCATAAATAAAAGCTAAAGACAAATATCGCAGGCAATTACATTGTTTCCGTTGCGTTAAATACCAAGTCAAAACAAAGCATTAGCAAACTTGATCCCTATTGCTTATTAATTTGTAACACAATTTAACAGCCATGCGTAATCTCTTATTAGTAGCTCTAAGCACAATTGCATTTATTACCAATGCACAAACATTTACTTGCGTAATTTACAATGCCACAATCGTGGATGTCGTCAATAAAACAACAATACCAAAGCAAACGATAGTTTGTGAAGATGGCATTATTACCGAAATACGTGCTACTAGTAAAAAAGACAAGAAGACTAAGCACGCTACCTTAATAGATGGCAAAGACCGCTACATAATGCCATCACTTTGTGATATGCATGTACACCTACCTAAAACGACCGAGCTACGCGATGCCAGCCATAAACTGTTTCGAGCAGGCGTTTTTAAAGTCAGGATAATGAATAGTGATACCGCTCAAGAAGCCTACACACCTTTGTTTACAGAAATGCGCCAAACCAATCATACTGCCTTGATGCCGCAGTTATACAGCAGTATACTTGTGCATCGTACGGATACTTTAAACCAAGCAGCTGCAGATAGTTTAGTATCCGTAGCAAAAAGTACGAATCGCTTTATCAAATTATTTGGCCTTAGCAATGCAAGCACTTTCAAGCATTTGATGAAGGCTGCCAATGCGCAACAAGTTATAGTATGTGGTCATTATCCGCGCTATTCCGAAAACGGCAAAGGCGTGGATATTCCTTTGCAAGAAGTTTTACAAAGTGGCTTTAGAAGTATTGAGCATCAAGGTGGCTACGATAGGGCAAACGACAGCTTGCTTAATCTTGCCCTATCCGCAACTAAAGCTAATAATGTATTTAACTGCCCTACCCTCGACTACGACCATACAGCTACGTATTACTACTATCCGAATAAACACTTGCAACGTATTAGCTACAATTCAGCAGATGATGATGCAAAAGCACTTTGGGACAGTACACTTGCAGCTGACATTGCTAGTTATGGCGGAAAGGATAGTTTTGAATTGGCAATCTCAAATTTCTCTTACTATGTACCCAAGAAAAAAGCCTTGCTCAAAAAATTGTATGATAACCAGTGCTTACTTCTTGTAGGCAGCGACCCCGGCGGCATGTACAGCAGTTATGGCACAAGCATGGTAGAAGAAATGATGCGCTGGCAAGAGGCTGGTATAGATAATTGGACAATTATGCAAGCAGCAACAATTAATCCCGCGATCTTCTTCAAAGAAGAAGCACAATGGGGCTCTATTGCTGTTGGCAAAGAAGCCAACCTACTTATTGTAGACGAGAATCCGGTTGTTGATGTGAGCACGCTTTTGCGGATTAGTGGATTTTGCTTTTACGACAGGGATCAAAAAACAAAAGCAACTTCTAATATCGAGCGATAGTAGATATTTTCGTTTGAACAGTTTTCAGTTGTTGGTGATTTTTTGATTGTTAATGATGTGGTTATATAAATTATAATTGCAGCTTTTCTAAATGCCAGCAGGATTTGGCTAAAGCCAAGATCTGACCTACAATTCTTTAGGACTGGGATAAATCCCAGTCCTAAAGAGCCAGCAGAATTTATGTGGGTTTAGCCAAACAATGAAATCACAATCATTAAGGCATTGTGACATAAATGAAGCCTCGCCCAATTTCATTAGGCATGGGATTCATCCCATGCCTAATCATGCATAAAATATTTTCCGGCTTTAGCCAAAACAGATAAAATACGATGGGCAAAATAGTATCGATACAAAAAGGCCACCGCGCCTAAGTTATTGCAATTTGCAGGTGTCGACCATTTTTTGATTGCTGCCTTGCGTAGCTATATCAGCAACAATTGAATCTTCTAATGAACGCAAGTATAAATTTGGCTAAAGCCAAGGTGCCACGTACAATTCTTTAGGACTGGGATAAATCCCAGTCCTAAAGAGCCAGCAGATTTTCAAGGGCTTTAGCCAAAAAAATAAAACGAAACGATTACCGTAGTGACGCACCAACAAATTGAGTCACCAATTTCATTAGGCATGGGATTCATCCCATGCCTAATCATGTATAAAATGTTTTCCGGCTTTAGCCAAAACAGATAAAATACGATGGGCAAAATAGTATCGATACAATAAGGCCACCGCGCATAAGTTATTGCGATTTGCAGGTGTCGCCCATTTTTTGATTGCTGCCTTGCGTACCTATATCAGCAACAATTGAATCGTCTAGTGAAAGCAAGTATTAATTTGGCTAAAGCCAAGGTGCCACGTAAAATACATTAGGACTGCGATTAATCCCAGTCCTAATGAGCTAGCAGATTTTCAAGGGCTTTAGCCAAAAAAATAAAACGAAACGATTACCGTAATGACGCACTAACAAATTGAGTCACCAATTTCATTTGGCACTAGATTCATCCCATGCCTAATGACGCATCAAATATTTTCAATGTTTATAAAATACGAGCTGAACATTTGGTCTAGTTCCATTTCTCGTATGTGAATTAGTTAGTACAATAAATTAAAATTTGGCTAAAGCCAAAGCCGTGTTCAGATTTTCTAGGCATGGGATTAATCCCATGCCTAGAAAGCGAGATAAGATACTTAGGGCTTTAGCCAAATCACCAAAATTCTTCTACTAGCTGAGGCATGGCAATTTCGCCATTACCAATTCGCTCACAATAAACGTCTAATCCCAAAAACCAAAAGGGCGAACTCTCGTAAGAATTCGCCCCATGTATTGGTAATCTCTACTATATCCGTGTGTTGTTGCTCAAGCAAAACCGCTTAAGCTTTTTGTAGCAAGGCTTATTTTACTTCCTCAAACTCAGCGTCTGTAACGTTGTCGTTTGAAGCAGTACTATTTGCTTGTTCGCCGCCCGGCTGAGCACCTGCATTAGCTTGTGCATCACCTTGGGTTGCGTTGTACATATCTTGGCTAGCCGCTTGCCATGCATTATTCAAAGCTTCTAGGCTTGTATCTATAGCAGCAAAATCTTTTGCAGCATGCGCGCTCTTTAATGAGGCTAATGCACTTTCAATGGCACCTTTTTTATCAGCAGGAATTTTCTCGCCGTATTCTTTTAATTGCTTTTCGCTATTGAATACCATACCATCAGCAGCATTTAGCTTTTCAACTTCTTCGCGTACTTTCTTGTCGCCTTCTTCATTAGCTCTTGCTTCTGCCTTCATGCGCTCGATTTCGTCTTTACTTAAGCCGCTACCCGCTTCGATACGAATGTTTTGTGTTTTGCCAGTGCCTTTATCTTTTGCGCTTACGCTAAGAATACCATTGGCATCAATATCAAAGGTTACTTCAATTTGTGGTACGCCACGCGGTGCTGGTGGAATATCGCCAAGGATAAAACGACCTAAACCTTTATTATCTTTCGCCATTGGACGCTCACCTTGTAGAACATTAATTTCTACACTTGGTTGGCTATCTGCAGCTGTACTAAATGTCTCGCTCTTTTTGCTTGGAATAGTTGTATTGCTTTCTATAAGTTTTGTAAATACACCGCCGTATGTTTCAATACCAAGGCTTAATGGTGTAACGTCTAACAAGAGTACATCTTTAACCTCACCAGTTAATACACCACCTTGTATAGCAGCACCAACTGCAACAACCTCATCTGGGTTTACGCTACGGTTAGGCTTTTTACCAAAGAATTTTTCTACAACTTCTTGAATTTTTGGAATACGTGTACTACCACCTACAAGAATGACTTCGTCAATTTCGTTTGTGCCAAGGCTTGCATCGCTAAGCGCTTTGCGACATGGCTCTAAAGTACGCTCTACTAGGCTGTCTACTAAATTCTCAAACTTAGCGCGGCTTAATTTGCGCACAAGGTGCTTAGGCACGTTATCTACCGCAGTGATATACGGTAAATTAATTTCAGTTTCTTGACTGCTACTTAATTCAATCTTAGCTTTTTCTGCGCCTTCTTTCAAACGCTGCCAAGCCATTGGATCTTTGCGGAGGTCAATATTTTCTTCGCTCTTGAACTCGTCAGCTAACCAGTCCATTACAGCTTTGTCAAAATCGTCACCACCAAGATGTGTATCACCATTTGTGCTTTTTACTTCAAATACGCCATCGCCTAGTTCAAGTACGCTTACATCAAATGTACCGCCACCAAGATCAAATACGACGATCTTCATATCCTTGCTCATCTTGTCAAGGCCATAAGCTAATGCAGCTGCAGTAGGCTCGTTGATGATACGACGTATAGTTAAGCCAGCAATTTCGCCAGCTTCTTTTGTAGCCTGACGTTGTGCATCATTGAAGTATGCTGGAACTGTAACAACAGCTTCTTTTACTTCTTGACCAAGAAAATCTTCTGCTACCTTCTTCATTTTTTGAAGAATCATGGCACTAATTTCTTGTGGTGTGTACATACGACCATCAATATCTACACGCGGTGTATTGTTGTCGCCTTGTACTACTTTATAGCTGCTGTTAGAAATTTCGCTACTTACTTCACTGAATTTATTACCCATAAAGCGCTTTACGCTCATGATGGTATTAATTGGGTTAGTAATGGCCTGACGCTTTGCGGGATCGCCCACTTTGCGTTCGCCATTTTTTAAGAAGGCTACTACACTTGGTGTGGTGCGACGGCCTTCGTCGTTTGCTATTACCACTGGTTCGTTGCCTTCCATTACAGCAACGCAGCTGTTTGTGGTACCGAGGTCAATGCCAATAATCTTACTCATTACTTGTTGTTTTTTTGTTTGTTATGGCTAATACAGCAAGGCTTATGCCAAGTGGCTTTTAAGGCAAAATGCCGTTCAATTTGTCAGGAAAATGCTGCTAATGCCACTAAAATTGGCAGAAAATGCTGGCAAAAGGTGTAATGCTGGCAGTAATTATGTTGCTTTAGGTACTTGAAAATGCTAGATTCAAGGCTAGAAAATGCCAAAATCTGTGCATTTCGGCACACCAAGGCCCTATTTTGGACTGACGCCCACAATATTCAAATTGCGGAATGCGGGGCTAAAGATCATGCTATCTACCGTTTCTTTGGTAAAAGGCACAGAACGAATAATACGTGTGACACGTGTGTCCCAAAGTCCATATACATCGTCGCCTTCTAAGCCGCCACGGTAAACTGGGCGAATTTCATCGGCGGTAATACCACCTTGTGCACGCGTTGCATCAATAAATTCTTTAAGACGAACACCGCCCGCAGTATAATAAACAGCTGGTGTATCTACATAGCGCTTAATGACATCTACACTACCACCGGCACCAAGTGCTTCGGTTAGTAAGCCAATAAAACCGCTGCGAGATATAAATGCATTTTTTGTTTCACCTACCGGTGTAATACTATTGCGTACGAGCGGCACAAATACAGTACGATCTTTTGTAATGCCTGTTACCGTATTTTCTTCTACATAGTCAAATTTCATAAAGATGTCTACAATAGCGCTGTTAGCAGGTGGCGACCAGCGAATTTCTTGGTTTTTAGCTTCTTTACTGAAATCAAATGGTGTGATATAGCCATTAAAGCCAAGCGTCATCAAAGGCGTTTTGAAATCGCTAGCATCTTGGCTAATGATAGAAGTAGTTGATTGTACACGCTTTCCATTGGTATTGTCTACAACCACTAAGCGATATTTATTTGACTTGACTAAGGTGTCTTTGAATTTGTAGGCATAAGCAGGGTCGCTAACAAATACGCCTGTATCTTTAATAATACCTTCGTCCTTTAGGTTAACTTTTTGGCAAGGAATCGTTTTTACAAGTGTGCCTGCGCTGTTTAGTTCTTCGATGCTAACGGTAAGGTCGCTGTGGTAAAGGCTGTCGATATTTTTTGCGGAAGTAATATTATTGCCCGCTTCGTCAAAATAACCACGTGTAATTTTTACATAGTGTGCACTGTCGCTTTTTGCAATAAGGCCATATACCACCATTACATTCTTGTAAGGCGCACCAATCTTAAAATCTTCGCTACAACTTTGCAGGCCAAATACAGCCAACAAAACAAAGCTTACATAAGCCAACAATTTCATTGCAGGCAAATGTAGCAGATTTTGTGAGCCTATTGCAGTACTTTTGCCTGTTTTATGCAGGGCTTAGGCAAAATATTACAAGAATATTGCACAAATGCGGTAAAGCAGCTATATGGCATTGATATAGCAGCCGAAAGTATAGTGATTAACGAAACCAAACCAGAGTTTAAGGGGCACTATACTTTAGTAACATTTGCTTTGAGCAAGCAGCTAAAGAAAGCGCCTGCCCAAATTGCAAGCGATATTGGCGAAGCTTTGATGCAAAACAAGGAGACTTTTGCGGCATACGAAACCATTCAGGGCTTCTTAAACATCAGTTTTACACCACAAGTAATAGCTGCGCAACTGCAACACGAACTAACTGGCCAATTGAAAGCAGATAGCAATGGACAAAAGGTAATGGTGGAATTTGCTAGCCCAAATACCAATAAACCGCTACATCTTGGGCACCTGCGTAATGTATTTCTAGGCGATAGCATTAGCCGCATTTTGAAGGATGCGGGTTACGATGTGGTGCGCGCCAACCTTATCAACGATCGTGGTATACATATTTGCAAAAGCATGTATGCTTGGCAGTTATTGGCAAATGGTGCAACACCTGCAAGCACCGGTATTAAAGGCGATCACTTTGTAGGCGACTATTATGTAAAGTTTGAAACGATTCTTAAAGAAGAATTAGCACAACTTGAAGCGCAAGTAGCAGCCGGCGATTTTAGTGCAATTGCCAGCACAGCCTTACCAGAAATAGAAAAACTTATTGCTGCGCGCGATGCAGCTAGCGACGATACCAAGCGCGGTGAAATTAATGCCAAGCTAAAAGAGCAACTCAAGTTACATACCCCTTGTATGAAGGGTGCGCAGGCCATGTTAATCCAATGGGAGCAAAAAGACGAAGCTATCATTAACCTGTGGAGCACCATGAATGGCTGGGTGTACGAAGGCTTTGAAAAAACCTATGCGCAACTAGGCATTGCCTTTGATGCATACTATTACGAAAGCAATACTTATTTGCTTGGTAAAGAAGTGGTGCAACATGGCCTAGATAAAAAAGTATTTTTTCAGCGTGAGGATAGCAGCGTTTGGATTAACCTTACCGAAGATGGTTACGACGAAAAACTTTTACTGCGCAGCAATGGTACAAGCGTTTATATTACGCAAGACATTGGCACCGCTATACTTAAGTACAACGACCACAAAATAGATCAGAGCATTTATGTGATTGCCGACGAGCAAAACTACCATATGCAAGTGCTAAAGCTTATAATGCAAAAGCTACAGCAGCCAGGTGCGGATGGCATTTACCATCTTAGCTATGGCATGGTAGAACTACCGCATGGCAAAATGAAAAGCCGCGAGGGCACCGTTGTTGATGCCGACGATATTGCACAAGAAATGATAGACACGGCCGCAGCACGTACCAAAGAGCTGGGCAAGACAGATGGCTTTGACGAGGCCGCACTCCAAACGCTCTATAACGTATTGGGTATTGGTGCGCTTAAGTTTTACCTTATTCGTGTAGAGCCAAAACGCCGTATGGTATTTAATCCAGAAGAAGGTGTAGACTTCCATGGCTTTACGGGCCCATTTGTACAGTATGCTTGTGCACGCATTAGTAGTATTTTACGCAAACAGCAGCCTAGCAGCCATACAGTACAGTTGCAATCACCGTTATTGCCATTAGAAGAAAAACTTATTTTACAATTGAGCCAATTTGAGGCAGCACGCAGCGCAGCAGTGCAGCAATACAACCCAAGCGAAATTGCCTTGTATGTGTACAACCTAGCCAAAGTGTTTAATGGCTTTGTAGCCGAGCATAAAGTAATTGCCGCGGAAAGCGACGAAAAACGCGAACTACGTTTACAGTTGTGCGCCACTACTTTGCGCGTACTAAAACATGGTATGCAGTTATTGGGTTGTGATGTGCCGGAGAAGATGTAGGCACGTGTCTACTCCACACTAAACTTAGCAGTAAGTACGCCATTGCGACAAACATACCGAAGATAATATTGCCCGCTACTAAGCTGCCGTACATCCACAGCAGTAGTATTGCTTAACGCATGTGCAGCTTGTTGCAACACCACAGCACCTAGGGCATCTATTACTTGTATATAAGCCTCGCTGCATGCTTTATTTACTTGCACTTGTAGTGTATGCTCTGCAGGCACAGGATAAAGTACAAGCTTGGCATTTGTTGTTTGCTGCTCTGGCTCAATGGCTACTGGCCACGGTAATTCTTCCATTAAGAACTGTGTAAAGTGATTGCACATATTTGCACAGGTAACATGAGGAGAATCTATATAAGCGAGTGACTTAGAAATTGAAAAATTAAAGACATGCTTGGTGTAATTACCAATTTGATAGTTGAATGCATAATCTCTCGTAGAATTTCGCACATGCGATATATCGTCATAAAATCTAAAGCGTTGGAATTGCAAAATCTTATCTGAGTACCAATTGTACTTTAGCATATAGAGATCATCTGAGGAGGGCAGTTCTGTTTGAGGTGCATGGTAAAAGGGCGCATTGCTATCGCTATGACTACCATTTATTTCTCCAACAACAAACAATACCGAATCAGACACCACATCAAACAAATGGCCGTCGTAGTACATAGAACCATTGATAGTGTCGTTGTTACCAAAGCTGCGAGTAGTAATAAAATTTAGACTATCGTCAAACAACGAGTAGCCCATACGACCTACCAAGTAGCGGCCATCAGAATATTCAGTTTGTTGGTTAGTGGGTCCTGTTGGCCAAATTTGCATATACACAAGTATGTCTCCGTTAAAGTCTTTTGCTAGCCACGGGCTTGCACCGCTTGAGTAGTTGTTAAGAGTGGGAACAGCTTTGTAATTGATGTATTGCCCATTACTGTCAAGTAGGATCATCCCCCAAACTTGTTTATACTGCCCAGTAATCGTATCTTTATCAAAGGGTCTTTCAAAAGTATAATTAGTTATCGTGCTATCATGATGGTAACCGTATGCGAAATATAATCGTTCGTGAGTAAGTATTGAGAGTATTTCTGGCCTCGCAAGCCATTCAAGTGTATCAAAGGCTTGATACGTGAATTTATGTTGTAAAAGGCGATTATACTTTTTAAGTACAATTTTACTTAGCCCTGGCATTGTTGCCGTGCTCGTACTGCAGTCTGCTGTGGTATCGTCTGTTGTGCCAATTATATAAATATTACCAGTTTCTGGTGCAAGCTTCATATCTGTAATAACATAAGTACCCTTGCCAATTCTTTGCTTCTGCAATACATTGCCATACGCATCCAAGCGAAGTAGGGTGCTTTGCCATGCACTGCCATAACTCTGAGAATCTGCAAAAAATAGCGCCGTAGTATCATCAAAGCCACAATGACCAGCTACTATATATATACTATCATTTAAGTGGCGGGCAAGTGTATATGCATCATAAGGGCTACGTGCAGCCTTGGTGTATATGATATTGTAATTAGTATCCATATGCACCCATGCGAAATTATTGCCCGTAAATTGCCCTGGTATATAATAATAGCCTACAAAGCAGCCGAGACTCTGGTTGTAGTTTACTATATTAATACTTATGCCAGGGTCGCAAAAAGCAGTGCGCAGGTTGAACCCAGGCACGTTTTGCGCGCTAAGTTGCAAAGCGCAAAAAATGAGTAGTATGATGAGGGCGCGGATCATCGTTGGATAGTGAATTTTTCTACGACTATAAAATTACGAAAAAAACAAACCGCAAGCGCATATTTATTTAAGCGCAAGTACCGCCCCTAAAACGTCATCTTCTGCGTTACCAACTTGCGTAGCGCTGGCTTAATTGCAAAGGCACGCTCAAAGTACTTTTCGCCTTTTTCTGTGCGTTCTTCTTTTTGATAGGTAAGGCAACTGCTATACAAAAACTCTACACCACTAGCCTTAATCTCTACCGCATTACAATAAGCTTTCCTGAAAACTTTTGCTGCTGATGCGTAACTAGTACATGGTAAAAACCCGCAGCTAGCATGCCGATATTAAGCTCTGCCCTATGTTGTGCGCTTACAGCAAAATTACCTGTGCTTACAATTTGCCCACTAGCATTAGCAATACGCACTTCAAGGCTTGCAGCACTGCTATCTGGTACATCTATGTACAACAAATCAGTAGCAGGGTTGGGGTAAAGCTGCCATGCGCTTGGCACAGGTGTGGGCGGCTTTGGTGGTGGTATTGTATCACAAGGGCTATTAAGCCAGCGGCCAAGGCCATAATTTGGCATATTGGGCGGCATTGTAATATTATCAATATTTTGCCTAAAACCTTGTGGTACAAAATTACATGCTGGCCCACGCTGATTAGGATTACTTATTAGGCTCATGTTCTGACGAATGCCAGCAGCATTACCTATATAAATAGAGCCATTGTTCGCTAATTGCATATTGAGGTAATATGGGAACCCCCAAGTTGAATCTGGGCCATGTATAAACTGAATACTACTGGCATTGGTATCCCCGACTTGCAACTGAAAAACTTCGTAGTAGCTGCTTACATATAGCAACTTGCTGTCTGGACTGTAGCAGCAACCCGTAACACTGTCAAAAGTATCAGACAATGGTATATGGTACTTGTGGTAATTGCTAAAGTTACCATTACAACGATCAAAGTCGTATGTAAAGATGTCATTTCTGAAAGTATCGGCATCGTCATGCACCATACAAAAGTGTTGCCCACTGGGGCTAAAGCTACATTGGGCACGCCCTCCTAAATAGGTTATACTATCGTAATTCTGCAGCACGCTGTCCATTAAAACTATAGTATATTGCGTTGCTAAAAAAGTATAATACTTCTGCTCGGTTTTATGTGGGCGTACTATCCACCAGTCGCGGCCATTGCCATGCCGTGTGGCCGTCATGCGGTCTATCGCCATACGCCTATCTTGAAGCATAATATTATTTTTACTGCTTATTGCACCTTTGCCATCGTTGCTATCCATATCAATTACAGTATAGGTAAGTACATCAAACCACCAAGTAGCCCACAAGCCACCACTTGCGCGCCATTGATCATAGTTAGCATCGCTCATGCCGGCACTAATAAGGTAGTAAGTATTACCTTGCTTTGGCAAAATTATGCTACGCTGTGTACGGGTGCGTTGATTTAATGCATTATATTTAGTGCCATAAGGTGCCCCTACATCTTGCCAGCCTTGCATGGCAAAACCATCTTTGGTAAATGGTGCAAAGGACTTACAGAAAAAAAGCAAATTGCCACTCGTATCACAAATATTACTATGACCCATCCACAAGTTTGCATCTGGATATATCGGAGGACTTTCGTTCCAACGGATAGTATCAACTGCAACTGGTGCTTGCCTAAAGTCCAGGGTTTTTGCTGCGCCACCTGTTACCCATATTGCACTGCGCATTTTTTCGTGTGGCAATAATTCATGCGTTTGCGCTGTGCACTGAATGACAGATACAAAGTGCGCTAGGATTAGAGCAAGATAAAATGGCTTGAATAATGTATTAGTCCTTGACAATTTTGATTCAAATTTAATGCAGTAAATACAAAAACACTACACCACTAGCCTTAATCTCTATCGAATTACAATAAGCTTTCCTGCAAACTTTTGCTGCTGATGCGTAACAAGCACATGGTAAAAACCAGCAGCTAGCATGCCAACATTAAGCTCTGCCCGATGTTGCGCGCTTACGGCATAATTACCTGTGCTTACAATTTGCCCACTAGCATTAGCAATACGCACTTCAAGCCTTGCAGCACTGCTATCTGGTACATCTATATACAACAAATCAGTAGCAGGGTTGGGGTAAAGCTGCCATGCGCTTGGCACAGGTATGGGTGGCTTTGGTGGCGGTATTGTATCACAAGGGCTATTAAGCCAGCGACCTAAGCTGAAGTTTACAATATTAGGAGGTGCACCAGTATTATCTACACTTTGCCTAAAACCTTGAGGCACAAAATTGCAGGCCTTGCCACGTTGATTCGGGTTTGTAATGATACTCATGGTTTGCCGAATTACGTTACGGTTACCAACAAAAATATGGCCGTTATCAGCCAATTGCATATTCAAGTAATCCGGAAAACCCCAAGTTGTATCAGGACCATGTATAAATTGAACGCTACTCGCGTTTGTATCGCCAACTTCTAATTGAAACACTTCGTCGTAACTGCTGACATACAGCAACTTACTATCTGGGCTATAACAGCAACCAGTAACACAGTCAAAAGTATCTGATAATGGTATGTGATACTTGTGGTAATTATTAAACTTGCCACTACACCTATCAAAGTCATATGTATATATATCATTTCTAAAAGTATCAACATCGTCGTGTACCATGCAAAAATGCTCACCATTAGGGCTAAAGTTGCATTGGGCACGCCTGCCTATATAGGTGATGCTGTCAAAGTTTTGCAGTACACTGTCCACTAGCACAATAGTATCTTGTGTTGCTAAGAATGTATAATACTTTTGCTCGGTTTTATGTGGCCGCACGATCCACCAATCTCTTCCATTGCCGTGTCTAGTTGCCGTCATACGATCTAGTGCCATGCGGGCATCTTGTAGCATAATAAAATTCTTGCTTACAATTGCGCCTTTGCCACCATTGCTATCCATATCTATTATAGTGTATGTTAGCACGTCAAACCAAAACTTAATATACAATTTGCCACTGGCCCGCCATTGGTCGTAGTTGGCATCGCTCATGCCTGCTGTAATAAGATAGTAACGGTTACCTGCTTGTGGTAAAATTATCGAACGCTGTGTATACGACAGTACATAGTCATTATTCCATTTAGTGCCAAAGGGAGCGCCAACATCTTGCCAACCTTGCATCGGATGGCCATATTTATCAAATGGCACAAAGCCATTGGTGAAAAATTGCAAATTACCAAGCGTATCACAAATAGAACTATGCCCTAGAAAGAGATTGGGCCATGGCGTAGGCGTTGGCGATAACAGCGGTCTTACAGTGTCCACAAGAGGTGGTTGCAATCTAAAATCCACACTTGTTGCATAATAGCCAATCGTCCAGGTAGCATTACGCATTTGGTCTTGTTGATGCAGTAGATGCTGTTGTGCAAAGCTAGGCACTATAAAAATAAAGAGGTGTAGTATTGTGATAAGGGTTAATTTCATAATACCATCGTAGTTGCTTATCGCTAATATTGTGTAGTAAAAGATTTTGTAATGTAAAGCAAAGTTACTGATATAAGCGTAACTACTTTACAAAAATTAGACTGAACCGTGCCTGCATTTCCTATGCTACACTTATTCAAATAGGTATAGCATCCTGCAAATATGCACCCTGCCATTTTTAATAATTAGTAAAATTATTAAGCACTAGGGTCTGCTGGTGTTTTGTAATAAGCTCCCCTAAAACGTCATCTTCTGCGTTACCAACTTGCGCAATGCTGGCTTAATGGCAAAGGCACGCTCAAAGTACTTTTCACCTTTTTCTGTGCGCTCTTCTTTTTGGTAGGTAAGGCCGTATAAGTACAAAGACTCTGCATTGTTGGGGTTTATCTCCAACATATCATCTAACATTTTACGTGCCTTTTTAGTATCGCCTGCATTGTAGTAGCTAAATGCAATCAGGCTTGCAATATCTTGGTTGTACGGATTCTTTTGTTGCGCTTCTTGCAGATACGCAATGCAGGCAGTATAATCTTTTTTATCGTAGTAGGCACTTGCCAACTCGTAGTAGTTTTCCCAGGTTTTTGGCCAACCAATTTCAAATGCACGTTTCATGCACCTAATGCCGGCATCTATTTTATTGTTGTTTAAAAATACAATGGCAAGTTCAACAAGCTTTTTATAGTTGGTGCTGTCCTCTACAAAGCCTTGCTCAAAATAAGGTAAGGCCTTATCCCACACCCCCATTTCGCCATAGCAAAAACCAATATTTCTGTTTATCTCAGATTTTTGCTTGCCGCTTGCAAAAGGCAAACACACTTGGTAAGCCTCTATAGCTTTCGGATAAATATAATTGCTTTGCAAAGCTTTTGCCTTACCATAAAATACATTGTACTTACTCGCATCGTCTACTTGCTTAGGCAATAGGTCTTTGGTAAATTCCATTAACTCGTTGTACTTATTGTACTTGGTATATAGTTCGCATAGTCTGCCACTAAATGCAAAGGTTTTTGGCGACATGCTGCGCAACAATTCATATTGCTTTAAGGCTACTGCAAAATTATTGCTCAGGTACAAGGCATCGGCATAGCTCGTAATTATCTCTGCGCTGTTATTGCCTGCCTCTATCACCTTGGCGTAGTGCGTTGCAGCCATGGCATAGTTTTTCTGTGCAAAATACTTTTGTGCTAAGGCCAAGTTGTCTTCGCCAGTTGCAGATGCACATAGGCTAGTAGCCACAAGTACAATGCACCAAATTAATCCGCGAATATTCATTAGGGTAAAGATACAACTATTTGTAACTCATTTATTTACCGTGCGATGAAATGGGACTTATACGCTATAAAGCCGCAGGCTAAGTAATGCAGTATTTTAGTACCCGATGGCCTTTACAAACTTCACAAAAACAGCAAATTAATCCTCCAAAGCCTTTACGCTTCTAAACATACGATTGAAACGCAAATTCCAAAAATTCTTGTAGTAACTCAACCAAATAAACCAAGCCTTACCTACAATATGGTCTTCTGGCACCATACCCCAATAGCGACTGTCGGCACTATTGTACCTATTGTCACCCATCATAAAGTAGTAGTTCATACCAAACGTATATTCTGTAGCTGGCTGTCCATCTAAAAGGTAAGTTCCGTTTGGCCCTTGAGCAATCGTATGCCCTTCGTACTTGCTAATACACAAGCCATATATAGCCAAGTTGTAACTGTTTAGTTGAATTTTGTCGCCCTTCTTTGGTATGTATAGCGGACCAAAATTATCTATACTCCAATTGGTATATGCAGGTGCATTGGTATCGCCAGCAGCTGCTGCTACACGAGGATACATTTGGCCAATGCCCGCATTAGGAGAGGATACTTTCGTAACCGTCAATCCTTTACTTCTCAACTTTTCTGCGTTGGCAGCAGTAAGTGGCACGTGTTGACTCATATAGCCTTGAACAGTGCCAGTCGCAGGGTCTTCTGCATTTTGTATATTTTGTACATACTGTTCGCACTCGTCTAATATCTCTTGCACAGTTGGGTCGCCTGTATTGCCCACATCATACATCTGCTGTAAGTGCTTGCCGCTAAAGCCTGGCTTGCCATTGACGTACAATTGTCCTTGTATAAGGGTAAGCGTATCGCCAGCAATGGCTACACAGCGCTTGATGTAGTTTTCTTTTTTATCTACCGGTCTGTTACCACCGTCTGCATCATCTACAGGATAGTTAAACACCACGTCGTCATTGCGCTGTATGCTGCTAAAACCAGGCAAACGCTTATACTTCCATTGTACTGATGTGCTATAGCTCTTTACATCTTTTGTAAACGGCATCACATTGTGTACAAAAGGTACAGCAAGCGGTGTCATAGGTATACGCGCACCATAGTGCATTTTACTTACAAATAGGTAGTCGTTTACCAACAAGCTACCTTCCATGCTGCTTGTAGGAATGGTGTATGCTTCAAACAAAAACGTACGAATAATTGTGGCCACCACTACGGCAAACACAGCTGCATCCAACCACTCGCGCAGCACACTCTTTTTCTTCTTTGGTGTTTCGTCGGTTTGAGGTTTCTTAGAAAATAATGGCATAAATTTTTTTATGTATTTAGGCAACAAAGATAGTTTTGCCAACTTTTAATGAAATGTGAAAGCCCCAGCAATGGCCAGGGCTTCTATATAAATGGTTAATATCTAATTTAACTGGCGCCAATTTTTAGTAGGCCATGTTTGCATCGTACGCCGACTGGTGCCAACGTAAGTTAAACGTCATGCCAGCCATTATCAAGTAGTTATTGCTCTTAAACAATTTACCATTGCCTGTAATCGGTATTTTGGTAGTTACTTCATTGATAAAATAGTTAGCACCCAACTGATAGCTATGGCGCTTATCGGCATTAAATCTAAAATAAGCCTCCATCATAGTACTGCCATAGCTCTGTCCATTATTAATTAATGGGCTAAGGTTAAAGCCATAAGGCTGCATGTTCACACGTTTCTGTGCAGAATACGTCAACTCATAACTATGGAAGTACGCAATTTTAGTAGAACCAAATGTTATACCGCCAAGGTCAAGGTTTACACCAAAGTCTATACCACGCTTCACCTTTACCTGCATACTGATGTATGGGTTTACAGTAAAACTGCGCAACTTCGGAAAATACAAGCTATCAGCACCGCCAATCATGTTTTCTATTGCATCTACGCTACTTGTGGTATACTCTCTGCGCGATGCTTTGTAAAAGTAGCTGCGTAAGCCTACACCAACTCTAAAGTTCTGACGGCGCTTACCTACTCCCCATAAGTAATTGGTTTTTACACCAGTGCCCCAGTACGAGCCATTGTACATGCCAATATTACCATAAATGGTCGCATCACAAATTTTGCGCTTTTTCTGCGCTATAAATTTCCCTTTTTCTTGTGCACTCGCGCTTAGTGCGCTACCCACTATCAAAACGAATAATAGCAGTTTTTTAATCATCTACCTCTCTGTTTAGAATGGATAAAAGTAATTTTATATGCCAACATACCCAAATATTTCTTAATGTTGATGCTCTTACAACACTGATTTACAATGCCTACCCGCAGCAAGAAGGAGCAATACCGCATCATTTTAGAGCATTTTGCCCAGCATTTGCCCGAAGCAGAAACAGAGCTGCTCTACGATAGTCCCTATCAATTGCTAGTAGCCGTTATTTTAAGTGCGCAATGCACCGATAAGCGCGTAAACCTTACCACACCAGCTATTTTTCAAGCCTTTCCAAGTCCTGTAGAACTTGCTGCTACCGACTTTGATACGCTATTTCCATACATCCGCAGCATTAGCTATCCCAACAACAAAACCAAGCATCTTATTGGTATGGCGCAAATGCTATTAGAAAAGTTCAAGGGCGAGGTGCCAATGACGGTAGATGAGTTAGTGCAACTGCCAGGCGTGGGCCGCAAAACTGCCAATGTTATTACCAGCGTCATAGACCAGCAACCCAATATGGCTGTGGATACGCACGTTTTTAGGGTGAGCAAGCGCCTCGGCCTTATTACGCAAAGCACTACCACCCCCTTAAGTGCCGAAAAACAGCTTATCAAATACATCCCGCAAGAGCAGGTGCACAAGGCGCATCATTGGCTTATTCTGCATGGCCGCTATACATGCCTAGCGCGCAATCCCAAGTGTCACGACTGTGCATTGGTGCAGGTATGTCCTTACTACGCAAAGCAATTGAAGTAGAATTTTTTGGGCGGGCATTTCCGGCTATGCGCTGCAAGTCCTCGCTGCCTTATCAACTTCGGTGCAACTTTTTACAAACAATATGCAGCTGTGGGCTTTCCGCTTCTATCCGGGCCGCTAACGAGCTTAGGCATGTTGCTGTGATGTATTTTCGTTTTGTATGTATTTTCAAATGGTTTGCGCAGCCTGTTTCACATTTGCTTGCACTAACATGATGCTCCTCTGGAGCTGGGCTAATCTAATAACTGCTTTGTAGCTACAAACAGTAAGCCCCGCTGGGGCAAGGTTCAGAAAAAAAAGTCTGTGTGTAATGTAGCCACCCACAGCTACAGCGCCCTTAGACCAATTATTTACTCAAAAATAAGCCCACTGTCCAACAAATTCAAAGTCAAAAATGCGATAGCACAGCGGCATGTTCGTGCGTAACTTTTTGCATGCTAGCGGCATAGCTTGGCGGCCAATATACTTAGCTTTGCCACAGCACACACGCCATCCATAGGTTTATAGTGCTAATAGCCCCAGAGGGGCTAGCTGTTAGTAGCAACAAGTATCTAAAGTTTACCTTAGCTCCGTAGGTGCGGGCTGTTAGTGCAAAGTGATTAAGGCTATTGCAAATTTGGCATTGTAAAAGTTAGGCTGTTGCATGCCGACAGACTGTTTTGGAAAACAAGTTCAAAAGATGCTCACCGTAGAAACGCAATTTACACTTTATTGCTATTGTCATTAAAGCCGTACTTTCGCCACGCAAAAAATTTACATGCTAAGAGCATTACAAGCCATTTATAGCCTTTGGGCAATGATAAGTTTTACCTTACTTATCTTGATTACGTTTCCTATCGTGCTGCTTATTTTGCTTTTACCCGAAAAAAAACGCGTCGTTTGGATGCACCACTACTTGCAAGGTTTTGCCAATGCGTGGTTTTTAAGTTGCGCCATCAAGCCAAGTGTGTACAATAAGCATTTGCTCAACGAGCAGGACGGTTGCGTTATCGTAGCCAACCACGCAAGCTATATAGATGCTGCTGTTTTGTACACTGCCATCTCTAAAGTATTCAAAACCTTGGGCAAAGCAGAGGTTGCAAAGGCTCCACTCTTTGGCTTAATTTATCGCACCGTAGTGGTTACTGTAGACCGCAGTAGCAATATGGCTAAAGCACGCAGCATGATTAACATGGCCAACGATATTAAGAACGGCCTTGACGTTGTAATTTTTCCTGAGGGTACTTTTGACGATGTGCCAGTAGAACTATTGCCATTTCATGCTGGCGCATTTAAATTGGCTATTGATAGTGGCAGACCAGTATTGCCACTTATTTTATTAGATGCTACCAAGCGCATGCATCCCAAAAGTTTATGGCGTTGGTCGCCGGGCAAGAATCGTTCGGTTTTTTTACCAGCAATAAATACCAATACCTTGGGCAAACACCAAGACGATGAGCTTAAAGACTATATGTACAGCTACATGAGTCATATGTGGAAGTACTGCGTTGCTAGTGGTCCGCGCAATTCAGAGCAAGAGGCATTGAAGTGGTTGGCTGCAAATGCTTTTACAAAAAATTAATTTGCAGAAGTTATCTAATTAGCTAACTTTGTCTTGCATTAAGGCGTACTAAATGCAAGAAGGATTTGTCAGAGAAATTTTCTACTTTGAACACTACTACCTAGATTTTTATGCTGGGTTAAGTCCTATCGCAAAAAAGAAATTTGCGTGGACATTGCAATTAATTGCAACAATGGAAAAAATTCCTGAAAAGTTCTTTAAGCATATTACAGGCTCAAGTGGGCTTTACGAAATACGTGTAGAAATTGGATCAGACATTTTTAGAGTGTTTAGTTTCTTTGACAAAGGAAAACTAATTATTCTAGCAAACGGATTTCAAAAGAAAACACAAAAGACGCCCAAGAAAGAAATAGAACTAGCAGAAAAAATTAAAAAGCAATACTTCGATGGCAACAAAGCATAAAATAAAATTAACTTCTTTCGCTGATCATTTAGACAAAGAATTCGGCAAAAAAGGCACTGCTACACGTGAAGCCTATGAGCAGGAATTTGAGACATTCAAACTTGGCGCTATGTTGCAGGAATTGCGCAAAGAAAAGGGGTTAACACAAGAGCAATTGGCAGAAAAATGTGGCACTACAAAAACCTATATCTCCCGTATTGAAAACAATGCAAGTGATATTAGATTGTCTACTTTGATGCGCATTATACAAGTTGGGCTTGGAGGACATCTAAACCTAAACGTTTCCTTATAAGCTGGTAGCATTAGATGCAAATAGAGGATTACGTACTTGCAAGCATTACTTACCTCAAACAAGTAGTCACTTTTGCCACAGTACAGCACATCACAAAAATGTCTTGCCTATACTAAGCCCAATTGCATTTTCTTTGCAACACATTGCATCAGTTTGCAGAAGTCATATTGCCCCTGCCATTTGGCACTACTTTTACCTATGGTATACCGCTTGAATTTCAAGAGGCAATAGCGATTGGCATGCGTGTAGAAGTACCTTTTGCCAAGAAATTACAAAGCGGCATTGTAGCTAGTTTACACAACAATAAGCCCGATGCCTTTGCAGTACAATCCATTAAGCAGCTGATAGACGTAGTGCCTATTTTGCAAGAAAAAGATATTGCTTTTTGGCAATGGATTAGCAATTACTATATGTGCAGCATTGGCGATGTGATGGCAAGTGTTGTACCTGCTCATCTTAAGCTTAGCAGCGAAACTGCACTGGTACTCAACCCACAGTTTGCTGGCGATATGCAAGCCCTCAACGATGCCGAATACATGCTTGTAGAGGCATTGCAATTGCGCGAACAAATTACATTGGAAGAAGCCCAAAGCATTGTACAACCCAAACCAATTCGAAAAATTATTGCGGGTATGGTACAAAGCGGTATACTGCTCGCCTACGAAACGCTTAAGGATGCCTACAAGCCAAAAACAGAAGATATCATTCTGCTGACGCCTACGTATAACGACGAAAAAAGCTTACAGTCAGTTTTTACGGAATTAGAACGCGCGCCCAAGCAATTACATTTACTCTTGCACATTTTGCATCTACAACAAACAGAGCAAATTGTGCGCAAGAAAAAAGCCATAGAAGAAAGTGGCACGACAGCGGCGCAAGTTCAAGCATTGGCAGAACGAGGTATTATTACAGTCAGTACGCGCCAAATCGACCGTGTGGTATTGGTAGCTAATAAGCATTACGAAAAATTTGAGTTAAGCAAAGAGCAGCAGCAAGCACTATCGCATATACAAGCTGCACAACAAAGCAATACAGCTACTTTGCTGCATGGCATTACTGGCAGTGGCAAAACCAATGTGCTGATGAAGCATATTGAAAGCGTATTACAACAAGGCAAACAGGTATTGTACCTTGTACCAGAAATTGCTTTAACAGCGCAACTCATCAACCGACTGTATAGCTATTTTGGCGATGCGCTTGGCGTCTATCATAGCCGTTATAGCAACAACGAACGTGTAGAAACATGGCAAAATATTGGTAGCGGTAAAATAAAAATTTTGCTTGGCGCTCGCAGCGCACTTTTTCTGCCATTTAATCATTTAGGCTTAGTTATTGTAGACGAAGAGCACGATAGCAGTTATAAGCAATTTGATACCGCGCCACGCTACAATGCCCGCGACGCAAGCCTAGTATTGGCGAAGTTGAACGGCGCTCAAGTAGTACTCACTAGCGCTACACCAAGTATAGAATCTTATCATAATGCGCAGCTTGGTAAATACAAATTAGTGACGCTTACCGAACGCTACGGCGAAGCAGCACTACCCGAAATTCTTTTGGTTGACAACAAGGTATTGCCAGGCACAACACGCCAAAGCCCTTTGCTAAGCGATATACTTATAGATGCGATGAAGCATACTATGATGCAACGTAAGCAAGTGATTCTGTTTCAAAATCGGAGAGGCTTTGCGCCGCATTTGTACTGCTCGCTTTGCGGCTGGCATGCGGTGTGCAATAACTGCGACGTAAATGTTACCTATCACAAGCATACCGATAAGCTGCATTGCCACACTTGCGGCAGCAAAACTGCAGTTTACAAAACCTGTCCAAAATGCAAAGGCGACAAGTTGTATTACAAAAATTATGGCACAGAACGTGTTGAAGAAGAAGTGCAGCGTGTTTTTCCCAAAGCTGTTTTAGATAGATTAGATACAGATACGGCCCGCACAAAAAATAAGTTTCAAGCGATTATCAAAGGTTTAGAGCATAATCACACGCAAGTTTTAATTGGTACACAAATGGTAGCCAAAGGCTTGGACTTCACCAATGTGCAAACCGTTGGCGTTATCAATGCCGATAGCTTGTACAGCATACCAGAATACCGCGTTAATGAAAGAGCTTTTCAATTGCTTAGCCAAGTCAGTGGCCGTGCTGGACGTCAAGATAAAAATGGCCTTGTACTAATACAATACACCAACGCGCATAATATGCGGCAACTCCAATTGGTGCAAGAATACAATTATTCAGGTTTTTACGAGGGCGAGCTAGCACATCGACAGGAACTAGGCTATCCGCCTTTTGTGCGCTTACTAAAAATTAGCATTCGTCATCGTCAGCAGGCAGTTGTACACGAAGTTGCGGCTTTGCTAGCTACAAAGCTTGTGCATATCAAAGAAATTCTTGTGCTAGGCCCAAGTGAGCCGCCAATAGCGCGCCGCAACAATTACTACTACGAAGATATTTTGGTCAAATGCGGCACTAGTGCTGATTTGCTTAAATACGTCAAGCATCACCTCGGCAATATGATTACGCAAGTATTGCAAGGCAAAGGCCGTAGCGGCGTGGGCATTGTTGTGGATGTAGACCCCTAAGTAGCCCATAGCAATTGCCTATAATTAGCATTACTCAACTACTTTTATCAGCGTTGTGTATCATACAAAAATGTATCTTTACAATTACAAAAAAGCATATTGACGATGTCTAGTGATATTCAACAATTGCATGAGCAGTTTCAAAAAACTGTAGATGCTGAAATAAAAATTGAAGCCCGCGATTGGATGCCCGATGAGTATCGTAAAACGCTCATCCGTCAAATATCGCAACATGCACATAGCGAAATTATTGGCATGCTGCCAGAAGGCAATTGGATTACGCGCGCACCAAATTTGCGCCGTCGTGCCATTTTGCTAGCTAAAGTACAAGACGAAGCAGGCCATGGCCTCTATCTATACAGCAGTGCCGAAACACTTGGCATTACGCGCAATCAAATGATGGAGCAACTTAATACGGGCAAAGCCAAGTATAGCTCTATTTTCAACTACCCTACTGTTACATGGGCAGATATTGGTGTGGTAGGTTGGCTTGTAGACGGCGCAGCAATTATGAATCAAGTAATGCTATGCCGCACAAGCTACGGTCCTTATGCACGTGCAATGGTGCGCATTTGTAAAGAAGAAAGTTTCCATCAGCGCCAAGGTTACGAAAGCCTTTTGGCACTAAGCAAAGGCACGCCTGAGCAAAAGGCGATGCTGCAAGATGCGGTTAACCGTTGGTGGTGGCCTAGCCTAATGATGTTTGGCCCAAAAGACGACGAAAGTTCTAACTCAGAAATGAGTATTAAATGGAAAATCAAGCGCCAAACCAACGACGAGCTTCGTCAGCGTTTTGTAGATGCAACAGTTGAACAGGCAGAAATACTTGGTGTAACACTACCAGACCCAGATTTGAAGTGGAATGCAGAACGTAAGCACTACGATTTTGGCACAATTAACTGGGACGAGTTTTGGAATGTGGTAAAAGGTAACGGCCCTTGCAATAAAGAACGTCTTGCTGCACGCAACAAGGCTTGGAACGAAGGTGCTTGGGTACGTGAAGCTGCTATGGCGCATGCACGTAAGAAGAAGGAAGTGGCGTAAACCACACTTTTTTTACGCTAACAATTCCCTTGAGATGCGCTACTGGCATTTTTATCTCTTGATTGGCCTTGTGGTGTTTTTTGCATGCAATACATCCAGTACAAACAGGGATATCGCTAAACTTCATCTATTTGAGTGCTACACGAGCGATAGCACTAAGTTGGATATCCAGTTACTAGAGCATGATAGTGTTATTAGCGGCATAATGCGCCTGCCAAGCCATTCACGAGACTCTTCACTCGTATTAATCGCAGATGAAAAGACTCGCGATACAACACTAAGACTTACAGCATATAACAAACTTGGTGATGTACAGGCTATATTGATTTTACCCTGCACCGGAAATACAGCAACTGGAGAGTTTTATAAATTAACTGAACATAAACCAAGTATTTTAACTTGTACTTACGCTACAAGAGATACTGTAGTCAAGAAGCCAATAACAGATGCAGCTATCAATTATTCGGGACAATACCAATATAGCTTCGGAACAAACCAATATAGTGGCATATTAGAACTAGTGCGTATCCACGATAGCCACTACGTTTTTTCATTGCTCGCGCTAGGTCGCGGCGAGGCGCCGCCAATCGCTGCCATTGAAGCAGACACAATTGTAATTAGTGGCAGCCAATTTACTTACAAGCACAAGAGCTGTAAGAACTGTGTTATCAAGGTGCGCCTAAATGAAAAATTTTGTATTGTAAATTATCTGCAAGCTGAAGACTGTTACAGTGCTGTAGGCAATGGCGCATCCTTAGCTGGGAATTTTATTAAAATAAGCAAGTTGGTTGCCCGCAATTAGTATAACAACATGATAAGATATTGGAGGTTATATTTGAAATTTGAGCTGTGATGCTAATTGAACACAAATACCTTTTGCTGCAAAACAAAATAGTCTTTGAGCGTTTGACTATGCAAGCTGCATTTAAGCGCGTACCAAAAATCTTTAGAGAAGATGAAGCTTGTTTTCTTTATGTTACAAAAGGTGCGTTTGTTTTTAGAACACCTCAGCAAATTCTTTCTTTTTCAGAAGGAGATGGAATGCTAGCAAAATGCGGCAACTATTTTATCGAGAATACAAGCTTCAACAAAAATCTAGAGACCCAAACGATTAGTGTTGTAGGTGCCTTTTTTTATCCTGAAATGATACGTCAACTTTTTGCGCAGGACCACAGTAAGCTGCAGCCTCAGCCACATCACGATGTTAGTAAACTTAATGTTGAACCCTTACTAATGTCGTTTATTGCAAGCATTTACCACTTACTTGATAATCCAGAAATTGCAGATGAAAGCCTGCTTACTACTAAGCTCAAAGAACTAATTATTTTATTGAGTAAAACTTCCCAATCAGCGTCCATCCTCAACTTTATTGCTGGTTTGTTTGCGCCACATCAATATACCTTTGAAACAACCATTGCCAATAATTTGTATAGCGACCTTAGCCTATTAGAATTAGCTCGACTATGCAACACAAGTTTAGCCAGCTTTAAGCGAAAGTTTCAGCAGCATTTCAATCAGCCACCAGCGCAATATTTACTAGGGCAAAAGCTACTCAAAGCACAGCATATGCTTGCCACAATTCAGGTAGATATTAATAGTGTAGCTGCAGAATGCGGATTCTCATCAGTTTCCAGCCTTACACGCACATTCAAAAAACAATTTGGTTGTACGCCTAAGCAGTACCAAAAGAGCCATTTTGCACAAACTTTGAGCTAATTTGTATCCTAGCTTAGCCAAAAACCTGCCACCTTTGCTGGCGGATTACTACAATTCAAAAATGAATCAATTACAGAAATACCTTCGTATTAATAGCATTTTTTCCTTTGCAAGTGGCTTGAGTATGCTTTTGTTTAGCAAGCATCTTAATGCATTTATGCAAATCAGCAATAAAATTGTTTTACCAGTAATAGGCATTAACCTCATCATCTTTGGCGCTTCTGTGATGTGTATAGCGCAAAGGCTATTGCCAAATAAAAAACTTGTATCTGCTATTACACTACTTGATATCGCATGGGTTATCGGTAGTTTACTGTTGGTAGCATTACAGCCTTTTGGTGTATCTAGCGCTGGCAATATTTTAATTCTAGTAGTAGCTATTTGGATTGCTTTTTTAGCATACAAGCAAAAGCAATACAATAATTAAATCTAAATTGCGTCTTAATGATGCACGAAGCAACACTGCACTTCAACTTCAAAGCCTCACCATGGCGCCACACATTCGGCTGGTATTTTGTGAACCTACCAGTAGACACGTCCAAAAAGATAAGACAAGAACTACAAGGTAGTGAAGAAGGATGGGGTCGTCTCAAAGCGCAAGCACAAGTTGGCAAAACAAAATGGGACACAGCCATTTGGTTCGATACAAAACGAAAAACCTATTTATTGCCCCTAAAAGCAGAAGTGCGTAAAAAAGAAAATATCAATAGCGAAGCACCGCTAAAGGTAGATGTGTGGGTATAAGCGCTTCGTTGTATTTTTGCAAGATGCAAAACAGCAAAGACAACGCCCCATCGCAAAAGCCTAGTGCTGTAAGCATTAATAAATTTATTAGCGCCAGTGGCTTTTGTAGCCGCCGCGAAGCCGATGATATGCTGCGTGAAGGCCGCGTTGAACTCAATGGCCAAGTGGCGCAAATTACCGACCGTGTTTATCCTAAAGACAAAGTATTTGCAGATGGCTACGAAATATCTGCACCAAAAAAGTGTACCTATATTATGCTTAATAAGCCAGTAGGTGTAAGCTGCACAACGGATGAAAAAGACAAGGCCAACGTCATTCGCTTTGTAAAACACGCAAAACGTATTTTTCCGATTGGCCGCTTAGATAAAGATAGCATGGGCCTTTTAATCCTAACAGACGATGGCGATGTTGTGAACCATGTATTGCGCCAAGAAAATAACCACGAGAAAGAATATGTGGTGCGCGTTAATCGTACGCTCGACAAAGACTTTGCTAAACAAATGTCCGCGCCAATGATTATCAATGGCATCAAAACCAAGCCCTGCAAGGTGCGTGTCATCAATAAGTTTGAATTCAAAATTATTCTAACGCAAGGTCTTAATCGTCAAATTCGTAAAATGTGTTCGCAGTTGGGCTATAAGGTAACCGACCTTATGCGTATACGTATTATGAATATCCATCTTGGCACACTTAAGATTGGCAAGTGGCGCAATCTTACCGAAGCTGAAGTTAATAATCTTACTTCTAAGCAAGCATAAAAATTGTGAAAGTTGGTATTAGCTTGCCTAATACACAAGCATCACAAGCACCGTACTAAAAGCACCAATCAACGCACCTAATACAAGTTCTGCCTTAGTATGCTCTGCAAGTTGCAAGCGTGCAAATGGCACTGCAAGTGCTAGTAGCCACACAACAACTAAGGCTGGCGTTAAATTGCAATCATATTTTGCCACCCAAAAACTCAAAGCTATAGCAGCACCAACAATACCTGCTGTATGCAAACTGACTTTCACGAAAATGGTTGCTAAGAATAGCAGGCTTATACATACAAACGTACTCAGCAAAAACGCCCTAAACACTTCTGGCGTGGCAGTAAGTTTGTGAAATACCCAAAAGTTCCAAAAGTAAAATAGCATAATAGCCATCATTGGTCCTAGGCGCTCGCGGGTATCGCGCATGTAGAAATTTTTGATAAAGCCTAAGCCACGCATAAGCGCTACTACAAGCAATGGAAAAAAAACTGTGTTCAAAGACAATTGAATTTTCCATAGCCCCATCGTTTTAGCAGCATGAGCCTGCCAAGGTGTTGGGCATAAATGCATCATCAACATACATATCAGAAACGGCACAAATATGGGATGTGCGATATACGATAATATGCGTGCTGCAATTTTCACGATGCAAGATTACGAAAGCAATTAGAGCCTTTAAGGTGTTTTATGGCAGAAAAAAATATTGTAATTATTCTTCATTGACTACACGCCACATTTCATCTTTCAATTCTTCCAAACCAATATGCGCCAAGCTACTAAAGAAGTGCATGTGCTCTTTGGTTTCGGCAAGTTCTTTTACAACTGCTTCTTTGAGTTCATCATCAAGCAACTCGCATTTACTGATAGCGATAATACGTTGCTTATCGAGTAGCTCCGGATTATACTGTTCTAGTTCACTCATTAGAATTTTATATTCCTTTAAGTGGTCGTCGCTATCGGCAGGTATTACAATAAGTAAGCATGCATTACGCTCAATATGTCGCAAAAATCTATGACCCAAACCTCTACCCTCTGCAGCACCTTCGATAATGCCCGGCAAATCGGCTACACAAAAACTATAATTGTTTTTGTACATCACCATACCAAGTTGAGGTGTCAAAGTAGTAAAAGCGTAGTTGGCTATTTTTGGCTTTGCTGCGCTTATTACACTTAGCAATGTGCTTTTGCCAGCGTTCGGAAAGCCCACCATACCTACGTCGGCAAGTACTTTCAATTCAAGGCCAATTGTAGCTTCTTTGCCTGGCTCGCCTGGTTGTGCATAGTCGGGCGCTTGCTTTGTTGACGTCGCAAAAAAGTTGTTGCCCTTGCCACCTATACCGCCTTGTAAAATTATTTTTTCTTCGCCGTGTTCTAGCACTTCTGCGAGTACTGCTTGTGTTTCTTCATCGTAGGCTACAGTACCAAGTGGCACTTCTATAATTTGGTCTTTGCCGCTACCACCTGTGCAATTATTGCCACTGCCATTTACACCTGCTGGTGCCACAACGTGCTTTACATAACGCAAATGCAGTAGTGTCCACATTTGCTTATTGCCACGCAGTATCACGTGACCGCCTCTGCCGCCGTCGCCACCATCGGGTCCGCCGTTATCTACATATTTTTCTCTACGAAAATGTACACAACCTGCTCCGCCTTTGCCACTTTTGCAAAAGACGCGTATAAAATCTACAAAGTTTCCTTTTTCCATATGGCTTGCGCTAGTATTTTACTGCGCCTCCATGTGTGCATCAATTTCGTTGCACAACTTCTGAAAAATGGCTTCTACATCGCCCACGCCTTCAATTTCAAATAATTTTTCCTGTGCGTTGTAAAATTCCGCAACGGGAGCAGTTTTGTCAAGGTATTCTTGAAAACGCTTTTTTGCTGTTTCTTCGTTGTCGTCGCTGCGGCCACTGTCTTTGCCACGGCTAACTAAACGTGTAATTAATTCTTGCTCGGGTACTACCAAGCTTAACACACAATTGATTGGTGCTTTCTTAAAATCTAATAATTTATCTAAAGCCTCTGCCTGCGCCACTGTACGTGGAAAGCCGTCAAAAATAAAGCCAGCTGCGTCGCTCGTGTCGTCTAGTTTAGAGCCAATCATACCAATTACTACCTCATCAGGTACCAACTGGCCAGCATCCATAAATTTCTTGGCTTCTACACCCAATGGTGTTTGATTGGCCACTTCGTTGCGAAGAATATCGCCTGTACTAATGTGAACAAGCTTGTACTTATCAATTATTTTGCTGCTTTGGGTGCCTTTTCCACTACCCGGAGGGCCAAATAATACTAAATTGAACATAAAAATGTTGCGTCGTTATTGCTTTAAGCCTGCAAATATACAGATTATGCCGATATTGTCAGTTTGAGGTATGTTAGTGTGCCCATTTCTTGCCTAAAATGGCTTGCCATGTGTACTTGCGATAATGCGCTTTGTAAGAAAAGGCAATTTCTTGAGCAAACCCACTGCCAGCCTATGTTGCCAAGGTTTTGATAGTAGGCGCTGAACTGTTCTGCCTACCCACATGCGTTGCGCAAAATGCTTGCGCCATTCAAGCATATATCGTTCAGATATTGTATTTGCTGGGGCATTGCTGGCAAGAATATCTGCTAAAAGCTTACTGCTGTGCATTGCCATACTCATGCCATTGCCACAAAGCGGCACTATCATACCAGCACTATCGCCTAGCATTGGCATACCATGAATTGACAACTCTTTATTATCAAAGCTTATTTGCGCAATGGTAACTGGCTCTTCAAACAAAAATGTGGCGTTGTCAAAAATGTGCTGCAAATGTGGGTTTTTGCATAATACTTGTCGCTCCACCTCAGCAATACTCTTGTGCTGCTTTAGGTGTTTGGCACTACTCAAATAGCAAAAGCAAAATTTATCGTCTTCTATCCGACTTATGCCTGCATAGCCGCCTTCAAAATAGTGAAGAGCAATTTCGTTGTTGGGCATGTTATAGCGCACATGGTACTTTACGCCCATAAAATTATTGAGCCTAGTTACACCCGACTGTGTGAATTGCCTCTGCCAATTGACATCCAAATTACTACGCTTGCCGTGGCATAGCGCCACAAAATCAAATTGTTCACGTAAGCCCTTGTGCAATACAGTAAATGTGCCGCCGTCGTTATGCACAGCATCTACCTTGGTATCTAGCACAAATTCAACCTCGAGTTTTAATGCTTGCTTGTACAGTTGCTCGTCTAAAAAGTAGCGGCTTATACCAATACCGCCCAAAGGCAAATCGCTTGTAAATGTGTTGCCTTCTAGCGAACTCAAACGTAATTGATTGATGGCAACACCGCCAATCTGTAATAGATCTACGCCACACGACTTCAAGAAATTATAGCTTTCTACGCTTATATATTCACCACATACTTTGTGACGCGGAAAATTGCCTTTTTCAAATAGCATCACCTGCTTGCCTTGTTTAGCACATTGTATTGCTAAGCAAAGTCCCGCCAAACCACCTCCTATGATGCCAACACGTTTTATCATGCTTGCTTAAAAACGACTAAGTATCTAAAGGCCCAACACCATATTACTTTGGCACCGCTAAAGAGATGTTGCAGTTCTGAGCGCAAAAATCCACGTTGTACGCTAAGTGGTGCATCATTTTTTACAAGGTGGCTTTTGCTAAAAAGTGAGGTTAATATTTTTATGCTTGCATAGGCAATTCTATTGCGCTGTAAATCGTTGATAAAATATCCAAGTCTGCTTTTGCTTTGCATTAATGCTGCTAATCGCTGCACATCATTTTCTTTGAAGTGGTGACAAAATAGCGATGTGAATACAATATCGTAAGCTTGCGTATCTGCAGCAAAAGCGTCGGCGCAAATCCATTGTGCGGGCAAGTGGCTGTATTTCTTTTTTGCAAAATCTATGCAATGCTCATTATAGTCGATACCAGTAAAAGTCGCATTGATATTGTGTTTTTTGCAGTACATGTAAATCGCGTTGATATTATCGCCGCCGCCGCAACCAATTTCGCAAACACTAAGTTGCGTTTGGTTTTTACAAAGGCTTGTAAAACCTTTTATCGTAGTAGCATGTCCACCGAGCCAAGTATTGATAATATTTAACTCGTGCATATTCGTGTAAATATCCGCAGCGCTAATATTTGGCTGATCAAGTAATTCTAGCGTGTATGATCTATGCGCGAAGTTGAACATAAAAAGTTTCTAGTGTTATACCAGGGCCAAAGGCAACGCCTACGATATTATCGCCATTGCTATTGGCGGCAATTAAGCGTTGTTGTAAATTTTGCAATACAAACATTACTGTCGGGCTGCTCATATTGCCAAAGTTTAATAGCACTTCGTAGCTGCTATCTAATTGTTGCTTGCTAATACCCAATGACTTTTGCGTTGCCTCTAAAACCTTTCTGCCACCGGGATGCACACAGTATTGTAATCCTTCGCTGCTAATGCCATAGTGCGCTAAGGCATTGCTAAACAACTGCGGCGCATTGCGTTCAATGATGGCCGGTATTTCTGGACTAAGTGTCATCAAGTACCCACGATGTGTTACCTGCCAACCCATGTCGTCGTAACCATCTAAGGCTAGTTCACTGTAAAAATCTTTGATGCACAAACCCTTTTGTCCTTTGTCGCTCTCTACAATAAATGCAGCAGCACCATCGCCAAATACAATACAGCTTGTGGTATTATCTATATGCGTATCGCGTTGAAAATGCAGAGAACAAAGCTCTACGCATACCACTAAAACTTTTGCATGAGGTGTGCTATTGGCAATATGATGTGCCGTTTTTAACCCATGTACAGCCGCATAGCAACCCATAAAATTAATACTGCTACGTTGTACATTTTTTGCTAATTGCAAATCTTGCACCAGCTGCACGTCCAAGCCTGGCGCCGAAAGGCCTGTACAACTGATTGTAATGATATGTGTAACAGTACTAAGGTCATCGTCGGCAATGCAGTTAGCAATTGCTTTTTTTGCTAAGGCTAAACTTTCTACGGCATAAATCGCTTGGCGTTGTTCTACACTTGCTGGTGTACCACTTGTACTAAGAATTACTTTTGGTCCATCGGTATGCAACTCGGGTATGCATACGTATTTGGTTGCAATACCGCTAGTGCTATACATGAATCTAAGTGCACGTTTTTCTTGCTCGGTAGTAGCATGCACATCTTTTACAGCTTGGTAAATGTCCATTATACCAAGTTTGTAAGGAGGTACAGCTATGCCGATGGTAGTAAGTACACTCATTTATGCATTAAGCAATATAAAGATTAAAAAACATAGGTTACCGCATACTGAGGCGATTGCCGCCATTTTCATTGTGCTTTTATAGTTCACTAGTGCAATATTACTGCGCGCATCTCGAAACCACAAGTAGAAAAAATACGTAGGCACAGCATTTGCAACAATATAAACTAATATTAGACTATGTTGCAAAGTAGCGTACAAATAGGCTAGCAAACAGCAATGGGTAAGCGTGTACATTACAATTGAGAACTTAAATGTACCTATAATACCAAGCAGGCTACTCAGTGTGCGAATGCCATCGTTTTGATCGGACTCGTGTTGGTAGATTTGGGTTATAGGATAAGAACTACCGATGTACAAGCTTGCAATAAAAGCTGGTGCAAGATGCTCTACAAGATTGAACGCGGTGGAACAACAGAACAAGGTAATAAAGTAGATGACCAGACCTTGGGCTCCACTTACAAAAACATAACTAGCAATCGGGTACTTTTTAATGCGAATTTTTCTATTGCTATACGCCCTACTGCCAAGGATATAAGCTAGTAACAGTACTGCTGCTAGCTTGCTGATAAAGAAAATGATTAGTAGCGCCAGTACATCTAAAACGATGCTTAAATGCAGCATAGCTTGCGATTTTGCTATGGGTGATTCCAATCCGCTTACAGCGCCAGTATCATTATCGTGGTAGTTATTATAAAGGTGACTGCTAGGGTACACAAAAAGATGAAGCACAACGAAAAGCACTGCAGCATACTGCCAATGCACAGTACCACATTGACTTAGTGCAAACAAAAATGTAGGCAACAAAAAAAATGACACTGCGATGCGCAAGTGCTGTAGTAATGGATGTGCTAGCATCTACATAGCAATATTAAGGCAACTAAAGTCAAATGTAAGCAAGAACGCATGGGTAATCTTGACCATAGTCAGCCATCAACCTCACGGGATATGCAACTGGCAGCCATTAATAGCAAATCAGGGGAAAGCCTACATATATAATAAAATTTCATACCGACCTTTTGGGCAAATAGCTTGTAGCGTATAATGGAAGTTCACAGTATCTTTGTTGAGGTATGGAGCGCATTGCAGATGATAAGTTTCTATTAATACGAAATCATAGTTTTTTTAGCGAACTAACGCCAGAAGATCTTAATAGTATACATTTTACCCACCATTTTAAGGAGTATGACGAAGGCGAATATATCTACTTTGAACAAAAACTGAGTAAGCACTTGTACTTTTTGAAGAGTGGCTATATCAAAATTGGCTTTATCGAAGAAAGTGGCAAAGAGATCATTAAGGAGGTACTAGGCCCGGGCGAAATCTTTGGGCAATATACTTTAGAGGTGGGCAATGATGTGGGTGAATTTGCGCGAGCCTATAAAGGCCCTGCGAGCCTATGCGCATTTACGATCAACGATTTTGAACAGCTGTTAGACCGACGCCCGCAACTTGCCTTGCGCTATTCAAAAACGATTGGGCAAAAGAGTAAGCTATTTGAAACCCGCATTGGTACTTTACTAAGTAAAGATGTAAAGGCACGTTTAGCCCAGTTTTTACTTGATAATTTTGGCCATGCAGAGCAGGGTACAACAGTAGAAAATGTATTAACGCACGAAGATATTGCATCGCTAATTGGCAGCAGTAGGCAAACAGTTACCAGCATGATTAATGGTTTTGCTAAGTTTGGCCTTATTAAACACGACCGCAACAGCATCACACTTATTAATAAAAATTTGTTACAACAGCTTGCAATGTCGCTTAGCTGACAATCTCACTAAATTAAATGCTCCAACTTTGTAACCAATGAAAGGATCAATAAATAAATTAATAAACATCTGTGTCCTAACAGTTTGTTTAGGCATACCGGCAGTCGCGCAGGTATTAGTGCCAGCTTCTAGCAAAGTAAGCTTTGTAATCAAAAACTTAGGCATTGGTGTAGACGGCTCATTCAAAGGCCTAGCAGGTACAGCCAAGTTTGACCCCAAAAATTTAGCCGCTAGCTCATTTGATGTTACTGTAGATGCTTCTACAATCAATACAGGCAATAACATGCGCGACGAACATTTACGCAAAGACGAATACTTTGGTGTAGCCAAGTTTAAGACCATTCGCTTAAAAAGCACAAAGATTACTAGCTTAGGTGGGGACAAGTACAATTTCGCAGGCGTTATAACTATTCGTGACAAGAGCTATAATTTGAGTTTTGACTTTACAGCTAAGGCAGCTACAGGTGGTGGCTATTTGCTAAATGGTGAATTTAATATCAATCGTCGCAAATTTAATGTTGGTGGAAGCAGCACAACCCTTAGCGACATGGTTAAAGTAAAGCTGGCAGTACAAGTAAAGTAAAAAGAAAAAAAGTAAAGCATAAAATGAAAAAAATAATTGTTTTAGGAATACTAGGTTTAAGTATGCTAAGTAGTACTGATACTTTTGCCCAAGAGAAAAAGCCACAGGTTAAAAAGAAAAGAGCCAACAGCACTTATGCTGCGCTAGACTTGCAACTTGGCAGTATGATAGCGCCAAGCTTATCGTATAGCAAGGATTGGTATTTCTTAAAAAATCAAAAGTTGATCGTTGGAACTGGTGCTAGACTTACAAGCGTATTTGGTTCTAATGCCTTATTTATTACAGCGCCAGCAAAGCTTACAAGTGGCAAAACTGGCCCAGGCGTGTTCTTCGCAGACCAAATTCCTGCGAACATTGATTCTTTCACTTTTAGCGGTGTACAAGCAAATGCGATTAATATCCCAATTCATATTGGCTATCGCATTTCTAAAAAGTTGAGTGCGGGTTTTAATATTGATGCTATTGGCATTAGCTTGGGTGGTAAAAAGCAAGCAGTACAGGCGGATATAATCAATAACATCGATCCAATTTACAATGCGAAGCCTACATTTTTCAATGCACTACTCATAAGCGATAACGACTTAGGCACACTTAACAGTCAACTATATGCACGCTACCAAGTTAATAAAACGTGGGGTGCTCGCTTGGGTGCAGGCTTCTTGTTTACAGAGTATACCACGACAACGGTAGCACAAGTAGCACCAGGAGGCATCAGTAATAGCCGTTTTCGCAATAAAGCTTTGGGCCTTTCACTTGGCGTAACAAGATCATTTTAGTTAAGCAAGGTTTTGAGTCAAGCACAACAATTATACGATAATATCAGCAAACACCTTTTGCTACTGAGTACCGCGCTAAGCGATTTGAGTGAAAGTCAATTTGTGCAACCTATTAATGTATTGAGTAATGCTACAATTGGCGAGCACGTGCGTCACATTATTGAAATGTATTACTGCGTCATTAATAACTACGAACTAGGTGTTATCAATTACGAAAAGCGCGAACGCAATTTAAACTTACAAACTAATATCGGTGCTGCACAGGGCGCATTGCTAAACCTACTGCACGACATCGAAGGTGCTGATCGTAAAATGATTTTACAAACACCTGCTAATGATGGCAAGTTCTTAGATATCGAAACCAACTACTATCGTGAGCTCTTGTACAATCTAGAACACACTGTGCATCATATGGCGCTGATTCGTATTGGCATCTCTGCATTGCAGCCAAGTTATTTAGTGAATGAAAATTTTGGCGTTGCAGATAGCACGGTAGCCTATCGTAAGAGTTTTGGTTAATGTGTACAGTTACTTACATACCCAAAGCTCAGGGATATGTGCTTACGCATAACAGAGACGAAAAACTAACGCGCGCTCAAGCATATCAGCCTCAAGTACAAGATGATATTTTATGCCCAATAGATGCTGATGCTAAAGGCACTTGGGTAGGCTTAGGCAAAGATGGCACAGCAGTATGTTTGCTTAATGGTGCATTTGTACCGCATATTGTGGCAGGCTCTTATGCAAGAAGTCGTGGCACGGTAGTACTAGATCTATTAGCACAACCAGATGTATTGGAAGCCATTAAAGCTATTGAGCTTAGTGGTGTGGAGCCATTTACTGTAATCGTAATACACAACAACACACTTTTGCAATTACGTTGGGACGGCAGTGCAAAGCATATCGCTACTTTGCCCATAGACCAAGCTCAAATCTGGAGTAGTTGTACCTTATACGATGCTACTATGCATGCCAAGCGTATTGATTGGTTCAATTCCTTCTTGAAATCGGAAAACGCAGTGGATAATATCCTCACTTTCCATCAAACACAACAGGAAAATGACGCAGAAGTTGCAGTCCTAATGCAAAGACCTCTAGTACATACAGTAAGTACTACTTGTATAAGTGTTGATCATGAAGAAAAAACATTAATTTACATCGATCACGTTAACAAGCAAAGTAGTACCCTCAAACTTGACTAAGTTAAAAATCAAATTGTGGTGGCGTTTTTCGCATTGGGAGTATTGGCCAAGTTGGCTGGTATACTTACCCATTTTTCCCTATTGGCTATGGCTTTGCGCTAAGGCACGCAGCTGCTTCTTTTTCTTTGCAGCCAATCCTCACATCGAGCATGGTGGTTGGGATATGGAGAGTAAATACAAGATCTACGAATCCATGAAGGGCTATGCTTGTCCACGTACTATATTACTTGATACTAAAAACTTCTTAGCAGTACAAACAGAATTGCGACATACAGCGTGGCAATTTCCGTTTTATGCAAAGCCAGATATTGGATCAAAAGGCGCAGGTGTAGTGTTGGTTACAGCGTGGCCACATTTGCAAAAAGCATTGGACGAGGCTAAATGCAAGTACATGATTCAAGAACCCTGCAAGCATCAATGCGAGCTTGGTATTTTTTATGTACGACATCCGCACACAAATAAGTATAGCATCACTGGCATTGTAAAAAAAGAACCGCTATTAGCTGTCGGAGACGGTAAACGCACATTGCTGCAAATAGTTCTTTCTGATACAAGAGCTCGAATGCAAATAGAACAACTCGAGCAAAAATTCGGCGAAGCTTTGCAGCAAATTCCAGCTGATGGAGAACAAGTTATGCTAAGCAGCATAGGCAACCATGCACTAGGCAGCAAATTTGTAAATATTACGCAAGCATGTACACAAGCGTTGCAGGATAGCATTCACAACATTGCGATGCAAATTCCTGAATTTTATTTTGGCAGATTAGATGTGATGTGTAAAAGCATTGACGATGCTTTGCAAGGAGGCGAACTAGAGGTTGTAGAAGTAAACGGCGCCGGCAGCGAACCCACACATCTTTACGACCCTACACATAGTTTGTGGCAAGTGTGGCGTATCATCATTAAGCATTGGCAACTGTTGTACGAGGTAAGCGCTGCTAACAAAAAGCGTGGACATAAATATGGTACATTTGCGCAAGGCCGTGCCATGTTTGCAAGCGCCAAAAAATTTAGAAGTGCCTAATGACGCATTTTGAACAAAGACTTCTAAAAAACATCAGCAGTATTGCGGTACTTGGAGCTGTAATTTCTTTAATGGGCGCTTTGCCTTTAGGGACACTCAATGTTACAGCTGCGCAAATCAGTGCTAAGCAAGGTCTTGCTTCTGCTATTGCATTTGCTATTGCGGTTGTAATTGTTGAAATGCTTTATGCTTATCTGTGTGCAGTGGCAGGCAATTTGATTGGCAAAAATCTATTTATAAAAAAGTACTTACCTATTGCAGCCATTGCTATACTTGTGTTTTTTGCCTTGAGCTACTTTAAGCAAGCCTATGCTATGCATAATCAAGTTGCTGCTCCTAAAGATTACCTTGTGCAGCAACCTTTTTTATTAGGCCTACTGTTGAGCGCAATTAATCCGATGCAATTTCCGTATTGGATTTCGTGGTCGCTTATGCTGCAGCAGCGAAATTTGTTGCAAGCAAATTTTCGATCGCGCTTAAAGTACATTCTAGGTATTGGCAGCGGCACTTTGATTGCACTTGCAATTTTTATAGCAGGTGGTCGACAGTTTAGTGGGTCTATTGCTCAACACCAAGCATGGATAAATATTGCTATCGGTGCAATATTTTTAATTAGCGCATTAATGATGCTAAAGCAATTTTTAGCAACTAAGCGATCAAGCTAAAGGTTACAACTTTATGGTTGCTGCATGCAGTACCTCTCCTTTATTAACGCCGTGTACAGCAAGCGAGATGCGCATATGCTTTTTATTAAGCACATTGCTTGGAATAGGAAATGCAACACTACGTGCATAAACTTGACCTGCATTGTATGGTGCAACTGGTAATGCCGTGCCAGAAATTGGCTGAGTAATACTCTTGCGCAATACTTCTTCGTGAATATAACCTTCTATTTCCACTGTGGTAGTTGTAAAGGAATCTTGAGTAGCTTCTACCTCATCTTCTAGCAAGTAAATGGTAAAAGCTAAATTGCCACTATGTGTTTGCGTAAAAGTAAAAGTGCTTTTTAACTTGATTTCGTTTGCAAGTGTATCTACACTACTTACCAAGTCGATGTTGACTGGCGTAGTTTTTGCCAATTGCGCAGTTACTACTTGTGCCCACTTGCCCTTATTGGCGTAGTATTGTGCAGTACCTGGAGGATCTAACGTATTGGTTGTACGATCAATGACAGCATTGGGCTTTTGACCGCTACTTGCAAAACCTTCGTCGATTTCTTGAGCATCCGGTGTGCGTAGATCTGGGTCTGTAGGCTTTATAGGATTAGCCAAGAAGTTACTATGCAACTTAGCTACAATAACTCTACCTGGATTTTGAATTTGTAATTGCTTTAATATCGCACCACCTGCAGGGCAATTAGCACACATTACACCCGTCATTTCTTCTACAAATACGGCCTTTGCTTGTGCACTAGGCACTGGACTTACTGTGTATGCAGTATCTGTAAAAGTCAGCGGATTAGTAAGTATCAAGCCAACTGGGGGCAATTCTTTACTACAACTTAATTGAAGTAAAATGGCTGAAACAACAGCGATTGCTAAAAATATCTTTACACTCTTCATCATTGAAACAAATTAAAAACTACTTGTAATACCAAATTTAAAACCACTAAACGCAGGCTCGTATCTACATACACCACCTGTACAGTTAATACCCTCTACCTGCTTTACATATTGTGCCGTAAAGCGATGAGCATTTCGTGTATGCGCAACAAACACATTTGGATAATGCTGCTTCTTTAAGTCAGGATGTATTGCAAAATTTGCACCTGCTGTAGTATTATACATATCAGCAACGGCTATAGCCCACTTCGGCGCAATATCATACTCCAATAATGCATATATCCAACTACCGTAGTCGCCTTGTGCAGCCATGTATTGGATATCTGTTTTGATGCTTCGTTTCTCAGACAACTTATAGGTAATTTCTGTAAATGGTGTTATCGCATTAAACATCTTTCCTTTTAATTGATAAACTTCTTGGTTATAATTAAGTACTTGTACACCTGCATGAATTACAAAATTCTTTAGCGAACGAATTTCTGCATCTGCATACAACTCGCGATAAAGTTTGTTGCCATCTAAGTCGTCGATATGCGTGTATGTTGCATTGAAGCTATAGTTCTCACTCGGCACAAAAAATAAATTCGCTGCCTTGCTAAACTCGCTGTAGTCCAAGCTTTGCGGTGTATAGCGTGCAATTGTACGCTGCGGACGAATTAAGGCAATAATTGGCTGCCAATTGCTAAAACAACGTAATGGGTTTTCGTATGGAGTAGTGCGCATCACAAATGCATCAGTGCGCTTACCACTAACATTAATACCCCACTTGGTGCGCGCATAACCCCATGTGCCAAATAAGCATGTTCCAGGTCTTTGAACCAGCACATCACCTAGCGTTTTTACAGCATCTTTACTCTTTACAGCAGCTTCAAAATACCATGAAAAGTCTTTCCACGTCAATGTATTATAAAAAGTAGCCGCATACATATTGTATGTTGGTGTAAAACGCTCAGCTTCAGGCTTGCTATTCACTTCTCCCACAATATTGCCAACAGTTACATCGTCTAGGGTGCGATTAAGCACGCCTATGCCCGGTGTCAAGTGTACATCTTTTACATCATAATCTGCTTCTACATTGATTGCTTTAAGTATTGGTTTGTAGCGGTCAAATAAGTTACGCTGCTGTCCTGCAAAAGTTTTTACGTTGTACTTATCCTTAAACGTGTATTTAGCTTGGAAACCAAAAGTCGCATTGTCAATTAATAATGGACGATCTTCATACGCACGGTAAAGGATACCTGTACCAATCTGATCGTAGATATGACCAGCTGTAAGGGTAAGGCCATCCCATTCTTTGCTTACATTAAACATACCAACACCAGCAGCACTATAGGCTTGCGTAGGTACCAGAAGGTTACTGTTGTGAAATGCATCAATGCGCACATTGGCATTAAAGCCATTATTGCCGTTATAACGCAAAGCCAGCCAGTTTTCGCCGCCGCTCAAAAAGTTGTTGTATAAGGGATTGCCAGAGGCTTTTACATTGCTGTCGCGCTGAAAAAAGTTGACATTGCTTTGAAGCTCACCCGAAATTTGCGCTTGCGCTGCACTGCTCAATAACAATACAAGCGCACAGCTAATTATTTTGAATTGCATTTTGTAGCCGTAAAGGTAAATTAAGCAATGCACTTTGCACCGCCATTAACAGCGAAATACAAATCATTGTGCCCTGCAAAAGCTATGCAAAATGGCATTTTTGCGGTAAATCTTGGCGGATTTAGCAGCTTGCTTCCTTGCCGCCAAATATGGCTGGGCGCTCAGTAATTTCGTGATAGCAGATAACGTCTTCGGCAAAAAAGTGCAAAACCATGCTCTTACGCGTTAGTGCTGGGTTTACAATAGGACTTCCACCATGTAAAATATTGGCATGCCATACAAACGCATCGCCTTTTTTAGCTAAGAACGTTTGAGGCGCTAATTTGTTTTGTGCAATGATGCCCGCAATTGCTTGCTCGTACTTTTGGTAGTCACCTTCACCATGTAAAAAGTAGTTACCACCGTGCTGATAATCTTCCTTAAGTACATATGGTAATTTATGCGTGCCAGGATAGTAGAACAATGGACCACTATCTGCATGTATATCTTCTAAAGCAATCCATACAGCTATCATGTAACCAAGCGGATGCGTGGTCATGTGTATGGTATCACTGTGCGCTAGCTGCTTGCTGCCATTGATAAAGTTGAGACTCTGAAATAAACGCACTGGTTTGCCTAATACAAATCCAAGCAAGTTCATTAAGGCTTGTTTGGTAGAAATAGCGTGTATTTTTTCGCTTTTATGAATGGCAAAAATAATGCGCTCGTCTAAACGGTGCTGAGCGGCCTGCATTTGCAGCAAATTATCAACTTCGCTGTTTATGGTGTCTACTTCTGCTTCGTTAAAATATTGTGGTAGCACCATGTAGCCGTTGTTTGGCCAAGTTAATACTTGCGCTTGTTCTAGCTCGCTTAGCGTAGAAAACTTAGGATGCTGCTTAATTGCTTCGCTCGTAATTTGGTGATTATCTAGCCACGGTGTTTCGCCTTCTACAACACCTTGCAGCTTGCTGTGCTTTAGAGGCGCTAGTGTGCTTTGCTGTAGACCATACTTTTTGTACACATCCGCATTGCAGCGCAACTGCTTGCGATGCATATAATTATTGATGATGTACGACAGTTTTAAGCGGCGTAAAAAAGACACGTGTAAAATTACATCTTTTTTAATAGCATCCTGCTATCCATAAAAAAGCAAAAGCGCAACGCAAGCTTTAGCCGCAATATTATACTTTTACCAAGTGTATAGCAACGATTATATTGTAGATATTTTAGAGCACACCGCAGCGCTTAGCGAACTACATTCAGCAGATGAGTTTAAGATTCGCAGTTACAATAGCCTAGCTTTTGGCATCGACAAGTATGCAGTGCAACTAAAAGACTTAAGTGAGGCCGATATGGCTGCTCTGCCTGGCCTTGGCAAAAGCAATTTGCAAAAAGTGCAAGAAATACTAAATACTGGCACCTTACAATACCTCGAAGAATTGCGCACAAGTACGCCTATCGGAGTGCAAGATATGTTGCAAATCAAGGGACTTGGCCCCAAAAAAGTGAAGTATTTATGGCAAGAAGCTAAGGTAGAAAGCCTGGCTGTTTTGCTAGATATGTGCCACAAAAATGAACTCATCAAACACAAAGGCTTTGGCCTAAAAGTACAAGACAGTATTAAGGCTGCCATTGAATTTTATCAAAGTAGCGAGGGCGGCTTGCTGTGGGCAAAAGCAGAACAAATTGTACAAAAAATTCTTCCTCAATTACATCAATACTTTGGCGAAAATAATGTGCAGGTAACTGGCACTTATCGCCGTCAATGTGAAATTGTATTTTACCTAAGCTTTGCTGTAATTGCAGACGTTGAGAAGATAAAAGCAAGCCTAGCTGAAGATAAAAATTGGTTTGCCAAACACATCTTACACGATACAAATCTTTACTACAACTATGGCGACGTAGAAGTTGTACTCTATGCATGCACACCGCAAAATTTTGTCGAACGCATTATTGCCACAACGGGTTCTGTTGACTTTGAAAAAGCATTAAGTACTTTACCTAATGGCAAATTAGCAATGGAACTTGGCAAATCCGAGGCAGAAGTATTTGAGAAACTAAACCTTGAATTTGTGCACCCCGCCATGCGCGAAAATGCTGCCATTGTTGAGCTTGCTGCCAATAAGAAATTACCAAAACTTATTCAGCCCGCAGATATTCGCGGTGTAATACATAACCACAGTACATACAGCGACGGCGCCGCAAGTTTGCGTGCTATGGCAGAAGCTTGCATACAACGTGGCTACGAGTATTTTGTGATTAGCGACCATAGTCAGTATGCATCTTATGCCAACGGTTTGAGCGAAGAACGCATCATGGCGCAGCACCAAGAGATTGATGCGCTCAATAAAGAACTTGCGCCTTTCAAAATTTTTAAGAGCATAGAATGCGATATTTTGCCAGATGGGCAGCTAGACTATGATGACGAAGTCTTAGGCACCTTTGACGTTGTAGTAGCAAGTATTCATGCTGTTTTGAATATGGATGAAGAAAAAGCTACGGCTAGAATGATTAGCGCCATAGAAAATCCGCACACCAGCATTCTAGGGCACATGACCGGGCGACTCTTATTGCAACGAGAGGGCTATCCGCTAGACATGAAAAAAGTAATAGATGCCTGTGCTGCCAACGATGTAGCCATTGAATTAAATGCTAGTCCAAAAAGACTGGATATCGATTGGCGCTGGATACATTATGCATTAGAAAAAGAAATTCTTATTAGCATCAACCCTGATGCGCATAGTACACAAGGCATAGATGATATACGCTACGGCGTGCTTGCTGCGCAAAAAGCAGGCTTAACCGCGTCACAGTGTTTGAGTGCTTTTAACCTGGCCTCATTTGAAGATTGGATAAGTGCGCAAGTAGATAAGCGTGGCTACTATTAAAAATGCAGTACGGCTCAGTACAACTTAAAAATTATCTCAAAAATCCCGCATTGTATTGAAGTCATAAGGCTTTGAAATAATGCTTTAACAAATTGCCCCTATCTTTAGCTGCTTGATGGCTAGATGCACGCAAACACATACAAAGCTTAAGGCTGTAGCAGCATTGCTATTGCTCTGCTTATATGCTGCTCCTAGTATGGCATTGCCTACAATTACGCAAGTGCTTAGCACAGACTGGAAATTACGCAATACCAAAGAAGATAGTTGGACCGATGTGAATGTGCCGAACAATATCATGTACACATTGTTTGTCAACAAGAAAATCCCTCACCCATACTATGCTAATAATGAAAAGCTTGTTCAATGGGTTGATACCTGCGAGTGGCAATATGGTGTTTTCTTTGATATTGATGCCGAACTGTATAAACAAAAAAATATTGATCTTGTTTTTGAAGGCTTAGATACTTACTGCGAAATAATGCTGAACGGCGTTGTTTTGAAAAATACCGACAATGCTTTTAGGACATGGCGTGTGCCTATTAAAAGTATTTTGGTTTTACCTCAACGAAATTACTTGGTACTAACTTTCAAAAGTATTGGCAAAACAGCAGATAGTCTTGCTAACCTAAGCGTGCTCAAATTGCCTACAGATTCTCGCGCCTATGTACGCAGGCCACATTTCAATTTTGGCTGGGACTTTGCACCTAAACTTTTAAGCAGCGGCATTAGTGGCATCGTAAAATTGCAAGGCTATGAAGTACCTGATGGACAAATTATACCATTGTACAGCGCACAGCCTATGGCTAGTTTAGACATGCGCAAGTTTCAGTTTAGTATTAATGGAGAGCCTTTATTTATTAAAGGTGTCAATATGGTGCCGCCTCGCACTTTCGAACCTATAACTACTGGCGTAATTGACCAATTGCTAAAGCGCTGCGATCAGCTTGGTATCAATATGATACGTGTTTGGGGTGGCGGCAACTATATGCCAGAATATTTTTACGAGCAATGCACAAAGCGTAGAATAATGGTGTGGCAAGATTTAATGTTTGCCAATGCCTTAATACCACCATATGAATGGATGCGCAAAAGTGTACTTGCCGAGGTAGAAGACAATGTGCGCCGCTTAATGAAACACGAATGTATTGTGCTGTGGTGTGGCAATAACGAAATTAGCGAAGGTTGGGAAAATTGGGGCTGGCGCAAACAATATAAGCAAACAGACAGCGTCACCTTGATTGGTTCTTACAAGCAATTATTTGAGAAAGAAATTCCAAACCTTATTGCTAAATACGACAAAATGCGTCCTTACATACCAAGTAGTCCTAAATTTGGATGGGGCGACAAGCTGAGCTTAAGTAATGCCGACTGTCACTACTGGGGCGTATGGTGGGGCAAGGAAGATATAAGCGCCTACTATACCCATGTGCCACGCTTTATGAGTGAGTTTGGTATGCAAGCTTTACCAAGCGATCACAGCATTTCTCAAATGTGTGATAAACGCGACATTAACAGTGATAGTTTGAACTTTACGAGTCATCAAAAACATCCAACTGGCTTTGACAATTTAAGACATTACCTTGCCCGCTATCCGCAACACTTCGACAACTTAGGCTACGTATATTTTACTAACCTATTGCAACGCGACGCATTAGTAACCGCAGTAAGTGCGCAGCGCAGTGCCTATCCGTATTGCAATGGCACCATGCTTTGGCAACTCAATGATTGTTGGCCAGGCATTACATGGAGTATTGTAGATTTTTACAATCAACCAAAGGCGGCCTTTTACGAGCTAAAAAATGCGTTCGGTAAAGACTACCTTACACTAGCTAAGCAAGTGTACGAAAACGATAAAAACATTATCGATAATAAGGTACACGAGTTTGCGTTTACACTTTGCGATGCTACGATTAATCCGATGGATGCAAGCATCAAAACAAATTTGAGCGTGTACGAATTTGGCGGCGAATTAGTATATAAAACAAGCGATATCAAGTGGCAAAAGAATAGTGGCGGCGTGTACTACTCCACTAGCTTTTTTGATAAAGAAAGTTTTGCAGGCTTTAATTGGAATATGCAATATGCTATTCTAGAAATTCAACAGTATAGCAAGCCGTTTATTAGAAAGCCTTTCTTCTTTAGCGAACCACGCGATTTGTTGCTTCCACAAGCGAAGTGCGATATTAAATGGCTAAGCGATACAAGTATTTGGGTAACCGCCAACGATTTGGCTAAAGACGTATTTTTACGCAGCAGTAATAGCGAAACAGAATTTAGCACTAACTACTTTAACCTTTTGCCAAATGAAGGCAAAGAAGTTAAAGTGTACAGCTATAGACACAATAAAGACACAATTCGTGCTTTTAGCAGCGTGGACTTTGCGTATTAAATCGCTCTAATTGAACCACTGCTCATAAACACAACTCATTGCCTTATTTCTTGCCATAACCACACGTATTCGTTTTGCATTGGTTTTTTGCATCAATGGCAATAAATCTTGACCTTTATATAACTCGCCCTTAAATGGTTCTTCTTCGCCAATGCTGTAATACAATTTGGCTTGTGGATCAACATTTTGCAGCGTATAATTTTTCAAACTTGCCAAGCTAAGCGTATCATAGCTAAAGCCAATTGGCTCTTCTATGCGATAAGCAAAGCCCATTGCATCTAAATTATTGTACTCTTGTGCCAGCTGTTTGCAAAACATATTATAGCTTGGTTTAGTATTTGTGCCACTCCAAAGCACTTCACTCAGGGCAATAGCGCGTGGCAAAACTAAATATTCTATGTGCTCAGCATTAGGTATGTACTCAGCCCACACATTGCCTTGCGCACCAAGAATATGCTTGTGTTTTGATGGGTCTAAACCTGCAGGAATTGGTTCGTATGCTAACACTTTTTTTGTTGGCGTATTGCCGCCAATACTCAATGGTTCGTATTTTGTTCTGCTATATGCATGATCAAAGTAGCAATGGCTTCCTGGCGTCATTACAACATCATGGCCGCGCGAAGCTGCTTTTAGGCCGCCTTCTGTGCCGCGCCAACTCATAATTAGTGAAGATTTGCTCAAGCCATCGTCTACAAGCTCGTCCCAGCCAAACATACGTCGCGCATGCGGCGCAATTACTTCTTCTTCTATACGGCGCACAAAATAGGCTTGGAGTTCTTCTTCCTTAAAAAGATTATTAAAGCGCATCCTCTTTTGACAATGTGGGCAACGTTTCCAATTAGTATACACCACTTCATCACCACCGATATGTATGTAGGCACTATTGAACAATGCCATCACTTCTTCTAGCACATCACTCATAAATGTAAATACGCTATCCTTGCCAGGACAATACACTTCATCAAAAACGCCCCATCGTTCGGCAACAGTTGTAGGTTCGCCCGTGCAGCCTAGCCAAGGATAGGCAGCGATTGCCGCTTTGCTATGCCCAGGCATTTCTATTTCTGGAATAACAAGAATGCCAAGCGCAGTAGCGTACTCAAGTACTTCTTTAATTTCTTCCTGTGTATAGAAACCTTCAACGGGCTGACGATCGTTATCGTTTTCTTTAGCATCGGCACTACGCTGTCTTCCAATGATTGTTCCAGCACGTTTAGAACCTACCTCCGTAAGTAACGGATATTTTTTAATTTCTATGCGCCAACCTTGGTCGTCTGTTAGGTGCCAATGAAACACATTGAACTTATATCGAGCCAAGATCTCCAAATATATTTTTACTTCATCTGCAGTAAAAAAATGTCGGCTTACGTCTAAGTGCATGCCTCTGTAAGAAAATTTCGGTGTGTCACTTATAGTGCAAACTGGTAGCTTATTGCCATAGTTTTGGCATAATTGGTAAAGTGTTTGCAGGGCATTGCGATACCCGGCACTAGCATCTAAAGTAATTTTTTGCGCGCCAATAGTGAGCTTATAGCTCTCGTCGAAAGGCAAATGCCGTATTGTCTTATGCGTAATAGGGTCTACTTGCGCCATACTTGTGTATGGGATTGGACGTATTTTTTGTACAGCTGGCAGTGTCCTCCATTCCAAAAAGCTCAACATTTTGCCTTGGCGCATGGGATTTATTGCCGCCGCTTGTGCGCAAATGCCTTTACCCATCACTACTTTTTGTGGTTGTGGCAGCAAATTGAGTTGTGCATGGCTGCAATAGCCAATACAATTCAATAAAATTAAGCTTAGAAGTATGCGTGCTTGCAAGACCATAATTACTATTTTTACAAACTTAGAGTTAAGTAATGAAATACCAAGCCATCAACAACAAACTATTTACCGAAAATAGAGCGCGCTTTATCAAAAAGATGAAGCCAAACAGTGTTGCCATTTTTCATGCGCATCCGCAATTGCCAGAAAACAGTGATGCTATTGGCTATTACAAGCCTAATAGTGATGTGGTATGGCTTAGTGGTGTGGTGCAAGAAAAAACAATGGTGGTTTTATTTCCCGACCATCCAGACGCTAGCTTACGCGAAGTACTCGTCGTATTGCGTCCTAACGAGCATCTTGAAAAATGGGAAGGTCATAAGTTGAGCAAAGCAGAAGCAACTGCTATTAGCGGCATAAAGACTGTGCATTTCTTAGATGGCTTTGATGCTATTCTGCATATTATGATGCACTTAGCAGAAAATGTGTATGTAGACACAAACGAAAACGATCGCTTAGACTTGAGTTTGCCTCGCATAGATCTTTTGTATGTACATAGCTTAATGAAAAACTACCCAGCACATAATTATTTGCGCGCTGCTGTTATCATGAAAGAACTGCGTGCGATTAAAACAAAGTACGAGGTAGCTGTTTTGCAAGAAGCGGTAAACATTACGCACAAAGCATTTTTGCGCACTATGCGCTTTATAAAACCTGGTGTATGGGAACATCAAATTGAGGCAGAAATTATGCACGAGTTTATAAGCAACCGTGCAACAAGGCAATCCTACGGAAGCATTATTGCTAGTGGCGACCGTGCTCGTATTCTACACTACGTAGAAAACAACCAAGAATGTAAGGATGGCGAACTTATACTAATGGACTTTGGTGCAGAATATGGCAACTATTGTGCAGACCTTACACGTACAATTCCAGTCAACGGTAAGTTTAGCAAGCGTCAAAAAGAAATTTACGATGCATGTTTAGCTGTGCATATGTACTGTGCTAAAATCCTAAAGCCAGGCATTAACTATATGAAGTATATGGATATGGTGAATGCAGAAATGGAAAAGCAACTATTGAAAATTGGGTTAATTAGCAAGCAAGATATCAAAAACCAAGATCCTGCTAACCCTGCGTATAGAAAATATTTCTACCATGGCATTGGCCACCACCTTGGCTTGGATGTACACGATATTGGTACACGCACTGCACCTGTTAAAGAAGGCATGGTGTTTACAATAGAGCCTGGTATTTATGTAGAAGAAGAACAAGTGGGTGTGCGCATCGAAAACAATTATTGGCTTACAAAAACTGGTAGTATAGATTTGTTTAAGGGCATACCGATTACAACATCAGAAATTGAAGCCTATATGAAAGCAAATCGCGGTAAATAAAATCTTGCAGTAAACAACAACGATATGGTAAAACACTTTCCGAATATACTTACCCTTTGCAATTTGTTTTGCGGCTGCGTAGCTACTGCCTATATTTTGCACAGCAGTCCCTTCTTAATGGCACATGGCGATCAAGATGCAGAGTATTGGGTAAATGGCATGGGTAGTTTTTACTGGGGAGCTATACTAATTATTGTTGCTGGCATTTTTGACGTACTAGATGGTGCCGTTGCGCGCATGCTAGGTGTAGAAAGCCCAATTGGCAAAGACCTTGATAGCCTAGCAGATGTGGTAAGTTTTGGTGTAGCGCCAAGTGCCATTTTGTTTAAGTTGCTATGGGCCGCGCATATGAAAGATCCGCATGCGATGGATGTGAATGTAGCTGTGGCCTGCCCTGCCTTTATACTAGCTTGCTTTGGCGCTTTGCGTTTAGCACGTTTTAATAATGCTGCAAAAAACAATGATGCATTTACAGGTACACCTATCCCAAGCGTAGGTATTGCAGTTGCTGGACTTGGCTTAGCAGCATATTTTCAGCCATTTACAATAGGTACTGCTTTGCAGAATGTATGGGTACTTTACGCCATCATCATTGTAGGTTCTGCACTTATGGTAAGTAATATTAGTTGCTTTAGTATAAAAATGAAAAGCTTTGATTTTGCACAAAATTGGGGACGTTATTTATGGCTTGCCTTGAGTATCGTGGCCATCGTTGTATTTAAATACTTAGGCATACCAATCGCATTTATTTTGTACGTACTAATTTCTTTATTTTACAAGCCACAAACATCAACGATTAAAAATTAATACAAATGAGTATACATACAGTACACATCACAGTAATGCCGCTTAAAGAGCTTTTGGACCCACAAGGCAAAGCAGTAAACGACACTTTACACAAACTTGGATTTGATGCCGTTGCAGATGCTCGCATTGGCAAGCATATTGTATTGAACATCGAAGCCGATAGTACAGAGCAGGCACAACGCATTGCAGATGATGCTTGTAAAAAAATGTTGCACAATCCGGTGATGGAGCAATATCAAATTAGCATGGCCTAAAAGCAGTAAAGCCTACCGCACTGCATGAAGCTTTTTGTAGTACCAACGCCTATAGGCAATCTAGCCGACATGACCTATCGTGCTGTGCAAGTATTGCAGCAGGTAGACTGTATTTTGTGCGAAGACACGCGCACGAGTGGCGTATTGCTCAAGCACTATAATATCACAACGAGTACTCGAAGTTTTCATCAGCATAACGAGCACCATAGTACGCCAAAAATTATCGACGAAATTGTAGCAGGTAGACAGTTTGCTATTATTAGCGATGCTGGCACACCCGGCATTAGCGATGCTGCTTACTTATTGATTCGTGCTTGTGTTCAACACAACATTCAAGTAGAATGTTTGCCAGGCGCAACCGCACTTGTGCCTGCTGTGGTTAGCAGTGGTATACCTTGCGATGCTTTTACCTATCTTGGTTTTCTGCCGCAAAAAAAAGGGCGCCATACTTTGTTTACAGCCTTAGCAAGCCATGCTTATACGATTGTGTTTTACGAAAGCCCACATCGTTTAGCAAAAACGCTAACAGAGCTTTGCACTTACTTTGGCAACGAAAGACAAGTATGTGTAGCGCGCGAGCTCAGCAAAAAATTTGAAGAATACAAACGCGGTACTATACAAGAACTTGCAGCTTTTTATACTGAACATGGTATAAAGGGAGAGGTTGTTGTGGTGGTGGAGGCGGTGGCGTAGTGAGTTTTGCCTTAAATGTTTTAATTTTGAATTGAAAGCCATTCTACTAGTTGCTGAACTACAAATAAAACTCCTTCTTGCGCTAGTCACACAATTGGATTTTGTCTTTAAATGTAAACGCTAAGCAATCTAACAAGCTAAATATGAATCGCATTGCCATCTTTGCCTTTATTGCTCTTACAACGACTGCCTTACAGTGCTGCAAGAAGGACCCCCATAGAGCCACCAAAACAAGTTGCCATTCTGCAGCAAAGTGATTTTCCTTTAGCAGTGGGGTACTGGTGGAAATATCTTGTTACCGATGGCTTAGGTAATCCTGATGATACAATTACAGTCAGCATTGTCAATTCGCAAGTTGTAGGCGTCCAAACACAATTCAATTTTGAGGTTAGAAAAAATAACGGGGCAATAGTTGATAGTGGATTTTATGCAACTGAAAACGGTACTGTTAAATACAAAAGCAAGCATCCAGGCTACCCTTATTTTGGCGACATTTACTATAGCTTTCCAATGCAAGACAGCAGCACCTGGCCTGCCACTAGCGCAACAGATGCTGTCTATGTAGTAGGTATTGCAGACTCGATTGTATTCTATAACAAAGTTTACAAGCCAATGTTTTTCTTACAACGCAATCATAAGACGGGGCCAACATATCAGTATTTACAAACACAAGAGCTTTGCCCGAAGGTCGGTTTAGTTTCAGCTAGCATATATTACTACGATATGTATCCGAGACAAAGCCAAGCCTACTTTCTCATAGATTACAAAGTAAACTAATCGTAGCGTCTGTGAAGTACAAGCTAGTACTTTCAGCTAGGTTAATATTTAGTATTCGATTCCGCAAATGAATTGCAGCACAATGTCCATTCTTATCGGCTTAACACAGGCTTAATACGCCCCTAGATTCGGCAAAAATGCCTTAGATTTGTTATGTGAAAAAGTGTACTGCATTTCAATTAAGCTACAAGTTGATTTGCTTGCTTGGCTTGCTATGTTTGGTTCAGCAACAATTATCTGCCCAAACAACAAATATTAATGGTGTTATCAATAGTTATAGCGGCGTTACAGCAATTAATGGTGGCAACAATATTCTTACGCTCAATAATGCCACGCCTTTTGCTGCTGGCGACTTGATACTGATAGTACAAATGAAGGGCGCACTTATCAATACCACAACAAGTGCAAATACATTTGGCACAATTAACGGCGTTGGTATAGCAGGCACCCACGAGTTCGCAACGATTCAAAGCATTAATGGTGTGGATGCTACACTGCAGTATACTTTATGCAATACCTACGACGTAAACAATCTCGTTCAAATTGTAAAAGTGGTACCGTATGTAGATGCCAACATTAATGGACAGCTTACATGCACGCCTTGGAATGGCAGCTACGGCGGCATACTTGTAGTACTTGCTAGCGGCACCATTACTTTCAATGCCGACATCAATGTTGATAGTGCCGGTTTTCTTGGTGGCGCAGTTTGTAATGGCGGCTTTGGTTGCAGCAGCAGCGGCACCTTTGTTGGCACAAGCGCTTTTTGTGGCGGAGGATTTAAGGGTGAAGGCATTTCCTTAATGCCAATTGGTAGTTTTCCAACCAACCTTGCTAAGTTAGCAAATGGCGGCGGTGGCAGCAATAATGGCAATAATGGTGGTGCCGGTGGTGCTAACGGTGGTGCCGGTGGCCGTAGTGGTGACGAGTACAGTGGCTGTGCCACTACAAACGTGTGGGCAATTGGTGGCGACCCTGTGCCTGTAGCTAATAATCGACTTTTGATGGGCGGCGGCGGTGGCGGCGGTTTTGCCGACAATGGTAGTGTTGTTACACCAGGTGGCAATGCTGGTGGAACTGTCATGCTTTTTGCCACAAGTATTCAAGGCAATAATTTCACGATTCATGGTAAAGGACAAAATGTAAGCGTAATTGCTGCCGATGAAGGTAGTGGTGGCGGCGGCGCTGGTGGAAGTGTGTATTTGCACTGCACTAATTTTCCGTCAACCTTAAACATTGATCTGACTGGTGGTTACGGTGGCAGCAATTTTAATAACACATTTACTGGTCAATGCCACGGTACTGGCGGCGGCGGCGGTGGTGGCCAAGTATGGGTGCAAGGAGCAGTATTTCCAGCAACTATCAATACAATACTTACAGGTGGTGCTGCTGGCACTGTTAATAATCCGCTTAGCTCTTGCTTTGGCACTACTTACAATGCAGTTGCAGGTAGCGATGGCACTACCAATACCAATCTTGCACCAATAGCTGTTGGCAGCCAACAAGTGAACTTAGGTAATGACACAACTATTTGTGACGGCGTACCTTTTATACTAAACCCTGGCCTGTTCAGCAATTACCAATGGAGCAATGGCGCAACTTCGCCAACAATTACTGCTAGTACTTCTGGCACGTATTGGGTAAGCGTGCAAGGCTGCGGTGGCAATAATAGTAGCGATACAATCAATATTACTTTCTTACAAAGCCCCCAACCAAATCTTGGTGCAACTAAGTTTATTTGCAGTTATAATACGGTTACCTTATCGCCTGGCATTTACCCAGATATTTTATGGAATACTGGCGCAACAACAAATAGTATTACAGTAAACACAAGCGGCACGTACAGTGTACTTGTTACAGACGCAAATGGTTGTACTGGCACTGACAATGTAAATGTTGTCGTTACACCGCTTGATGCACTTGTTGTAGCGAACGCACCAGATAGTTTATGTATTAATAATCCATTGGTGCTAAGTAGCACTAGTGTAGGTAATCCGGTAACCTATACTTGGAACATGGGCGATGGTACCATAATTAATGGCGGAAATAGTGTGTCGCATACTTATGGCGCATACGGCACTTATGTATACGAACTTTTTATACAGAACCTTATTGGCTGCGTAGATAGTATTACTGATAGCGTCTATGTAGCATCAGCCTATCCTGTTTTCTTTAGAGCACTTGATGAAACCTTATGCCTTGGCGAACCAGTGTATCTATACGATTCGCTTACTGAGTTGAGCAGTGGATGGCTATACACCTTTGGTGATGGTACCAGCATAGCAAACGAAAACGACCCAATACATGCTTATGCAAATGTTGGTAATTATACTATAACACTTGCAAGTAATAATTTGGTATGTCCTCCAACAGTTTACACGGTAGGTATTAGTGTGGAAGATGGCGGTATTGTAAACCTTGGTCCAGATACAAGTTATTGCGATGGCTATAGCATACCTATTCCGCTTAGCAATTTAGCCGGTGTTGGTGGCACTAATAATTTATGGAATACGGGCAGCACAACTTCTACTATTGCCGTGACATCGCCAGGTACTTATTGGCTGCAGACCCGCACACCAAACGGTTGTCTATCGGCAGACACCGTCATGGTAAAATCTGACTGTTACCTTAATATTCCAAATGCCTTTACGCCAAACGGTGATGGTATGAACAATCGCTTTATTCCCTTAGACATGTTAAGCAGTGGCGTAACTTCCTTTAATATGGAAATATACAATCGTTGGGGTGAGCAGGTCTTTGTGACGAACAATATTAATAGCAGCGGATGGGATGGCAAGTTTGGCAATAAGCCACAGCCTATGGGCGTTTATGTCTATATGATTAATGTTGCTTTCAAAAACGGCACGAGCAAGAAATTCACAGGCAATGTAACTTTGATACGTTAATGAATAGCCTAGATAGAATTAACTATGTCAACATTGGCCTCATGCTCATCAGCATGCTGCTTGCCTTTGTATTGCCTTTTGAACTTTTTCTTTTTGTGTACGCGGTACTTGGCCCCTTGCACTATCTCACAGAAATAAGTTGGCTACACGATAGAAATTATTTTACGAAGGGACGCTATGATGTAATTATACTCATTGCAATGGGTGCATTTATTACATTGAGTCAATACATTAGCCCAGAACTTGCCAAGCGAAAACTAGAGCATCTAGAATTGCTTTTGCCAGGCACGCAGAGTTATGATACCAACTATGTTTGGATTGCATTAGTGGGTGCAGCATTTATGATAAAGTATAAGGATTCAGCATTCAAGTTTGGGTCATTACTTGCTATCACAATTATATCTGTAATCGCAGTATTAAAGCAAGAGCAAATCATGTATCTCCTGAACGATGTATGGGGCGAGCAATTAAGCAGCAAACTTTGGCTCTTACTAGCAGGTGGTTTAATACTGATATTGGTTGACTCTAAAATACTACAAGTGATTGGTTTAATATTTTTGCTTGTTGCGTCTATATTCCACAAGAGTTTCACGTTGTTTCTTCTTGCTTTTGTACCAACCTTAATACATGTATATGTCTTTACAGGTTTCTTTATTCTATTTGGTGCACTTAAAAGCAAAAGCAGAAGTGGCTACTTAAGTATGTTGCTTTATTTGGTGATACCTGCTATTTTGGTTTACGTCATGCCAGACGCACGTCCACTAGATATTAGCAAATATGCACTTGAAACATATCCAAAGTTTGAAGGTATTAATGTATTGTCGCTGCAGCTATTTACTGATGCACAGTTTACACAAGAAAACATGTTTAGCCAAATCTATGAGAGCAATGCAGGGATTGTGCTTATGCGTTTTATTGCATTTGCGTACTGCTATCACTACCTAAATTGGTTTAGCAAAACGAGCATCATCCGTTGGCACGAAGTACCAAAACGACGTTTTGCATTTGTACTTATTTTGTGGGTTGTATCCGTTGCACTTTATGCTTACCGCTATGAAGTTGGTTTTGAATGGTTGTTCTTGCTTAGCTTCCTACACGTGCTATTAGAGTTCCCACTCAACCATCAAAGTATTACGGGTATTGCCAAAGAAATTGGCGCGCGCTTTGGTTTGGGTTCGGCAAAGGTGTAATACTAGTCCACTATTGAGCCAAGGACTAGCCCGGTTGCAGTTTGTGCTGCACTATCAATAGCTTTGGATTAAAGGTTTAAAAAATATTTAAAATAAGCTGAAGCATTTTGCGTACGGAAAATTTACGTACATTTGCGTAGAGATACCAATGAGCACAGCTAATAAAGATATCGCTAGGTTTGATGCAAGGCTGACCAAAACACAAAAAGAATTTTTTGAAAGAGCTGCTATACTTGGTGGCTACAGAAGCCTAACTGACTTTGTAATACTAGCTGTTCAAGAAAAAGCCAAAGCCATTGTGCAAGAAAGCGAACAAGTGATTGCCTCAGCAAAGGATAGTCAGATTTTCTTTGACGCGATTAGCAATCCAAAGAAACCATCTAAAGCATTAAAAGGCGCCCTCAAAGACTACAATACTTTTGTACAAGGTTCAAAAAAATGATTGAACTACTCAACCAAAAGCACAAACGTGATTCTTTTGACTGTGGCAATGCGCAACTGAACGAATACTTTAAAACGCAAGTAGGTCAGGATGTTAAACGAAAACTTAGTGCTTGCTTCGTACTATGTGATAACTCGACTAATAAAATAATGGGGTTTTATACCTTAGCAAACAGCAGTATTCCTTTAGAAAAATTCCCCGAAGCAATTAGAAAAAAACTGCCTAAATCGTATACATCAATACCTACCACTTTGTTGGGCAGATTGGCGATAGACAAACATTACCAGGGCAAGGGCATCGGAAAGATTTTACTGATAGACGCTTTGAAAAGGAGCTTTGAAATTTCTCAAAAAATCGCTTCGTTCGCTGTTGTAGTTGACCCTATTGATCATCAAGCTGAAGATTTTTATACCAAGTACGACTTCATCAGGCTGCCTGATAGTGGCAAGATGTTTATAGCTACCAAAACGCTACAGATTCTATTTAGTTAGGACTAATTTTCTAGCTTCACTCTAATGGCACTTAAAATAATCAAACGCTTCCAAGCAGTCCTTGCACTGATACATGCTTTTGCAACTCGTACTGCCGAATGCACTTAGCAGTTTTGTATCTGAACTTTTACATCGTGGGCACGGCACTTTAGCCTCGTTAAAAGGATTGTCTTTAATCTTGTATTGTGGTGCTGCAATACCATAGTCAATCAACTTTTGTTTGCCGGCATCGCTCATCCAATCTGTGGTCCAAGCTGGGCTAAGCACTTCGCGTACAACAACATTTTTAATGCCATGCGCAATCAATTCAAATTTAAGATTTGTTGCAATAGTATTCATGGCGGGGCAACCGCTGTATGTTGGTGTAATATCTACTTCCACCACATCCTCCGCAATGCGCACATCACGCACAATACCCAAATCAAGCACAGTCAGTACTGGCACTTCTGGGTCGCAGACGGCTTCCAGCAAATTATAAATGTATTCTTTAGTAAGCATGGGCTTAATTCTACCACGTTGCACCAGGATAGGCGCGGTTGAGGTATTGCATTTCGGATAGCAAGTAACCCATATGTTCGCTGTGTACGCCTCGCTTACCGCCACTATGGCTCCATCCATCTGCTGGCAATACAAGGTCGGCTTCTGCTAATACTTCGGCAATGCGTGTACGCCATGCTGCTTTTAGCATAGCGCAATCTACGGCACCTTCTACATGCTCGTATGCCTCACGCAAGAATAGTTCACCAGTATATGGATATAAGTAATCGATGCCAGCTTGCATGCGTTGCTTGCTTTCTGCAGTACCATCGCCAAGGCGAATTGTCCACTCGCTGCTAAAACGTTCGTGATAGCTTACTTCTTTCAAACTTTTAGCTGCTATGGCCGCAAGCTGCTTATCGCTGCTGTGCTGCATTTGTGTGTACAATAGTTTTTGAAATGCATCAAAGAACAAACATCGCGCAATTGTATGGGCAAAATCGCCGTTAGGCTGCTCCACCAATATTACATTCTTGTACTCGCGCTCATTGCGTTGGTATACAATTGTATCTTCCGTTGCATTATTGCCAGCTAATTCTGCCGCATATTGATAAAAACTGCGCGCTGCGCCGATGCTATCCAAAGCAATATTGCTTAGCGCCATATCTATTTCAAGCTCAGGCCCGTGGCCGCACCATTCGCTCAAACGATGGCTATATATCAATGCATTATCACCTAGATGATGCAGGTAGTTGATTTGATCTGTCATTGTAAAAATTACATGTGCTTAATTTGATCTGGCAATTCGTAGAATGTAGGATGTCTATAGACCTTGTCGTTCATTGGATCGTAAAAGCTTTCGGCATCTGCTGGGTTGCTAGCATGTACATGCAGACTTTCTACAACCCAAATGCTCACACCTTCTTGCCTGCGTGTGTACACGTCACGGGCATTTTCAATCGCCATTTGTGCATCAGCTGCATGCAGACTGCCAACATGCTTATGATCTAGCCCTGCTTTGCTGCGAATAAATACTTCCCAGAGTGGCCATTCGTGCTGCAAATTATCGCTCATAGTGTAAAGTTAGGCAAAAGCCTTTATCGTGCAAATAGACATTTAGCATAGCAATGTTGACGCAGCTACAAACTCAGCCAATTCTGCAACATTTGCGCTCCTTCTAGTGTAATAAAGCTTTCTATATGAAATTGAACCCCGTATTGCGGCTTAATTTTGTGCCTAATCGCGGCTACTAGTCCGTCGGCATCTGTTGCATGCACTTCCAGCATTGTGTTATCAGGCGGCTGCGGCACATACCAACTATGGTAGAAGCCAATCGTTGTTGATGGCGAAATGCCCGTGAATAATGCTTCGTTCGTGTGAATCAATTGTGATGCATAGCCATGCCTTGGCACCTCTAATTGAGCCAACGCTAAGCCAGCAGCCATTGCAATTGCTTGATGGCCGAGACATACACCCAAAATCTTTTGATGAGTACATGCCTGCAAATAGGGCAAAAGCATACCGCTGTGTTGCGGTAAATCAGGGCCTGGGGAAATAATACATGCTTCGTATTGCAATGCTTCTTGCACACTTAACTCGTCGTTTTTTACAATATGTAAGTCGGCCACGCTAGCTTCTCGTAGCATCTGCACCAAATTGTATGTAAACGAATCGTAATTATCTATGAGGAGTATCGCCACAAAGTATACTTTTACACGCGCTAAGTTATGCTACACTGGGTAGAAAAATGCAATAAGTTAGGCAAGGACGGTGTGCCGTTTTTGTTGCTTTGCGATTTTATGTTGCAAGATGTGCAAGTTATTCCACTAAGTGAATTAGATGCGCATGGTGTATTGTTGCAGTTTCCACATTTTAGTAATGCAAGTAGCACTGTAAGCACCGTCACGCAAATTAATTTAGAGGCAAAACCCATAGCGCTCTCTACTTTTGAAAAAGCATTTAAACTCGTGCAACAAGAGCTTTCATACGGCAATACTTTTTTATGCAACCTAACAGCGAGTACGCCACTTAGCAGCGATATCAATCTTAGAGATGTTTACGATGTTGCGCAAAGCACTTATAAAATATTGTATCAGCAACAGTGGCTTTGCTATAGCCCTGAACGCTTTGTAAAAATGCAGGCCAACACAATTAGTACCAATCCAATGAAAGGTACAATTGACGCAAGTTTACCTAATGCGGCTGAAACTATACTTGCAGATGTAAAAGAAACGGCGGAACACTATACCATAGTAGATTTACTGCGTAACGATTTAAGTATGGTAAGCAGCTATGTGCGTGTAAAAAACTTTCGTTACCTGAGCGAGATAAAAAGCAAAGGCGCTACTCTACTACAAGTAAGTAGTGAAATCGTTGGCGAACTGCCTAATGATTGGCAAGCACATATTGGCGACATTATGCAAAAGCTTTTGCCAGCAGGCAGTATAAGCGGCGCGCCAAAAAAGAAAACAGTAAGCATTATTGAAGAAGCAGAAGCCTTGCTGCAACATAAACGCGGCTTTTATACAGGTGTGGCAGCAGTGTTTGATGGCACTAGCTTAGACAGTTGTGTACTAATACGTTTTATAGAAAAACTTGCTGATGGTAGCTTTGTGTACAAAAGTGGTGGCGGCATTACACACCAAAGTGTGGTAGAGCAAGAATACAAAGAGTTGATACAAAAAATCTATGTTCCAAGCGCATGATGCAGTGTTTTACAAGTATATATTGTAGTGATGGTCTTGCTCATAATTTAGCATACCATCAAGCGCGGATACAGCATTACTTGCAAGTTGCAAACACCACAGCAAATGCACAAGCTTTTGACCTGAGCGCGCACCTGCCCGACATACCAATGCAGGGCGAGCATAAACTGCGTATAGAATTTAATGAACAAGGTATACAGCACACAAGTTGTAAACCATATCATAGGCGCACAATAGAGGCACTCATGATAGTAGATGCCGAAGACTTAAGCTATAATTTAAAGTATTGCGATCGTAGCCATATTAATGCTCTAGTTGATAGGCATTGTAAGCACGCGGAACAAGATATTATTATTTGCAAACAAGGCTTAGTGCAGGACACGAGTTATAGCAATCTGTGCTTTTATGACGGTACAACTTGGTTTACACCTATACAACCACTACTGCCTGGCACTATGCGAGCTATGTTGATTGAAGAAAACAAAATCATTGAACGTGCTATTGCAATTGAAGATGTGCAACAGTACCAACTAGTATGTTTGATTAACGCTTGCAATCCACTTGGCAAAATTGTATTGCCTACAAGCTGTATTAGAAAGCACTAATATGTAGTGCTACTTTATCGTAGAAAAACACTACAAACCACTTAGGCAAAAGCCAATTGTATAAGGCCTTATACCTTGTACATTACCTGCCTTAAATACTTCTGTGATTTGATAGTTGCCATATACACTAAAGTTGCCATAGCCTATACGAGCTGTAGCAGCTATACGCCACGTTTCGTTGTAACGGCGGCTACTTTCTTTTTCTTTGCTGCCTTTTACAACTAGCGCCTTGTTGCTTGCTTTTACCAATGCTCCAACTTTGGCGCCAATGCTAAATTTAAAACCTCTATTTCGGTTTACAGGATTGGCATAATAACGGAACTCTAACGGCGCTTCTAAGTAGGCTACAGAAAACTTATAACGACGATAACTTGTATCCGGAATAAACTGTGTAGTTGCATATGTTGCACCATAACGTGTCAAAGGCAAAATCATGCTATCTAAAAACACGTGGCTTGTGCCAATACCAATACCTGGCGAAAAGCTAATGTGCTCCTTTTGCATCGGTAGGTCAAGGCAGATATATGCATTGAGTTCGTGTCCACGGCGCTTAAGGTTTACCGGACTAGAATCGGCTAGAATCCAATCGTGGAAGCCAGCCTGCAGCATCACATAGTCTTTGCTAGGCTTACTGTAGGCTGTGTTTACCTTAAAGATATTCTTTTTGCTCTTAATTATTTCTGCGTCTGTTTGTGCCATGGCGTTTATGCCAAATAGCGCAACGCATAAAAGTGAAAATATAAACCTCATGCTTGATAACAATGGGCGCAAAGATAGAGCTACAAGCCTACAAAAGGCTGTTAAACAAGTACTATAATAATGCTAAAAGTCACGCAGGCCTCTAGGCAATGGCTTTATCGGCACAGCAACTGCTGGCAAAAGCGTCGGGCTTGGCCTTAAATGCATAGCCCATACCCAAGATATAGCCCATAGCGTCGCGCAAAGCAATATTGCTGCCAAAGTTGGGATTAGTATTGATGTCGGCATGCACTTCCATATCTACATGGTATTGATTAAACAAATCGCAGAGTTCGTAGGCTACTTCTATGCTTTTAGCTACCTCAAGCAACATGCGTTCCTTTAAACTATAAGTTGTAGTCGTGCGCGCATTATTGATAAGCATAAAACCGCCACTTTTTTCGCGCAGAAATACAATGACCGTTGCAAATTCGGTATCAGGACCGTATTGCTGACTATCGGTGCCAATGCACACTTTAAGTTTGTAACCTGCCGCGCTTTCTCTAATAATGATTTGCTCTACGGCTTCTTTGATGCTTGTGTTGATACGTTCTCCGTTGAATTTTCTCCAAGCCATTTTCTATTGGTATTACATGTTGATATAGTAAAGTTACATCATATGTAATTGCGAAAGTCAACACTTTACTCCCAAGTGGTGCATAATGACGGTGTGTACGCAGGTTAATAAGTGCCAACGCTTAGCATTACTAGCGTGCAGGCCTCTATTACTTCTATATTATTTTTACGAAGCAAAGGATAGAAGTCTTGGTTTTCGGTACCTGGATTGAAGATAACGCGCTGCGGTTGTAGCGCAATAATATCGTTGTAATAGGCCTCTTGTAACTTGGGATTGATATACAAGGTAACGGTATGTACAGGGCTTTGCACGCTGGCCATGCTATCTAAAAAATGAACTTGTTGTACTTCGCCTTTCTTAACTGAAACAGCTTGCACACTGTGGCCATAGCCCAAAAGTTTTACGATAGCCTTATAGCTATAACGATCTGGGTTGGTACTGGCACCAATAACTAAAGTGTCTTTATTGTCGGACATGGCAATGGTTTACCACAAAGCACTGAAAGGAAAATCGTTGACTTTATTCCAATCGTAGCCATCGTTGTCGCTCATGTATAGACCCATATTGGTAGCAATAAAGTAGTAGTCTTTACTTTTATCGCTGCGATAGATATTGCGCTTGCTAGTAATGTCAAACACGCGAATATACTTTGGCAAATTGCCACTGCTAAATTCAAATTTATTATTGCCTTCGTCGTAACGGTAAACCCCTAAGCTATCGCACGCTACAAAGAAGCCTTTGTTAAGATTAGTGCCTTTTGCTGCGGTAATCACTACAGAATCTGGCAAACCCGGTACAGCACTCCAAGTGCTGCCACCGTCGTTACTGAAGTGGGGCAATACATTGCCGCGCTTTTCTACAGCCCATAATCTGCTGCCTTGTGAGGCAAGCATCCAATACTCGTTGTTGCCGCTAGTAAGTGCACCTGGATCTGGCAAGGTTTGCCATGCCTGTACAGCATTAGTGATTGGTGTAGGTTGATCGCGCTTAAAGAAACGTGGCGTGCCTTGGCAATTAAATGCATATAGGCTACCGTTTGATAATTGTACAATACTTGTAGTAAGCGCCATAGAACCTGGAGCAGGATCTACAATAAATGGATCGGTACCTTTTTTGCCGCTAAGTACAAGACCGCTATTTGTGCAAACATACACATCGCCGTGTACACTATCTACTACATAGGAATTAAGGCAGTGACCATTGTCGTTATTGAGTAAAACACGATTGATGGTGAAGAAATTGCCTTGTTTAATAGGTGCATAGTTTGGTTTGCTACCATCTGCGCGGTAAATATGATTGCGAAAATGGAAAATATTCTTCTCGTAAGTACAAATGCCTTTGCTATAACTCTTATCGTCTTGAAAAATATAATCGTACACTTGGGCATTGTTGGTGCGAGCTACCATGCCTAGTAAGCCACCTGCATGCACCACATAGGGGTGCTTGATAGTATTGCTACTATCTATTTGACTATACTTGTCGCAACTACTAAAAGCTGTAATTGCTGCCGCGCATACGATTATTGCCGAACGTATCCTCATAAATCCTTTAACTACTTGGTGAAATTATGCAAAATTGGCAGTATACCCAAAAAATGCCTTGTTTTAAAGCGGCAAATGTCCGAAAAGCTTAGAAAACATGGGCTTTAGGCAGTTTTTGACAGGCTAAAAGCAATACAAGGAAAGCAAGAAAACAGTAGTTTGTGCGTGGTATTGATGCTGCCCGTGTGCAGGATGTGCGGCCTGGATAGCAGCGGAAACCCCACAGCTGCGCCCAATGTTTGATAGCATCATAAATATATAGGGCGCAGCGAGGCGTTGCAGCGAATAGCCAGAAATGCCGCCCAAAAAAAGAAAGAAACACCTAAAGAGCTTTTGCGCTTTAAGATTTTATTACCGCTGCTTTAACATTACTTTACGCCATTGCACTACCTTAGCAACTGAGCGAGCCATACTTTTGGCTCAAATAAAAAACACAACGATATGGACATTGTACGTTCTAAAATTTTGCTAGCAGAAGACGATACCAACTTTGGTAAGGTGCTAAAAAACTATCTTGAATTAAACGATTTTGTAGTGGAGCTTGCCCGCGATGGTATACTTGCCTTGGCAGCTTTTCGCAGAGAAAAATTTGACCTTTGCATTTTTGATGTGATGATGCCAAATATGGATGGCTTTACGCTTGCCGAAGAGGTGCGTGACGTGGATCCGGATGTGCCGCTATTTTTCTTGACTGCAAAAAACATGAAGGAAGATGTGTTGCACGGCTATAAGCTTGGCGCAGACGATTATATTCTGAAGCCTTTTGATAGTGAAATTTTATTGCAAAAGATAAAGGCAGTGCTTAAGCGCAACCAAGACTTGCACGACAAGAATCCAGAGGTGTTTATGTACACTGTGGGTGCGTTTGAGTTTAATAGCAAATTGCGCGAGTTGGCTATTAATGGCAAGATGTTTAACCTATCGCCTAAAGAAGGTGAGCTATTGCGCATGCTGTGCGAGTACAAAAACGATCTTTTACCGCGCGAACTTGCCTTGAAGAAGATTTGGGGTAGCGACACTTACTTTAATGGTAGAAGTATGGATGTGTACATTGCTAAGTTGCGTAAGTATTTGCGTGAAGACCCTAAGGTAGAAATTGTAAACATACATGGCAATGGCTTTAGGTTGGTAGAACAACAAACTGCCTAAGCTGAAATAAAAATTTTAGTAGCCAAAGTTGTGAGTGTAGATGCGCTTGCGACTTTGGCTTTTTTGTTTGCCTGCACATAGTGGCGCAAAGCTGGTGCAGAGTGCCACCCTAGTTGGTTTCCAAAAACCAATCTATGTATTGCTCTAGCCATGCACCAGTAAAATATGGCAGACTCAAAAGCTTGTACTTCTTCCCTTTGGATGTAAGTGCGTCGTCGATTCGTAAATGCCCTTTATACATTCTAATTGCATAATGGTGAGGACATCTGTCCATGTACTCATGCAAAGATCTGAGTGTGCCTGTTGCACCTGATTTAATTTCTATAGGTATAAGATACTGTTTGTGTGGAAATACGATATCTACTTCAGAGGAAGAGCCGCGCTCCTCTCTAATCCAAAAGCTATGTGGCTTATTTTCTAAAACTTGCATCGATATTAGATCTTGCATCACTAATTGCGGCACAATACTTCCTCGGTATGCCATGTTCAAATCTTGCACTTGCATTAATTCTTGTGTAATACCTAGTTGATAATTGACTAAACCTGCATCTAAGAAAGTAAGTTTGGGGCTCTTACTGAACTCATAGTAAATTGGCACAATTGTAGATGTTGTTGGAAACGTGAGCTTTAGCAATCGCGCTTTTTCTAACTTAGCAAAAGCGGATTTTACTTCGCGTGTTCTAAATGCTGAATTACCAAATTTATTGAATGTAATGCGTTGATCTATTGTGTAAGGCGCCGACAATAAGATGTGTTTAATGATTTGCAACTCAGTGTTAGTGGTGGCATATTTCTCCACATCGCCACTATATGACTCTAAAAGGCCGCTATATAAAATTGATAAGTTAGATATATCTGTGCCATTCAGATAGGCTTGTACTACTTCTGGCATGCCACCGATGGTAGCATACATGTGATAAATTGGAAACAAAAGATCCAAGATATTATTATCTAACACTAGTTCATCCATTTGCTGCGCTAGCATTGCATGCTTAGTTGCTCGTAAGTATTCACTAAAATTTATAGGTGCTAAGTTTGCATACATTACTCTTCCTACAGGTGTACGACTGATGTCTTCGAGTGCAAACTCTAAGAGTGAACCAGTAACTATTACATGTAGATTAGGGAAGTCTTCATAAAAATATCTCAGCGCCATAATCACTTCTGGCATTTCTTGTACCTCGTCGATAAAGATGAGTACTTCGGCTTGCTTGGTGTAGACTGCATCTCGAGACAGGAAAAGAATTGGGATTAGCTGTTGTAGATTTCCAATTGTTGAGAAAAGCCCCTTATCCGAGCTTCTCTCAAGATTAAACTCTAAGAAGGTTTTGTAAGTTGACCCTAATTTGCGGATGATGGTGGTCTTGCCAACTTGTCTTGCACCACGCAATATAAGAGGTTTACGGAGTTTTGATTTTTTCCAATCTAATAAGAAATCGTATATATGCCTGTTTATCAATATTTTACATAAAAAATTAGATAGCAAATATAGCAAATTTGTTCAATTTCATAGGCAATTATCCTCTAAATATGTCAAAATGTATAGGTAAATGTTTAGAGAATTTGTCAAAATGCATAAGCAAATTACTTAACTTTTGGAGTGGCAGGACTACGATAGCGCCCTAGCGCAACGCTAACGCAACAATGTTATATCTCCCTTAATCACCTTTTGCTTATTGCCAGCACGTATATATCTGCACACATAATAATAAGTACCCACATCGCACAAAGCGCCATTCCAGCCAGCATTTACATCTGATGATTGAAACAATTGCTCGCCGTATCTATTATAAACCAACAACTCATACTGTTGCAAAACAACAAGAGATCTGTTAGATGCTAGAAAAGTTTCGTTGCCACCTTCGCCATTTGGTGTGAATGCGTTCGGAAAAATTAAGTCGCAGTTGGGGTCAACATCTACAGTAAAGGTATCTTCGGCAGCACAATCGGCATTAGATAGTGTAAGTGTATAGGTAGTTATTGTACTAGGAGCTACGGAGATGCTTTGTGTAGTTTGACCACTACTCCAATTATACTTTTGTGCAGTGTAAACAGAATTGAGTGTTACTGAAGGCTCTTCGCATGAAAGATAGTTATCGCCTTGTATTTCTGCAATTGGATATTCTGCAGTTGTAATCGTTTTAAATGTACTGTCTCTGCAATTACCATTTGTAAGTAATAAACCATAGGTGCTTGTAACTGTAGGCGATACGCTAATACTATTACTTGTAGCACCAGTGCTCCATAAATAAGATTGTGCAGTGTTGACTGAACTTAATGTAACAGCATCACCTATACATACTACATCTTTACCTGCGATTTGTGCATCTGGCGTAGGTAAAATATTTACTGTAGTTCTTAGGCTATCAATTTGCCCATTGGTGTTGGAAACAAGCAGTACATCAAACACACCACTTGTACTATACAACACAGATGGCTTTGCAGCAGTTGAGGTACTCGGTGAGCCTCCTGTAAATGTCCATTGGTAAGTTGTGGCAGGGTCTGCATCTTTGATTTCAAAATTGATACTATTGCCTGCACAAATAGTTTGCTGAGATACAGCTATTTCAGAAGTAAATTGCTCAACAGGTTCACATAAATTAAAGGGTGCAAATGTTGGTTCCATTTTAGTAAAAACGAAGCGTGACGTATCAGACAGGTTAAGCCAAATAGACTGACCATTCGAAGAACCAGTGCCCCATAGCGAGCCGTCTGTCTTTACAATATAACTAAATGTCTCTCCTGCCATAATATCTGCCACATTGCTAGCAACCAAAGTTGGAATATAAATGTCAACATCTGTACCAGTACCACAACTACCAGCACTATTGTAGCCACCCCAAGAATAACAGTTGCTATCCTTGTCAAGGGCTAAAAAGTGAAAGCCATCACATGAGCCAGAAATAGCGATAATGTTAGACAAAGTTGGTATCTTTTGAGGTGTTGCTAAAATGCTATCGTAACCTAGGCCTAGCGAACCATAAAGACCATATCCCCATGCCCATACATCACCATTATTATCCAATGCAAGATAGCTCTGGGAAGTAGCCTTAATGTCAACAATATTTTGCAATACAGGCACTTGAACACAAATCGAATCGATAAAGACAAAGTCATTATTCCTACCTCCAGTTGTAAACACCTTACCATCGCCAGTCAATGTTATGATGCTGATGGCAGAAACCGCTACCCTTACTGCATTGTTCATATTGAGCATTTTCTGAGGTACACTATCAAAATATGCATAGTTGGTGGAATTATTGCCAAAGGATCCATCATAATTACTGCCCATTGTCCATACTGTGCTGTCTGATTTAATGAACGCAACTTTGTCGATTGCCGCATCAGCAAATCTCACATCTTCAATTACCCTTTTTGGAAATACCGATTGAAAACTAAAAAAATCATCCCAGTACCAACCACTCTTATCGCTTCTAATACAAGCCATATTATAGCCTGTTGTGTAGAATGCAACGCTATCTAAACCCACTGCCTTGTGAATGCCATTTGGCGGTGTTTGATTACCTCCGTCACCAAAAGGCCCTGAACCCCAGCCATACAAACTGCGCTCAGGGCCGCAGACTGTATAGGCACAATAGGCGCCAGCAGTATAATTATACGGTTTGTACCATAGTCTGCCACCAAAGCCGTCGCCAACCAAGGAGTTTTGTGCGAAGGTGGTGTTTAAGCAAGCGCTCAACAAAATAAGTAGTAGCAGTTTTAGTGTAGCTTTCATCTAATAACGGTTTGGTGTAACTGATGCTGCTAGGTTGCTTGCAAGGCTGAACTAGAGCAAAGTAATTGACTCAGGACGCAAAATCAGTACGTACTATTTGCAAAATAAGTTGCGATTGCTACAATTATTGAGTAAGGTTAAGTTTAGCCGCCCTTATTTTATCTATAGCCTATTACTTTCCTTTTCTCTGCACCACCACTATATCCTGAAATTCTTCGCACTGTGGCTTTAGTGATTCGTTGCGCCAGTAGCCATAGCTTGTATAAACGATATCAAACTGCTGTGGGTTTATTATGGTAGTGCGCAGATAGGTTTCGTCAAATGCAATATTAGCTGCAGTTACCTCACCGTCCATTAAACGATAATTTTCTGCTTGCACGCTAAATTTAAAGGCAGGATTGCTAGTGTATTGTTCTGGCTGTGTAGTTGGTACCGTAAAGAAAGTAGCATAGCATTTGCCTCCTGGTTTTAACACACGAAATAGTTCTGTATAATAATGCTGCACTTCTGCTGGCATCATATGTGTGTACAAACTATTAGCAACAGCAAAATCAAAACTTTCGTCTTCGTAAGGAAAACGAAATTGATCTGCACTTTGCCCATCGTTGCGATAGAGATCGTTGTTGAGCTCAACATAACTAAATACAAAATGTGGGTGTTTATTGCTAATATTTTTAGTACACCAATCTACGCCGGTTTGCACCACATCAAAGCCACAATATTTGCCTTCGCTAAGCACCTTTGTTAGGGGGATTGCTATTCTGCCTATGCCACTGCCTATGTCTAGTAAAGCGTGTTGTGGCTGCAAACCATGTTTTTCTACTAGCATTTTTACCACATTAGCACCTACGGCTTCAAAGTCGCCACCACCAGTATATACAAGACCTTTTGGCGGAATACCTTTTGCTTTACGCGATTGATAAGTCAATAAATCGTATGGCAAATACAGCACCCGACGCACAGCAAAACGCAGGCTTGGCGGTAACGCATAAAATATTTTTCTGATTGTAGATTTCAAGACCTTAAAGGTATGATGCTTTTTGTAGATGTTAAACTAAGTGGCCAAAGCGATGCCATACATTTCTTCTATCATTTTTACAACTTGCGTGCCTTCGTGTGCATTGGTCATTACAGTTTCTGTGCCATGCAGGGTGTTTACCACATTGCTAATTACTTTATCATGATTGCTCATACTGCCTTGGTATAAGCCGTACTCGTTGTTCTTCGCCGTTATATTTATGGCAGGTAATTGCTCGCCTAGTAAATGTTGGTATTCAATTGTATTTAAATATTGTCCGCCAATTTTTACAGTGCCATGCTCAGCTAAGATTGTTATGGCGCCTTCCATATTTTTTTCGTAAGCACAAGTGCTATAATTAAAATTTACCAGCGCACCATTTTCAGTTTGCATAATGCAAGAACCTGTATCTTCTACTTCGGTATAAGTATGTGCAAAATTGTGCGACACACTGTGTAAGGTTTTGCAATAGCCAAATAAATAAAATAAAATATCTACAAAATGACTAAACTGCGTAAACAAACACCCCCCATCCATAGCTTTTGTGCCACGCCAATCGCTTTGCGCGTAGTAGTGCTCATTTCTATTCCAAAAGCAATTAACTTGAACCATGTACACTTTTCCTAAACTGCCTTGCTGCAATAGTTGCTTTACAGCTTGAACAGGTGGGTTGTATCTATTTTGTTTTACTACAAATATTTGCTTTTGTGTTCTTGCCGCTGCATCCGTCATGGCCGTAGCTTGGGTAGTACTAATGGCCATTGGCTTTTCGCATACCACGTGCACGCCAGCTTCTAGCGCTTGCAAGGTATGTGGATGATGTAAATAATTGGGCGTGCAAACATTTAGCACATCTATACTTTGCCCAGCAAGCATTTCTTGCAGCTCAGTATAAAACGGTACTGCTGCTATCGACTTCTTAAACGGATCTATATCGCATATGGCTGCCAATTCTGCTTGTGGGTGTGCTTGTATATGTTGCACATGTCGTGCACCAATGTTACCTAAACCTATAACGGCAAATTTTACTGAACTCATGAATTAATTAACGCTAAGTTGCCATTTTTATTGAATTGCAGCACATCTTGCTCAAGCAAAGCATATACAGCTTGTGTTACGTGTTCGGTACGATATGCAGCTAGTGCATCTTGCAATTGCCGCATGCTCATGCTGCCTTCAGAAAGTTGTTGTTCGATAGCGAGGTGCAAGTTATTGAAATTCTCTGGCTTTGATTGTTCATTTTTATTGAGCAAGCAATTGTTGCAAATTCCGCAAGCTTGCAAAATCTCTTCACCAAAATAATGCGCCAACTTTATCGTGCGACAAGTTGATGTGTTTAAGTAGAATGCATAAGCTGCTTCCAAACGCTGTTGGTAAGTATCACGCAAAAACTTTAGTAAGCTTTCATCCAAATGTAAGTCGTAATCGTACAGCCTTTCACGCGTCATGTACAATTGTGGTTTGTCCTTGGCCTCGTGGTAAACTATGAGTTCCTGTTCGTGCAGCTCGTGCAACAATTCGCGTGTAGTTGTCGGGTCTAAGTCGGCAAACTGTGCTATTTTTTGCTCATTTACATTTACCGCGTCGTAAAAAACACCGGCATATAAACGCAATATGGCTTTCATTATCAGGTCGCGTTGCGGTGCGTATTGCTCTGTAAAATCAAGTTGATCGCGACTAGCTATGCACTGTACTTTACTTGGTGTATAAACACTATCGCTAAGCTGCAATAGTTGTTGTTGTTCCAAAAACTTTAGCGTGTTGGTTAGGGTAATAATATCTACATCTATAGCTTTAGCACAATGTACGATATCAAAATCTTTGCTATCGCCCTCGCCTTCATTGTATGCAATGCGCAAATAGTCTAGCACTTTTTGATAGCAGCTGCGCACAAATTGTATCGGTGGGTAACGCCTTGCAACTTGCTGCTCTACATCGCCAAAATCTGTGCCTTGATACAGCAATACAGCAAATGCGCTATTGCCGTCACGGCCTGCTCTACCAATTTCTTGGTAGTATGCTTCTAAACTATCAGGTGCATCGTAGTGAATTATCAACCGCACATCTGGCTTATCGATACCCATGCCAAAAGCATTCGTGCAGCAAATAATCGGTAAGTCGCCGCTAATCCACTCATCTTGCAAAGCTGAGCGTTGAGCCGCACCTAAGCCAGCGTGGTAAAAATTGGCTTCGTAATTGTGTGTGCGCAAAAATTCTGCCACCTTTACGCAAGTGCCTCTGTTTCTGCAATAAATAATTGTAGAGCCTTGAACTTTTGCTAGTGTTCGTAGCAATGCATCATACTTGCTTTGCACAAGCGAACATGTAATGGCAATATTGCTGCGTTGCACACTGCCTTTTACTATGGTTGCATTTGCGATAGCAAGTTTAGCGAGAATATCGCTTTGTACTAAAGGTGTTGCACTTGCCGTTAAAGCAATGATTGATGCTTGCGGACAAAACTCACGAAGTTCTGCAATGTTTAGATAAGGTGGCCTAAAGTCGTAACCCCATTGACTTATGCAATGCGCTTCATCTACGGCAATGAAATTTACTTTAGTATCTTCTAAATAGGATCTAAACAATTCGCTTTTGGCACGCTCCGGCGAAACAAAAACAAATTTGTACTTACCTTCTACCATTTGTTGTAAGCATCGGTCTAACTCGTAATTACTCATCCCGCCAACCAAAGCAACCGCTTGAATTTTGCGACGTAGTAAACCAAAGACTTGATCGCGCATTAAGGCAATAAGCGGCGATACTACAATGCACGTTCCTTCGCTACATAATGCTGGCACTTGATAACACACACTTTTACCAGCGCCTGTACTTAATATGGCCAAAACATCTTTGCCTTGGCAAGCTGCTTCTACTACTTCTTGCTGACCAGCTCTAAAGCTTGTGTAGCCAAAGTATTGTTGAAGTACAGCCTCTGCTTGCATTGAGGGTAAAGATAGGCAAATGCCTTTTGCTTACAAAACAGAAGTCGTTAGCAAGCAATGGCTAAAACTAGTTGCTCTTGCGTACAAACTTTGTAAGAATGACTATCATGCTACCATCTATTCTGCCTTCAATCTGCTGATCGTTATCGGGCACAACTCTAATCCTTGAAACCTTTGTGCCTTTTGGTGCAATAAAGTTTGTGCCTTTTACATTGAGGTTTTCAGTAAGCAAAACGGTATCACCCGTTACTAAGGTTACGCCGTATGCATCCTTATGCACAAGCACACTTGCTTTGGCTTCGTCTTCTGCCACGGCCCAAGCCAATTCTTGTTCTGTAAGAAAAGCCCCATCTAAAGCATCTTGCGCCCAATCTTGCGTATTTAGTTTTTGAAGTAACTTATACGACAACACTTTTACTGCCGCTACTTCGCTCCAAATGCTCCCAGCAAGATTTCTGAAGTGCTCTATATTGCTAAAGTCACTAGCTATAATACTTGTATCGCATACAGTACAAAGTACAACTTCTTTTTCCTTATCGTCAGCAAATGGCGCAATCGTGTGTACTAATAAATCTGTGGGGCTTTGGCAAAGTTCGCATTGCGATTCAGATCTTGCCAACAAGGCAGGGTTAGGTAGCATGTGGTAAATGTAGTTGAATAAATGCGATAAATTGCAAATGGCTACACTATACAAGCCTGAATGCACTGCAATTCTTACTGCTCAAGAAGCGGAAAATACCTTTCTTCTAATACCCTAAAATGCCATCGCTGATGCCCAGCTAGCATAAAGCCTAATGCAAGCGGACTATACTGCGTACCATTAAAAGCATTGCCTTCTTGCAATAGCATTTCTGGCGTGAACGACTTGTACATCGCAATGGTTGCTTGACGAATCAACAGCAGCTCTTCGTACAAATCATCGATTGTTCTTCTATTTGCACTGGCGGCAGCAGCATATTCATCCTCGTCATAGGGAATCATTTTTTGCTTATCGCCACGAGCAATTGCAGTAACTCGATAGGTAAACACACGTTCTGTGTCAATATAGTGTTGCAGTATATCCTTCACTGTCCATTTACCTTCGGCATAAACCTTGTGATCTAGTGCTTTCCACTTATCCAGCGGTGCATTGCGAAGTTCAGCTAGGCTTATTTCAAGTGCTTCTAGATAGCTAACGTCGTCGGTTAAATTAATATACCTGTCAAAGTACTCAGGCATTTTTGTGATGTCAGATTTTTTCATTTCTTTTCTATCGTTGATGTGGTTAAATGTGTTGGTGTAATGTAGATATTTTTCTTCTTTAAAGTGTAAGGTAATAGCTACTAATTATTGCATTATTCTGCTAAGTTGTCTTTCACTTTGCAGGCCGCAAGCTTTTGCAATTTCGCTTCTAGACAAATCTGGGTTTTGCAGAAGGGCCTTTATTCTTTCTTGACGAAGTATCGTTACATATTCATTTACTGTAAGGCTAGTTTCTCGTTTAAACACGCGGCAAAAATTACGGTGACTCATATTTGCAATCTCTGCTAAGTCCGTCAAGAGTGTCTTCTTGCTTAGGTTTAGATTGAGGTAGTCTTGCACTTTATGAATGCCACCATGGAAGTGGTTTCTATAATTGAGATAAACACTTTGTTGTGTTTCGCTACCACTGCGGCGGCTGTATACAACTAGCTCTCTAGCAATTTTGTGAGCAAAATAGTCGTCCTTTAAGTGACCAATAATATTAAGTGCAACATCGATTGCCGAATTAGCGCCTGCACTTGTATAAATGCCGCTATCTTCTACGTAGATAAAATTGCTTTGGACCTTTGCCTTGGGAAATTGCTGTTGCAAGTCCTGTGTCCTTTTCCAATGCGTTGTACATTTTATGCCATCTAGCAATCCAGCCTTGCCCAATACAAATGCACCTGTACAAATGGCACAAAGCTTGACGTCTTGTTGATGTTGCAATTTTAGCCATGTCAACAACGCAGCTTCCGGTGCGAAATTCTTTGAAAAAACGTACTTATAGTCTGAGCTCAATACAATTACGTAATCGCCTGGCCTAAGGTTTTGCTTGCTATAGTGTGCAATCTTGCCTATTGGCAAGCCTGTAGCAGAATTAAGGTTAGTATTTCCACTACAATATGATAGTTCAATATCTAAACCTTGATCCTTAGCCTCATGAAAAACTTGAGCTGCACCACCTAAATCCAGCAGATTAGTATGAGGCATTAGTAAGCAAACAATTTTGACAGCCATATGCGTAATTCTGGAGCAAAAGTAGGGCAAAGAATATTACGGGCTGTGCCTATTTTAGGACATATTGTGCCATCATCTATACACTCACTTCTAAGCAGTGTATAAGCAAATAGTCTGTGTAGAAATAAGAGAACTAATGCCAACATAAACTACTGTTACAAATTGTCGCTATGTATAGCAATCCAATACTTTAATTACTTTTTGAAGTAACTTCGCAACATGGCCTTAGTGTATGCAGATATAGAGCTAGTAAACGGAGGAGATTTGGTAATGGCACGTAGACATGTCATTGGCGAAGAGGAAATTAAGAGAATCAACATTAGCATGCTAGTAGACAGTGGTGCATTAAATTTATGTATCAATGAGGTAATACAAGAGCAGTTACAACTGCCTGTCGTTGGCAAAAGAAGTGCGGAAACAGCTGATGGTAGAATTATTGAATGTCTCGTTGTAGACTTTGCCATTGTGAAATTTAAGAATAGAGAAACAACTTGCCGAGCTATGGTTTTACCAGGAAACAGCGAACCACTTTTAGGCGCTATTCCTATGGAAGATATGGACGTAATTATTCATCCACAACGACAAGAATTACTTGTTAATCCAGAGCATCCCTATATGGCGCAAATGAAGTTGAAGTAGCAAGCATTCCACTAGTAAAATGGTGCTGCAACAAAAAAGCCACCGATAAAAGTGGCTTGTATTTGAATTTGACGGAGGCCGTCAATAGCTTGATTTACTACTTATTTGCGATAGCTACTTATTGCCTTTAACAATAAACCACCATAGCGCAACATATATCGCTTCAGGCTTAGCACCTTTGATGCTGCTTGTTACATCACTCATTTTTGCAACAACGCTATTATTACTATTTCTAATGTCGTTGCCATCTACGCGTAGTACAGCCGCATTGCTACTATTACGTATTGTTTTGCCATCGCTATCTACTTTGCCCACTGAGCTATTGCTAGAGTTGCGTACTGTTCTGCCATCGCTATCGATTCGGCCAACGGCACTATTGCTAGAATTGCGAATCGTTTTGCCATCGCTATCCATTTTGTGTTGAGCTGAAGCGCTGTGTGCGCAAATAACAAAGCTTAAAACTGCTATACCTTTTACAATCTTCTTAATCATGACTAATTTATTTTAGTAAAGATAGTAAAAACATGCATTGCAGCATTGGCCATCGTGCAAAACGGTCGCCATAACTAAAGATAACACCGCAATTGCTCTATAATAAAGGTGGTCATGCAAGCGAAATCCCTTTTGCCAAATCACTAAACCCAAACAGGTACAAACATAAAAAAACGCATCAGAAAATATCTTGATGCGCTTTTTGCCAAGCTTATCTGCGCTAGCAGGATTTTAATTTTTTCTATTAAGGACTTAATGAAGTGAGCTTGAATCAATCGCACTACTTCTGAATGCTAACCTTTACATTCTGGCTAATACCACCTACAAATGTTGCGTTCAAGAAATATACACCATTGCTTAATTCTGAAACGTCAACATCATTCGCTCCCTTCTTTAGCACAACTTTCTTTATTTGTTGGCCAGTTACGCTAGTAAGATTTGCTTCTACTTTTTCAGCACCATTTAAGCTTGCAGTTAGTTTGCCATTGGCTACTGGGTTAGGGAATACGACTAGATTTTGTGCATCACAATTTATTGAAGTATTTAATACTTGAGAATACGTGAACGAAGCATCTTTATCAATAATCTTCAAACGGTACATTACATTAGTGTTTGCAAAGATGTTTTCATCAGTATAGTTATATGTTGCGCTAGTAGAAGAGTTACCATTAGCGATTACGCTTCCAATCGTTTTCCATTCTCCACTAGTTGTCTCTGCTTTTTCTATTTCAAATTTTTCGCAGTTTGTTTCAGAAGAAGTCGTCCAATTCAGTTGGGCTTCGCAATTATCCGTCTTTGCAGAGAAGTTAATTAATGTTACAGAAAGTGGTGGTGCATTTACCTGACCCGACACAGCAATACTTTGCGGAGTAACACACGTGGGTGTTGAAGAAGCATTTACTACATTTCCTGAAACAGCGCCAAGCGTTGCAGAAGCAGCTAGTCTGATATAAACCGGATAGCTTGATAAAACGCCTAATGTTGGCGTAACTATTGCTGTGGATGCAAAACCAGTACCGGAAGTATTTGATACTTCAAAACCAGTTGGCGCGGTTACAATAACATCTTCTGTAATATCTGAGCCTGTTAGCGAAAAACTTTGCTCAGCGGACGGATTACCTTGCGTAGCAGTAAAAGGTGTAAGCGAACTATTAATTGTTAATGTAGGTGCAGCTACTACTTCTACAGTTGATAAAGCAGAGTTATCAGTAGTAAGGTCGCCTGTTACGGCAGTGCCAGCGCCACATGTAGTACCATTGCCAAAATTAATGTTACCTGAAAATGTTTGTGGTGCCGTAACCGCAACACCTATCGCCTTTAGTACAATAATGCGACTTGTTGCTGCTGGAATTGGGTCCGTAGAATTACAAACGCGTAGTTGAGAACCTGAGTTGGACAATATAGTCCAGCCAGTTGGTAAGCCAGTTTGCTGTGCAGTTGGCAGAAACGTAACAGATGTCGGCACTTGCGTTACAGGTCTAAGTTTAGCTTGAGGAACTACACCTGGCCCAGTATTACCTACAGTTACAATGATATCGATAGTACAGCCAACTGCCACTATACCAGAGTTGGATGGCAATACATTGATAAATGGGTTAGCCTGCCCAAACACATTTAATGTGATGAGTGTTGTTGCGAGTGTTAAGATTGCGTGCTTAAAAATCTTCATTTTTCTTTTTACTTAATATGTGTGATGTAGTGTTTTCGTGTGATGTGTTGTGCTATCGGTGATTAAATGACCTACAGCTAAATTAAATTTCTATCAAATAAATTATTGTTTTATTGGGTAACTATTTTACTGATCCATTTTAGTAAACTTTGCAACTTTATTTTCGTTGCCGTTTTTATAAACTAACAAATAAACGCCTCTTGCTAGGGCTTCAACATTTATGGTAGTCTTAAAACTATTAGCTGGTACTTCTTGCTCAAGTACCTTAGCGCCATTGGCCGCAAAAATTTGAAAATATGCGCCAGTACTAATTGCTGCAGAGTGATCTACTTTAATTATATTGTTATATGTTGGATTTGGATATACATTTAATTCCACACAGCCAGGTGGCAAAAGTGTAATTTCTGTCGTAGCCACACATCCATTCGTATCTGCTACATTGAAAGTCCATACGCCCGGCCCCTTAGTAAAATCTCCAATTAAGCCTGTATAAGGCGGTACTCCCCCATTGGCAGCGATAGATATCAAAGCGCTGTCACCACAATACTTAATTGCTTCATAAGTTGCAGATACAACTAATTTTGTTGGCTCTGTGATTGTTATTTCGGGATTTGTGGCTGCATAACAAGAAGGGTCATTTTTCAAACGGATATAAATCTTATACTCGCCTGCAGGCACTTTAAAGGTATCTGAAGATTGATATTGTCCACCGTTTAATGCGTATTCGTAGGCTCCGAACCCACCATTCGCAACAATGGTAAGCATACTACTATCGCCATTGCAAGCTATTGGCGTTGCAGCAGCTGTGCCTGTAATTGGCAATGGTTCTGTTATGGTAATCGTGTTGGATTTGCTTGAACATCCATTAGAATCTCTGATATAAACTTGGTAGGAGCCAGCAGGAACTAAAAATGTATTTACTGGTATATATATCGTATCATTGAGGCTGAACTCGTAAGGTAAAACACCACCACTAGCAGAAGCCGTAATTGTGCTATAGGCGCCAAAACAAGTGATTGGCGGAGCAGAAATACTGATTGAAGGCGTTTGTGGCTGTGGGTTGATGACGATATTGTTGATAACAGTTGGGGCACAACCACTTGAATTTTGTACAGCTAAAGTATGCGTTCCTGCATTTGCTATATAGCCATTAACGGGATAGCTGCCAAAAGGTCCACCATCAAGACTAAATGTAAGTGCTGTCGTATCGCTTGTTACAATGATCTCACCTGTGGCGACTGTGCAGTTTGGTTGCGTAATGCTTAACACCGGCACATCAGGAGAAAGAGGCTGAGGGTCAATTGTAATATTGGTGAATGGAGAAAGACAAGCACCTACAATTTGTTGCGCTATAAGCGAATGATTACCAGAAGCGATGCCTGTATAACCGCCTACTGGGTAAGGAATATAGGGACCTCCATCTAAACTGTATACTAAACTCGGATCTGGCGACGTAACAACAGTGCTACCTGTAGCAACAGCACAAGTAGGTTGAGTAACATTTACGATTGGTGCAAGAGGCGCACCTAAAACAGTGTTGATTGTTATTGGTGCAACACTAGAAGAAGTGCAACCAAAAGAATTGGTTACGCTAAAATTATAAGTGCCAGCTGCAAGTCCGCTGATGAGGTTGCTTGCAGTAGTACCAGTTATGCTGCCAGGGTTGATAGTCCATTGACCAGCAGGTAAATTTGATAGCTGAACAGAACCAGTAGATACAGTACAAGTAGGTTGAATAATAGTATCTACCGTAGGTATTGCAGGTGTAGGCGGTTGCGCATTGATTGTAAAATTGGTTATAGCAGGACTACAATTACTTGCATTTTTAGATATAATCGTATGTGCACCAGAACCTAATTGATAGCCCGCAGGTGGATAGGTGCCAAATGGTCCGCCATCTACACTATACATCAAGCCTACCGTATCTGAAGTTACCGAAACATAACCCAAAGCATCGGTACAAGTAGGTTCCACCACACTTACGGTAGTTACAGGAACTGCATCTGGTTCTGTTACAACAATAGTTGTACTAATGATACAGGCGATGGGATTAAGTACCTCTCTAACGGTCATGGTATATGTACCAGCAGGCGCAGTAAAAACATTACTTGATTGATAATTAGGATTGCCAGAAATATTATACTCTACAGCACCCGTAGCATTGGTAGCGGTGCAGGTGATGGTTGCAGAATCGCCATTGCATATTATGGTACTAGCAGCTGCCGTGATACCTAAGTTGCATCCCGCTAAAACTTCTATTGTAGAAAGTGCCGAATTATCTGTGATTTGGTCGCCAGCTACAGAAGTACCTGCTGCGCAAGTCGTACCATTGCCAAAGTTTATATTTCCCGAGAAAGTTTGCGGGGCAGCAACGGTTACACCTTGAGCCTTTAATGTTATTACACGACTTGTGTTAACAGGAATAGAATCATTTGAATTGCAAAGACGCAATTGTGTACCATTATTTGACAAGATAGTCCAGCCGGTAGGCAAACCTATTTGTTGGGCATTCGCTAAAAACTGAACAGATGTTGGAACCTGAATCACAGGTCTCAACTTAGCTTTTGGCACCGCTGAAGTAGGTCCTGTATTTCCGATAGTAACCACAATATCAATTGTACCACCAGTTGTAACGATGCCTGAATTTGATGGTAAAACATTTATAAAGGGATTAGCTTGACCAAACACATAAAATTGTGTGGCAATTAGCATTGAAAAAACTATTAGTAATTGCTTTAATATCTTCATTTAAATATAGATAATTATTTATGTCTAATTTTTTAGTGCTCTATTAACTGATTAACTAATAGGTCAGCATAAAACATTGATTACAATAATTTATTTTAAAGTTTGCCTTAAACACTAGCCTCAAATTACCTATATCATTCAAGATATACTTATAACTTAATACTATGCTCATTGCATTAGACTTTACTACTTAAAAGATACTCATAGTTAGGAAATGAAATAGCGTAAAATTCTTCCGTCATACAGTATATACAATTTAAGATTTGTAAAAGTAGAATTACAAAAAAGCAAAACGATATATGTGACGTTATGAAATGATTAATTAATTTCTCATCACTTAGTAAAGCTCTCAGTTATTGAATAATGCTTTAGATAATTAAGTACTGTTTACTTATTTTCCGTTTTTACACTTTGGTATTCGTCCTTATTTGCCAGCTTATGTACTGAAGGTGTTCTAGTACTAAATTTAATTTTTAGATAATGTTGAATTCAAGCTACTCTTTGTATTAAAATTAAACTTTGCAAAATTTGTACAATGATCTCAAGATACTTTACTATTATCATTTTATTATTTATTGGAAGTGCTGCTTTTGCCCAAACTGGTATCATCACAGGAAAGGTGCTAGATGGCAAAACTGGTCTTCCATTAGGTGGTGATTCTATTGTTTTAATTGAGACCTCTGCTACTGTAGTGTCAGATCAAAATGGTGTTTTTGTATTCCGTAAGCTACCCGCCGGTAATTATTCTGTAAAATGCAGCCACAAAGGATATCAAGAAAAAATTGTTACAGATATTGCTGTAAAGGACAATGAAAATACGGAAATTAGTGTTTCATTAATCGTTAAACCTAAAAAGATAGACGGTATTAGTGTAACCACGACAAGAGTAAAGGCGGCAGGTGAGACAGTATCAACCTTACTAGCTGCGCAAAAAAACAGCGCAAGTGTTAGCGATGGCGTTTCTGCAGAAACAATTAAGAAAACACCAGATAGAAGCAGTAGCGATGTAATACGACGTGTTACTGGCGCAAGTATTCAAAATGATAGGTTTGCGATTATTCGTGGTTTAAATGATAGATACAATGCATCATTCATCAACGGTGCGCCACTACCTAGTACAGAAATAGATAGAAAAGCATTTGCCTACGACATTTTCCCTTCTGGCATCATAGATAATTTGATTGTTTACAAAACTGCTACCCCAGATAAAACCGCAGAGTTTGGTGGAGGTATTATTGAAATTACTACAAAATCTACTTCTTCTAAACCAGTTACGATTGTGTCTTTCGGTCAAGGTTTCAATACATTACTTACTGGTAAAACGCGCTATACATCAGAAATGAAAGGCCGCACAGATTGGCTAGGCTTAGACGATGGTACGAGAGCTGTGCCAACTGGCATACCGGCTGACAAGCAAGGTTTTGTAAATGCATCTACTGAGGAAAAACTTGCCTACGCAAAATTATTTGGTAAGTATCAGTGGGGCGTTAAAGAGCTAGTTGCTAAGCCGAATCTTAGCTTGCAGTTAGTTAAAAGCGTAAATGTAAAAAGAAAAGAGAAAGAGTTTGTATCATCACTCTTTGCAGTTAGCTATAACAGAGGTTACACCTTCAATACAGGAAACCGCAATACATATACTGGGCGCGGTAATCCTCTCGACCCTAATAATGTTCCCCCAATTGATAGGCAATTAACTGACTCTGCGTACAACGAAGAAGTTATCTGGTCGGCATTAGGTAATGTTGGTATAAAAATCAACAATAAAAATAATATCAGCTGGAAAAACAACCTGAGTATAAATACCGATAATACTTTGGTAAAGCGACAAGGCTTTTTTGATCTTGCTTCTACAACTACAGACACAATTTTCGTGCAGCAAGTGTTTCGCAATTTTGTTTCTGATCAAATATTCAATAGCCAGTTGATAGGTGACCATCAAGTTGGTAAGTTGAAAACAAAAATTAATTGGTTAGCTTCCTATAGCAAAGTTTCAAGAAAAACGCCGTTTCAAGCTATTTCCAGTAGCACCGGTATGACTGAAAACACTATACTAGCAGGCAGAAATGGTACAATGGTCTCTGATAATTCCCAAGAAAATCTTAGAAGCGGAAAACTAGACGTTTCGCAACCCTACAAACTCGGTGAGTCTAGCCAAAACCTACTTAAACTTGGGTTCGGCTACCTAGCTAGACAAAGAGATTATTCTAATAGGCTGCTTGGTTTTGCCGTAGCATCGGCAAATAACCCTTATGGGGTAGATAACACTATACTTAGTTTACCTTATGACCAGTTGTTTCTAGGGCAAAACCTTGGCGTAATGTCAAATGGTAAAGCAACTACATTAGTCAATGATAATACGGTTCCCAACTCTTCATATGTTGCTACTTCTTCTACGATGCATGCATACTTAATGAACGATCAGCGCTACAAAAAATTTAGGCTTATCTACGGCGTAAGAATGGAAAATTTTACGCAGAAACTAGTTGCTATTCAACCGGGTCAACTTACCACCAGTGTCAATTACTCAAAGCTAGATTATTGCCCATCGGCTAACTTGGTGTATTCAGTTACGGATAAATCAAATATTCGTTTGTCTTACAGCAAAACTTTAAATAGACCAGAGTATAGAGAATTAGCGCAATTTGGTTTCCCAGATTATCTTTCTGGCTTCTTTGTAAGTGGTGATTCAACTTTAAGAAGAGCACGATTGCATAATTTTGATGTTAGATATGAAATTTTCCCTGGCAGGGCACAGCTACTTTCTGTGTCTGCTTTTCACAAAGACATTCAAAACCCGATTGAGTTTTCTACTTCACCATTTTATGCGAGTGAGGCTGCTTATATTCAAAGTAAGTCTGCAACAATTTCAGGAGCAGAGCTTGAATTTAGGACGCTTTTGTCAACACTGTTTTTTGTAAAAAGTGATAAATCGCCACTTAATAATTTTACATTATCGGGTAATAGTACAATCACAAGATCGTCGGTTATTGTTGGTGGCGCCACAGACTCTATTCAATCTCGTCCTTTACAAGGCCAGTCGCCATACATCATAAATTTTGCGCTTACCTATGCTGGCGATAGTTCTGGTTTGTCTTCTACAATATCAGTTAATAGAATTGGCAGCCGACTTGCAATAGCAGGTAGCAATGTATTGCCAGAGTTCTTTGACAAAGCAAGAACGGTAGTGGATTTCCAAATTGCTAAATCGTTCATGAAGGACAAGCTAGAGTTAAAGCTTAATGCTAGAGATCTATTAGCGCAAGATATTGTTACCTATATTGACTTTGATGAAAGCCGATCATTTACACCAAAAGACCGAAACTTTAATAGCGTAAAAGCGCCTCGAGTAATTGTTTTAAGTGCTAGTGTAAAGTTCTAATTAGCAAGTGCGCTAATAAGGTAGAAGTTGCAGGATTTGCTTCTGAGCTACAATCAAAGTGTGTAGTAATTCTCAAGAAAGTTCTTGAAGAGTGCATACTCAATAAATACGGCACAAACTTAATAAGCGACATTCTAGCACTAATACATTTAATCAGTGAAGCTCAATAAAACTTACACTTTAATGGATATCTGTGAGGTTTGTGCGCGCTTTTCCTTAATAGGTGCTCGGCGAAAGTCTATTCTCTACTTATCGCGTGACTTTATATAAATTGATTGATAGGCTACGTTTTTATCAGTCATAAAATACAAAGTATCACGAGTCAACCCTACAAGTAATTTGTCGATATGAGGTATTTGGCTTTGCACTTGCTTCGAAAGATTTGAATAAATTACGGGGTTACACACAGAGTCTTTCTTCAGCGCATTGTGTATCCACTTACTATATTGTAGTCCTAAATACACCAACCTAAAACTATCTGTTTGATTTCGTGCTAGAAGTTGGCAAGGTTCAAAAAAGGGTGATACTCCATAGGGCTGGTTGTTTTCAAAATAAAACAAAGCATCTATCAAAATGTTGCCTTTGGTATCTACTGCAGCACCTAGCAACGCTGATTCCTTCATGTGACATGAGTCAAAGCTTCGTTGGCTATAGCTCAACCTTACATCAAGTGCATCAGGTGCCTGATAATTTAAAAAGATACTATCGTCAACTATTCTATAGCTACCTGATAGATTCCACACAACTCCTAGATGCCCAATATCTAAAGTAAAATTATGTTGATCTACAAATAATAAATTTACGTAACGCTCACTATGTAATTCTTTAGAAATAAACCGCTTACCTTGCAAGTCACCAACCCACTGGTTTTGACAATATAGCCATGTGACTGCCAGCAATATTATACTTCTTACCATTGCGCTATTTTTTATTATACTTTTTTAAGTATATCGTCCCGCATAGTGATTCTGCATTGCATAGTAAACGTAGTAAATATTTGACATGCAATGTGTCATCAGCTGCGTTTTTTATGATGTCTTTGTCGACTGGCATCGCGGTGTTGGGCAAGGTGGATTTTGTATTGTAAATGTAAGGAGAAGATTGGTTTGTGGATCATCAGGTATAATAAGCAGTTTATATCCTGGCAAAGGTTTCCTCAGTGTCCCTTAGGCAGACGCGCAAGGAGTGCAATTTGCACGTATATGAGCTATGGATACTTTTTTAGTAGCTTACCTTTGTTGTACTTCAGCTACATGATTCAAAAAAGCATCAATTGTATCATATGCAGCTACGACTCTACTTGTTTCGAATGTAAAACGCTGGCCAACTTGTACATGCCCTAAAAAATCACCAGGGCATGGTACTCTTACAAAAAGCACTGTGGAGTCATCAATTTTACTACACTTTATTACTCCTTGAATGAACATAATTCCACATCTTGGCCATGAGATGTCTTCAAGTGCAATTACTTGATAAACTGTAGGCGCAAGGCTATCAATGCTGGTTGCAGTTGACTCAATGCTGGCTGCACTGCTCGCAATCTTATCACTAGGACTGACAAATTGTTGCAACAAAACGCAAAACAACAAACTAAAATTACTCATATGTACCATCACTTTTCTTCACTCGCTGGATAAACCTCAATTGATTTATTAGCACTTTTTTCGTCAATTGCGTCTCCCTCAGGGACGCTGAGGACTCAGAGTCGCATACTAAAGGTAATAATTATTTGACATGTAATGGGCCATCAGCAGTATTTTTTATGATGTCATTGTTGAGGCGCATGGCGGTGTTGGGTGCAGTGGATTTTGTATTGTAAATGTAAGGAGAAGATTGGGTTTTGGATCATCAGCTATTGCAAGAATTTTATTGCCTGGTACAGGTTTCCTCAGCGTGCCTAAGGGAGATGCTGTGGAAGTGAAAGTTGCAAGGCGGATAACAATTGGAAGTCACAATTTTTAACCTCCAATTGTACACACCTATATTTGCAAAATGGCCAAAGCTCAAATTAGTAAGATTATAGATGAACAAAAAATCATCAATAGAATTTACTTATTAAGGGGTGAGAAAGTAATGCTTGATAGAGACTTAGCAGAATTATACAACGTAGAAACCAAACGACTAAAGGAACAAGTTCGTAGAAATATTGAGCGTTTTCCTGAGCATTTTATGTTTGAACTAAGTAAAGAAGAGAATGATGCTTTAAGGTCGCAATTTGCGACCTTAAAGCAAGGCGAACATTCGAAGTACCAACCATTCGCATTTACTGAGCATGGCGTTCTGATGCTTGCTAATGTAATCAAGAGTAAAAGTGCGATAGATGTAAGCCTCAAAATCATAGAAATATTTGTAGCCCTTAGGAAAGAGATTGCCTTGCATAACGAGCTGCTATTAAAGTTTGAGCAGCTAGATAAGAAGATGACCAATATTGCCCACGATGTTAAAATGCATGATGGAGAAATTGAGTCAATTTTTGAACTTATTAACGATATTAAGCAAACAAAATTACTAGCACCACCTCGCACACCCATCGGCTTTAGAACCCAAGCCACAAGAAACAATGACCCCGAAATGAAAGCTGCAAAACCAAAAACTGTAAAAAGAAAGTAACTTGCCGCAGGATGCTGCGCCAAAGTAATTAAAAGCCTTTTTTTGAAAAACGCATTGCCAGTTATCTGGAAGCGTTTTTTGGATTGCTGAAAAGTCCTGTGAAAATGCTGAAGTTGATATGCAAGATAGAATCATGCAGAGCGCAAACGAGTAAAGTTTGATATAAATATTATTCATACTACTTCAGAGCATTATTGTATTTTTCAGTTGCTATTACCTTGAAGTTTTTAGGATTAGCTTTTGGCTTGGCCGTTGAATTTCCTTATGTAGCTTACCGTTTGCCACTCGCCATTGGCTTCTTGCTGCTGTAGGGTAATATACAGCGGGCCATCAGCAGTGTTTTTTATGATGTCGTTGTTGAGGCGCATGGCGGTGTTGGGCGCGGTGGATTTGTATTGTGAAGGTACGGAGAAGATTAGGTTTGTGGATCATTACGTATTACAAGAATCTTATTTCCTGGTGCAGGTTTCCTCAGCGTCCCTTAATCACTCTTTAAACGCGGAGGACAACTCGTTTTGAAAAAATAGACAACTCGTTTTGAAAATTTGGACATTTCGTTTTGTGGGTTATAGAAGGTATCGCAATTCTCGATGCCTTAAAAAATGCACGATGGCGAAGCTCTGCGCCTATCTGAAACAAAGTACCCAAAATGAGCCCCTAAATGCCACATAAAGCCACTTTTTACAAACAACATAAGCAACCGCTGAAAACCATCGCAAATACTACAAAGTACCAAATTTCGTAGGGTTTTACGTGGACTTATATATGGAATGTGATCAGGACGAATATTGGTCAGCGTAAAATGTGTTTTTACGGTGTGTGCGCTCTGCTTAGAAACAAGCACCAAGCCCCTTAAAACGCTTTAGAATTTACCACAAGCCCAAGAGCCTAATTTGCACCGAAAAATAACCTCAATAATTGCTAGTTGATAAAAACCTAGTAAAATCAATGCTTTCCGAGCATCAGGACGAATATTGGTTAGCGTAAAATGTGTTTTACGGTGTGTGCGCTAGGGAATAGTAAGTGCTCGTCTCTGTGATGTCAACTATTTCAAAAGTAGAGTATGTTGGTCATTAGAGTACGATACACTAGTAATGAAATTATCGTCATCATAAGTAAAACTTGTTAGTACAAATGTTGAGGTTAATTTATCATAACCGCTAACACTCAACTCATAAATAGGGCTTTTACAGCTAAGGCTAATTTTTGTCAATTCAATTTTCTTATTCGAAAATATTAAAGACTCATTTGACGTTGAAACTGAAACATGGCGGCTAAATGTAAATAAAGTTTCAAGTGCTTGATGGTTTGCTAGTTTATTGAAGACTATAGCTGAATCAGTTCTAAAAAAAACAAGTGTGTCTGACACTTCTCTCCAATCCCTCAATACAAAAACACTGTCGTTAAGCTTTAAAAAGCTAAATGATAAATCAAACTCCACTTTTTCTGCGCCATAAAAGCTGTTGACAGTGGCACTATGTAAAGTAACTAGTTTAAGTTGCGGTATTTGTTTGCCGACGATTCTAAAAGTCTCTTCGTTTTTTTCTTTTGAAACGGTACTTATGTCACAAGATGGTATACTACTTAGTAAAGCAAGAACGAGTATAAACTTAAATGTCACCAACAAGCAAAGTACTGTCTTTATCCAACACATAAAACCAATCAATTATTAGATTTACTTGGCTGAGGCTTCTCCTTACCTTTTAGTTTTTCTATTGCATCATGGAATTTCTCAGCAAAGCCACCTTTAATAAAAGTAACAGAAACAACTTTCCCTTTACTATCACGTTTGTACTTCAGTCCAAAAGCGGTGTGGTCCTCATTCTCACTCGATATAGTTCCTTCTTTACTGTACTTTTTCAACTTTACATGAGCCATGATCTCATGATAAAAAGTTTCAGCAGAGTGATATTGGTCTCTACTCTTTAACTGATCTGGATCAAATTGTATAAAGTACACCTGCTTCTTTCCTGACTTACTTATGTCAATTCCCTTAAAGGAGGAATAGCCAATTTGATCTAAGTAAGGATCTGCTAAAATTCTTTTGGACTCTTTTTTCCCTGTAGCCTTATCTGTAACTTCAGTTTGCATCGTATAAGGTTGGTAAGTACTGGCGTTTGCCCCTGGTGTTTTGCCAACTCCAATATAAATATCAACTTTGCTATTCTTTGCATATTCATTGTACAGTGCCTTCCCTTCTTTAGTTTTCATTAAGGTTGCCTTAGCTACTTTCACATATTGATTGTCGACAATGAAATAAATCTCACGGCCATCAGGGTCTACAAACATCAAAGGACTATTTGCAACAAAATTGTACGCACTCAAACTAGGATACTTCTTTTGCAACGGATCCAAGCTCAACCACCTTCCCAACCTACTATCATAAATTCTCGCACCAAAATCAAGGCTATTACCACTGCCTTTAATTTCATCGTCTTTTTCCATATTGTTAAACCCGAACCTATAATCCCCTTCAAAATCGTCATCGCTACTGCATAGTAATACAACAGCACTAGTGGTAAATTCATCTACACGTTGGTAGGTGTATTTGTTGAGGGTAAAGGATGCGCCGCTAAACTTTAAGCGCAGGGCGCTATAGTTGCTTGGCTTGCCGCTCAATGGTGCATTGCCCGTGGTGCTTATATTGGTGCTGCTTACCGTTTGCCACTCGCCATTGGCTTCTTGCTGCTGTAGGGTAATATACAGCGGGCCATCAGCAGTGTTTTTTATGATGTCGTTGTTGAGGCGCATAGCGGTGTTGGGTGGCAGCGCCTCTAAGGATACATACACTTCAGTGGCGCCGCTTGTTGAAGTAAAGGTAATACTTCCGTTGGAATTTGGCGAGCTTAGCGTACCTGTATTTGTTGTTAATTTACCCTTGCTAACTGCTACGCCTGCGGTTTCGTCTACAATAGGAAGGTATCGTACAGAATAGATATTTCCGAATCGCATAGTAAAGATAGTAATTATTTGACATAGAATTTTGCCAGCATCAGTACGGCAGCAATTCCATAGAAGCTGCCCACATACGCAAAAACCATATTCTATGAATGCGAATTTGACGACCTATGTCCGTCAGCCACTGTATAATACCAGGTTTTTGTGGATTGTACTGGCTTGTATAGGTGAACCTATAACGCTCCTATTTCATTTTCATCAAACTAAAAAGGGAGCAAATTTACATTGCTCCCTTTCCGTTTTCATTTCATTATTCACTATAGCTTTTGGAATTGCTGAGAGAACTTCAAGCCTCGGCCATCGGTAACTTTCAATAAGTACACGCCACTCGCAAAATCAGCTAAGTCTACACTATTACTGCTCAAACCTTTTAGTAAGTCTTTTTCAATTTGCTTCACAAGCTTGCCAGTTGCATCGTAAATAAAGATACTTGCTGTAGTGTTCTTATCTATGTTTACATCAATATGCAAGGTGTTATTTGCTGGATTTGGATAAACAAATACACTAGCGCCATCAAAGTTCCACACGATATCAATCGTATTGCTGTACGTTACAGAATTATCTAAAGCTATTTGTTGCAGCTTGTAATGGTTGTGGCCCATCGCTGGTTTTGTATGTACAGCTTGGTAGCTCAATGCTGTATTACTTGTACCTCCCACTGCCTTAGAAGGCACAGTTGCAATTGGCACAAAATTATTGCCATCAGCACTATACAATACATTAAACGCTTTACTGTCTTGTTCGCTACTGGTAACCCAATTCAATACATTATGATTGGTTTCTTTACGACCACTAAACTCAACTAGGTTTAGCTGCAAGGGTATATTGCCTGGGTTGCAAGTATGACAGAAGAAAGAACTAAAGCCTGTCACTGGGAATGTTACCTCCCAACGATTCATTGCAGCATTCCATCGCATTTGCGCTTGAATTACGGCATCTACAGTACCAACACCAAGACCGCCACCATTTAATTTGGTAATACACACGGTAAATGAATCTTCATTGCGTGGATTGCTTGGTAACGCAAATTGAGGGAAGCTACTATTGTTATTAATGATGTAGTTGTTGTAATCCAAGATGTCATCATTCGTATAATAAAGCGTTACGTCAGCAGGTCCTTGATTAGTTGGTGTAATTGTATAAGTACGCGCCACATATGGCTGACCATTCCACGTTGGAACAGCCGCAGCTACTTGTACGCAAGCACTTACATTGCCTAAATCTATACCAGCATAGTCCCTTACAGTTGCAATCAAATTACAGCTTGCATCGCCAAAATTAATTGTAGAGCCGTCTGGCTGCAATAATGAACTGCTGCAAGCATTACCTGCTAAACTAGAATCATTTGCTGCAGCTGATTGCGCTAGTTGTGCTGTATCCGTATTTGTTGTAATTGTAATTACAGAAGTTTCAGCACAGGTACCACTTGTACCAGTTACAGTATATGTGGTTGTAAATGGCACTACATAAGGAATACTGTCTTGAATACCATTACTCCATGTATAAGTTAATGCAAGATTTTGCGTATTACTACCAGTAAAAGTTATAGCAGTACCAGCGCAAGTTGTTAGCGCGCTTGCATTAGCTTGAACACCAAATGATGGAGCAGCAATAATTTCTACGGTATCACTTGCTTCACATAAATTACCATCAATTGTTGTGATAATATGTGTACCAATACTGTAATTAGCTGCTAATGGTGCATTGTCTATAGTTGTAGTTAGTGCAGGTGTTCCGCCATTGGCAGTAACCGCAATTTGGCCAACCGTATCTGTTGCACAAGTAGGATTGCTTATTGTAAACGTATTTAGCAATTGACTTGGTGCAGCATCGATTGTAACATCAGCAGTATCCATACATCCATTGACATCACTTGTTACCAAGGTGTATCCACTTGTGGCTAGACCAGTTACAGGACTTGATAAAGAACTGCTGTTGCCCAACATGGTTGTGTTATATGGCAACATACCGTTACTAACTGCAAAGGCAATTTCGCCATTTTCACCAAAGCATTTTGGCTGTGTTGCAGTTAGCGTCAAACTAGGACTTTGCAACAAGGTAATTTCTACCGTAGATGTTTCTGTGCACGTACCATCTGTACCACTAACGGTATACACGCCAGTTTGGTATACTTGTATAGGCGTTCCCTCAACAGGAACATTTGCATTAGGGCTACTCCAAGTATAGGTCAATATTGCATTGCTTGTATTACTTCCAGTAAAGCTTACAGCAGCACCAGCACAGAATGAATCTTGGCTAACATTTGCGACAACACCTAAACTAGGCGCTGCAATTACACAAACGATTGCCGTATCTATGCAAGCATTTGCATCAGTTACACTAATGGTATGACAACCTATACCGTAAAAGGCCGTTGGCGCACTACCATCAATCGTTATATTAAATGGAGAGATACCACCCGCGATTGAAACTGTTACTTCGCCAATCGTATCTATCGCACAAGCTGGTTGTTCAACTATACCAGTCACAACCAGTTGGGTTGGAGCTGCATCTATTACAATACTGCTTGTATCCATACAACCATTTTGGTCTATCGTAGTCAGAGTATAAGTATTAGCATTTAAGTTGACAATAGGACTAGCTAAAGCACTTGTGGAACCCATATACGTTGTAAAATAACTTGCCAAGCCACCACTTACACTAAAACTAATTTCACCTAAATCGCCACCACATTTTGGCTGTAATGCACTTAAGCTTAATACAGGATTAGGATTTACAGTAATACTAACAGTAGCAGTTTCAGAGCATGTGCCATCAGTACCTGTTACAGTATATGTAGCGCTTTGATAAACAGCAAACGGAATACCATCTTGCGGTTGAGCACCTGTAGATCCATTACTCCAAGCATAGCTTAGTGCATTAGATTGCGTATTACTCCCTGCGAAAGTTACTCCCTCACCTTCACAAACCTCTAGAGGACTTGCATTTGCTTGAACACCTAAATTAGCTGTTGCAATAATGCAGGCTACATCTTCTGCTAAGCAGCCGTTTGCATCTGTAACTTGTATGGTATCGCAACCAATTGGGTATGTCGCTTGAATTGGATTGCCATTAATTAGAATCGTATAGAATGGCGCACTAGATGCTGGTGTACCACCGCTTACGCTCACAGCAATTGTACCTGTTGTACCTGCTCCGCACTGCGGATTTACTACTGTAGGTGTAATTACAATGGCTGATGGTTCGGCAATACTTATTGCAACGCTTGATGTACAAGCAAGATTACCATTGCCCGCAACAGTAACTGTATAAACGCCAGCGCTTAAGTTTGTAAACGTACCACTTGCATTTGTGCTAGAACTTGCACCGCTCAAGGTATAAGTGTACGATGTGCCACCACCGCCAGCTGCACTAATACTTGTTACACCGCCATTACACTCGATAGCTGAGTCTATAGACGCTGTTAAGGTTATTGGCGCTACACATGCTAATTCAATTGAATCAAGCGCAGAACAAGCACCATCAGTTACATTGATTGCATAAGGCTGATTACTACATGCTAATGTAAATGTACCAC
>JBJORA010000096.1:0-3352 GCA_046049675.1 Bacteroidota bacterium | reverse complement strand
GGCAAAAGATAAATGCTATTACAAATTTTACGCTACCTTACTTTACCACTTGCCATACCGTATGGTTTGATTGTAGCCTTGCGCAATAAATTATACGATTGGAAATTGAGTGATAGCTTACAGTTTAATTTACCCATAATTAATGTAGGCAATCTAAGTGTAGGTGGCACAGGTAAAACACCGCATACAGAATACCTTATTGAATTACTGCAAGACACCTATCAAGTAGCCACACTAAGTAGAGGCTATGGTCGCTACACACGTGGGTTTATTTTAGCAGCAGAGGGCATTAATGCACGCGATATTGGCGACGAACCAATGCAGTTCTTTACGAAGTTTCCGCATATAAGTGTATGTGTTTGCGAAGATAGAATTTTGGCAGTACCGCAACTGAAACAGCGTAAGCCTTATACACAAGTACTGTTATTAGACGATGCATTTCAGCATAGAAGCATAGCACCTAGCTTAAATATTTTGTTGACGGATTTTAGCAAGCCTTATACAAAAGATTATATTTTGCCTTTTGGTAATTTGCGTGAGTTTAGAAGTGGCGCAATACGTGCTGATATCATTGTGGTTACAAAATGTCCGCATGAATTAACTGAAGCACAAGCAGCAGTAATTACAAAAGAAATTAATGCAACGGAGCACCAGCAAGTTTTTTTTAGCACCTTAGCACACGGCGAGGCTTACAGCGCAAATACTGGCGAAAAAACTAGTTTGAAAGGCAAACAAATTTTGCTTGTAAGCGGTATAGCAAACAATGCTGCACTAGTAGCTTATTTGAAGCAAGAAGCCGACATGGTGCATGTGTTGAAGTACAAAGATCACTACTACTACAACACTGATGATGTGCAAGATATTTTGGAAACATTTGGCAACATGCCAAAAGGCAATAACATTTTATTATGCACAGAAAAGGATTTTACACGCTTAGCTTTGCACCAGAACTTATTCACGCAAGCTAATATAGCGTTGCACGTATTACCCGTAAAGATTTCATTTTTATTTAATGCTGCATCGCAATTTGAGCGATTAATTTTACAACATATACTTTTATACTATCCTATTTTAGAACAACATGAATATAACTATGGGCAGACGAAACAGTACCAAGACCAAGAAGGAAAAGATTAATAAAGGCTCAACACGAGCATCCTCAAAAGGCAAACCAATACGCATGAAGAACGTTATTGGTATTTTAGAAATTACAAAAAGTGGTGCAGGATTTATTAGCACCGGCAACACAAAAGAAAAACTACTTACAGACATTCGCATTAGTGCACCACACTTTAATACAGCGGTCAATGGCGACGAGGTAGAAGTAGAAGTGTACCATATAGGTGCAACGACTGGCAGGCCAAGCGGCAAAGTTGTAAAGGTCATCAAGCGCAATACTAGCACGCTTGTAGCACGTATTGAGCAATTTGGCGCCAATGCTTTTGCTATTCCAAGTAGCAATAAGATTGGCACAGATTTCTACGTCAATCACGAACACCTCATGGGTGCGCAAGACGGCGACAAGGTTTTAATTGGCAATATTAACTGGAGTAGGGGTAGAAAAAATCCTGAAGCAGAAGTGCTTGAAATAATTACAGGTGTGCGAGCAAGCGATATCGCCATGAAAGAAATGTTGCTCGACGCTGGATTCCCGCTAGAGTTTAGCAATGAAGCCCTTGCAGAAATGAATAAGCTAAGCACGGTAATTGATGAGCGCGAAATAAATAATCGCCGCGATATGCGAAGCGTGTTTACGTTTACGATTGACCCAAGCGATGCAAAAGATTTTGACGATGCGATTAGCTACCAAGTTTTACCAAATGGCAACTATGAAATAGGTATACATATTGCAGACGTGAGTCACTATGTGCGCGAAGGTACTGTGCTTGATGCAGAAGCCTATGCACGCGCTACAAGTGTATACTTGCCCGATCGTGTAAACCCAATGCTGCCCGAAAAAATTAGTAATGAGCTTTGTAGCTTAAGACCTAATGAAGACAAACTTTGTTTTAGTGCAGTATTTGAAATGACAGCCAAAGGCAATGTCAAAAAATACTGGCTCGGACGCACTGTAATTCATAGCGTACGCAGATACACCTACGAAGAAGCGCAAGCAATTATTGAAACAAAAAAAGGCGACAATGCAGAGCAACTCGTAACGATACATGGTATTACTGCCATTTTACGCGAACAAAGATTTGCTGCTGGTGCTATTGATTTTAGTAGCGAAGAAGTACGCTTTGATTTAGATGAACAGGGTGTACCAATTGGTATTAAACTAAAAGTAAGTAAAGAGGCCAATCAATTAATTGAAGAGTTGATGTTGCTTGCTAATCGTACAGTAGCCTTACATGTATTTGAGCACAAAGTAAAGGGCAAGCAAGTGCCGTTTCCTTATCGAATACACGACTTGCCTAACGACGAAAAGTTAAGAACCTTTATTGCTTTTGCAGCAAAGTACAAGCATAAGTTTGACATGACAGATGGCGAGAGTATTGCCAAGAGCTTTAATAAAATGATACAGAAAAGTATCGGCAAGCCAGAAAAGACTGTGCTAGAAACCTTGAGCATTCGCACGATGGCGAAGGCAGAATACAGCACACAGAATATTGGACACTATGGCTTGGCTTTTGAATACTACTGCCACTTTACCTCGCCAATTCGTAGGTATCCCGATGTATTGGTACATCGTGTGTTGCAGCAAGTGCTGGATGGCCACATTACGATGGATCCAAAAATGCAAGATAAGAGCGCGCATTGCAGCGAGCGAGAACGTGCAGCAATGACCACCGAGCGTGATGCCAATAAATACAAGCAATGCGAGTATATGCAAAAGTATATTGGACAAACTTTTGAGGGTGTGATAACAGGGGTTGCGCATTTTGGCTTTTGGGTAGAAACCAAGGCGCACAAATGCGAAGGCTTAGTGTCGCTTACCAATTTACTACACTACGATGTGTTTAAGCATGTACCAGAAGAGTTTTGCCTCATTGGAGAGCGTACTAAAACACGACTTACCATGGGTGACAATGTAAACATTCTTGTTGCGGGTGTACACCTAGATAGTATGGAAATAGATTTTGAGTTGCAGGATTAAAGCAGCATACTAACTACCTAAACCACTCTTTAAACTCAGCACTTTTTTCGCTGCTTACATTGGTTTCAACTGGCGGCAAAGGTTCTAAGTTCAGTAACAATTTACTTTTCTCTTTTGTGGCAAAACTGCGTACGGTGCTGCGTTGTATAATCAAATGGCGGTTAGCTCTAAAAAAATGCTCAGGGTTTAGGCTTTCCATAAGCTTATCCAAACTAAGATCTACAGGAAAATGTTTTTGCTCTAGCGTATACACAT
>JBJORA010000095.1:0-17909 GCA_046049675.1 Bacteroidota bacterium | reverse complement strand
AACCTTGTTCTTATTTAGTCTGCAGCTATTAGTTCATACACCTTGCAATAGCCAGCAACTAGGTGTAGATCAAGTACTCAAGGACCATTTGCAAAAAGAAATATATCAAGATTGCAGGTTTGTGGATAGTTCCTTGAGTTCTAGCAGGTATAAATCTTTATCCGCTGAAACTTTTCAATTGCGCGATTGCAAAAGGGTGGCTGCCACTGGTATGATTTTCTACGTTGTGACAGTGAGTACACCTGACTTAATTGCATTTAGCAAAAGAACTAATGGTCAATATATTTTTTGTGAACCAATAGTGGATTTAGCTACACCTTGTAGCCTAAAAGCGGGAAATATCTACAAAGTATCTGGCTTTAATGAGTCGGTGCTGTTTGATATTTACTATTACCACTGTGGTGAGAATGCTTCAAAGTTTAAGGCCTTACTTACACAGACCAATATTTGGGGCAAGAAAGAAGTTAATGCAATATGTTCCTACTTTTCGCAAAGTCTCAACGCTTCGCCAGATGAATTTTATCCAATCAAATGCAATTATAAAATTGCATACTATCCGTCTACCTTAAGGCAACTTTGCAATTCAATATTGCTACTTCCGTTTGTAGTCGGGATTTAATATTTGTTTTTATTTAGCTCCTTCTGTGACTTTTGTAGGGACACTGAGGATACCGTACTATCGTAAAAACGCAGCACTTACGGCAAGCTTCCAGCTACAATTTCCCAATCAAGCCCTACCTTTAGCACACCAATAGCCTTAAGCATGTACGACTATTACGCCTTTGGTTCGCCTAAATGCAATACCCGATTCGCCCCGGCGGAGGCTGGAAATATTACGGCTAGCACCGAATGGTTTGATACGGAGGAAGGGTATACATTCGGATACCATAGACAAGCAAAAATTGCAATATGAAAGGCAAACGAAACAGTGTAAATTATAAGTCTAGAGCACGAACTACTTCTGTGCGTCTTTTGCATCAAGCTGCTCCAAGCACTCAGAAGTTTATTGATTTAACAAAATTCGATTAGTAATGTCCGTAAAGTTCTCTCATGAATACCCTGTGAACAAAGGTGCTAGCTTAAAGTTTATAATTTTACTTTGGTTACTTCTACTGCTCATCTATCTATTTTACGATAGAGAGTACTATTTTGGAATTATGTTCTTAATTGTTGGATCTCAGACCTTTAAAATCGTTTCTCAAGATCGCTTTAACATCACTCGAATAACTTGCAAGGAGAAAAATGTTCAAGTTGAGTATGTAGTTAATGCGGGTACGGTAATAGTCGAGGGAGCTTATACAGACTTTAAAATGACTATAGGTGGAAATCCTTTTAGGTCGCGACTTCCTTATATGTATGTTTACTTCAAAGGTAAGCAAATGGGTATCCAATATAACAGCATTGCTTGGACTACTTCTGAAATGAAAAGAATAGTTAGCATCTTCCAAAGCACAGCCTAGCACCTCAAAAACTTCATGCAAAGGAATTATTTCTTGCTTAGCAGTGAAAAGTACATATAATTTTACCACACAATGTCGCATAAGCACTGGGTGCAATAAGCCTTAAGTTCTAACAAACGAAGAGTATTTTGTTATTTTGTATTATTTATGAGGTGTATAGGGGAGCAAAGGATAAGTTTACTTTTGCTTACAATTTATACATTTGCTCAACACTTAATCTTGTCTTTAAATGATCGCAGAGAGAATACGAAGAAACACAAAATATAGTAACACGATATACGTTGTATTTGTTATTGTAATACTATTAGCTTTTCTTTATTTTAGAAAAAATTACCTGCACCATAAACAGGAAGTAAAAACTTTAATAAGCAAGGAACTTAGCGGTAAACTAAATACGTTAGATAATATAAATAGAGGTTCGTATAATTTAAAGATTGGAGATTATACAATACATAGTTTGCCAATAGCGGATGATGTTAAGAAATTTAATATTCAATTGGGCGATAGTGTACGAAAAGAAGCGAATAGTACAAAAATGGTATTTTATAAAAAAACTAATGGCACTTTTGAAAACTATTGTGAATATATAATACGGCCGTGAGGTTCCATCCCGTTAACGTCTCTCCTAGGGACACTGCGCATATTAACGGTCTGCAAGAAACGATCCGATTTGTGCAATTATACCATCAGAAGTTTCTCAAAACGTTCTTACCTTTATATATCCGCATGCACAAGAATAATAGCTTTGAAACGTTAGTAGTATTCTCTGTACTTTGGCGACAAATTATCAGCAGTGAAAAACCTTTAGTTATGACAATCGATGAATAATCTAATTTTTTACTTGATATACGAGGGGTATAAAGGAGGCAGGGATAGACTTTTTTTTACTTACAATACATATATCGGCTTTACACATCTTTTTCTACTGTATAACATCGGTTTATTGATTATACTATTTGACAAGTACACAAAGTATACTGCAGTAAAACTAGATTTTATTTTTTTTGCTATTTACCTAGGCATAGTTGTACACATGGCAATAAAGCTTATCTATCGCGACAAGCAAAAAACGTCATATAGTTATGTTTTTGAGCTTGAAAAGGCATATGGCAAAAAAATCGGCAGGCTAGTTCCAAGAATTGCAATTTTAGCAATTTTCGCCTTCATGATTTTTTATCCTCCCTTGGTCTACTTAATTCTATTGAGCACTGGTGGAGGCCACGGACCGCGCCACATAATAGTAGAGTAAGTTCCGCTCCCTGAGTGTCTCGTGTACAGACACTGAGGATACCATTGTACAAAAAAAATCGCACCACTTAAGGCAAGCCTACAGCCACAATTTCCTCGTCAATCCCTACCTTTACCATAACCAACGCCACACCAATAACCTTAAGCATGTACAACTATTACGCCTTTGGTTCGCCTAAATGCAATGCCCGATCCGCCGCGGCGGAGGCTGGCAATATTACGGCTAGCACCCAATGGTTTGATGGGAAGGAAGGGTATAGGTTTGGGTTTAATGGAGAAGAGAAAGATGATGATGTTATGGGAATTGGAATTTTTTTAAACTATGGTCTTCGCGCATTTGATTCAAGGCTGTGCCGCTTTGTTTCAGTAGATCCACTTTCCTTTAGCTATCCATTCTATACGCCTTTTCAGTTTGCAGGAAACAATCCAATTCGCTATATTGACCTAGATGGTGCAGAACAAGAAAATCCACCGCCACCAGGGAAGTTTACTGAATCATATTCGGATTATATTCCTGATTACTATAACGCGATTGACACTCCGCTTTATAAACGCACTGCAATCGATTTAGTTTCTGGAGCTGAAGTTGAATATTATTGCACCGAAACCTTTTTTAACGGAGACCGTCGGAAGTACTATTGGACAGGAGGATTAGATGGCGATGTTGGACAATGGCAGTTATACTACAGTCAGGCTCAGGTTGATGCAGCAAATTTGAGTGCAACTGTTGCATTTTGCGACGCCGGTGCACTATTTGTTGGTTTAGGACCTGTGGCAATGGCTGGTGCGCCACTAATTCCAGAAGCAATTGCAGCAAGCGGTGCTGGCGCAGCTATCAGTAGCGTATCGTCTGCTATGACTGCCGCGGCACCGAGTTTATTTGGCTTTAGTACTGATTACATTTTTCTAAAGGGTACTGCTAGCGCTGTTATACAGTATACGATAAAAGGCCAAATTGATTGTGCTGACTGCGTAGCTGACGGTGTACTATTACCTGGCAGTGGTTCAGTGGTAGGAGGCGCCCTTGATTTTCCTTTACTGCCAAATCAAGATGGAAGTATACCAGTTGCGAAAACAATATTTGATGACAAGTCTTTGACTCAAGCAGCTAATGAAACGTTTAACTCACTAATGTGGGGAGTTGGGCTTGGTGGCTTAGGTAATGCTGCAAGCGGGGCTGTTGATCCTTTAGGTTCTGCAGGTGCTAGCATGATGACACGAATTGTATTCGAGACTACCGTAAATATTGGCGAGCAAGCAACCGAAAAAAAGTTTATTCCTGACCAGTAAACCGATATGCTATTACAGAATAATAAGAAAGATTATGTGGCAACCAAAATAGGTCTTGCACTTTTTTTGTTTGGATTTATATACATGCGAGTTGCCAAGTTAGAAAGAGATGCTTGCACTAAAATGCGTAGCTTTTGTGTTATTGACAAAAAATCGCGAGGTTTTAGTGGAGCTACATACCTCACCTATTCTCATTGGTTATCAGGAAGGAGAATATCTATATCTGTAAATACTTCGATTGCAGATAGCATTTATAACAAGATAAACATTGGCGATACGTTAGTAATGGAGTATTGTCTAGAAAAGCCCAACCTATTTACAGATCCAATGTATAAGGATATCTACTTGATTTCAACGTTAAGATAGCCCTTAGATAGTTTAGTTCTCGCAAAAGCAAGTGCAAAGTTTGTCAAATCCTAGTTCAAGAAACTACGTTACATAAATTAAAAATTCCACTCCCTCAGCTACTTCAATAGGGCCGGTGAGGATTTTATAGGTCTGTAAGAAGCCCTGCGATTTATGTAATTACAATTGACATAATTTCTTCAAACATTACCACCTTCATAAATCAACATGCACAAGAACAACGTCATTTTTCTTGTTGGATTGTTTATTGTATTCAACATACTATGGCGCTCCATCATTGGCAGAGACAATCTCGAAAAAGCAAAAGTGCGCATAGAAAAAAATTATTAAAAAATCTCTAAACTCAAAATGTACTTGAGCAAGTGCAAAAATGAAGATGTTGCTTATGAGGCTTCTAAGCTAAGATGCGAACGTTCTGGCTTAGAGATTATTAACTACACAAATATGTCACAGTACTTAGGTGCAAAATGCAAATTGTCTGAAGATGAAAAGGTTGAAATTGCAGAGGCATGTGATGCACTCAAGTGTTCATATGCCTTACTACAAAATGACACCTTAACTTTAAGCTTTGCTACTTCACTTAGGTACAAGTATGTGCAAACCGCAAGTAGCAGTGGCTTTGTTTCTACTAGTGCAGCCAAGTCACATTCCAAATGACCAACATCTTTAGCTAGTGGAAGCTTCCTTACCAATCTGAAAATTTATGCCAATCAAGCTAGTTATAATAGTCATTCCCATTAAAAGTAAAGCCTACCACCCACCACCCCCAATGTGGAAAAAAACCACAGCTTTTTGCTATGGATAATATCCACATATTTAATGCCCACTTGTAATAATCTTGTATTTTTATTGTCATAACAACAGAGGGTAGGGTTAAAGCCCACACCAATTTCTTGTGTTAATTGAGTAAAACATCAATTAGTTGAAGAAGCAATTATAAATAAACATGAAGTATATCCTAATAATCATTAGCGCTTTAATTATCATTTTCTACTTGATTTCAAGTAGTAAAATTAGAGATGGCTACAGCTATGTTGCAACTAATTCCTACATTTTTAGAATTTGCAAGTTCAATTTGAAAACAAAAAAAATTTTGATTATCATCACTGCTTGCAGAAGTGAAACCTATAATGAAGATTGCTATTTTGCAATTGATGGCAAAAAGGTGATTGAATTAGATATTTTTGAAGATCAAAATGGACTATTTCTAAAGTCCTCAAACACTAAGATTCCTATACATGTAAAGCTAAATAGGAAGATTGAAATGCCATATGACCAATTGTGTTTGCTTACTATTGGACACGTCGTAAAAGATGGGCCTCGGTTGGTTGAGTTTAAGTACACAAAGCAATTTTAATTGCAATCTTGGTAAACTTTTGAAATAGGTAAGTTTTAATTTCTAAATAAAATAAAGTAGACGAAAATTGCAAAAGGAGGCTCATATGACGCGATCACTTTTTTTAGATTTCAGAAATTGGCTTGGCTTCATGTTATTTATGGGCATGTCTCTAGCTGCTTCTTATGCAATTCAAAGCCCTGCAAATATTAAATGGACATCAACGCGGCTAGTAGTTAGTGACTTTAAAGCAAAGACTGACAGCAGCAAGGCAGTTGATGCGATGTCAGCGGTACAGGCCTCATACTTGGTGCATAGGAAAACCGACAAGCAAATTGAAATAGTTGTTTTTTGTGAATTTATTCCATCGCTATCATGGATTAAAGGTTCTGCTGATAGCGTGCTTTTGCAGCACGAACAATTACACTTTGATATAGGAGAATTGGTTTGCCGCAAAGCAAGGGCAAAAGCGGTAAAATTTGCAAAAAGAGGCGATAGTATAGATGGCATAGAAACCGCAATTGGCAATTTGCTTTCAGGATTAGATTCGCTGCAAGATATATATGATTTAGAAACTCATCATGGGCAGAATTATGAAAAGCAAAACCAATGGAATTTCAAAGTACAGAACGAATTAAAGCAATTATCTAATTATGCCTTAGATACTATTACTGTGATACCTGTGAGTAAATCGTCAAAAGCGATTAAGCGTAATTCAAAATGATTTCTACTCTCATGTGGCTACCCAATGGTGGGCTAAAGATGTTTAACTTCAGTACGACACATTCTGAATTGGCAGGGCTTCTGCCTCAATTACCAGAAATACTCCTACCTGTCACTGTCGGTTTTCACAAGAATTCTGGTAGCCCATTAAGCTAGCGGACAGTTTAAAAGCGTATTTTATTGCAGTAAAAAATTAGTATTGTGAAAATATTGACACTCTTACTTTTTCTCCTGTATAGCGTGCCTGCCTTTGCATAGATAAAGCAGACATATATGTTTTCTGAAAGCACTAATGAACGGTATTTTCACTCCCTCAGTGTTTCCCATAGGGACACTGAGGAGATTATAAGTCTGTAAGAAGCAATCCGATATATGTAATCCCAACTGCCATATTTCTTCAAACATTCATTCCTGCCTTCACAAATCCTGACGCACAAGAACACCTTCATTCTTCTCGTTGGATTGTTTATTGCAATCAACATACTATGGCGCTCCATCATTGGCAGAGACAGTCTCGAAAAAGCAAAAGTGCGCATAGAAAAAAATTATGAAAAAATCTCTACACTCAAAATGTACTTGAGCAAGTGCAAAAATGAAGATGTTGCTTATGAGGCCTCTAAGCTAAGATGCGTACGTTCTGGCTTAGATATTATTAACTACACAAATATGTCACAGCACTTAGGTGCAAAATGCAAATTGTCTGAAGAGGAAGAGGCTGAAATTGCACAGGCATGTGATGCGCTCAAGTGTTCATATGCGTTACTACAAAATGACACGTTAACTTTAAGATTTGCAACATCACTTAGGTACAAGTATGTGCAAACCGCACAAACCAGCGGCTTTGTTTCTACTAGTGCAGCCAGGTCGCATTCAAAATGACCATAATCTTTAGCTAGTGGAAGCTTCGTGACCAATCCGAAAACATCAACTAATCAAGCTCGCTGTAAGGTCATAACCGATAATACTATAGCCTACCACCCAACACCCCTAATGTGGAAAAAAACCACAGCTTTTTGCTATGGATAATATCCACATATTTAACGTCCACTTGTAATAATCTTGTATTTTCACCGCTTCAAAAGCGTAGGGCAGGGGCTAAACCTATACTAAGCACTTGAGTTAAGTAAGCAAAACATCAATGGCAAAGGCTAAAAAGTTAAAACATGTAGCTATCGCTGGCAATATCGGCGCTGGCAAAACAACACTCACCACAGTGCTCGCAAAGCATTTTGGATGGACTCCACAGTTTGAGGATGTAGAAAATAATCCTTACCTCAACGATTTTTACAACGATATGCAGCGATGGAGTTTTAATCTGCAAATCTTTTTCCTCAACAGCCGCTTTCGCCAATTGGTAGATATTCGCGAGGGTGCCAATACAGTTATCCAAGATCGCACCATCTACGAAGACGCACACATTTTTGCACCCAACCTGCACGAAATGGGTTTAATGCCAAAACGTGATTTCGAGAACTATAGCACTTTTTTCAAAACACTAAAGCGCATGGTAAGTCCGCCGGACTTGCTTATTTATTTGCGCGCGAGTGTACCAACCTTGGTAGGCCAAATTCAAAAGCGCGGCCGCGAGTACGAGGATAATATTCGGCTAGACTACCTCAAGCGTTTGAACGAGTATTACAATACTTGGATAGATAGTTACAAAGATGGTAAGCTACTCATCATCGATATCGATCAAATCAATTTTGTAGACCACGAACAAGACCTCGCCAAAGTAATTGAGCTAGTGAATAGCGAAGTGAATGGTTTGTTTTAGTAGCATGTTTTGTTACTATGCAGTGCAACGCAGGTATTAATTCTGTCATTATTATTTTACGGTACGGTGACCCAAAGGTGACGCGTAAATCAGCAGCACTTCATTAGCAGCATCTAGTTTTGTAGTGAATTAATACCACTATAAAATTAACTGTTATGCTTCACAAATTTTTACGCTGCATTATTCTGTTCGTAGTTGCCTCAGCCACAACGAATGCGCAACACGTGTTTACCGCCAATACAAGTGGCGAGTATCCAATAGCACAACAACTTGTCCCACAACTTCATCCAGACCATACCGCTCGCAAAACACGCGCTGGCGCAATTTTTGACACAACGCAGTGGGCACACTTAGTAGACAGTGTATATGGTTACGGCGATGCAGACTCTATAAAGCTAGAAGCCTTTGACCAGTTTTGGAATTATATCAGCACTAAGTATCCGTGCTTTGTAAACTTACCTATGTATAACTGGGATAGCATTGCATTGGCTATGCACAACGAAATTGCAGCTGGTGTAACAGCGGGGCGTTTTGCAGGTATTCGTAGTCACTTATTGCATTTGCTCAACGATGGTCATACCTATTTTTACGACGGCAATTTTGGTAATGTGCCTTTCTTTCATGGTATTCCTTTTGTGTACGATACCGATCCTGGCTTTGGGGCATGTATCACATACACAATAGATAGTCATCTTGTAGTGTACGAGGCATCACCAGGCCATGTTTTTAATTTACAACGCGGCGACGAAATTTTAGGTTATAATAATATCCCGTGGGCACAACTTGTACAAACCATCTTGCGCCATCAATTACCAAAAGCATACGGCACTGCTGCTAGTCCCGCATCGCAGTGGCATATGTATATGACATCTGTAGGCGCCAACTGGCATTTGTTTGATAGCATTAATATCAAAAAGTGCAACGGCACCATTGAAAGTTACCCTACAGATTTAATGTTTGGTCCTTCGTACTTTAATTTCTGCACAGAACAAATTTTGCCCAGCACAGTACTAAAGCTTAGTCCTGGTCAAATATTTAATCAAGGCAGAGAAATTTCAAGCGCAGTGATGCCACAATCGCAAATAGGTTATGTGGCCATGTACAAATGTGGCGATGTTAGCGGCGATAGTTTGTACAATCATGTAAAGCGTTTAGTAGAAGTAGATCAAGTAAAGGGCTTAGTGCTTGATGTGCGTTTCAATGCAGGAGGCGGCTTTCTCGCTTATCAAAAAACATTTAACTACTTAGCAGATACAAGTTGCGTATGGGTAGGGTATAGCCTGCGCAATAGTGCTGCCAACAAATATGGGCTTGGCATAGCTGGACCGCCATCTACTTATTATATAGGTGATGCGCTTGCTGCAAGTTCTAAAATTCCACTTGCCATACTTACTGGCCCTGCATCGGTTAGCGCCGGCGACTTTATTCCGCTGATGTTTAGAAATCTTTCAACAGCACGCACTTTTGGCTTGCCTACCAATTCGGCTTATGGCCACTTAGAAGTTATTCCAATGAACCATCAAAACTATTGGGCAGCAACACAAGGTTCTAACTTTTTTGTTCACGAAAAATCTTGGCAACATCTTACGCACTTAAATTATCCCGTAGATTCTACCGTGTGGTTTACAAGTGCAGGTTTATGCAGTGGCAACGACAATGTACTAAATACAGCTGTTGATTGGATAAATGGCCTTATCACTTGGCCAGCAGGTTTAGATGCAACGCAAAATGCAATAGCACAACTATGGCCTAATCCTGCTAAAGATGAATTGCAAATCGATGCAACAACAAGTGGAGATTTATTCATATACAACATACAAGGTCAGTTATTACAAACGCACAGCTTAACGCCAGGACTTCACCGCATCGATATTACTGCGCTGCCAGTAGGTGCATTACTGGCAACGTTTCAAAGCAGCAATGGCAGCAGCACCTCGCGCACCTTTGTACATCAATACTAAAGCATCGCAAAAGCTAGAGGTAGGGTAGAAGCAATATCATTAGCGAGACTGCACAAAGACCCAATAACAATGCACAAAGTGCCATAAAGCACATCTTTGGTCTCATTGCCATAAAATCTTATAGCGCAACTGTAGCTAATACCCTTTGCGGTCCTTTGCGAAAAACTCCGTGGTCTTTGCGGTTAAACACACCCAAACCCTAAGCAAACTTCGCGACCTTTGCGCAAAACTTCGCTGTCTTTGCGGTTAAGCACACCCAAACTCAGCTCCCAAACTCACTTTTTCCACGATTTATGTCAAAAATCATTATACCTCAAAAAATAAATTTATTGAAAACCAACAACTTACATAAAATGTCAATAAATTTTTTGTTAACGGGCATTAGTTTGGCAAAATATTTGCGTATCGCCGCCGCTTAACGTACCTTCGCTGTCCTTTGCACACCGCGTATTTATTGGCAACACATTGTATTAACCGTAATTATACTACAGCGTAGCACATTGCTATGTCTTGTAGTTTTTTGCATTTATACCATTTGTAGCTAATAAGCACAGGCCGTCAAAGCAAAACAACCAATATATTTTTATAAGAATGTCAGCAACAAAAAACAAAATCAGCAGGCACAATTTTGGCAAGATTAGCCAAAACAGCGATGGTCAAGATTTGCTCGCCATCCAGCTGAAAAGTTTCAAAGACTTTTTCCAGTTAGAAACTACGCCAGACAAGCGCAACAACGAAGGTTTGTTCAAAGTGTTCAAGGAGAATTTTCCAATCTCTGATACACGTAACATCTTCGTACTTGAGTTTCTAGACTATTTCGTAGACCCACCACGTTATAGCATCGACGAGTGTATGGAGCGTGGTCTTACGTACAGTGTTCCACTTAAAGCAAAATTGCGTTTAAGCTGTAACGACGAGGAGCACGTTGATTTCGAAACAATCGTACAAGACGTATTCCTTGGCAGCATTCCATACATGACCCCACGTGGTACATTTGTGGTAAATGGTGCAGAGCGTGTAATCGTTAGTCAGCTACACCGTAGCCCAGGCGTATTCTTTGGTCAAAGCGTACACCCTAATGGTACAAAAATCTATAGCGCTCGCGTTATTCCTTTCAAAGGTGCTTGGATGGAGTTTGCTACAGACATCAATAATGTAATGTATGCCTATATCGATCGTAAGAAGAAGTTCCCTGTAACGGTGCTTCTACGTGCGATTGGTTTCCAAACAGATAAAGATATTCTTGAGCTATTTGGTATGGCGCAAGAAGTTAAAGCCGACAAGAAAACCCTAAACGATAATATTGGTCGTCGTCTTGCAGCACGCGTACTACGCAGCTGGACAGAAGACTTCGTAGATGAAGATACAGGCGAGGTTGTAAGTATCGAGCGTAACGAAATTGTACTTGAGCGCGATAGCGTACTTACAGAAAGTGCAGTAGAAATTATTACTGACCTTAGCATACCGACAGTATTCTTACAGCGCGAAGAAGTAGGTGGCGATTATACCATCATCTACAACACGCTTAATAAAGATACTACAAACAGCGAACTAGAAGCGGTACAGTATATCTACCGTCAGTTGCGTAGCACTGATGCACCAGATAACGAAACTGCACGTGGCATTATCGAGAAACTATTCTTTAGCGATAAGCGTTACGATTTGGGTGATGTTGGTCGTTACAAAGTAAATCGTAAGCTTCAAGCAAGTACACCTATCACAACGAAGGTGCTTACTAAAGAAGATATCATTGCTATCATTAAGTACTTGGTAAAACTAACGAATGCAAAAGCAGACGTTGACGATATCGATCACTTAAGCAATCGTCGTGTACGTACAGTAGGCGAGCAGTTATATGCTCAGTTTGGCGTAGGTCTTGCGCGTATGGCGCGTACAATTCGTGAGCGTATGAATGTGCGCGACAACGAGGTATTTACGCCAATCGATTTGATTAACGCACGTACATTATCTAGTGTAATTAATTCATTCTTTGGTACAAGCCAATTAAGTCAGTTCTTAGATCAAACGAATCCACTATCAGAAATTACGCACAAGCGTCGTATTTCTGCCTTAGGGCCCGGCGGTTTAAGTCGTGAGCGTGCAGGCTTTGAGGTTCGTGACGTACACTATAGCCACTACGGCCGTTTATGTACTATCGAAACACCAGAAGGTCCAAACATTGGTTTGATTTCTACACTTTGTGTACACGCACAAATCAACGATATGGGCTTTATCGAAACACCTTATCGTAAAGTACATAATGGTAAAGTAGAAGTCAACAAGCACATTTTCTTAAGTGCTGAAGAAGAAGACGAAGCTAAAATTGCACAGGCCAATGCGCCGCTTACTGCAGATAATCAATTTGCAGAAGATAAAGTAAAGAGCCGTCAAACAGGTGACTTCCCAATTCTAGAAAAGAACGACGTACAATACATGGACGTTGCACCAAACCAAATTGTAGGTTTAAGTGCAAGCCTTATTCCGTTCCTAGAGCATGATGATGCTAACCGTGCCTTGATGGGTTCAAACATGCAACGTCAGGCTGTACCGTTAATTCGTCCACAAGCGCCAATCGTTGGTACTGGTTTCGAGGCTAAAGCAGCACGCGATGCACGTATTCAGTTAATGGCAGAAGGCGATGGCGTGGTAGAATATGTAGACGGTAACGAAATACATGTTCGCTACACACGTAACGAAACAGAGCGTCTAATTAGTTTTGAAGAAGATTTAAAAGTATATAGCCTTACAAAGTATCGCAAGACAAACCAAAGTACATGTATCAACCTTAAGCCTTGCGTAAAGAAAGGCGACAAAGTAAAGAACGGTGAGTTCCTTACAGAAGGTTATAGCACAGTAGGTGGCGAACTTGCATTGGGTCGTAACCTAGTGGTTGCGTTCATGCCTTGGAAAGGTTACAACTTTGAGGATGCGATTGTAATCAACGAAAAAGTTGTACGCGAAGACTGGTTTACAAGTGTACACGTTGACGAGTACGAACTAGAAGTACGCGATACTAAGCTTGGCGAAGAAGAACTTACAAACGATATTCCAAACGTAAGCGAAGAGGCTACAAAAGACCTTGACGAGAACGGTATTATTCGTGTAGGTGCTACTGTAAAAGAAGGCGATATCATGATTGGTAAAATCACACCAAAAGGTGAGACTGATCCAACGCCAGAAGAAAAACTTTTACGTGCCATCTTTGGTGACAAAGCAGGCGATGCAAAAGATGCTTCACTTAAAGTAAGCCCAAGCGTAGAAGGTGTGGTAATTGATAAGAAATTATTTAGCCGCGCTAAGAAAGATAAGAACTACAAGGTAAAAGAAAAAGCTGCACTAGAAAAGATCGAAATCGTTCATCAAGAAAACATGAAGGCGATTACAGAACTTTTGTACACCAAGCTTGAAAGTTTACTAGATGGTCAGCAAAGTACTGGCATCAACAACAACTTTGGCGAATTACAAATTGCTAAAGGTGCTAAGTTCAATGCTAAGACATTGAAAGGTATCGACTTCTCTACAATCAATCCTTTGGGTTGGACTGGCGATAAGAAGATTGACGAATATGTCAACCAATTATTACACAACTACAATATCCGTACAAACGAAGAACTAGGTCGCTACAAGCGCGAGAAGTTCAACGTAAGTATTGGTGACGAATTACCAACAGGCGTATTGAAGTTAGCTAAAGTTTATTTGGCTACTAAGCGTAAGCTAAAAGTGGGTGATAAGATGGCGGGTCGTCACGGTAACAAAGGTATCGTTAGCCGTATCGTTCGTGCAGAAGATATGCCATTCCTAGAAGATGGTACACCAGTTGATATCGTACTTAACCCATTGGGCGTACCTAGTCGTATGAACTTGGGTCAGATCTACGAAACAATCTTAGGTTGGGCTGGTCTTAAGGCTGGTAAGCGTTTTGCTACACCAATCTTCGACGGTGCAAGTATCGAGCAGATTGATGCTGAGGTTAAAGAAGCAGAATTACCAAACTTTGGTCACACATACTTATTTGATGGCGAAACAGGTGATCGTTTCGATCAGAAAGCGACAGTGGGTGTAATCTATATGATTAAACTACACCACATGGTAGACGATAAGATGCACGCACGTAGTATCGGACCGTACAGCTTAATTACACAGCAGCCGTTGGGTGGTAAGGCACAGTTTGGTGGTCAGCGTTTTGGTGAAATGGAGGTATGGGCACTAGAGGCTTATGGCGCCAGCAACATCTTGCAAGAATTATTAACGTTGAAGAGCGATGATATTATGGGTCGTGCAAAAACTTACGAAGCGATTGTAAAAGGCGATAATATTCCAAAAGCAGGTATACCAGAATCGTTTAACGTATTGGTACACGAATTACGTGGCCTTGGTTTAGAACTAAACTTCGACTAAACTAAAACAGCTAAGTACAAACAAACATTAATTAAAAAAAAGAGCATTAAAATATGTCTTTGAAGAAAGATCTAAGAACCAAGGCAAACTTTAGCAAGATTACTATTAGTCTTGCTAGCCCAGATAATATTCTCGATCGTAGCTATGGCGAAATATTAAAGCCAGAAACGATCAACTATCGTACCTATAAGCCGGAGCGCGATGGTTTGTTCTGCGAGAAAATTTTTGGCCCTATTAAGGACTACGAATGTTATTGCGGAAAGTACAAGCGTATTCGTTACCGTGGTATCGTTTGCGACCGTTGTGGTGTAGAGGTTACCGAAAAGAAGGTACGTCGCGAGCGCATGGGTCACATCAAATTAGTTGTACCTGTTGTACATATTTGGTACTTTAAGAGTTTGCCAAATAAAATTGGTTACCTACTTGGCCTATCTAGCAAAAAGCTAGAGATGATTGTATACTACGAGCGTTATGTAGTAATACAAAGTGGTGAAGGTGCCGGTATGGTGCGCAATGCTTTAAGTCTTAAGGATAGCGAGGATACAGACCTACAGTTAATTACTGAAGACGAGTACCTAGATATCGTTGAGAAATTAGGCCGCGAAAATTCTGCATTGCCAGATGAAGATGAGCGCAAGTTTATCGCTAAGATGGGTGCAGAAGCTGTACAAGATTTGCTTGGTCGCATTAAGCTAGACGAGTTGAGCTACGAGTTGCGTAATGCAGCAGCGTTCGAAACAAGTCAGCAGCGTAAAGCAGAAGCTTTGAAGCGCCTTAGCGTGGTAGAAGCATTCCGTGAGGCTAATGCAAACATTACAAATAATCCAGAGTGGATGGTCATGCAATATGTACCAGTTATTCCACCTGAATTGCGTCCATTAGTACCATTGGATGGTGGTCGTTTTGCATCTAGCGATCTAAACGATTTATACCGTCGTGTAATTATCCGTAACAATCGTCTAAAGCGTTTGTTAGATATTAAAGCACCAGAAGTAATCTTACGTAACGAGAAGCGTATGCTTCAAGAAGCTGTTGATAGTTTACTAGATAACAGCCGTAAGAGTAATGCTGTAAAAGCTGATGGTGGTCGTGCCTTAAAATCTTTGAGCGATGTGTTGAAAGGTAAGCAAGGTCGTTTCCGTCAAAACTTGTTAGGTAAGCGTGTTGACTATAGTGGCCGTAGCGTAATCGTTGTAGGTCCAGAAATGAAACTACACGAGTGCGGTTTACCAAAAGATATGGCGGCTGAATTGTTTAAGCCATTTATTACGCGCAAGTTGATTGAGCGTGGTATTGTAAAAACAGTTAAGAGCGCTAAGAAATTAGTAGAAAAGAAAGAAGCAGTTATTTGGGATATCCTTGAGAACATTTTGAAAGGTCACCCGGTAATGCTAAATCGTGCCCCTACACTTCACCGTTTGTCTATCCAGGCATTCCAGCCAAAACTAATTGAAGGTAAAGCGATTCAATTGCACCCACTTGTATGTAGTGCCTTTAACGCTGACTTTGATGGTGACCAAATGGCGGTGCACGTTCCATTGAGCAATGCTGCAATTCTTGAAGCACAGTTGTTGATGTTGAGCTCGCACAATATTCTTAACCCGCAAAATGGTACGCCAATTACACTTCCTTCTCAGGACATGGTACTTGGTTTATACTACATTACTAAGGGCAAGCGCAACTTACCAAACGATCCGGTAAGAGGCGAGAACATGGCTTTCTACAATCCAAAGGAAGTTATCATTGCGTTCAACGAAAAGAAAATTGACCTACATGCATACATCCGTGTTCGCGTACCAGTACGTAACCCAGATGGCACACTTACTGTTAAGTTAACAGAAACTACAGTTGGTCGTATTTTATTCAACCAGCACGTACCAGAAGAGGTTGGTTATATCAATGAGTTGCTTACTAAGAAGAGTCTTCGTACTATTATTGGTAACATCATTAAGTACACCGACGTTCCTAAGACAGTGAAGTTCCTAGACGATATCAAGACACTTGGTTTCCGTATGGCCTTCAAAGGTGGATTGAGCTTTAACCCTAACGATTTGATTATTCCAGAAGTGAAGCAATCTATGATCGACAGCGCGCAAGCAGAAGTTGATGAGGTTTGGTTCAACTACGATAATGGTTTAATCACTAACAACGAGCGTTACAACCAAATCATTGATATCTGGAGCCGTGTAGATACGCGTGTAACAGAAACACTTATTCACGAAATGGCTACCGATAAGCAAGGCTTTAACTCGGTGTACATGATGCTTGATAGTGGTGCGCGTGGTAGTAAGCAGCAGGTAAAGCAGCTTGCTGGTATGCGTGGTCTAATGGCTAAGCCGCGTAAGAGTGGTAGCAGCGGTAGTGAAATTATTGAGAATCCAATTCTTAGTAACTTCCGCGATGGTCTAAACGTATTGGAGTACTTTATCTCTACGCACGGTGCGCGTAAAGGTCTTGCGGATACCGCCCTTAAAACAGCGGATGCGGGTTACCTAACGCGTCGTCTTGTAGACGTTGCTCAAGATGTAATTATCAACGAGCAAGATTGTGGTACACTACGTGGTCTTAATACAAGTGCACTTAAAGAAAATGAAGATGTAGTAGAACCATTATACGATCGTATCATTGGCCGTACTGCATTAGAAGATGTAATTCATCCGCTTACACACGAAGTAATCGTTACAGCAGGTACACAAATTGATGAAGCGAACGCAGAAGCAATTGACGAAGCAGGTATCGAGAGCGTAGAAATTCGCTCGGTGTTAACTTGCGAAAGCAAGCGCGGTGTATGTTCTAAGTGTTATGGCTTAAACCTAGCTACAGGACGTACAAGTCAAAAAGGTGACGCTGTAGGTATTATTGCTGCACAAAGTATTGGTGAGCCTGGTACTCAGCTTACACTACGTACCTTCCACGTGGGTGGTGTGGCAAGTAGCTCTGCAACAGAAAGTAGCTTAAATAGTAAGTTTGACGGTAAGGTACAGTTTGATGGCTTACGTACTGTAAAGCATACCAATAAAGAAGGCGAAGTTGTAGATCTAGTTGTAACACGTACTGGTGAAATGCGTATTGTAGATGCAGATAGCGACGATCGTTTATTCATCTCTTACAACGTTCCTTATGGTGCAACGCTAACTGTAAAAGATAATGCTAAGGTTAAGAAAGGAGATATCCTTTGTACATGGGATGCCTTTAACGCCGTTATCATCAGTGAAGTTGCTGGTAAAGCGCGCTTTGAAGGTATCGTAGATGGTGTAACCTATCGCGAAGAAGCTGATGAGCAAAGTGGTTTACGCGAGAAAGTTGTAATTGAAACGCGCGACAAAACACGTATTCCTACAATCTTTGTAGAA
>JBJORA010000094.1:0-4873 GCA_046049675.1 Bacteroidota bacterium | reverse complement strand
TCTTTAGCGGAGAAGAAGTTGGTTTATTGGGCAGCGAGTACTTTGTGAAGAACCCAACATTTGACCTTAAACGCATTAAAGCACTAATTAATGTAGATATCATGGGAAGCGCAGAGGAGGGTATTACAGTAGTTAATGGAGAAACGTATAAAAATATCTTTGATAGACTAGTAGATATTAATAAGCGCAGCAAGTATCTGCCAGAAGTAAAAATTAGAGGCAAGGCACAAAACAGTGACCACTATTATTTTGGTGAATTAGGTGTGCCTGCCATTTTTATTTATAGCAATGGCGGTCCAGGTTGGTACCACGATGTGTGGGATACGCCAGCGAGTATTACGACTACCAATTTTGATGCTGTAGGAAAGTTGCTGATTGAGTTTGCGAAAGGGTGGTAGGGTAGTTTTGATAACTCGTATATTTTAGAACACTTTAGCAAAAAAAACATATTATCTCTACATGCTTTTTCGGTTTTATAAAGTTGTCATTATTTTCTTTTGTTGTTCGTTTATTAGCGTACAGACAAATGCACAAACCGACAAAGATTTGTATGCGTATTTTACAAGAAAATTTAAGGAAAATCTTCAGCTGCAGATGAAGACTGGCTATATCAAGTATTATTTATTGCTAGAAGATACTTACGGTAAGCGTGAAGATGTTGCTGCATTGAAGTTGTGCGATACAGCTATGCTGCGTGCTTCAATCAATCAGAATCTTGATAGCATTGTTAACTATATGATTGAAATTCAGGCTTTGGATTCGAATTCTTTGCTTATGCTTGCTGAGATTGAAAATTCCATGTGTAAATGCATAGAAAGCCGATTAGACACTATGAGTGATCCTAGCTCTCTACAATCGGTGGTATATAGTTTAAGTTTTTGCCTTGATCCAGACAATGCCAACCAAGAACTAATTGTGAAAATTCGCAACCATGTAAAACTCTATCCTTACTTTACTTCGTACTTGCTGCCGTATATGCTACAAAATTGCAAAAATTTACAAGTCATTAGACAATCTGATGTTGATGCTTACATCGACAAATTTAATACCTTTAGTCATGACCAAGTAGCAATGTTCTGCTCCGCCTTACATGAACATTTTTGCAATGTAAAATTGATAGACTTTTTGCACAATTATACTGGAAAGGAATATAATGTGCCTTCAAATTTTCAGCGCTATCTTGATACATTAGCATACAAACTAGTTGTTAGTTACGACAGTGATGATATATCTGCATACATCGTTCACAAGAAAAAACCGCATGTTCCTGTTGCGCTCTCAAGTATAAATTACAGCGTAAGTTGTAAAGTTGAAGTTAGTAATTTGCAGTTCACTGAGAACTTAAGTAAAGTACAGATCGAAGCATTTGGCAATCAGCGTTATCCAAGTCGAATACTTTTTAATGTAGGCGAGTGTAATGAAGTAGAAGTTCCACCTCCTATGGTACCATTAGAACGAGCTAAATAAAGTTATGTGGAAACGAGTAATATTTTGCAATTTGAGAATGTGCATCCTTAATTATAAATATCGTTTAATTGTAACGACATTTCAGTTGAAAGTTAATTTGATAGGTTACTGTTGCGTAGCAATCTTTACCATCTGTTTCACTTCGTGCCAAAGTGAAGACAAAAAGAACTCTAAGGCAATTGCAATACCGAGAGATTCATCAAGCTTAAAAGTACAGCATACTAGCAAAACTAAGAGCTTGCAAACTATTGACACAAGCTACCATATTTCGCCAAGTGCAATTGATACAACACATCTATTAAAGCAATTTTGTAAGAAGGATGTCTGCTTAGAATTAAAAAGAGTTGGCATAAGGCAGGATGATATACCACCTCCTAAACTGCATGATAGTGTAAAAAATGCAAATAAGATAATTAGGCAGCACCAATCTAAGTTATATCGCGAGTTTGCAGAAAGTACACCAGAGATATACACTTGCAATCCTACAGCAATTAATTATATCGCTAATAATTTTATTGCCAAAAGGCGAAATTATCGGAGTCGCTGTTATTACGATTATCATCTAAGTCTAAAGGAAAATGGTAGCGTTGTTTTCAGCGCCGACCTTAATTCTGAGTGTGGTGATTTATTAATCGAGCAGGGTAGTGCCATGTATGCTAATGCGATTGATACTGCGTCTTTCAGAAAAATTAAGAATTTTATAAGAAAGTAGTGCGATACATTCGCACATTCATCTGATAATTCAACTCACAAGGAGTGGATTACTAAGTGCAAAAAAAGAATGGCATGCTTAGACTTAAAGTGCTTCATAGGCTAGCAATAGCTTTTCTACTAACAAGTTGCGCGTCGTGCACGAGTAGTGGCAATAAAGTGGCCAAGGCGAATACGACAAAAGCTGTTGCTAAGCAGAATGATAAACAAATACAGAAAGTTGACTACACAATTTTTAAGCAACAAGTGGCATTTGATAAACGCAAACTCAAAGACAGCAGTACTAAAGCTGTCTCAAATTTTTTATACAACGTGCTAAGTGAAGATATCTACCATTATTGGAAGGGTACACCTTGGGATTTTAATGGCACTACACAAAAGCCTGGTGAAGGCAATATTGCTTGTGGCTATTTTATTACCAATACACTTTCTGACTTGAGCTTTAAAATTCAAAGAACAAAATTAGCACAAGTGGTGTCATCTGAAATGATAAGTACGCTGTGTGTGGATGTAAAACGTTTTTCAGACTTTGAGAAATTTGCAGCTTATGTCAATTCACAAGCACTGAATACTGTTTACATAGTTGGGTTAGATTTTCATACAGGTTATGTACTGCATGATTCAAGTGGAAGCTACTTTATGCACTCGAATTACATTAACAATGCTGGTGTTATCAAAGAACAGTTAGACAAGGCTCAAGCACTGATTCACAACAAATGTTTTGTGGTGGGAAGCCTTAGCAATAATGCTTTGCTATTGAAAAAATGGGTGAAGGAATAGATTCTAGGTAGTCAATTTAGCCTTAGACATATGCTAGGTTAAAGTACTGTCTACAGCTTGAAATGTGCTAACTAGGGTCAAGAATATCCCGCTATTCTGCTTGTGTGGATAACTATTATGTTGATTGGTGGTCTTCATTGAAGACATCCTTAGGTTAAAGTACATGTATCCTTACAATTGCAATTTAGGAAGAGCTCTCTTTTCTTGAGATGCTTCGCGTTTTATATGGTAAAAGTATATAATGTGTAATTGTCTGTAAATTAGATATTTTTTTAGAATGTTTTAACGCATTGCCTGCCCTCGCTATTGCTGCCTGTTTACTTGGTTTTTGTTTTACGCATTTGTCTTTTGTCAAGTCTTTAACACCTTAGTCAATTACATTGAAGACTGCGGCAACGGAATCGCGCCTGCGCATCTACGGTTACCTGACACACCTCTATTTGCACACCATTTTAACGATATTTGTGACAATCGTATGGTCAAATTTTTACGCAGTAGCCAATTTCTATTGGTGTTGTGCGCACTATTCGCTGCTACAAATTCATCTGCTCAGCTTACTCTCAGATATTCCAATAATATCAAAGGAGACCTCATATTTGTTGCCAACAATAATATTTCGTGTGGTACAGGTAGCGGCAACTGCACAAAAACGAATAATACCCCGCTTTATACTGGGCCAGATAATGCAACCTTGAATAACAACACGGGGAACAACTATACTAGTGCTTCGCTAACTTACTTTAATGACATTGATGCCGATGCAACTACTTTCAATTCTACGTCCTCTAACTATGTTTTGCCAAGCGGTACACAATGCCCAGAAGTAGTTTGGGCTGGTCTATATTGGGGAGCGGAAGCATCTGTAGGAACCATCAGCAATGTACCCGCTCAATACGCCACGTCGCTGACCTTTGCAAACAGAACGAAATGTAAGTTTAAAGTGCCAGGTGCAAGCTCATACACTGATATTACCGCCACAGCTACGTTTTCCGATGGTAATTTTACTTACCACTGTTTTAGAGATGTTACGAATATTGTTAAAGCAGCTGGTCCCGGAACTTATACGTGTGCGAATATTGTTGGTTTAACTTCTGGCTCGCAAAAAGATGGTGGTTGGACGCTTGTAATTATTTACTCAGACCAAAATGCGCCTAAAAGAAACTTGTCTGTTTTTGATGGTATGGTTTCAGTTGCAAGTACAAATGCTAATGTCAATGTAAATATCTCCGGATTCTCTACACCGCCTTTCGGTCCAATTAGTGCACGCTGTGGTTTAATTGTTTATGATGGAGATAGAAGTTCTGTGTCTGATTCATTACAATTCCGTGGGCAAAACGGTACAAATTTCCCCAACTTCGTAAAATTGAGTGATGCAAGCCATCCTGTGAATAACGCCTTTAATAGTAGCATTGCTAATTATGGTGTTAATGTTACAACGCGTAATCCAATTGATAATAATACTTTAGGTTATGATGCATCTCTTTTTAATATTCCCAATGTAGGTAATGTAAATCTTGGTAATTCTGCTACAAGTGCTACTTTAAAATTAACTACTGGCAATGAAGCTTACAGAGTTGGTACAGTTGTTACGATGATTGATGTAGTAGACCCTGAAATCGATTTGCGTAAAAAAGTTACAGATGTAAATGGTGGAAGTTTCCTGCCAGGTGATATCATTGAATACGAAATCATTGTGAGGAATAAAGGTAATGACACAGCCATCAATAGTATATGCTATGATAGTATTCCGTTTAATACTGTGTACGTGCCTGGTACCATGAAGATAAATGGCGTTGCTAAAACAGATGCTGCGGGAGATGACCAAGCCAATTTTGATGGCACACGTGTAAACTTTAGAGTGGGTTTTGGAGCCACTGCTACGACTGGTGGTAAAATGAAAATAAATGAAGCTGAC
>JBJORA010000093.1:0-61109 GCA_046049675.1 Bacteroidota bacterium | reverse complement strand
CGGAATCACATCCACCACCGACCCCGAAGGTGGTCGCATGAATTCATATACAAATAATGGCGCAAATCCCCATTTTGCGTAAAATAAGACAATGCACATACGACCTCTTTGAGGTCGGGGTACCTATTTCGCGTAATCTTTCTACAAACATTAGACCTCTTTGAGGTCAAGGAATAGTAATTTATTTTCAAAAGCGAATTACTACCGCTTCGCTACTTGCGCTTGAGAAAACGGCTATTTGATTTTATCTAAGCTAGCCTATAATTGTCGCAGCTAGTGCTACATCGCAGGACTCCAAAGGAGTCCAATATTTATAGCACTAAAATATCTAATGTACCGCCGACCCCGCAGGTGGTCGCATGAATTCATATGCAAACAATTACGCCGACCCCCATTTGTGAAAAATGAAACAAAGCACATACGACCTCTTTGAGGTCAAGGCTTGGAAATTGCATTTTTAATTGAAGCCCGAATCTCAGGGCAGCCTACCTAATAGATTTACTTCTCGTAGATACTGCCTCTACTACCTACAGCAACAATTTGTACAATAAGCACATTATCCAAAATGTCATAAATGACGCGATAAGTACCCACGCGAATTCTGTAACCATCTCTACCACTCAACTTCTTATGACCGTATGGTCTAGGATCTTCAGCAAGTGCATCAATAGCATTAATGATTGCAGTATAGTACGGCTCATTAATTTTTGCTAACGCTCTAATAGCTTGCTTTTTGTATTCTAAGGTATACACTACAAGCCTTGCTTTTTTCTTTCGTCTTCAATTATTTTCATTGCTTCTTCTTTAGCAATGGCAGGCTCCTTATCGCTCTTACTCGCATCGTACAAACGGATATCTTCTAGGTCTTCTAATTCTTCTAAAATACTTTGAAATTCATCAATTGGTAGAATGGCAGATAATTTATTGCCTTCGCTATCTGTAATAAATTGTGGGTGTATCGCTATCATCGCTTGTATATTTTTTTTGCTCGCAACATCAGATTAAATTTATCAGTACTAGATAATTATTCTAATTACGTTTATCTTCTTGTATTTTAGTCAATTCATGATGTAACGACTTGCATCGTTAGTATTGCCTAATGCCAAAGATAAATAAAAAAATGTTCAGCACACATTTCAAAGCCTTATAGTCTTCTACACTATTCCCAACTTTTGATTTCAGTTGCAAACGTCAACAATGCATCACCAACCGCTGCTTACTTAAATTGATAGTTATATGGCGGTGCAACTGGCTCCTGGGCAGCTCGTATCCCTTCTTCCTTATACCCATCTCCGCACGGATACGCCGCATGCCACAACGCATAGATAAACTGACTTTCCCTTTCAAGTACTTTTTGCCGTTGTCGTTCCTTTGCTAATGCACGCATGTATTGCATATCCAAAGCAATAGAATTTTCATTGAGGTAATCTTTATTGTAAATGTCGAGCGCATCACTTATTTCTTTATCAGAGCTTTGTTTAGGTAGCAGTGTTAGCGATTGATTTGTACCAGTTTCAAACTGTGCTTTAGCAAAATAAGCTTGCTCTTCTTTGTATGCAAGCACTATGGCATAGGCTACACTTTTCTTCGGCATCAACATCTGTCTATCATCGCTATTGCCAACATAAAAAGTAGTTTTATCAAGTGTGTTCAAACGATAGATACTTTTGATGCTGCTGTAAACAACATAGCAGTAAATCTGCTCAAACTCCTTTGCATTTTGTACGACAAACTCTAGCGGTTTTGGCCCCCAGTTTTTTGGAGCAATACCTCTGTCTACATTGATCCAGCCAGTATCACTCCAATCAAAACCATAGGTTTCCATGCGATATTTTTCGCGACGCCAAAGTACTTGTGTATAGCTATCAGTAAGTTTTTCAGCAGCTGTATTTTTTTGCTGAAGCTCTGCAATGACCTGCTCCTTTTTTTGTTGTAGTTCAGTCTTTACTTTAGAAAGCTGTTCGCTATAAAAATTTTGCAATAGCTTGTAATATTTATCTGCATGTCGCACATTTGTTTTGCGTTGCAAACGAAAATCCCCGAAGGCTTTTGCATGCTCGGTGCCTTTCATGAGATTTTCTGCTATGCTATCTAGCACATATAAATTTTTATTGAGGTTGGCCACATATACTTGCAATAATCTATTGTCGCATGCTTTGAAAATTGTTTTAAGGCGCGCTTCAAATTCTCTTGTTGCAATAAAAGTATTTTGATACTGCTTAGATTTTAGCACCTTGATAATAGCAGGATCAATTCCAGAATTTCTAGTGCTAGCACCATCGCCGCCGCGGCTGCTATCATAAGTTGTTATATTGTAGGATTGCCTATCGTAACGGCCGTTTACAACTTTTCTATTTTTGTTGTAGTATGCCTCGTTGAGATTAGTATCTACCAAGCCTTGCAGGAGTTCTTTACCATTGCTTACTGAAAGCGAATAGTACAAACTATCTACAAGTTGTGGTGTTGCAGTTTTGTAATGCCTATACGGCATGCCTTTATCTACTTCGGCAGCGAAGTTAGGCGGCAAAAAATCTAGTAAGTCCAAATCTACAGTAACTAAATAATCTTCTATAATCTTTGGTTCTACCCAATTGATATTACCAACAGAATCTTTGATGCCTTTGTATGCCGACATACCTTGCTGTTTGTGTTGCGTAGGAATTTCTATATGGATTGGATTCTTTTTGTTTATCTGCAAACGTTCACCATTTGCAGTTGCTGCTAAGTAAATCATGCCATCAGTTTCAAGGGCCTTGCCATTAGATGTGGTCGCTAGGTTCGACAATATCATATCATCTAAATGCAAACATTCCTTCAACTCTATTTTTATATTGCCACTAACGATTTGTCCCTTTGCATTTGTAAAGCAAGCTTTCGGGCAAACAATGATGGTGCCATTTTTACCTTCAATAACTTTGTCATTGCTGCCATTGATGTCAAAAAACTGACTTGCAGTTATGCCCTTTGGTGAGGCAAATCCTTTAATTGGCAGAGTACTTTTTTCACTCGATACCGTGGCATTGTTTATTGCACTTGTGCTAGTTGAGTTAGAGCATTTCGACAACATCAAAACCATCGCTGCAAAAAGTAGCAATCTCGTTAGTAGCTTCAACATAATTGTAGGATGCAAATACTTGCATTTTCCATAAAGGCATCATCCTTTAAGTATTATTTATGATTGCTAAAGTGTGAACCAGGAAAAATGATACATGAATTGATTGCTCTTAGATTGCCGTTAATTAGAATGTTGACTTATTCTTGCTTACTTTGCCGTAATAGATGCACCTTACCATCTAAATTGTACTCAAAGTAGTACAAACCTTAAACACTGTTAATGGAAAAGAAATTCATACCGCTCTTTTTGATTGTAGCAGTACTAGTTGTTCTTTATTTTCGTTCGGAGCAAGTTCGTATTAATGGTATTTATACGATTGCCAAATTAGTTGAGACCAAGAAGGCCAAAAGTGGTCAAGCCAAAATCTATGAGTTTATTGTAGGACAAGAAAAATACCACACGACCTATACTTCTTATGGTAATAGCGATAGCTTCATTGTTTGTCAATTTCTTTTATCAAATCCAAATGCTAATCGACCTGTTACAGACGTAGTAGTTCCTGTGTGTAGTAATCCATTGACATTGATTGGTCGGCAATGGAACAAAATCGCTGCGATACCTTTAACGTGCAAGTAGTTAATGCTCGGCTAACTCGCATAATTGTAAAGGTATAGAGCGCTGTAGCAATGCTAATATTTTCTAGGGACAATGCAACAATATAACAATTCAACAATTTCTTACTCACTACTCTGCAGCGCCAACCTATTGCCTTCGCTATCAACTACAATAGCATAATAGCCCATGCCTTCGCCAATGGCAGTTTTAGGAACGAGGATATGACCATGATTTTCCATGACGCGCTCTAATACAGCATTTAGGTCGGGGCTAGCGTTGAGGTACAGTAACACACCGTTGCCACTAGGGATATAGCTTTCGCCAAAACAAATGGCGCCAGTTACGCCGCCAGTATTCGGGAAAAAGGCCATTTTGTAGCCTTCAAGTTCGCTTGTAGCCATTTCTATTTCAAAAATTGCCTCATAAAAAGCTCTAGCTCTTTCAAAATCGCTTACAGGTATCTCAAACCAAGTTATTGCGTTGCCGCTCTTCATACTGCTCTTCTATAGCCGCAAGATAAGGGGGAAAAAGTAAAAAAATCGCTTGCAAATAGCGCAAATTCTACACCTTTTCCCACAGGATTAACTTATCATATTTTTGCTATGGATTTTTAAGTAAATGCGAGAAGAGAATTTTTGCAATTTTTACTTCACTTACCAAACTCATGTTTCAATTTTATTTGAAAATAAGCCAGCAAAACCGCAGCATTTGACTCGTTTTCCACATTAAAAACAGGCATAATGTGAATATCGCAAAGCCCTATAAAACAAAGCATTACCAAGCTTTTCCACATATTCAAAATTGCAACCCGTTTGCTCAGTAAGACATGTACAATTGCTTGCAAAACATTGATTTATAGGCAATTTAAGCTCATTTTCTTTGCTTTATATCATGCTGCAACACAGGCTCTTTTCGCGTAAAATTTCAGTCATTTTTCTACCTTTGTAGCTGTTAAATTTAACAAAATTTCGAATCTCTGTGCATAGTAAAATTTCAATTTGTAGTGCGTTTGGGCGATGGAGCAACTGGCTTTTAGCCACCGTAATGCTCTTATTATCAACAACTTACACGTATGCCGCGCCAGATGGCAAAGCGCTATTTAGCACCAATTGTGCCAGCTGTCACCACCCTGTTAAGAACGCTACAGGGCCTGCGCTGCAAGGTATCTCAGGTCGTGCTCCTAGCAAAGACTGGATTTACAAGTGGATACGCAACTCAGCTAGTGTAATTGCTAGTGGCGACAAATACGCCAATGAGCTTTATGCTAAGTGGAACAAGACCGCAATGACGGCCTTCCCAAATCTCAGCACAGAGGAGATTGACGCAATCGTTAACTACGTAGAATCTTATAAGGCACCTGTAGCTGCACCTGCCGATGGCGGTGGCACTGGCTCTAAGTCTGGCGCTGGCGAAAGCAGTAGCAACTTCTTCTACCTTACTATCACTGGTTTATTGGCCATTTGTGCTTTTGCCTTAGTAACGGTAAACCGTAAATTACACCAAACAGCTAGCGAAAAAGTTGGTTACGAATACAAAAAGCATGTGCCTTGGTATCGCCACAAATTATACCTAGCAGCAATTGGCGTGGTTGCATTTTTAGCACTTGGTGCTTGGATGACACGCGGAGGCATTAAGCTTGGTCGTCAAAAAGATTATCAACCAGCACAACCAATTTATTACAGTCACAAAGTACACGCCGGTATCAACCAAATCAACTGTCAGTATTGCCATAGCGCTGCAGAAAAAGGTAAGCACAGTATGATTCCTAGCTTTAACGTGTGTATGAATTGCCATAAAGGTATCAATAAATATACAGGCGTAGAAGAGCATCCACTAGTAGGAAAAGATGGCGAAAAGATTAACGGCGATGCTGAGATTGCAAAACTTTACGACGCTGTTGGTTGGGATCCTGTAAAGAAGGCTTATACAAATCCTGCTCATCCAGAAAAGTATCAGTGGGTAAAGATTCACAACCTACCAGATCATGTTGCATTTAGCCACGCTACACACGTAAAGAATGGTAAAGTGGCTTGTCAGCGTTGCCATGGCGAAATACAAGAAATGGACGAGGTGTATCAAAGCAGCGACCTTAGCATGGGCTTCTGCGTAAACTGTCACCGCGAGCAAAAGGTACAGTTTACAGAAAATAACTACTACGCTAAAATCTACGAAAAGTATCACGACGAAATGAAAGCCGGCACACGCGATAGCGTTACCGTTGCTGAAGTTGGCGGTTTAGAATGCGCTAAGTGTCACCACTAATCCATAGAGCAAAGCAAATAAAATAATATAATCAAAAGCACAGTATAAATAAATATACCACTACATGAGTAATCAAAAATATTGGCACGGTATAGAAGAACTCAACAATCCTAAGCAAGCAAAAAAACTTGCTAAAGACGAGTTTCGCACAGAGCTACCTTTTGAAGATAGCAAAGGTATTTTAGAGGCTAGTACCAGCCGTAAAGACTTTTTGAAGTATCTTGGTTTTAGTACAGCAGCCGCTATTGCAGCAGCGAGTTGTAAAATACCTGAGCGTAAAGCACGCACATGGGCTAGCAAACCAAACGATATGACTCCTGGTGTAGCACTTTACTACGCTAGTACATTTGTAGATGGCGGCGAGGCTATTCCGGTTTTAGTAAAAACACGCGAAGGCCGTCCAATTAAAGTAGAAGGCAATAGCGATAGCAGTTTATACGGCGGTGCAACAAGTGCCCGTGTACAAGCAAGCGTATTAAGTTTATACGACGTAGCTCGTTTGCGTCAACCAGAGCTTGCTGGCAAAGCTGTAAGCAAATGGGAAGATGTAGATGCAGCAGTTGCAGCAGCAATGACTAGCGTTGGTGGTGCACCAATTTATTTATTGACTAGCACAATCAACAGTCCAAGCTTAAGCGACCTTATTACAAAGTTTACAGCTAAGTATGGCAATGTAAAGCACGTACAATACGATGCTGTAAGTTATAGTGGTTTATTAGATGCTGCTGCAAGTAGTACTGGTAAGCGCGCAATTCCTCATTACGATTTTGCTGCTGCAAAAACAATCGTAAGTATAGGTGCCGATTTCTTAGGTACATGGGTAAGCCCTACGATGTATGCAAAAGCATATAGCCGTGGTCGTAAGCTAAATAAAGAAGCTAAAACCATGAGCAAGCACTATCAAATAGAAGCGCTCATGACTACAACTGGTGGTGCTGCTGATGAGCGTGCTACTTGTCGTGCAAGTCAATATGGTATGGTAGCTGCAGCTTTACTTGGCGCTATCAATGGTAGTGCAGCCAACACTGGTAAAGCATCTTTAGACAAATTAATTACGGATGCTGCAGCAGATCTTAAGAAAGGCAACGGTTTAGTGGTATGTGGTAGCAACGATAAGAGTACACAAGAAGTAGTATTTGCTATCAATGCTGCAATTGGCGCATATGGTAGCACGGTACATACTGCCACTAGCAACAATGCTAAAAAAGGTAACGATGCTGAGATGGATGCTTTTGTAAAAGCATTAACTGGCGGTCAAGTTGGTGGTGTAATTGTTTACAATTGCAACCCAGTTTACGAGCACGCTCAAGGCGATGCTATCGGCAAAGCAATTAAAGGTCTTAAACTAAGCATTAGCTGTAACGACCGCAACGACGAAACAACAGAAGTTTGTAATATAAAAGCACCAGCACACCATTGGTTAGAAAGCTGGGGCGATGCCGAGTATATGAGCGGCATGGTAAGCTTGCAACAGCCTACTATTGGCAACCTATTCAAAACACGTCAGTTTGGCGAAAGCCTTATGCGTTGGATGGGCGATGCAACAGCTACTTTCAAAGATTTCTTTACAACTTATTGGATGGCAAAACTTGGTGGCCAAAGTGGTTACGAAAGTGCACTTCAATTGGGTCTTGCTGGCGATACACCTGCTACAGGCGGTGGATATAGTGGTAGCAGTGCAGCAGCTTTATCTGCCATTGCAGCTATGCCAAAGGCGAGCGGTAAAGAAGTTGTCGTTTACGAAAAAATTGGTATCGGTCATGGTGGCGTATGGAGCAACAATCCATGGTTACAAGAAATGCCTGATCCGGTGACTAAGTGTACTTGGGATAACTACATCATGATAAGCCCTAAGCACGCTAAAACTTTAGGTGCAGAGCTTACAGATCTTAATGAAGTACAGCGTGACAAAAAAGTAATGAAAGTTACTGTAGGTGGCGCATCATTAGAATTACCAGTAGCAGTAGTACCTGGTGTTAACGATGACGTTATTGGTATAGCTGTAGGTTATGGTCGTGGCAAAGGCGTGGGCCGTGCTGCAACAAGCGACGATCAGCAAGGCGGTAAAAATGCATACAAGCTAAGCACATTTGCAAATGGCTCTGTTAATTATGCAAACCCTTGCAAAATAGAAAGCACTGGTAAAGATTATCCATTAGCGATTACGCAAACACACCACAGCTACGAAGGTCGCGAAGAGGTAGTAGTAGAGCGTACACTAGCTGATTATGCAGCTGCGCCAATGGCTTTTTACGAAGAGCGCATGCATAAGTTGCATCACTACACAGAAGACTTTGATGCAAAAGCAGCAGAGTTAGATGCAAAGAAAGAAGCAGCAGCTGGTCATGGTGCTGAGCATGGTAAAGCAGACGCACATGGTAAGGCTGATGCGCATGGTAAGACTGAGGCACACACTGCAGAGCACGGTGCTGAAGGACATGCTGCACACGGCGACCACGATGTAGAAAAATTATATCGCAAAAACGGTACACTTTATGGCGCATACGAAAGCATGGGCTTGAAGTGGGGTTTAAGCATAGATCTTAATAGTTGTACTGGTTGTGGTGCTTGTACTATTGCATGTCAAGCAGAAAACAACGTAAGCGTAGTTGGTAAAAACCAAGTAATGCTAGTACACGATATGCACTGGTTGCGTATTGATCGTTACTATACTAGTACTAATAATAATGCCGAGGATAGCGATAGCATCCAAACGGTGTTTATGCCAATGATGTGCCAACACTGCGACAACGCGCCTTGCGAAAACGTTTGTCCAGTAAATGCAACAAACCATAGCTCAGAAGGTTTCAACCAAATGGCTTACAACCGTTGTATTGGTACACGTTATTGTGCAAACAACTGTCCGTACAAAGTACGTCGCTTTAACTGGCGCGACTGGAACGGTGCAGATAGTTTTGCCGACAACTTATTTGAAGATGGTTACCGCGACGATATTAATAGCGATCTTACACGTATGGTGCTTAATCCAGATGTTACAGTTCGTAGTCGTGGTGTAATTGAAAAATGTAGCTTCTGCGTACAGCGTACACAAGCTGGCAAGCAAAAGGCTAAGCAAGAGAACCGTGGTCTTACAGACAAAGATGCTGTAAGTGCATGTGCTCAGGCTTGTCCTACGAATGCAATCACTTTTGGTAATGTTAATGATCCAGAAAGCGAAATCAGCAAAGTGCGTAACGAAAACAAAGAGCGTGTTTACTATGCACTAGAAGAAATACATGTATTGCCTAATGTAAACTACTTGTACAAGGTTCGTAATGCTGCTAAGGCTGGCGCTCCTCACCCAGGTGGTGCACATGCAGCACATGGTGGCGAGGCACATGCGGCACATGGCGAAAATGGTCATGCCAACGGTGCAGGCACTGGCGAAGGTGGTCACAGTGGCAATGGTGCTGCTAAACCTGCGGAAGCAGCAGCGAAGCCAGCAGAGCATGCAGCTAATCACGATTCTACAGCACACACACACTAATACAAACGAAACAATATTTAATTAAGATAAAATTCTAAACGCAAAAACTTTTTAAGCATATGCATTTGAAATACGAATCAACGGTACGCGAAGCCTTGGTAGATGGCGAAAAAGATTATCACCAGGTCACCGAGGATATTTGCGCCCCTATTGAAAAAGCGCCAAGTAAAGAATGGTACATTGGTTTTTACCTCAGTGTTGCCCTTTTAGCTTTTGGTGCCTTTAGCGTAGGTTGGGAAGTGTACTGGGGTACGGGTGTATGGAACCTAAACCGTACCATTGGTTGGGGTTGGGATATTACCAACTTCGTATGGTGGGTTGGTATCGGTCACGCCGGTACGCTAATTTCTGCCATCTTGCTTTTATTCCGTCAGGGCTGGCGTACTGGTGTAAACCGTGCTGCAGAAGCCATGACAATTTTTGCGGTAATGTGTGCGGGTCAGTTTCCTATTTGGCACATGGGTCGTGTATGGTTGGCATTCTTTACATTGCCTTATCCTAATACGCGTGGTCCATTATGGCCTAATCCAAACTCTCCGCTACTTTGGGACGTATTTGCGATTTCTACTTACTTCACTGTATCATTATTATTCTGGTATAGTGGTTTGGTGCCAGACTTTGCAACAGTACGCGATCGTGCTAAAACAAAGTTGCGTAAGTTCTTATATGGTCTTGCATCTTTCGGCTGGACAGGTACTGCTAAAAACTGGCAGCGTCACGAGGCTTTAAGTTTAGTACTTGCAGGTTTAAGTACACCACTTGTATTATCAGTACACACAATTGTAAGTTTTGACTTCGCTACATCTATTGTACCGGGTTGGCATACCACCATCTTCCCACCATACTTCGTTGCAGGTGCGGTATTTAGTGGTTTCGCCATGGTGCAAACGCTATTATTAATTACACGTAAGGTGTTTAAGCTAGAAGAGTATATTACAATGGGTCATATCGAAGCGATGAACAAAGTAATTCTATTAACTGGTAGCATCGTAGGTGTGGCATACTTAACAGAGTTATTTATCGCATTCTACAGTGGTGTATTATGGGAGGCAGAAGCATTCCGTTTACGTGTACTTGGGCCTTATTGGTGGGCTTATTGGGCAATGATGACCTGCAACGTGGTTAGTCCGCAGTTGTTCTGGTTCAAGAGCCTTCGTCGTAATATTATGTTTACGTTCATTATGAGTATCGTTGTAAACATCGGTATGTGGTTTGAGCGTTTTGTAATCATCATGGCGGTTCACCGCGATTACTTGCCAAGTGCTTGGAGCTACTATACACCAAGTTGGCCAGAAGTTGGTTTCTACCTTGGTACATTCGGTTTGTTCTTTACATGCTACTTCTTATTTGCGAAGTACTTCCCAGTAATTGCAATTGCAGAAATTAAGTTTGTATTGAAGACAAGTGGCGAGCGTTACAAGCGCGATATGAAAGCCATTGAGCAAAAGAGTACAGAAGAATTCCTTCACGAATACGCGCATCACCACTAATTAAACCTAGCACTAATAATAATATAAATAGCATCTAAATAAAACAAGAAACATGGCGATAAAGAAATTTGCAGTTGCTTGCTACGATACAGAGGATACACTTTTCCCAGCAATTAAAAAGCTTAGAGGAAGTGGCTATCGCATCAACGATGTGTACACACCTTTTCCGGTGCATGGTTTAGACCACGCATTGGGTCAAAAAGAAACAGACCTACACATTGCAGGTTTTTGCTTTGGTATTACTGGTACAAGTATTGCGCTAGGTGGTATCAGTTGGATTCTTACACACGATTGGCCACAAAACTTTGGTGGTAAGCCAGCATTTGCGTTGCCAGCTTGGATACCAATTATATTTGAGCTTACTGTATTATGTGCAGCTGTAGGTATGGTACTAACGTGGTGCTATCTTAATCAGGTAATGCCTGGTGTAAAGAAGCACGTGTTTCACCCGCGTCAAAGCGACGATTTATTTGTGCTTACAATTGAAGTAGACGATAACAATGCCAAAGATGTAGAGGGCTTCTTAAAAACAACAAGTCCTGTTGAAACAAATGTACAGGTTGCAGAAGAAGACTGGTGGTACGGCCGTTGGGATCGTAAAGAAGATTACGAAATTAGAACTGAACAAGCGGAGCTTGTATAAAACAAAAACAAACACAATTCATTTTAGATACACACAAATCGTATAATGACAACAAAACAATACATAGTAGTAAGTATAGTGGCGTTAAGCAGCTTACTTGCAAGTTGTGGTAGCGAAACTGGCCGTGCTTATATGCCAGATATGGCTTATAGCCGTGCCTACGAGTATTATAGCACTGACACATTTTTTGCAAATGGTATTACTGCTCAAAAACCAGTTGAAGGTACAATAGCACGTGGTGCTATGATGCCCGATCATATTGGTGAGTTCGATACACTTGCTGCAAAAGCAAATACATGCAGTTTAGAATTTAGCATGGATGATGTTACTGAAGGTGGTCGCTTGTATCAAATACATTGCGGTGTGTGCCATGGCAATGCACTTGATGGTAATGGTCCTTTGTATAATGGTGGCGAGGGTAAGTATCCTGCAAAGCCAGCTAACTTCAAAGATCCACAATACTTAAACATGTCTGTTGGTCAAATGTACCACGCTATTATGTATGGTAAGAATTTGATGGGTAGCTATGCAAGCCAATTAGATGCTAAGCAGCGTTGGATGGTATTGAGTTATATTAAAAAGATTCAAAGCGAAAATGGTGGTGCGGCTTTAACAAGCAGCTTCAAAATTAAGGGCGCTACTGCAACACCTGCTGGCGACACAATGAAAGCAGCAGCACCTGCAAAAGAAGGCGCAGCAGCAGCAACAAAAGATATGCCTGCAGCAGCACCAATGGCTAAACCAGCTGAAACTGCAGCTGCTACAACGAAAGAAGCACCTAAAAAGAACTAATTAAAAAAACAAGCTAGACTAAAATTATTAATCTACAAATCAAGAAATAATGAAGGAATATTTTGTAATGCCATCTCGCCAAAAGACAGTTAGCCTAGCACTATTGGCTGTCGGATTGATTGCTATCGTTGGTGGTTTGGTTGCATATGGCGCAAATAGCCCGCGTTTTTGGGCTAGTATTTTGCACAACAGCATTTTTGCTTTGCTTATTTGCGTAGCTAGTATTTTTATTTTAACAGCTACTACGCTTGCACAAGCAGGTTGGACAGTGGCATTTCGTCGTGTACCAGAAAGTATTGCAAGCATTGTTTGGGTACTTGGTATAATTACTGGCGTTGTAATTCTTATTCTTGTTTGGGGTGGCCACACAGAAATTTATCCGTGGTTAACAACAAATACAAAGGATCCATTTTTCTTAAAAGACAAGTTAATTACAAGCGGTGCCAACTTAAACGGTACTAAGCAGTTTTTCCTGAGCAAGCCGTTCTTTAGCGCATGGACAGTACTTACAATTATTGCATGGGGTTTCTTCGGTTGGAAGTATCGCGCATTAAGTATTGAAGAAGATGGCATGCCAACAGGTGTTGCTCGTCAGCACTGGCGCACAAATAAGTGGGCTGCTGGTTTTGCCTTGGTTTTTGCCTTAACATTAGCAAGTACTATTCCTTGGTTATGGATTATGAGTATTGATAGCCACTGGTTCTCTACAATGTTTAGCTGGTACACTTTTGCAAGTTCTTTTGTAAGTGGTATGAGTATGATTCTATTGTGGGTACTTTACCTTAAAACAAAAGGCTACTACGAAATTGTAACACACGATCATATTCACGACTTAGGTAAGTTTATGTTTGCCTTTAGCGTATTCTGGACATACTTATGGTTTAGCCAGTTTATGTTGATATGGTATGCAAATATTCCTGAAGAAACAGTGTATTTCCAACCACGTTTCCATGGTCCATACAGAATCTTCTTCTGGTTGAATTTGATTCTCAACTTTGTAAGCCCAATTCTTATCTTAATGAGTCGTCCAGCAAAGCGTAACTACTTTATTGTTAGCTTGGTGGCATGTATCATCATCTTCGGTCACTGGATAGATTTCTATCAAATGATTCACCCAGGTACAGAAGGTCGTTTAGAAGTAGCAGAAAAAACAGGTAAGTTCTGGAGCCTTGGTTTGTTTGAATTAGGTGTGCCATTGTTCTTTGTTGGTCTAATCATTCAGTTGGTAGGTCGTCAATTAAGCAAAGCGCCACTTACACCACAGAACCATCCGTTCTTAAAAGAAACATTAATCCACGTAGTATAAAATAGAAGACTTAATTTTTATAGAATTAAAATAAAAGAAAAGCGACGTTTATGACAGGCATATTGATTACAGCAATGGTGATACTAATATTTATAGTATTATACCAAGTGGGTCAGGCAAGCGAATTGAGTGCTATACTCAAAGAAGAAGAGCGTACCAACAAGACACGCAATACGTGGATGGCTTGGACCTTTTTGTTGACGTTTCCTTTACTCATGTTTTTCTTCTGGTACGTGCATGTAAGCATGATGCCACAGATGTTGCCAGAAAGCGCGAGCGATCATGGTATCGAGTACGAATTCATGTTTAAGTGGACATTAATTATTACAGGCATCGTGTTTGTAATTACACAGTTTGCATTATTTTATTTTGGTTTCAAATATCGTGCAAGCGACAATCGCAGTGCATTCTTCTTTGCACACAGCAATAAATTAGAAATTATTTGGACGAGTGTACCTGCAGTAGCCATGGCTATACTTGTAGCAATTGGTTTGAAAAACTGGTTTGTAATGACAGGCGATGCACCTGCAAAGCACCAAACAGTTGAGGTGATAGGTAAGCAGTTTAACTGGATTATGCGTTACCCAGGCCCAGATGGCAAACTTGGTAAGCGCGACTATCGCCTTACTAGCGATGCAAACAATGTACTTGGTTTGGACTGGAACGATCCTGCTACACATGATGATATTATTGCTAACGAGCTACACCTTGTAAAAGGTACACCAGTAGAATTAGTAATTGGTAGCCGCGATGTAATTCACGACGTTGGTTTGCCGCACTTCCGCATGAAGATGGATGCTGTGCCTGGTGTAATGACACGTATGTGGTTTACACCAATTATTTCCACAGAAGAAATGAAAGTGAAAACCAATAATCCAAACTTTGTTTACGAAATCAGTTGCGATCAAATGTGCGGACGTGGTCACTATAGTATGAAAGGCACTGTAATTGTGCATGATACTGCAGACTATGCCACTTGGGCTGCTGGTCAAAAAAGTTATTATTCGCAAAATGCACCAGGTGCAAAACCTGCTGAGGCTGCGCCTGCAGAAGGTGCTGACAAGGCTCCTGCAGATAGTGCGAAGAAGATGGCAATGAATATCAAAAAATAACAAGAAATATAAAATCGGTATATTCCAAAATCAACTAATTAGTTTATTTAGAAATGGGCAACGAACAACAAGCACACGAGGAGTTAGTACAGCATGGTAGCGAAGTGCATCACGGTCATCATGATCACCACGACCACGGAGATCACCATGCACATGACCATGATCACGACCACAAGCAGCACTTCTTTACGAAGTATGTGTTTAGCCAAGATCACAAAATTATCAGTCGTCAGTTTTTGATTACTGGTATGATATGGGCTGTTATTGGCGGTCTATTCAGCGTATTTTTCCGTTTACAATTAGGCTTTCCAAACGAAAAGTTTGCAATCCTTGAAACCTTCCTTGGCCATTGGGCTAAAGGTGGCAAGATGGATGCCGAATTCTATTATGCATTAATCACTATCCACGGTACTGTACTAGTATTCTTTGTACTTACAGCTGGCCTTAGTGGAACATTCAGTAATCTACTCATTCCTCTTCAGGTAGGTGCGCGTGATATGGCTAGCCCTTTCATGAACATGCTTAGCTATTGGTTCTTCTTCCTTAGTGGTGCTTTAATGTTTGTTTCCTTATTTGTACAAACTGGTCCTGCAAGTGGCGGTTGGACAACCTATCCTCCGCTGAGTGCCTTAAAAGAAGCAAGCTCTGGTAGTGGACTTGGTATGGATTTGTGGCTTGCTAGTATGGCGCTATTTGTTGTAAGTAGTTTGCTAGGCGGTCTTAACTATATCGCTACAGTATTAAACATGCGCACTAAGGGCATGAGCATGACGCGTTTGCCTTTGACAATTTGGGCATTCTTGTTTACTGCTGTACTAGGCGTATTGAGTTTCCCTGTATTGTTGAGCGGTTTGGTATTATTAATTTTTGATCGTGGTTTTGGCACAAGCTTCTACCTCAGCGAAATATTTATTAATGGTAAGGCATTGCCGCATATTGGTGGTAGCCCAATTTTATACCAACACTTATTCTGGTTCTTAGGTCACCCAGAGGTATACATCATTATGTTACCTGCAATGGGTATGGCTTCTGAAATTTTAAGTACGAATAGCCGTAAGCCGATCTTTGGTTACAGAGCGATGGTAATTTCAATTTTGGGTATTACACTACTTGCGTTTATCGTATGGGCGCACCACATGTTTGTAACCGGTATGAGTCCTTTCTTAGGCGGTATCTTCGTATTGCTTACATTGTTGATTGCAATTCCAAGTGCGGTAAAAGTATTTAACTGGCTTACCACAATGTGGAAGGGTAATATTAGATTTACTGTACCAATGTGTTTTGCACTAGGTTTTGTAAGCTTATTTATCAGCGGTGGTCTTACAGGTATCTTCTTAGGTAATAGCGCCTTAGATATTCACTTGCACGATACATACTTTGTAATTGCACACTTCCATATTGTAATGGGCATTAGTGCATTCTTTGGCATGTTTGCTGGTGTTTACCATTGGTTCCCTAAGATGTTTGGTCGCTTTATGAACAACACATTGGGTTATATCCACTTCTTTATTACATTCTTTGGTGCGTATGCTATTTTCTGGCCAATGCACTACGAAGGTGTTGCGGGTATGCCACGTCGTTACTACGATTTCCAATCATGGGAAACGTTTAAGCAATTTGGCGACTTAAATGTGTTTATCAGCTATGCTTCTATCATCGTATTCTTTGCACAGTTGTTGTTTATCTTCAACTTCTTTGTAAGTATCTGGCGTGGTCGTAAGTTGACTGACCCAAATCCTTGGCAAGCAACTACACTAGAGTGGACAACACCAATTGAAGGTTTACACGGCAATTGGCCTGGTGCAATTCCAGAAGTACATCGTTGGGCTTACGACTATCGCGAAGATGGTAACGGCAACGATTATATTATGCAAACCGTACCATTGAAGGAAGGCGAAGAAGCGCATTAATAATTGAGCATTTTATAATCAACAACCAATCATAGAACAACTCACTCACATATCATCACCGTCAGCGTTCGTACAAAAGTTGCGCGATTACAAGCTTTTAGTTAAGTTAAATCTTAGCTTAATGGTAGTATTCAGTAGCTTAGTAGGATACTATGTTGCACCTAATGTAGGATTTGATATTGTGAATCTGTTGCTGTTGTTTTTAGGAGGCATGTTGGTAACAGCTAGTGCTAATGCTTGCAACGAGATAATGGAGCAGCACAGCGATAAGTTGATGAAGCGCACAAGCACTCGTCCATTGCCTACTGGTCGTATGGATGTAAAAGAAGCAATGACCTTTGCAGCAATAGCTTTAGTTTCTGGCATTCTTATTTTGTGGATACGCTTTAACTTGTTAGCTGCGTTTATTAGTTTGTTTTCTTTCGTACTGTATGTATTGGCTTATACACCGCTCAAGCGCATTAGTAATATAAACGTTTTTGTGGGTGCAATTCCTGGTGCATTACCAGCCTTAATTGGTTGGGCAGCTGCAACTGGCACTGTGTCGCTTGGCGGATGGTGTTTGTTTGGCTTACAGTTTATGTGGCAGTTTCCACACTTCTGGGCAATTGCTTGGTTGGCTCACGACGATTACAAAGCTGCTGGCCTTAAAATGATGCCAACAAATAGCAAAGACAATCGCTTTACAAGTATGCAGTGCGTACAGTATTGCGTTGCGATTTTAACGCTTAGCATTTTGCCTGTGTTGACGCATATTGGTGGTTGGATTGCAGTAAGTATTATTAGTGTTGCTGGAGCATACTTTTTGTATCGCGCCATCAATTTTTATAGGTATAACGACGATGCCCACGCAAGGCAGTTGATGTTTGCCTCATTCATTTATTTGCCGCTAGTGTATCTAGCATTAATTATAGACAAAGTGTAGAAAGGGAGGCAGCGTATGATGGCACAATTAGAACAACAAAATATACATAACAAGGGCGTACATCCACAAAAGTTGATGATGTGGATTGCTATGGCAAGTATGTTTATGGTATTTGCCGGTTTGACAAGTGCTTTTATTTTGCAGAAAGGCGGTGCTCGTTGGGTAAGCCTTACTTTACCTTGGGCCTTTTGGGTAAGTACTGCTGTTATATTAGCGAGTAGCTATACGATGCACAAAGCGGTGCAAATGTTTAAGCAAAGAGAAATGCCTCAGTACAAAAAGTATATCACATTTACATTGATACTTGGTTTACTGTTTGTAGCGCTGCAGCTATTTGGTTTCTACCAATTATTTACTGCTGGCACAAAATTAGATGGGCCAAGTAGTGCAGGCTTCTTGTATATTATTACAGGCTTGCATGGTGTCCACGTCTTGGCGGCAGTGATTGCACTTGCCATTGTGTACTTTGTAGCATTTCGTCGTCGCACAAAAGTTTATAGCGCAGTGGGCCACGAAATCATGGCTACGTTTTGGCACTATGTAGATGTATTATGGATCTATTTGTTCATATTCTTTTTGGTTAACTTTAATTTCTAATATTCTAAATCACTTTATATACAAAAGCTTTTTATAACAATGAGTTCAGTAGCAACACACAACAATTCTAAGAGCCTATGGATGGGTGGCGAAAGCCCATTTAAAGTAAGCTATGGTAAGCTTATGATGTGGTACTTCTTGCTAAGCGATGCGTTTACATTTGGCGCATTCTTGATTAGCTATGGTACACACCGCTTTAGTAGCCGCGTTTGGCCAGACCCAAATGAAGTGTTCCATGCTTTTCCATGGATGGACATAATTGGCGTGCACAGTGCTCCGCTTGTATTCGTGAGCTTTATGACCTTCGTGTTGATTGTAAGTTCTGTTACGATGGTGCTTGCTGTACACGAAGGCCACTGCATGAATCGTAAAGGTGTAATCAAGTGGATGCTTTGGACAATAGTTGGTGGTAGCATTTTCTTGGCTTGTCAGGCTTGGGAGTGGACACACTTACATCATAAAGATGCATGGTGGGGCAGCTTTACAGGCGAGCAAGGTTCATTAGCAAATATCCAGCACTGGTTCAGTAAGAAAGCAGACCCAGCGGTGCTTAGTGCATTTGGCGGTCAAAGTGCTCACGACTTCTTCAACTTCTTCTTTACAATCACTGGCTTCCATGGCTTCCACGTATTTAGTGGTGTGGTATTTTTGATTATCATTTTATTTAATGTTATCAATGGTACTTATGAGCGCCGCGGTCACTACGAAATGGTAGAAAAAGTTGGTTTATACTGGCACTTTGTAGACTTGGTTTGGGTATTTGTATTTACTTGTTTTTATCTGCTGTAAGCAGAAAAAATTGTTACATTGTTGTATTGCTAAATTGTTATTTGAGTACGTAGATGTAGCACCTAAATTTAATAAAGCATCTCAAACGCGAAAGCAGCTAAGAATAATTAATGGAGGACCAAAAACAATATTTAACACTGAACTCAATAGAGGCATATACAAGTGCGTTTAAGTTGAGCAATAAGGTGTGGGATGTTGTAGCTATTTGGGAGAATTTTGCGAGGCAAACAATTGGCAAACAATTTGTAAGGGCAATAGATTCTATCTCTGCTAATATTGCTGAAGGTTTTGGCAGATTTCACAAGCGAGAAAAAGTACAATTTTATCGCATTGCTAAAGCATCAGCGGTGGAGTCACTAGATTGGAATCAGAAAGCAAAAACACGAAATTTACTTAATGAAAGCGATTACAACTTTATATTTGCAGAACTAAAAGAATTACCAAGATTAATAAACACACTAATAAAATTTACAAACGACAAACTCAAACACTAAACACCACCCACACCCACACCCAAACTCACACCCACACCTAACAATATAACAATTCAACAATTCAACAATACAATTATTATGAGCGGATTTAGCAACTACGAAGGAGATCAGAGCGCACTGTATAGCGGAGGTCATCATCAGGATAGAAATAGCGAAGCGAGCAAAGCGCAAGTAAAGAAAATTTGGCGTACAACTGGTATACTCTCTTTAATTACAATAGTAGAAGTAGGATTAGGTTTATGGTGTTACTATGGTCTAGACATTAGCCGCGGTATCGTAAACACACTATTTATAGTTGGTACTTTATTAAAGGCTGCCTATATCGTTAGTATTTTTATGCACCTTGGCGACGAGGTAAAGAACATGATTGGTTCTGTATTGATTCCACTATTCTTATTTGTTTGGTTTATTATTGCCTTCTTAGCGGATGGTGGCTTCTGGCTAGAAATGAACAAGGTTTTTAGGTAGAACTAAAATACAATTGAAAATTTAGAAAGAGGAAGGCAGCAGTGTTTTCCTCTTTTTTTATGCAGGTAATACTAAGCTAATTTCGTTAAATTATTGTTTACATTAAAGTAAAAAGAACTATTAAATCCAATAAAGTTGGTAATGAAGTATTTTATTGGAGTTAAATGTTTTACTTTGTATTGTGGAAAGGCAGATTTTACAAGATCTTAAAGTATGGCAGCATCGGAAAGGGCGTAAACCGCTAATACTACATGGGGCACGTCAAGTTGGCAAAACGCATATCTTGAAATACTTTGGCAGTACTTGCTTTAGTAATACAGCCTATATCAATTTTGAAGAGAACACCTTGGCTAGACAGCTTTTTGAGCAGCAAAATGGCCTATCTAGTCTACTAAGTGATCTTGAGTTACTTGTTAATCAACGGATTCAGCCACAAACTACGCTTCTTATATTAGATGAGATACAAGTATGCCCTGCCGCATTGCGTACCCTCAAATACTTTAACGAGCAAGTTCCCGAGCTTTGCATTGCTGCTGCAGGCAGTTTGCTTGGCGTAGCGATTTACCGCGACAACTACTCTTTTCCAGTTGGACAAGTTGATGAATTACGTCTGCATGCCATGAGTTTTGATGAATTTTTAGATGCACATGGCCAACACGCATTGCAACAAAAGATTAGCGAGTGCTATCAAAAGAGTGCGCAAATGCCCAGTGCGTTACACAGCTTAGCATTAATGTGGTTCAAGCAATATCAAATTGTAGGAGGCATGCCCGAGGTAGTCAAAACATATATTGCGTCAAAAAGTTACTACGAAGTTCGTAGCGTACAGCAGTCCATCCTCAATAACTATATTGCTGATATGGCAAAATATGCACAGCCAAACATAAGCGTAAAAATAATGGCCTGCTTTAATTCTATACCTACACAGCTTGCCAAAGAAAATGCGAAATTTCAATACAAAGTTGTTCAACGTGGTGGCACTGCTAGTTTATTTGGCGAGTCAATACACTGGCTTATTGCAGCTGGATTGGTGTATAGTTGCACACTAGTAGAACAAGCAAGTTTACCACTAGCCGCTTATCTCAATTTAGCTAGCTTCAAATTATATCTTCACGACGTCGGATTACTATGTGCACACGCATCAGTACCAGCCAACCTCTTGCTGAGTAATATGCCATTACAAAATCAGTTTTTGGGTGCATTAGCAGAAAATGCTGCAGCCCAAGCTCTGCATGCTAATGGACATAAACTCTATTATTGGCGTAGCAAATCGGATGCTGAGGTTGACTTTTTATTACAACAAGAAATGCTTATCACACCGGTTGAAGTCAAGAAGGGTAAACATGTGCGTTCGAGATCTCTTAATTCGTATATGCAGATAAATAATCCAATCAATGCAATTAGAATAAGCGAGAAAAATTTTGGCATTGAGAACAACATCAAATCAGTGCCATCCTATGCGATGTGGTGTATTAAGTAGCATTTGCTGCTGATTTTGCATCACTAACACCTAGCCTATTACAACCACCAACCCACACACAACCCCGCCTGCGCACCACGCAAAAAGGTACTGCCTTTAGGGCTTGTAACAAAGTTGGTTTCTTTTACATCGCTGATACCAATATTGTATTGCATACGCAATTGTGCAAAGAGGTGTTTGTTGATTGTGCGTGTATGACTGATACCAAGCGGCATAGTCCAGTTGCTTTTATTGTACATGTTATTAAGTTCGCCAATGGTATATCCGTTAACGATGATGCCTCCACCAAATGGAATTCCCTCATTCATTTTTGCCGTAATATCAGTGTAACGTATTTGCGAAAAATACTGCCATGTCATACCAATACAAACTGCGGTATAGCTCAGCTGAGTTTCATGTACTGTGGCGTCAAGTGTTAGCGGCAGCGTAATGCTTTGTATCTGAACGAGGTCGTTTTGTCCATTAGTAATGGAAATACCAGGATCTTTGGGAGGCGGAAAAATTGACACATACCTAAAAGTATAGTTCTGCAAGCCAGCACCTAGCCCCAGGGTAAAGCTGTTTGCTAATTTGTATTGTGCACCAATTTGATAGGCTGGCTTAAGGTATACGACTTGTGTTGCTTGTGCTTCTTTTTTATCGTAAGCATTGCGCAATGCGCTTGTATGTGCCCCAGCAGAAAGCGTAAGGGCAAGGCGCTGTGCTGTCACTTCGCGCACTGCCAGTATTTGTAGTGCAATCAGTAGTGATAATATAAGCAGAGAGCGCATATGCTGATATGGTAAATATACAGAAGTGCTGTGGCTGAGGCAAGAAAATTTATATACCTCTATACTTAAGGCATTTTATTGCTAGTCGATGTGTGCGCATTAAAATGATGCCGTTGCAATGTCTACAAAGAGCTTGTTGTGCTTAATTCTGAGTATTCGATCGTTCAAAACATGATACTTCGTAATAACTTCACTTTGACCATTGCTATAAGCATAACCTCCATTGGCGTATACGTTTGACACAGCACTTTTATCTTGTGGAATATTGAAATTTTCATTAGATCTATCAAAGTAGGAACCACTCTGATATTGCGGATACCAACTTTTTTTATTTGCACCATGCATAATTGTAGGATCATCAAAGTGGGTATAAAAATCGCATCTCACAGTACCATTAATGCCACAAGTAGATAAAGCTGAACCCAAATTATCACTTAGTTCTAAAAGCAGGATAGGGCCGACGTAGTAATTTTTCTTTTCTGAATAATTTGTTTTGTTAAGGTTATACTTGGCGTTTGGGTCTTGATAATATAGTGTGGCTACAGATAGAATCATTTCTCCATGTTTAGTTTGTTCAACACCTGTTACAATAGTCGTACCGTTAACTAGCTTATATATATCCTTAAGACTCTTTCCACTAATTTTTTTATACTGTTCTTGAATATCGTGACTTGCAGTTTCTACATAATTTAATTGGTCATCAACCGAGTATATCTTTATTGTAGTTTCATCGCTGCCAGTAATTGAAGCCATCTTTAGTAAATTAGCCTTATCAACAAAAAAGTACGGCATACTATGCTGCGTCTTAAAGCTAATTTTCTTAGTTACTTGAGAAGCTTTTGTAGCTATTGCTACGCTCGAGTAGCTTTCATTTTCTAAATCCCAAGTTAGTTCAGATTCAAACATTATATTATGTTCGGGGTTTGTAAAGAAACTAAAGAACACTTTGTCTGTACCCACAATAATAGCTTGGGTAAGATCATCTACACTAAGCTTTGGAATTGGTGCCGTAACAAAGTTTTGCATCGCGCTTCCGCCAATTTGACATCTAGCTACGCTTGCCGATGTCTTATCGTCTATCGTATAGCAAGCAATGATACTTGCCGTATTGTCTGGCTTGCCTATGTTCACTATTAGCTTTTCAAACTTGTCTTTTTTAGCACTTGGAAAGTCAAGTACTTTACTTGCAACAAGGCCATCGCCCACCTCGTTTAAGCTAAAGCAAAAAATAAAATTCTTTTTTTGCTCTTTATTGTAGTGTTGCAAATAGATATTAAAGTTGTTGTCATTGTAGTGGCTAGCAATGTATTCAAACTTACTACTGAGAAATTCTGAGGGGAGCTTTATAATTTTAGTTTTTCGCGAAATCGAGTCATAATGTTCTACACGAAAATCTTCTCCATCTATTTTGCTCTTAAAAAGATTGGCGCCAAGTTCAACGAAGCTGTAGTAACTATTGCGTGTGTAAAAGAAAGCGTGATAATTCCGATACTTTTCTTGCTCGCCTACGCAATTAAATTTGCCCACGTTGTTAAAAGTAGGCAAGGGCTGTCCCTTTGTAGCAAAAGAAAATAACATCAATACGATGTAGTAAATTGGTTGTTTTAATGCTTGCATTTGTAATTGTACTAAATATTATAAAAAACTCTAATTGTTGTAGGCAAACCTAGTCCTCCAACGGACAGATTGTTTAATTCATCGTCAACTACTGTTTCGTTTGTAGTTAAGTGTACACGACCAAATCCAAAGGTGTAATCTATCCCCAAAGATTTATGTAAAAGCATACGATATTGTGCGCTAAGATAAAATCCTGATCGTAGCAAAACATCAGAGAGGGTGTCAGGCATCAGCGAATTATCATAGTAGTAGCCCGCTGTAGTACGCGTGTTTCTGTACATTAGCCCTAGGTTAAACTTGCCAGCATCAAGGTCTAAAATTGTTTTATAAATAGCTAAATGATAAGCCCTGGTTTTCCATGGGAGCTGCTTACTATAAATAAACTCATTATTGATATCAATAGACGCAGCACGTGTTAAGAATTCAGTACCGTACTTACTTGTTCTCATCACCGGCAATTCGTATTGTAGATCTATAGCAAATTTCCCTACCTCGCGTTGATATGCAAGTGGCAAACTGCCAAAAATAATAATATCATCAACGCCAATGGCAATGTTATTATTTCCAAGATCACGACTTTTCTCTGATTTCTCTAGCATGCTAGTAAACTGCGCATCGCAGTTGGGTATTGTACAGCTAAATACCAAACATGCAACTAGCAGGCATTTCCATTTCATATTGCAATTTAGGAAATTTTGCAAATCTGCAAAGTAGATGTTCTAAAAAACTTTATTGAATTTACTACTGCAATGACAACACCATATGCGCGCTAACAATCACAATTTTTAGTGCAACTTGCCCCTACCTTTGCTACATAATGCATGCACTTGTAATTGGTGGCAATGGTTTTGTGGGGTCTCACCTCGTAAGGCATTTGCTTGCATGCAATATTGCGGTTACAGCTACTTTTCGCAACACTAAGCCTACGGAATTAAGTGCTACAACTTGGCAGCAATTAGATATACTTGATGTTGATGCCTGCGACGACATCATTGCAGGACATACACATGTGTTTCATTGTGCAAATGCAGTAAGTTTTGATAGTGCCGATGCTGAAGCTTTATTGCACAATAATGTTGAAGGCACAGCTAACGTGGTTAATGCTTGCTTAGAGCATAAAGTTGAAAAATTGCTTTTTGTAAGCAGTGTTGCAGCTATTGGTCGTGCACATGGTGGCGCTTTGGTTACAGAAAAAACACCTTGGCTTACTAATTCACAGAATAGTACGTATGCCATAAGCAAGTACCGTGCAGAAATGGAAGTGTGGCGTGGCAGTGGAGAAGGCTTGAAAGTAGTTATTGTAAACCCTTCAATTATCCTAGGCGAGGGCGACTGGCACAGTAGTAGTGCCCAGTTATTTAAGCATGCCTATGACGAATTTCCTTTTTATACAAGTGGCGCCAATGGCTTTGTTGATGTGCACGATGTAGTACGTGCCATGCAATTACTAATGCAAAGCGACATTTACAACGAACGCTTTATTCTTAACGGCGGTAATCATAGCTATGAATTTATTTTGCAAAATATGGCTACGGCCATGCAGCGCAAACCGCCAGCACGATTAGCTAAACCATGGATGACGGCTATTGTATGGCGGCTGTATGCTTTACGAAAATTGTTTACCGGAAAGCGAGCACTTATTACACAAGAAACAGCAAGAACAGCGCAAAGCAAATATGCCTACGATGGCAGTAAAATTGTAAATTTGCTACCGCAGTTTACATATACAAGCATACAGCAAACCATCGCAAGAGCATGTGCTTTTTATGTAGCAAAGCAAGCACAATAAGCAATGAGTACGATAGAAATTGCACAACCGAAAATTATTGTAGATAAACAAACGAGTGAGGCCTTAAAGCAAAGCGTGCTTACAGAAAGCCAAACGATTGTGCATGTAAAATTTGTTGCAGATAATTATGGCAGCTTAATACGTATTTGGGCAAGTACATTTTTGTGTCCGCACGAAAGTAATCAACGCAGCAAGCTTTTGCACAACCATAATATTACTTTATACCCTTATTGGACAGAAGTACTGCCAAACGAAACATACTATTTTACTTTGGTGTTTGAAGCGCTTCCTAAGAACTGCATCATGTTTGATCTAATTGAAGATATTCCACAAAGCGGCGGCTTTGAAATTCGAAGCATTGTGCGCAATAATAGCGATGTGTATAGTGTAGAACTCGTTGGCTAGATTGCCACAATCTGGTCTCTGCCAACTCCTGTACTAATATATTTTACACGGCATTTTGTATAGCCTTCTATATAATCTACAAGGCGCATAAGCTCTGCAGGTATAGAGTAAATATCTTTAGCATCATCTAAACTGCGACGCCAGCCACGAAACTCTTTTAGTACAGGACTAATGCTTGCGTGTACTGCGTCATACGGAAACTCTTTGCTATGACTACCATTTACGGTGTATTCGTCGCAAGCATAGAACCATTCAAAGTCGTTAAGGACATCGGCTTTAGTGACGATTAAAGTATCTACACCGCTAAGCATACAAGCATAGTTTAGTGCTACCAAATCTATCCAACCACAGCGGCGAGGGCGGCCAGTAGTTGCTCCAAATTCGTGGCCTGTAGCACGCAAGCGCTCGCCAACTTCATCGTGTAGTTCGCTAGGGAAAGGACCACTACCTACACGTGTACAGTAAGCTTTGGTAATACCGTATACACGCCCAATTTTTCTTGCACTAATACCTAAACCACTACATACGCCACTAATTGTGGTATTGCTACTAGTAACAAAAGGGTAGGTGCCAAAGTCTATATCTAACATGCTGCCTTGAGCACCTTCTGCAAGTATGCGTTTGCCTTGATTGATTTTGTCGTTGAGCCAATACTCTAGATTTACAATTTGCATGCTGCGAATATTTTCTAGGCTTGCAAAAAAGTCGTTTTCCCATTCGCTAATATCTTCACTGAAGCCCATTTGCGAAAGGATAGTATTGTGCTTTGCTTTAAGCGTGTTATAACGCTCCATAAAATCTGCGCTCAGAACGTCGCCAATGCGTATACCGTTGCGGCCTGTTTTATCAGTGTAGGTTGGGCCAATACCTTTAAGCGTGCTACCAATTTTTTGGTCGCCTTTGGCTAGTTCGTTGGCCTTGTCTAATGCACGATGTGTAGGAAGAATAATATGCGTTTTATTGCTTAATACTAAACGCTCGTGTACATTGATGTCAAAGGTTTTTACTAGTTCGCATTCTTTCTTAAACGTTACAGGATCAAGTACTACACCGTTGCCAATAACATTAGTGATATGATTATGAAAGATGCCACTTGGTATTGTATGTAAAACAACTTTTTGATTGTTGATGTATAAGGTATGGCCAGCGTTAGGTCCGCCTTGAAAGCGCGCAATTACATCGTAGTCTTTGGCTAGAAAGTCAACTATTTTGCCTTTGCCTTCGTCGCCCCATTGTAGGCCAAGTAATACATCTACCATAGTAAATCCTGAAATATTTATTTTATCGACTAGCTAATGCTAGCCAACTGCGAAGTTAAAGCTTGGCCGTGGGGTATTAAAGAAAAGCGGCTATTCTGTTTTATGAAATTTAATATTAATGCCCATGTAATGTAGCAAAGGACATTTGCAAAACAACATACAAAGAAGGCCTTGTTTAAGGCCCAATTTCATTGCGACAATGGTCCACTAGTATTCGTTCACACGCTATTAGTGTAGGAAAGAAAAAAAGCCGCTGCAATTGCAACGGCTTTTCTATTTTTTTGATTTGTAAGTTCTAATTACTTAGCAACTACGCGTACAGCTGTGCGACGGTCTTTGCGACGCTCTTCATCACTAGCAGTTTCAGCAACTGTAGCGAGTGCTTCGCCATAACCTTCAGCAGCAGTAAGCTGTGCAGCATTAGCACCTTTAGCTTTTAATGCAGCAAATACAGCATCAGCACGACTTTGGCTAAGCTTTTTGTTACCAGCATCATCACCTTTCTTATCTGTATAGCCACCTACTTTAATCTTTAGATTAGGGTAAGCCTTTAAGATAGCAGCAAGGTTGTCAATTTGAACCATGCTAGCTTTAGTAATAGTGCTCTTACCTAAGTCAAAGTTTAGGTTGTCAAAATCAAACCAATCTTTGCTCTTATCGTCTGGGCTTAATTTTGCAGAAGCATCGCTTAAGAAAGCAACTAATTTATCTTCTACACCACCTTTGTAGGCACTAATTTCTGTACCATTTGCTAATTTAACCTTTGTACTAACTGGTGCAGGTGTAGCAGCAGCAGGAGCAGCAGTTTTATTGCCCGTATCAGTTGTAGCAGTACCAGTAGCTGCACCAGTTGCAGCAGCAGCATCCGTACCTGTTACCGTAGTTGTACCAGCAGTAGAGCCACCATTTGTTGAATCTGCTGTATTTGTTACAGCAGGTGTGGTAGTTGCGTCAGCATCAGACTTGTTGCAGTTTTTAAGCAACATCCAAGCACCAAGGGCTAGTGCAGCAAGCAATAATAAAGGCCATAGCCACTTCATGCCGCCACCACCGCTGCTATCGTCGTCGCCGCCAACAGCACTAGCTGCACTACCTACAACGCCAGCTGCTTTTGAAGCCGCGCCGCTTGCAGTATTACCAACTGCATTAGCAACATTGCTTACAGTTTGTTGTGCACTACCAAAAATATTATCTAGGCCAAGTAAACTGCCGATACCGCTTGGCGCAGCTGCAGCAATTTCTTTCTTTTCGCCCATAAGGCTGCTGATAATGCCGCTAATACCGCCGCCATCACCAAGCATTTTCTTACCTAAGAAGCTTGCAATAAGCGAACCGCCTATGCCCAATAAAGAGCTAGAGCTGCTACTCTTAATGCCAGCAAGTTTTGCAATCATATCAATCATGCCGCCAGACTTACCGCCTAACAAACCACTGATAAGGCTGCTGCCAATGCCGCTAATACCGCTGTTTGCATTGCCACCGCCTGTTAGTCCACCAATAAGGTCACCAACTAGGTTGCCGCCACCAAGGTTGCCAGCTTGACTTAATAAGCCACCAAGCATGCTGTGGTCTTCTTGTTTTGCGCCCATTAAGCTACCCAAAAGGCTTGGCACAATGCCGCCCATGGCTTTTTGAACACCGTCGTTGCTTTCGCCTAGTTGACCTGCTAAGCCAGATACTAGTTCATTAGACAATAGTCCTTTGATTCCGTTTAGAATACTCATAGTAATGTTTCTTTTATTTTACAAAAAAATTGTGAGTAGCAAAGGTATATAGCTTCATGCAATATAATACGTAACTTTCCATTAACTTTTGAACACTGCCAATCGTAATTGCATCATATTCAATGCAAAAAGTATCAGTAGCTCTCAAAGCCTTAAGCCCAACAAGGCAAATAGACAATTGTTAGATGATCCCCCTAATATTGCCTAGTACAACGGGAATTCTCCCACATACTTATTGATTTCCTGTTTTACTTGCGCTTTTACACTTGCATCATCAGCCGTCATTAGCACGCGGTCTATCCAATCTACTACCTGTTTCATGTCTTTTTCCTTAAAGCCACGTGTAGTAAGCGCAGCACTGCCAACACGAATACCGCTCGTCACAAAAGGACTTTTATCGTCGTATGGCACCATATTTTTGTTAAGGGTAATGTCTGCTTCCACTAAAGTGTTTTCGGCTTTCTTTCCACTAATATTTTTGTTTCGAAGGTCGATGAGTAAAAGGTGATTACTTGTACCACCACTTACAATCTTATAATCTCTCGCTGTAAATTCTTCTGCCATGGCGTTTGCATTAGCAAGCACTTGGTCTATATAGCTTATCCACTCTGGTTGCAAAATTTCGTAAAAAGCCACAGCCTTAGCAGCTATTACATGCTGCAATGGGCCACCTTGTGTGCCTGGAAATACAGCAAGATTCAACAAATCGCTCATCATACGCAGCTCGCCCTTAGGGCCTGTAATGCCCAAGGTGTTCTCAAAGTCGTGCTTCATAAGGATAATGCCACCACGAGGGCCTCGCAAAGTTTTGTGTGTTGTACTTGTTACAAAGTGGCAATGCTCAAATGGACTGCTTAATTTTTTTGCTGCAATAATACCGGCAGGATGCGCCATATCGCAATGTACAAAAGCGCCAATTTCATCGGCAACAGCGCGTATACGTGCATAATCCCAATCGCGGCTATAAGCACTAGCGCCACAGATAATGAGCTTTGGCTTAAGGGTGCGAGCTTGCTGTTCAAGCATCTCATAATCTATTAGACCATCGTCTTGACGTACACCGTAGAAATGCGGTTCGTATAGTTTTCCGCTAAAGTTTACACTGCTACCATGCGTAAGATGCCCGCCCATGCTAAGATCTAGGCCTAATATTCTATCACCTGGTTTAAGGATAGCAAGCATTAAAGCAGCATTGGCTTGCGCGCCGCTATGAGGTTGAACATTGGCATACTCAACATCAAAAATTTGCTTTAGCCTATCAATTGCTAACTGTTCGGAAATATCTACGATTTCGCAACCACCGTAATAGCGCTTACCTGGATAACCTTCAGCATATTTGTTGGTCATTACGCTGCCCATAGCTTCCATCACTTGTTTGCTCGTGAAGTTTTCGCTGGCAATTAGCTCTAGGCCATGGCTTTGGCGTGCGTATTCACGTTCTATTAGGTCGAATATTTGTTGATCTCTTTGCATTGTTGGTAAAAAAATAAAGGTAGAAGCTAGCCAATAGATTGTGTAATGATTATTGTAATTTCACACGCGCAAATTGATGTTTGAGCTAAAACAATGAAAGTAATTATACCTGTGGCAGGTGCCGGCACTAAGTTGCGCCCATTTACCTATACACAGCCTAAGGCCCTTATACCTTTGGCGGGGAATACTATTTTGGCATTTATTATTGAGCAAATGCTGCAATGCGGTGCGACAGAGTTTGTGTTTATAATTGGTCATCTGGGCGAAAAGATTAAGGACTATGTGCAAGAAAAGTTTCCTGACCTCAAAGCACACTATGCTGTGCAGGCACAACGAGAAGGTACGGCACACGCTGTATTACTGGCTAAGCCATTTGTAGAGCCCAATGAGGAAGTTGTGATTCTATATGGCGATACAATAGCAGAGTTTAATACAGAAGAACTATTTGCTGGCAAGCAAAATGCCTTTGTTGTAAAGAAAGTAGACGATCCAATAAATTTTGGCATTGTAGAATTAGATGCAGATAATACTGTAAAGCATGTTGTTGAGAAACCAACTGTGCCTAAAAGCAACCTTGCGTTAGTTGGTATGTTTAGAATAGTTGACACGCAACTTTTGTTTAGTACCATAGAAAAGGCCATGGCTAACGGTAGCACAGAAGCGCATTCGCTAACGAGCGCACTAGATGCTATGATACAGCAAGGGACTCACTTTAATGCTGTACATGCGCACAGTTGGTACGACTGTGGTCGCAAAGAAAGTTTGTTAGAAACCAATGCCAACTTGCTTAAGAAGCTTGAGTTCATGAGCGATGAAGTGCCGTTTTTTGAGAATACTATAATCATCCACCCAGTGAGCATTGGCGAAGGTTGCGATATTCAGAATAGTATTGTGGGGCCTAATGTTACCATTGGCGAAAACGCTAAGATTAATAATAGCATTGTAAGCGATAGTATTATTGGCAGTTACAGCGAGCTGTTTAAGATTGTGTTGCATCACTCGCTTATAGGCAATGATGCCGTGTTGAAAGGTTACAGCCAAAGCCTAAATATTGGTGATAATACAGAAATAGATTTACAATAGCAGATGTTCAACGACAATTATAGTAGCTTCAATAATAGCATCACACAACTTTTTGGCATTAACTACCCAATCATTCAAGCAGGCATGATATGGGCAAGCGGATGGCGCTTAGCTAGTGCTGTTAGTAATGCAGGTGGACTTGGCTTAATTGGTGCAGGTAGTATGTATCCAGAGGTGCTAGAAGAAAACCTGCAGAAATGTCTCGCTGCCACATCCAAACCATTTGGCGTTAATCTTCCACTGCTATACCCAGATATTGATAAGCATATCGCACATATCATTAGGTACAAGGTGCCAATTGTCTTTACTAGTGCGGGCAATCCTGCCACTTACACGCAACAGTTAAAAGACAAAGGTGTTACGGTAGTGCATGTTGTAAGTAGCGCAAAGTTTGCAGAGAAAAGCCAAAAAGCTGGTGTACATGCAGTTGTAGCCGAAGGTTTTGAAGCTGGTGGACATAATGGACGAGAAGAAACCACAACCTTGGTGCTCATTCCGCATGTAAAAGCTAGTGTAGATATTCCTGTAATAGCAGCAGGCGGTATTAGTAGCGGCAGAAGTATGTACGCCGCCATGGTATTAGGTGCGCAAGGTGTACAAATTGGTAGCCGTTATGTGGCCACACAAGAAGCGAGTAGTCATGACAACTTTAAGCAACATATTTTACAAGCTGGAGAAGGCAGTACCGAGCTAGTATTAAAGCAGCTAACGCCAGTGCGGCTATTAAAGAACGAATTTTACAGCAATGTGAAACAGGCTGAAACCAATTGTGCCACTAAAGAAGACTTAGAGCAACTTTTGGGTAAAGGCCGCGCGAAAAAGGGCATGTTTGAGGGAGATTTGGTTGAAGGTGAGCTAGAAATAGGGCAAGTAGCAGCTACTATCGATAAAATAGTGCCAGCAGGAGACTTAACACAACAAATTTGGCAAGACTTCGTTAATACTAGCCAGCAACCCTTTTTGCCATAGGCATTGAGGCTATTTTTACTACCTTTGTACACTACTATATGCAAAAAATTTTTGGTATAGTTGGCTTGCTCTTATGCTTGCTAGCTGCAACAACATTCAGTACATACGCACAGGTGCGTCCATTTACTAATCCTTACCAAAATCCGTATGGCGCTACAAGTAAACCTGCCGCTCCCAAGCCAGCTACTACAACGACGCCAACTAATAATACCGGAAGCGCTAACGGTTCTACATCTGGAGACCCAGATAAAAAAGTTAAAAAGAATAACAAAGGCACTGCTCAAAATGGCGACAAAACGACTACTGGCGATAAACCACCAGGCAGCAAAGAAGGGACGGATGTAAATTTAGAAGATGCTAATGCAGAGGATGAGTTGACACAAAATGAAGATAAGGCAAATACTGACGAAAGCGAAGAAACTTTACGCTTAAAGCAGATTGCGCAAAGGGAATCAAGTATTTACGGTCAGAACTTTATTAATGCTCAAACTAGCGACTATAGCAATAATAGCAACTTTACAAGCCCTCCATCAAGTTACAAGCTTGGCATTGGCGACGAAATTATAGTAAATGTTTGGGGCACAAGTGAGTATCAAGAAAACTATACAATTGGTCGCGATGGTAGCATATTTCCTCGTAGTGTTGGAAAAATACAATTGGCAGGCCTCAGCTTCGCTAATGCGCAACAGGTTGTAGCCTCTAGATTTAGAAATATACTTACCAATGGCTCTCGCATCGAAGTGCAATTGGCAAGTGTGCGCCTTATAAAGGTCACAGTGATGGGAGAGGTGCAAAGACCGGGTACGCTTACCATTTCCGCCTTTAATACAGCTTTTAATGCATTGAGCATGGCAGGCGGTGTTACAGATCTTGCCAACTTGCGCGCTATTGAGATCAAGCGTGGCGGCCGCACAGTCAATATGATTGATTTGTATGAGTTTTTAGTTAGTGGCGATATAGATGATGCTTATCTAGAAGATGGCGATATCATTTTGATAGATGTTTACGAAAAGAAGGTAAAGGCAGAAGGCAAATTTAAGCGCCCTATGGTTTATCTACTAAAGCAGGAGGAGGATTTAACTGATCTTATCCGGTATAGTGGTGGTCCAACCTTTGATGCACGTTTCAGCAGTATACAAATATTAACTGTCGCAGACGAGCAACCATCGCTGTATAGCATCAACCTAAAAGATATTGACGCAGCGGGCGGCACCATAGCCCTGCGTGATGGAGACGTGGTGAGGATAAAGCCAATTAATCAAGATGTTACTAATACTATTACTTTGCAAGGTGCGGTGCTGTATCCTGATCAGTATCAAATTGCTGCGGGCGATCGTTTATTAGACGTGTTGAATAAAGCGGGAGGAATTCTACCTAATGCTTTGCAAAACACAGCCTATGTGTATCGTGGCGATAATACCGCAGATGGACAATCTATACGTATAAATATTGATAGCCTCAACAGCAACGACTACAGATCTAATTTAGAAATATTTCCTGGCGACATTATTAATATTATTTCTAAAACAGCTTTAATGAACCAGTTTACAATTGAGATTGGTGGCGAAGTACGCAACCCAGGGGAGTTTAAGTATTTAGAAGGTATGACCGTCCGCGATCTTATCTTACTCGCGGGTGGCATGAAGCCCCAAGCACAATTTGATAGAATTGAAATCGCGCGTATCATTGACACTGTAGAGAGTTCTTATGACTTCAAAATTTTGCCAGGCGGTCGTGTAGAAGTACTAAGCTATACACTAGACCCTAATCCAGAAAGTAATAATAACGCTGCCAATTTACGTTTACGTCCTTTAGACAAGGTGTATATACGTTCAAAGCCTGATTTTAAACTTACACAAGTTGTTTACGTTGCAGGCGAGGTTATGTTTCCTGGTGCCTACCCCTTATTAGTTACTGATGAAAAACTATCTAGCGTCATTACTCGTGCTGGCGGTATTAAACAAACAGGCTTTGTAAATGGTGCACGCTTGGGACGTGTTGGAATTGGCGAGGTTTACATTAATCTAGAGGAGGTAATGAAAAGTCCTAGTTCGCCTTTGGATGTGTTTTTGAAACCTGGCGATACGATCTATGTGCCTACTGCAGCAGATCTTGTTGCTGTAAAAGGGGCTGTACAAAAAGAGATATTTATGAAAGCACAACCTACAATTACTGACCTTAACTTTTATATTAACAGTTGTGGTGGATACTTGGATCGTGCATGGAGAAAGAAAGTGTACGTGCAATATCCTGATGGCTTATCAAAGAAGACTACAAGCTTCTTGGGCATCATTAAGCACCCACCTGTTACGCCTGGTTCAATAGTAATAGTACCAGTAAAACCTGAAGATAAAAGGGGTAAATGGAGCTGGAGTGAATCGCAAGGCTTTATTTTGAGTATGATGTCGCTAGTGACATCAGCGGTTTCAACTTATGTGCTTATACAAAGTATTAATAAACAGCCTTAGGTAATATTGATAAGAGGAAAATTTACTGCATGACAATATTTGAAAGTATAGCACACGCCAAGGAGCAATTAAAGCGAAACTTCTATTGGATATTCATTTGTGCTGCAATTGGAGGTGGTTTAGCATATTACTTAGCATCAAAAAAAACAGTAAAGTACAAAAGCTATTCAAAAATTTTTCCCCTGGGAGCTGAAGGTGGTTCTAGTTTGAGTGGTTTAGCAGCAAGCATAGGGCTGGGAGGTTCTGAGGGTAATTCTATTAGTAGGCATTATAATGTTTCTGAGCTTGTAAAAAGTAGAAATATTAGTCGCACAATTGTTACCAATAATGCTGGCTATGGTGAAGATAAGCGTGTGCTCTACGAGGCAATGATTGAAGATTATAACAAAGGTATTAGTGACAAGAGTAGGCAAATAAAACTTTCTAAAAACAAAGAAGAAAACATAGCAACAGCAGCAGAAATACTTAAAGAGTATACCGTAATTACGCCTGAGAAAAGCGAATTTACAAAAATTGAGTGTACCGCACACAAGGATAGCCTCGCCTTGCACATCAACAATTGCATCTTAGCGGCTATCAGCGATTTCTATATCCAAAGCAAAACTGAAAAAGCGCGCCACGATTTAGACAAAATTGCTAACCTTCGTGACTCACTTAAGGATGCCTTAGATGCTGTAGAGAAAGCCTTGCTAGACTTTGGTCAACGCACAAAATATTTAACAGATTCCACAGCATTGTTGCCGCGAATTAAACTTGAAAGATTACGAGGCGAAGTTGCATTGCAGTACGCTGCAGCTACAGAGAGTCATCAAAATGCGAATTTTATGTTGCTGTCCCAATCGCCCATTTTTCAGATACTAGATAAGCCTAGTTGGCCACTAGAAAGAATTGATCCACCAATTAAGCAAAATAGTATCTTCGGAGTCGCTGCAGGTTTATTGGTTGGTCTATTTATTGCACTGCGCAAAACACTCGGTAAAATTATTAGTAGCGAACTTAAGTCGCTGTAGAATTTAATTATAACTAAGCTCGGGCCAACGATATATTAAACTATCGTATACAAAAATTTGGTCGGCGCTAAACTCTTCCCAATAAATGCTTAGTGGACTTTCATATAAAATGTCACGAGCATTGTCTTCGCTGCGTGCATTTATGGTTATCCAACATGTCATACTTTCTAAGCTAACAACATAGTTTTCTATCGTATGTTCTTCAATAAGTTGGTTGATGATTCGACGATGCTCTCCAAGATGAACACCAAACTCATCATCCATATTAAACTTTATTGTTACCTGATACTTTAACATCGCTTTTCTTTCTCTAACTTATTAAATACGTTTCTACAGTGCCAGCCTTTTGCGCATTGTACATTGTTTCCAAGCGAATATAGTTATCAGTGTAGCCTTCCATGGCATTTCCTTTGGCATTTTTTTCCCACAAAACTTCGCGGCTTTGTCCCATGTGCTGCTGTGTGAAGTATTGCATTTTTTGATAGCTCAAATTGCGCAAGATCTTATTGCGCTCGTGCCTTGTATTCATTGGCACTGGGTTTGCCATGGTTTCGGCAAGCGTATTCGTTCGCTCGCTGTAGGTAAATACGTGCAAGTAGCTTATATCTAGGCTGTGCAGAAAATCAAATGTTTCTTGAAAATGTGCATCTGTTTCGCCTGGGAAGCCCACAATAACGTCAACGCCAATACAGCAATGTGGCATCATCCTTTTAATGTAAGCAACGCGCTGCGCGTACAACTCGCGACGGTATCTGCGACGCATTAGTCCCAAAATACTATTGCTGCCGCTTTGTAAAGGAATGTGAAAGTGAGGCATAAACTTTTTGCTAGCAGCTACTAGTTCTATGATATCGTCGCTTAACAAGTTGGGTTCTATGCTACTAATGCGAAAACGCATTTGACCTGTATTTGCAGCTTCTATCGCTTGCACGAGGTTGTAAAAATTGTACTTGGTATCGTTGGTATTTGTGTAATAATAGTCGCCAAGGTTAATCCCAGTCAGTACAATTTCTTTACAATTGCCACTAGCTATGGCAGCAATATTCTGAAGCACATTATCTACGCTATCGCTGCGACTTTCTCCACGCGCCATTGGTATGGTGCAAAAGCTACAGTTGTAATTGCAACCATCTTGTACTTTTAAGAAAGTACGCGTACGATCGCCTTCGCTATAGCTGCTTGTAAACTCGTGTACATCGCCAATATCGCAACTGCAAATTTTGGTGGCGTCACCTTTTGTAAAGGCAGCAATGTGCTTTGGCAGATTAAACTTTTCGGCAGCGCCAAGTACAAGGTCTACACCAGGGATTGTTGCAATTTCTTCTGGTTTAAGTTGTGCATAGCAGCCTGTAATTACCACTACTGCTTCTGGCGCCTTGCGTTGTATTCGACGGACAATTTGTTTGCACTCTTTGTCGGCATTTTCGGTAACACTGCAGGTATTAATAACATACACGTCAGCTGCGTCATCGCTATCAAATGCATGCTTGGCATAACCCTGCTGCTCCATTACACGACTAAGTGTGCTGGTTTCGCTATAATTGAGTTTACAACCAAGCGTGTGAAAAGCTATGGACTTTGACTGCGTCAACCATGCAAAAATAGCTTAAGGCTTGTTTATACCGTGCTAATTGCTGCTTGGTATGATAATAAAAAGAACATTGCCCTACATTTGTGCCATGGCGAGTACCAAAAATGCAAAGCTGTACCTCATTTTGGTGATTTTAACTGCAATACTAAGCATTGTAAAAGTGTTGCAAACAATGCGTGTCAATAAAGATGCAGCGCAAAGTCGTATGGAACGACACCCAGCAGCCCAACAACAAGAAAAAAGCGCCAGTAAGTTTGAAACGAGAGAATCAGATATTAACCGCAATCCTCAAAAAATTATTTACACCAAACATGCTAAATGCCGCATGGGCTGTAGGCATTTAGACGAAAGTGAAGTGCGCGAAATACTTGCACAAGGGCGCATTAACTACAACAAAAGCAATGATCGTCCTGGCGATTGCCCAACTTATGCCTTAGAAGGTCGCACGCATGACGGACAGCAATGCAGAATGGTATTTGCTTTTTGCAATAGCAATGAAGCCAAAGTTATTACTGTAATAGATTTAGATACCGATTGGAAATGCGACTGTGAGTAGCGCACACTATATAATATACATCCATCATTGAAGTCTCTTGCGAAATATTGCTCTTCTAGACTAGTTCTTTGGCTACTTGTGCTTGCAAGTTTAGTTAATGTATTATTGCCTACAAGCCAATCAAAGCATCCATTGTCGTGGGACGCTTATGGTTACTACATGTATTTACCTGCTACGTTTATATATCAAGATGTAAGTTTTTCATTTGCAGAAAAACATGTGCAAGACTATATGCTTGCTACAAATATGTATCACCTTACGAGCAATGTAAAAGGAAGCCCTGTTTATCCTGTCGGTTGTGCGGTTTTGTGGTCACCATTTTTTGCATTGGCACATCTGTATACAAAAATTTCAAATTCTGCGATAGCTGATGGCCTTAGTACGGCATACAGCAAAGCCATATGGTGTGCAGCTATTTTCTATTTGTGGCTTGGGCTTTATTGCTTAAGAAAGTTCTTGCTCCATTTCGTAAGTGATAGTGCTTGTGCCCTAACATTGATAGCTATTTGTATAGGCACTAACTTCACATACTACCATTCATTTGCGCCAGGCTTGAGTCATATTTATGGCTTTGCCATGCTTTCTGCATTTTTATATCAATACCAGCAATACCAGCTTAGCTGTAGCAACAAAAATTTGATCGTAGCTGCTTTGGCTTTTGCGCTTGCAGCATTATGTCGCAATACAGAAGTGCTATTGATAATTGTTCCGGTTCTTTATAACCTGCAATCAAAGGGTCTAAGTATGGCGAGCGTTGGGCCAGCTGTAAAGGAGAGCGGGGTAATGCTCTTCGCTCTTGGGCTATGCTATTGCTGTTTTCAAATGCCGTTTTACTGGCTTAGCTGTGGAAAGTTTTTTGCTAATGGCTATAGCAATCATGGCTTTAACTGGCTTAGCCCTCAACTAGCGTATTGCTTTTTTTCTGCAACAAAAGGTTGGTTTGTATTTACGCCATTGATGCTGTTAGCAGTTATTGGTATTTACTTCTTATTTAAGCAAAAAAATACCTATGCATTTTCCATTGTAATTTTTATGTGCTGCATATTATACATCACTATTTGTTGGGACGATAGAAGCTATGGCACTACTTACGGCTTTAGACCAGTAGTGCAGTATTATGCATTGTTGGCTCTGCCTTTTGCTTTGCTTGTTGAACGCACTTTTGCCTGTAAAGCTTTCTGGCGTGCAGCTTTGCTAGGGTTTTTGACCGTATGTTGTGTACTTAATCTTTTTTGGATTTATCAATTCAACAAAGGCATTTTGCTAATAAGCGATATGAACTGGGCCTACCGAAAAGAAGTGGCACTTGCTACACAAGTTAATAATCACGACAAACTAGCTATTTATCTGCCAAGCTACAGTGGTGCAACACTTTCAAAGCCGAAACTAGCTACAGCGATAAATGATACCATTATTGCATATGGTAGTGCTAGCCCCAATTTTTTAACCTATGTACCAGTTGCAGAAATAACGAATATTCAACAGCAACAAAGATTTGCGATCAGTTTGCACTACAGTATTAGCAATGATAGTTTTAATATTGATAATGCAGCCAGACTTGTGTGCCACGCCTTTCGCGGAGATAGTACTGTTTATTGGACAGGGATTGCTCTAGCTGAAGTGTCAAATAATTATGCGCGTGACTCAATTTGTTTCACACAGCACATACCTGCCTGCGATAAGCTAGCAGTATACCTATGGCATAGCACACCAGAAACAATTGGCATTTGGAATTTTAGGATGTGGAAGGAGTTGTGAGGGCGATAAGTAAGAAGTTACGTCTAGTGTTAATCTCAACCTAGCATACTTTTTTCAAGTAGCACTATATATAGCTATTGCACAGTGAGGCAGCATGACATCAAGATTAAAGGTTGATAATACATCGTAATTTTTGTACTGCTATTTGCAAAAGGCCTAGTAATTTAGCAACATGCAGAATTGTCCGCTATGTGAAGGGAATAAAGTTTTTTTTACTAATAAAGACTATCATGGTTACGACCTTGTGCAGTGCACTACCTGCGACTTTGAGTTTTGCTTGCCTTATGAAGAGCCGGGTAGTGAGTATTACGAAAATAGTGAAGATGAGCTTAGCAAAATTAGGCATGCGAAGCTCGAAACTTGGCCAACAGATCACCCATCCTATCGTTCTGCAACACTTCGGGCGAATAAACCGCTTAAGGTACTAGATATAGGTTGCTCAAACGGGGCATTTCTTGCTTTTGCAGCTGCTAATGGCCACAACGTATTTGGCATTGACTTTGATAAACATAGTCTGACGCTGGCAGAATCAAGAAACCTTGATGGAGCACGTTATGATACTACGACGATTGACGAGTTTATTGCAAAGTATCCTAATGAAAAGTTTGATGTCATCACGATGTTTATGGTGTTAGAACACATTGCATATCCTCGCCAAGTACTGCAAAAAATCGAGTTAATGCTAGCTGATGGTGGTTACTTTATCGGCACTGTGCCAAATGAGAAACGTTACTACAGCCGTAGCTACAATTTGTGTTCTGCGTTGCCGCCATTGCATTTAAATTATTGGAATATCACTTCGTTTAGGCACTTTGTAGAAAAGTATAGTAATTACAATATAGTAGAGCTAAATACTACAGCACACTATGGTTACGTTAGCTACGTTTGGAAACAAAAAATGCTTGCGATAGTTAAGCACCCGCTAGCTGTGTTTGTGGTGCGTGCAGTATTTACATGTGCAAGCATCATAGAAACTGCCTTAGAAAGACTAACCAAGCGAGGTAGTGGCATCTATTTCGAGATTCAATGGGGCAAATAGTAAAAGCAAAACAAGCTGTGCTTATTCTTTAGTAAGTTGAGTATGCTGAACTCCTAATTCGTGCAATCATAATTTAAATCTTACTAAACATATTTACAAGTTTATGCATTTTGCTACCTCTCCAATGATCATACAACTTAGCGGATACAGGATAATGCGGCATTTTTGGAGCTGCAGTCACATCATTTGTCAATATCAAGTGCACACTTTTCGGTGCATTGTAGCGATTACTGCGGATATATTGCTGCTTAAAGAACGGCAACAGGTTGGAGCAATGCACTAGTCCAACCGCACCAAATTTATCTATCCACCACTGTATTGGTTTTACGGTTCTGTGCAGGTTAACGCCATTAACTATATCATCGATAGTTGAAATGCTCATTATCCACAAGCCACCCGGCAAAAGGCTGTTCTTTACATTCGAAATAATGCCATCAATGTCTGCTTCTTCTATATGCTCCATTACTTCCCAGCATGTTATGAGGTCAAATTTTAATGGACGGCTTGATGAGCCATCATCCATCATTACCATAAAAGGCTTAGTGATATCGCCTGTAAATAGTTTATTTGGAATTACGTTCCATTCTGCTCTACCAAGTTTTTGTGAATAATCACTGCCTTCGATTCCAATAGCAATGCAGCCATCATCTGTACAATTTCGCACAAACCCCCCACCACTGCAACCTAAATCTAAAACCTTTAGCGGTTTTATTACGTCTGCAAACAGCTTGTAAATCTTTTCATTAAACCTCGGATTAGTGCTGTTATTTTGAGCTGTTCCCCATGGATTTAGATGATCCTGTGATTCGTACGCCACAGGATGGTCAGTAATTAAACTGAATTTAAGCTTATCTTTAAATGTCATTGTCCTTGCATTAATTATTTTTCAAAAGCATGCATCAATACTTGACTATTTCTAACAACTGAAGTAGATGCAAATATTTTATGCGTTCAAAGGTACTCAAAAATTTAACACTTGTAAGTTATGAGCGGCTGCGCTTTTCCGTCAACCTACAGCATTAATGATAGGATTGTAAAGGGAGCAATATTAACAGCAGCAGTTTATATTGGTGATTGTAGTTTTACCTCTACCTCGTCACCATCACGTCGCCATTCATCTGCACCTTACCACAATCTGTATTTGCTCTCAGGGTATAGTAGTAAATCCCTTCATTGCAATCAGTATAATTACCAATCACGCCGTTCCAACATTCTGTAAGCGACGTTGTTGCAAACACCATTTTGCCCCATCTGTCGTAAATTTTTAAGTCTATATCATATACTGTAGAAAGACTTTTAATGGCAAAGCAATCATTGACACCATCGCTATTTGGGGTAAATGCATTTGGTACAAAAATGCTCGCAGCACCTTCGTTAAAATACACTGTAATACTTGCTGTATCTGCGCATAAACCTTCTACACCAGTTACAGTATATGTAGTGGTTTGCGTAGCTGAACTTGTTACAGATTGACCTGTGCTTGAACTTAAACTAGATGTAGGCGCCCAAGTATAGCTAAGGGCACCTGCAGCCGACAAGATTGGCGAACTTGTATTGCAGGCAATGTCTCCGCTTTTTGTAACTGATACACTTGGTGGCGGTAATATGCTTATGCTATGTGTAGCGCTAGTCGTACATCCATTGACGTCAACTGCAATTACCGTATAAGTACCACCGCTAGTAGGTACAAATGGAATCGCATTCTCGATAGTTGGCGTCCAATAGTAAGTAAGTGCACCGCCTGCGCTTAGGCTTGCGCTTTGTCCTTCGCAAACTTGTGTAGGACCAATAATTTCTACAAGCAATTGTGGTATGCTCACCGTAAATGTATTGGCAGATGTGCAACCATTGGCATCTGTACCAACTACGGTGTATGTTGTAGTTGCCGCTGGCGAGAACGGTATATTGTTTACTATACCGCCAGACCAGCTATAGCTTTGTGCTCCACTTGCTGATAACACTGTTGTTTGTCCTGGGCAACATACAGGATTACCAGTAATTGTAATGATTGGTGCTTTGCCCGCAATGCTTATTGTACTGCTTGATGTACAACCTGAATTGTCAACTGCTATCACTGTATATGTTTGTGTAGCACTATTGATAATGGCTTGTGCTATACTTGGCGATGCAACTGATAAACCTGAGGTAGGCACCCAATTATATGTTGATGCGCCCGATGCAGATAAAGTAATGGTATCGCTGATGCACGGACTGGTATTAGAAGCACTAATTTGCACTGTTGGCGTTGGTGCTACCGTTATAGCTTGCGTATTAGTGCCTGTGCAACCATTGACATCTGTAACCAATACCGTGTAAATAGTATTTACAATAGGGCTTGCGGATGGATTAGCAATAAGCGCATTATTGAGAGAGGCAGATGGCGACCAACTATACGAGGTGCCACAGCAGGCAGATAGTGCTGTGCTTAGCCCCTGACATACAGTGGCTGGAGAGCTTGTTTGTACTACAAGGTTGATAACTGTAACGGTAATACTAGTGGACGCGGTGCAACCATTAGCATCTGTACCTGTAACGGTATAGCTTGTGCTTGTACTTGGTGTAAATGCGGTATTGTTTACAATGCCTCCACTCCATACATAGCTTATAGCACCTGATGCAGCAAGCGTTGTACTTTGCCCTAAGCAAACTGTATTGTCGCCGGTAATAGTAAGCGCCGGAATAGAAGCGTTGATATTGATAATTGTTGAAGTGGTGCAGCCATCATTATCAGTTGCCGTAACTGTATATGTTTGTGTTGGATTACTTATAATGGCTTGTGCAGTATTTTGTGAGCTTACAGAAAGGCCAGGCGTTGCTGTCCATGTATACTGTACACCACCACTTGCAGTTAAAGTAATGGTATCATTTAAGCACGGATTAGTGCTAGAGCTGCTTATTTGAGCTGTTGGTGCTGGCAATACATTGACTTGTTGTGTATTTGTTGCAGTGCATCCGTTAGCATCTGTCACTAATACAGTGTACGTTGTATTTGTAGCAGGATTTGCCGATGGATTTGCAATAAGAGGATTACTGAGCGAAGCCGATGGCGTCCATGCGTAACTTGTGCCGCAGCATGCAGAAAGCTGTGTACTTAGGCCTTGGCATATTGTAGTTGTGGTACCAGTTTGCGCGCTAAGATTAACTACCACTACAGTAATGCTTGCTGTAGAAGTGCAGCCGTTTGCATTTGTACCAGTAACGGTATACGTTGTAGTTGTGTTAGGCGTGAAGGCAGTATTGTTGCTAATACCACCAGTCCAACTGTAGCTTGTTGCGCCACTTGCTACAAGTGTTGTACTTTGCCCAAGGCATAAAGTATCGTCGCCAGTGATGGTAATATTTGGCACACTAGCATTAATATTAATTGTTGTAGAAGTGGTACAGCCTATGTTATCTGTGGCCGTAACAGTATAAGTTTGTGATGTATTAGTAATAATTACATCAGCAGAATTCTGAGAACTTACACTAAGACCGGGCGTTGGTGTCCATGTATATAGTGATGACCCCGTAGCTGTTAGCGTAATGGTATCATTTAAGCAAGGGCTATTAGTAGAAGGTGTAATTTGGACATTTGCTGGCGGTAATACCACAACTTCTTGTGTATTTGTTGCAGTGCATCCATTCATATCAGATGCAGTTACCGTGTACACAGTTGTAATAAATGGCGTAGCTATTGGATTATCGATATTGGGATTGTTGAGCGTTGCGCTCGGCGACCAATCATAGTAGGCAGCGCAGCAAGCCGATAATTGTGCACTTTGGCCAATGCAAATCGTGTCAGAAGGGCCTGTAGTAACTTGCGTTAATGGTGGATCAATGACAATGATAGTTTGCATAGTATCTACCAAGCCACCAGCGCTAGTTACGACCAAAGTAACAGTATAAGTACCTGGGAACGAGTAAAGGTGTGTTGGATTTTGTAAAGAGCTTGTATCTAAACTACCGCTAGATGGATCTCCAAAGTTCCATGCATAGGATGCAATACCAGTAAAGGCGTAACTCGTACTAAAGAAATCTACTAGCCAAGTAAAGTCACAGGGATTAGGATCGCCATATGCAAAGTCGGCATAAACAGTATCAAAAATAGGGTTGCAAATTAGCTTGTACTTCATTAAGAAGATATCTTGCGACCCATTGCTAGTAGCTGATTGAAAAGCACCCGTTGGTGCAAATGATGCTGAATTGGTGAAGTGGCCCCCTAGCCAAAGCGTATCATTGGTGAGTGCATGTATGCCATGTATTTCGTCTTCTAAAGTGCCACCAATTTGTTTTGTACAAAAATAATTGCCAGATGTATCGAGCTTAGATATGAAGCCATCGCGGTTGCCAGAGGACGTAAGGTTGTCAATTGCAATACTTGCGTCAAAATCGCAGGTGCTAGCAAAGAAACCGGCATAGTAAACTTTATCTTGAACAACATCAATTGCGTAACCACGGTCTTCACCTGTGCTACCTAGAACTTGTGACCATTGATGGTTTAAGGCATAATCGTATTTAACTACAAAAAAATCTGCAGCTCCGTTAGACGTGTTAGCTGTATTAGAAGCACTTGGGTCAAAATCGATATTTGTTCCGCCGACCCAACCTGTGAGGTAGATGGCATTCCCAGCAGTATCGCCATCTACAAAAGTTCCAATACTAGTGCAAGGAACTGTATAGGCATCAATAAATGCAAAATTTGTATCGTAGATTGTAATAAGTGGTTGATTAGTGGGAGCTGTTAAGAGAAAGGTACCAGCTGAAGGATCCATATCTACATTTGTACCTACTAGCGTACCAATGAGAGCCACTTGCTCATTATTAAGCAATTCCAACTGTTGACCGCTACTGTTAGCACTTGGTCCACCAAAGTTTAAGGCAAAAATATAGCTACCATTAGCTGCGGAATATTTGGCTAAAAAACCTAAACCATTTGCGGGAACCAGTGTAGCAGTGCCTGGCCCAGGATTAAAGTCGCATGCTTGGTTGAATTGGCCAACGATGTATACACTGCCACTGTTTGATACCTTTACACCTGTGGCTATATCATTAGTATTGGAGCTGCCTATAGAAAAGGCCCATTGGAAAACACCGCTAGCACTGTATTTGGCTAAGAAGATATCACCAGCGTAACCAGCGTTAGTGCCAGTACTCAAAGGATTTACAAGCCAGTAGCTGGCAGTTGGGCTAGGGTCCATATCAACTGAATCGCGGAAGTATCCACAAATGTAAATGTCGCCAGAAGCATCAGTAGTAGCATCTAATATGCCATCTTCTTCCGAACCTCCTAGACCAAAACCCCAGAGAAAATTTCCAAAAACATCATGTTTGATAAGGTACATGTCGTGGATGCCATTATTTGTAGCAGTAACAGTATTGGCGGGAGGATTAAGAGGCATGGTAGTACTTTCAAAAGATCCGTAAATAATCTTATTGCCTACATTATCATAGTGAAACTTTGTATGATAGAGTATCTGGTGTCCATCAGCTTGGAGACCGCCTATTACATGACCTTGAATGCCGATTTGGGCATTTACATTGTAGGTACTACAGAATCCAAAAAGAATTAGGCATACAAGGGATTTCAAATTCATTACAAAAAGTTTCGTTGGCATGACAGTTCACTTTGTTTGATTTGCAATGCAATCAGTAGCCGAAGCAATACTTAAATGTCGGGTGTAACACATATACATCTAACAAATAGGTTAGCCTTAACAAGTAATCACATTAGAAACCAAAACAAATATAGGCAAATAAGCGCTTTTGCCTTACTGTTTGGCTAGAATTTTACAGTAGTTGTATAGTCTTAACTCTTATACAAAACGCTTGCACCTTCGTCCTCAAATTCAAAAATTACTTCTTTGAGGTCCGCTAGCGCTTTACGCACTGCATTTTGTTGCGCAGCAGGCACATAAAAAACAAAGAATCCGCCACCGCCAGCACCAAGCAGTTTGCCGCCAAGTGCACCAGCCGCAGTTGCACGATTGTAGATATCGTCAAGGTGAGTATTGCTAATGCTAGCACTGAGTTTCTTCTTAGTCATCCAGGCTTTGTGCAGCAGTCGACCAAAATCGTCTAAATCGGTATCTGTGTTTTGTAAGATGCCAATACCTTCTGCCACCATGGCGTGGATATCGCTAAGCTCTACGTTAACCTTTTTTTCTTGGGTATTCTTTACCTGCTCTTCCAAAATTTCGGACGCAAATCGACTGATGCCAGTATAAAACATCAGCAAATTACTCTGCAAAGCAAGGCTGCGCTGATGATTGAGTGTTAGCGCCTGCACCTTTAGATCGCTAGCACTAAACTGCATATGATTGAGGCCACCATGTGCTGCAGCCAATTGGTCTTGCACACCTACGCGCTCACCTAGTATCACCTGCTCCATATTAATAGCAGCTAGGGCCAGCTCGTGTTTGCTTTTACTAATACCCTGCATGGTGTACAAGGCATTGAGCAAACCTACTGTAAAACTGCTACTGCTGCCAATACCTGTGCGCGCTGGCAAGTCGCTAATAATATTTATTTCTAAACCATGCTCAATACCAAGTAGCTTGATGGCTTCACGCACTACTGGATGTTGTATGTCGTTTACATCGTCGCAAATTTCTAACTTGCTATAGGCCACGCGATATTTGTAATCGCTTACGCCAAGAATGGGTTTTACCGTGATATACATGTAGTGGTTAATAGATGTACTTACTACACTACCACCAAATTCGTGAAAGTAGTCTGGGTAGTCTGTACCACCACCAAAAAAAGAAACCCTAAAGGGCGTTTTTGTTATTATCATTGGTATAAAACGCTATTGTGTTTGTTGTAAACTATACATTGCTGTATTGGTTGGTATTCATCAATGCAAATCCTTTAAGCAATTCAGTAATGCCCATTTGTAAATCTACATCAGGCATATATCCAGTAGCTTCTATCTTGGCATTACTAATAATGTAGTTGCGCTGGTCTGGATCTTTATTGATTTCACTTTCTGTAATATAAAATTCTGGCACTTGCTTTTTGATTTCTAGTGCAAGATCCATTTTACTGAGATTAGCACTACTAAGACCTACATTGTAAGTAGTATTTTTCATGGCGTCGAAATTATTAATGCCATGCACAAAAGCTTTGCAAACGTCGCGCACATGTATATAGTTGCGCATAAAATGACTTTCAAATAGTACTATAAACTTTTGGCTATAAGCTTTATAGGTAAAGTCGTTTACCAATAAGTCAAGTCGCATACGTGGGCTCATGCCAAAAACTGTTGCAAGGCGATAAGTGATGACGTTTTCGCTTTGAAGTAAGTCGTATTCTGCCTCGCTTTTTGTGGTGCCGTATAAGCTAATTGGCTGCAATGGTGTTTCTTCTGTACAATGAATATCTGCTTGCCCTATACCATAACCACTATTGGTAGTAGGGAAAAGCATCAGCTGGTTTTTGCTACGATTTTTATTGAGCCAAATAACAGAGTCGCGATTAATTTCTATCGTTGTTTGTTCGTTGAGCGCGCACAAAGGTGCCCCAACAAGCGCAGCAAGCGGTATAATGATATCCGCAGCTTTTAGCAATGGCTGCATCACTTTGTGGTTGCGCACATCGCCTTTGATAAAGGTGAAATTTTTATACTGACACAAGTCCAAAAAAACTTGTTGCTTAAATAGTAGGTTATCTACTACTGTTACGTCGTAACCCAATGATACAAGATGTGGTACCATTGTTGTGCCCAAATAACCTGCTCCGCCTGTAACGAGTACTTTTGTTGCCATATCGGGTAAAATTATGTAAAAAATAGGGAAGGGTTTAATGAGATAGTTATACTACTTGGCTTAGCTGTGGTACATAAGGCTGATGCAAGTGTCCAATTAATAACAAATGCCCTATTTTTACCGTATTGAGTGCCTTGCTAAACAGCTAGCCAGAATTTGCGTCAATTAAATGCGTCAATTGCGTCTACATATTGTCTTACTACTAGTGGCCTGCGCCCTAGCAAAAAGCAGTTGGGCACAATTCAGCTTGACTAGTAGTGTTACACGCTATGAAGGAACAAAATTTTTACCTACAAATACAATTTACTCCGCTTGCTTGGATAAGAGGCAATACTTATGGATAGGCACTGATGCGGGTTTATTTAAGTTTAACGGTCACAGTGCCAAAGCATATACAAAAGTAGAAGGTCTACCAAATAATGAAGTTTTGAGGTTGTTCTATGACTCTCACGATCGACTTTGGATTTGTACCTATTCGCACGAAGTATGTTATATCAGAAACGATAGCTTGTATACGCCAAAGAATGATCCTATGTTGGCTCAAATTCAACTTTCTGCATACCCAGTTGAAATTTTTGAGGCTGACAAACAAACGATAATAGTTCTAGGTACTGCCAAGAATAAAATTGTGAAAATTGTTGGCTCGCAAGTAACCACACTTTTTGAGGACCACGAACGCATTTTAAAGGAGAATTTCTTAAAGGTGGTCAAGTTTCAAGAGAAATTGTATTTTGTAGGAAGCCACAGAACACTGGTTTACAGTGACAACAAGCTAAGCGAAGTTGCACAATCTCCTAAGTGCGATGTCGTGTGCAATATTGCCACAATTGGTAGTAATATTTATTACTTCAAAACTGAAAACGGTAAACTGAAATTACAAATAACAAAAGACGAGAAGTTTTTCTCGAATATTTTATATAGAAGAACACGGTCGCTTATATATTACAACAACGATAAAATTGTACTATTTGGCAATAACCGAATTGATGTTGTTAATAGAAATACCAATGAAGTATTATCCTACGCGTGTGCAGACCATGTAACTGCTGCAATATGCTTGCCTGGGGATGATATACTCTACACAACCGTAGACAATGGAGCTTTCGTAATTAAAAAGAACAATCTTTTCAACTTCGAGCGTAATAGCACAAAAAAAGCAGTAAACACCATAGCAAAACTAGGCGCTGACGTTTTTCTTGGCAATGTTGATAGGACTCTTGATATATTCAACTATAAAAACTTCAGCTCTAAGAATATACCGATTGGCCTTGATGCTCCATTAATTGGTCAACAACGCGTAGTGACATTTGTGCCATGGATAGAAAATAAAGTTTTTATTGGTACAGATTATGGCCCGATTATTTTTAATCGAACAAATAATTCTTATAACCAAGCGCATGATGTATTTGCAATTGCAATTAAAGGCGCCACTTGCTTTAGAGACACATTATTTATTACTGGAAATAGCACGCTTGAAATCAAGTCAAAAGACTCAACGTATTCGGTTGGTGTTAATACATTGCTTACCAGCATTCATGCATTTCACAATGAGCTATACTATTCATCTTACAAAAAACTAGTCAAATTTAACACTAGAACCAACACTAGTCAAATTGTAGACTCTGCAAGCTCTCGCATCATCCAATTACTGGACTTCAATGATGAACTACTTATACTAACTGCAGAAGACGGCCTTTTTAAGTACACAAAGCAAGGTATTAAGCCATTCATCCCTATCACTAACTTTCCTCTTAATCCATATAAAATTTCAAAGGCCAATGTTTATAAGCATAAGATTTATTTTGCCACACATCGCGGCATAATGATATACGCAGATGGTAAGTTTGAACCTATTATTAATACAGATGCAGGTCTTAGTACTAATACTGTAAACGACCTCTGTGTTTCAAATGACACCATTTATGCAGCCACAAAAGAAGGCTTTAGCATTATTCCGCTTGCTGCAGGGCAAGACACCACCAGCTTTATTAATATGCTGTTTACTTCTGCTTTTGATGGTACAAAACGGCTTGACATAGATGGCAAGGAAATAATAGCGAGTGATAAAGGCGTTAAGCTTTATTTTGATGCTGTTAATTTCTTTTCTGACGGTGTAATAGACTTTCACTATCAAATTAACAACGGGCAAGTAATTACTACCACAGACAATTACATAGATTTCGCTAAGTATCAACCTGGCGACTATGTGGTAAGCGTATATGCAACAGATGCAGCCGGCATTGCGTCTAAAAAAATTAGCATCACTATAAGAATTAATGCCAAGTGGTACCAACACCCGCTTTTCTACCTCCTACTTGCGGCAGCATTAATATTTCTGATTTGGTATTTTGCAAACCGCTATCAAAAACGCGCTTTTGCAAAAAAAATACTGGCACAAGAACGCGAGCAAGAAGAATTAAATCTAAAGCTTGCTGCATGGTCTGCTAAAATCAATCCACACTTTATTTTTAATTCGCTTACAGCATTGCAATCCTTAATGTTTAGGGATCTGTATGATAAGGCAGATGAGTATATCATTAAGTTCTCTAGTATTATTAGGCATACGCTAACAAAGTCGGAGCAATTATCACATACAATTGCTGACGAAAAAAAATATCTAACAAGTTACCTAGATCTACAGAAAATTAATCGGACATCGAGATTGGAATTTAGTTTTGATATTGACGACGAGTTACTGCCGTATCAAATTCCATCTTTATTGATACAGCCAATTATAGAAAACTCAATAAAGCATTTTAACGATGCCAACACCGTATTACGGATTGCAATTAGTATTACCAGTAATGGTGATACGATTGTGTGTCGTATAACGGACAACGGCAGTGGTATTGCAAATATTCAAAAAAGCAAGGATAGCCAAGGCTTAAAATTAATTGGGCAGCGTGCAGAAACGGTAAATAAGTTTATGGCATTTAATACGTTATATACGTATGAAAACCTTGCCGGCGAGAAAGGTACAGGTTTGGTAAGTACAATAACATTTAATAAAATACTAGTAGCGAATGATAAAGGCAGTAATTCTTGATGACGAGCAACTAATAGGTGACTTTGTAGAATCCGTAGTACAAAAGTATTTGCCCAATATTACAGTAGCTGCCAAGTGCACTAATATGGATATTGCACTAGAAGCAATCTACGCACACAGCCCTCAGATTCTTTTGCTAGACATTCAAATAGCCGCTAAACAAATCTACGATTTGCTGCAAGCGATAGATGTATCGCAATACAAGATTATCATTATTTCTGCATACCCAGAGCATGCCATAAAGATGTACGACTTTAAGGTGCACGCGTACCTACTTAAACCCATAGAAGTGCCAAAGCTCGTTGCGGCACTGCAGAACGCAGTGAAAGACATAGTGGCATCAACGCAGGTCAAACAGGATTTGCCAATGAAAGAACTACTAGGCTTACCTACCGAAGATGGTAACGTTGTGGTACCAGTGAGTAGCATTATTCGCCTAGAAGCAAAGGGCAACTACACACTTGTTTACTTAGACAAGATGCCAAAACATACTATTGTAAAGCCCTTGGGCGAGTTTGACAAGCTGTTGCCACGCACGATGTTTATGCGCATCCATAAATCCCATATCATAAATATGCGATCAATTGTGAAGTACCTCCGTGCTCGCCCCGGCACCGTGATTATGGCTGATAATGCGGAAATCCCGATTGGCGCCAGCTTTAAAGAAGATTTTGAGGCCAAAATTGTACTTTAAGAGCGGCTTTTGTGCGGTGTAATGCGTGTCAAAAACCCAGTTTTAGTCAATATTTACTTGTAGGAGATTAGTATTTGAAGGCGAATTTGCACGTTCATACATGTATTTGCATGTTTGTACAGGCAAATGCATGTTCATACAATAGACCTACGTTAGCGATGATAATGCGTATAAATTTGTGTTACAAAGCGAGTAGCATTACTCGTGAGAAACAATCCCTTACCTTATTAACGCGTCCCCGATAGCTGATTTTGCCTAGAGATTTAGAAATCTCTAGGCTTTTTTGTTTAGGGCCAACTTGGCTTTGGCTATTGGAATGCCTGCCAACAAAAAACGGCCGAGCATTGGCTACTGTACCGTCCACATCTTTAAGCCGTGCTGCACAATTTGGTATTTCATAAAGCTGCCACAACCCTTATTTTCAAGTGCTTTGATTACAGCGTATCTATTATTGTGGTCGCAATAAAATACCATGAAACCACCGCCACCAGCACCACTAATCTTGCCGCCCGAGGCACCTGCGGCAAGTGCTGTATTGTAAATATCGTCGATGCTAGTATTACTAACTTCTTTGGCTGTTTGTCGCTTATACTCAAACCCCTCGTGCAACAGTTTGCCAATCATATGTACTTGGCCTTTAAGTAAAGCCTCTTTCATATCAAAGGCTTGTCGCTTAAGCATATGCATGGCTTCTATACTTTTAGAATTACCAGATGCAACTTGTTTACTTTGCTTCTCAATGATTGTTGCACTGTCTCTGCTAGTTTCTGTGTAGAACAATAATAGGTTATTCTCAATTTCGCTAATATACTCTGACCTAACTCGCAGCTGATTAACGAGCACCTTGTCTCCACTAGAAAATTCCATAAAGTTCACGCCACCAAACGTTGCTGCGTATTGGTCTTGTTTGCCACCTGCTAGTCCTAGTTCATTGCGTTCAATTTCGTAGGCCATTTGTGCTATGTCGTAATCAGAAAGCGGCAAGCCAAGCATTTTTACAAAAGCACCAACAATGGCAACAACTAGTGTAGAAGATGTCCCAAGGCCTGAACCTGCAGGCGCATCTACATAAGTAGAGAGTCTAAAGCCGCTTCTGTCCCAACCGAATTTTGCACGCACATGGTTAAACGCGCCTTTGTGCAAATCTAAAGTGCCAGTTAAAGGCAAGCTAGCGCTATCAGAAAGGCTATACTCCTCGCTTTCGCCTCTATCAAAAGAATTGAAATACACAACGTCAGTATCAATTGGCTCGATCGTAGCATGTGCAAACAAGCTAATGGTCATATTGAGAACTGCGCCACCAAAGTCTTCACTGTAAGGACTTACATCTGTGCCTCCTCCCGCTAAACCAAGGCGTAAAGGGGCTTTGCTGCGATACAACATCAAAACAAAGTTAGGCTACTTTATTTATTGTGGCTATGTAATTTGTCAAGCAACAAATACTTTGCAAGAAAGTTGTAGACAATGTACATACCTATATCTGTACTTGTGCAAATGGAGCGATATATTCCGCCATTGCTATTTTTATGAGTGCTAATATCGCTTAATTCAAAGAACAACTTTTCAAAGGTGACGCTGCTCTTTTTTTGTCTAGAAATCGTTTGCCCTCTTTCAATCATTATTTCAATCATTACTTACATAAATAGCATAGCCAGAATACTTATTGCAAAATCTTTAGGCTTTTTGTGAAGTAATATGATTGCAAGCCAAGGTAACTTTGATACTTCAAATGGTTTAACAACATTCAAATCCCAATGTGCACTACTAGCCCAAAAACACTTTCATACATAAATTTGTATAGTTCATACACGTATATGCATGTTTGTACAATTTATTTATTGAAAGTCAATTGCTCGAATACTTTTGTATTGCGAAAGATTGCTAACCACCCTCTAGCATCACAACGGCATCAAAAGGCGCGATGTACGACCCCACTAATAGCAAGAGTTGTACTAGTAGCTGGTTTGAACAATTTTTTGCAGCACGTTGAATTATCATTGATAGTTCATTGGTGTAAAATTTTTAATTAGCAAAAATATTCAAAACAGCTAAAACAGTCTTTCATTAAAACAGTGATCATAGAATTGGGATCTGCATGAAAAACTTAATTGCCTAGTAATTGTTTTGAATTGCAACGAAGACCTACGAACGTTTTAGAGTAGGAGATTTTTTTTGATTATGAAACATTTAAGAATTTTGTTAACAACAGTACTTTTTTCAATCACGAGTATATTATTACTCTATTCCTGCAGTAAAAGGCCTGACCAAATTAGAAGTCTTAGTGAAGATTCTGCAAACCGCATTTCTCGGTCTAATGGAATCCCAGCAGCCGTCCAACAGCAAGTATTGCATGATCCACTTGTACACATGTGGATGTCTAAAGCATACGTTAGTGCGTTGAAGATTCCTCATACTAATTACCAAGCAATACTAGATGGAGCTCTGACTTCGAATTTGCCTCAGAGTGGCCCTGTTGATCCAGCGGTTGCAAATCAGATAGCTTTAATTCTCGGTTATAGCAACTTTAGTGAATTAGCAGCCAGTAGACAAGAAAGACTTTCCTTGAGAGATCAGGTTTGGGCTAAGTATAGTTTGCAAAACTACTCAATAGAGGATATTTTGGCATTATTCTCACAATATAAACTAGACAGCGATCCAAATTACTTGTATGAAAATCCTAATAGTTGTAATGAGGCGTATAATGCATGTTCAATAGGGGTTATCGCTCAAGCAGAGATAATGGCACTTGGCTGTTTAGGTTTAACGCTTGCAGGACCTGCAAGTCTGGTGTGTTTGGCTGCAGCTGCCGCTTACGAAGTTTCTGGCATTTATAGTTGTAGTATTGCTCGCGACGCATGTTTAGGCCAGACTCCAATTTATCCACTTCCACTTGGTCAAGGTTCAGGAGGTAGCTATGTCGCTTACTAGACAAAATAATAATCGGTCGTTACGAGTATCTGTATTGGCTTTAGTGTCGATATCCATACTATGCACGGCAATTTGTGACTCCTTGCAAATAAAATCTAGCTACAAGTATATTGTCTATACTTTTTGTATTTTGCTACTTGTACTTGTACAGACCAGGCAACAACTCGCTGTAAGACTAATGCAAAAGTCAGCAATGGTTTGGCTAACAATTGTTTTTTTGTTACTTATCGTTTGGCTCTTTTTAGTGACAACCTAAGTGGCAGCCACTTTAAATAAGGCTGCGGATATGCACTAATGGTGCTATCCGCAGCTTTTGTTAACAAAATTATATTTGTAACTTTGAAAATTCTTTGCTTTATGATAAGTAGATGTCTTTTAATTATTTTGATTTTAGTCAGCAAACTACTAGTCTCCAATCTGACTTGCAATGCTCAAGCTAATACAACCATTCAAATAGCAACTCCTGCTGAGTTGCCTAAGCACTTTGAACTCACATTTGAGCAAAAAGTTAACATTTTGCATGACCCACTACTTGTATATGTAATTAACATGCATCTTAACAGATTGCAACATATTGACACTACGACTTGGCAGAATCTTTTGCGTTCTGACCATGCAATTCAGTTATCACTAGAAGCAATTGATACTAGTAAAATGTTTCAATCATTTTTTGAATATTCTGGCCATAGTAGTCGTGACTCTTTTTATATATTTGAAAAGCTCGTGAATACAATTATGGATTCTTTGATACGAAAACATAACCTATTGAGTTACCCAAAATTGGAGCTCATAAATCTACTACAAGAATTTGATCCTTCGCTTTACTTGCATTCTTCATCAGAAAATAGTATTTGCGACAACGGCTTATTTATTAATGTAGTAAATGAAATTGCATCACTGATTGTGTTAACACATGCAGCAAGTAAACTCATGACAAGGCAAGTCGTTTACGAGAATATTATTTCATCGCTTTATTCTGTAAGCATGCAACAATGTGCTAAGCAAATTCACTATTATTTGGCTTGTACTGGCAACCCCAATTCAGGTTTTTGCTGTTTTTTTCACAGTCGTCAGTTACAGACTTTGCGTAAATATAGCAGTTTAAGATAACTCTTGATATGGTTGCTTGAATACCGCAACTTTCATGACATTGAATTTACTCTAGGATGTTTTGTTGTCCGATTTTGAGAAAAAATGGAATAAATACTTTGCTTAGATAATCGCATTGTCAACGCAATCCTCATCAATGCAAATGCTAAACTGTTTTGCGAAATTCACTCTATTACCTAATCACAATTAGATAAACCAGTATGCGGTTAACATGTAGCGCAATTTTGATAAAGACTTTTACAATTTGCAGTGCTCAATCGCAGGGCAAACATATAATCTGTCTGAGCCAGTCTCATGTATTATAGCGTTCCGTCTGTGTTAAGTTATCAAAACGATACATTTCCAAATCCACAAGATTAACCAAATAGTATAGTTCCTTTTCCCAATAGAAGTGCCGGCTTGCAAATAAAGTTTGCGTATAATTCATCAAAGTAGGTAGAACCAATAGTATTTACTAGATGTGTCGTTCATGGCATTGCTGCAAATAGCACTGGCAAGTCGGACTTTGTAGGTATCAGTACAACTGAGTTTCGTGCTTTTTTTGCTTTTCCCACAAAATTCATTTCGAAACAAGACTTTTGTACGGTACGAAAGTATATACAATGCTTCGCTTACACTGCAATATCTTTTTAAATATGCATTACAGCAAGCGTTCTAAGCCATTTGGACAAGTAGAAACCTTTTTTAGTATTAGAGCAAATGACTTGTGCTCTTTTATAGTGCAGGCTCATGCTTACTGCGCAAGTTGTCATATCGAAGTTCTTTAAGTCTGCCTTCTGACTATCGCAATGAATTACGGTGTCAGAATAATATAGTTGGTGGCGAGTAACAATTAAAAAATTAAGATATTAGTTGTACTAATCAACAACATACGCCATGCCTGAACAACATGTTGTCCAGTTAACGTATGGCTCGTGCAGTACCTTATCTTTAAACATCGCTCAGTACTTTAAGTTTTGACTTCTCTCTAAAGCCCACCAACCTGCCACAATAAAACCTCCCATTTTTCGTATTATTATCTATACGCTTCCCGCTCAAAAGTGCAACTTATATGAAACGCGAGATAATATTGGTAATAGAAAAGACTTCGAATAAATTCCCTCATATGCGATGCTGCAGTGTGCTCATTGTAATACTTGTTTATTGCTTGCCAGCGTTTGCACAGCACAACAAGTCACGGAGTTTAAGCATCTACTACGAACGCTGCAAAACAAACCAAGAGCGCTACTTCAAATCAGAAGAAATTGCGGAAGAAGACTCTATCATTGCTGCGTATAAGTCTTTTATAAAGAATGATATATCATTTGGCGTTCAATTTTCACAAGCACTTTCAAACTCAACCTTTATTAATGTCCATGCGCGGCTTAGGATTGCAGCATCCCATCGTGGCACCATAATTCTACCTCTGCAAATTAGTGGCAAGTGGAATGTAGTTGGGCAAGGCAATACAATGCTTACAGGGAACACGACTATCGAGTACGGCAAGCGTTACCAAACAGGACGCTTTAGCATTGCACCTTCTGCCGGCCTATCCTGTTTTTACCGTCTTCCGCCCAAGGATTATAACGACAGCTCAGTTTACATACAAGACTTATTATTCACCAGCAGAGAACAAATGCAGTACTATGCTAAGCCAATAAAATTTGGGTTTGAAGCTGCTACTAGCTTCGGCATAAAGTTGAATAAAAAATGGTCTGCTAGTATGCGTATCGGGTATACACAACCATTTAATAATGATTACACAATATTTGGCGCCGCGAGATACAAAGGTAACCACAGCTTCTGGCGCAAGTACAGGCAGAAATTGTCAACTGTATATGGAGGCGTGGGGTTTGTTTACAAGTGGTAGTACTATTAAGTTCAAAGTTTCTAAAGATTGGAGCTGGTTTGATGTTCATAAATTTGAATCAGTATTATTCAAAGTGTACCGGTGAGAATAAAGTGTACTATAATTATAGTTGCATTGCCCCAAAGAGTTTATCGGAAGTGAATGTGCGATCTATAGCATTAATGGCGAACTAGTCTTACGTGGCAAAATCCACCATTCCACCTACCAAATTCCTACATCCGCATTGCACTCATCTGGTATTTATTTATTAAAATTGCAAAATGAAACACACAGCGAAACGATTAAATTTGAGTATGACTAGTAGAGTGACTTCCTTGGTAATACTGGCTATGCTAATTGTATTTTGTAGCGAAAGTTGCAAACGATGTCCTACGCCTCAAGAGTTATGTTTGCCGCCTAAAATATGGAAGTACAATACCTGTATCAACGACAGTAGCAAAGGAGCCATGTTTAATGGGCAATGGGTTTCTTTTGGTAGTACAAGTTTGGCCCCAGGTGGTGTTGTATGGATGTCAAACGGCTTGAACTGCGGCGACTGGCGTGATTCATTATGGATTAGTACCTCAAAAATTGACAGTACGTCCAATACTTTCTTTTTTCAGCAACTACCAAACCCAAATTATCAACCAACAGTTGGGCGTTCTTGCATGGCCGATATATCGTATTACAAGTGGAGTCCAGTTCGAGACTCGTTTGCGGTAACATATTGTAATCTTTACTACCCTTCTGGAATTGGACCAGCAGTGGGCTGCGCATTAGAAGGTACCATTAACAAACTGCAGGATTCTATGTGGTTGCGGATTTTTAGAGTAACAACTAATCCGTTTATTAAGCATGAATTCTGTGACAAAGTGCTTATTAAGGTGAAATAGTGTTTAGTATTAGCTCCGCTACTAATACAAGTATCAGCTTTCACCAGCAATCAGATTTTTTCACCCACAAGCCTAGAGACCCCCATATCTCTAGGCTTTTTCTATTCCAGTATCGCTCCTCACATGACAAATGCACCACCCATATACCAGCATTTACAGCTACCTTTGCAGCTCAACCAATTCACAGATGAAAAATCTGAGACATGTGCCGGCTGATGAGCTTAGCACTTACTTAAAAGAAAAACAACAATTGCCCTATGTGGCCAAGCAAGTACAAGACTGGCTGTGGCGCAAAAATGTAGGTAGCATAGAAGAGATGAGCAACCTAAGTAAAGCACTTAGGCAACAGTTGCATCAAGATTTCGTCATTAACAAGATTTCCGTACACCACCAACAAATCAGCGAAGACCGCACGATTAAAAGTGCTTTCAAACTATACGATGGCAATATTGTAGAAGGTGTACTTATTCCTACCGATAACCGCATGACCGCTTGCGTTAGCAGCCAAGTGGGCTGTAGTCTTACATGCAAGTTCTGCGCTACTGGTCAAATGGATCGCAAACGCAACCTCGATTTTGATGAAATCTACGACCAAGTTTACGCCATACATACGCAAGCCTTAACGCACTACAATATGCCACTCAGCAATATTGTATACATGGGTATGGGCGAGCCCTTGCTTAATTACAAGAATGTATTACAAAGCACCGAGTATATCAATAGCGAGCAAGGCCTAGGCATGAGCTATAGCCGCATTACGGTTAGTACTGCTGGCATTGCAAAAATGATTAAACAACTTGGCGACGATAAAGTAAAGTTCAATCTTGCGCTTAGTCTGCATGCAGCCAACGACGAAAAGCGTAACGAGATTATGCCAATCAACGAAAGCAATAATCTTAAAACAATAATTGATGCGCTCAATTACTATTACAAGGCAACAAAAAATCCATTGACCTTCGAGTATATTTTGTTTAGCAATTTTAACGACGCTCAGCAAGATGCCGATGAGTTGATTGCTATTTGCAAGCGTGTGCCAGCTAAAGTAAACATCATCGAATATAATCCTGTAGCCAATGTAAGTTTTATGAAACCAAATGAAGAACAAACAGATTGGTTTTTAGATTACTTGCGAGCCAACAAAGTACATGCAAGCTTACGCAGAAGCCGCGGTAAAGATATAGATGCCGCATGCGGACAATTGGCGAATAAAAACTAAGGGCAATTTTAAAGAACAAATCACACGAAGCTCTATAGAGCACCACATACTTCACACAATAATTTTCAGCATTATGCGCAAAAGAATTCCACTTACCCCAGAAGCAAACAACGACAATAAGCCGCAACGCGTTTATAAAAGTAAAAGCGAACCACGCGCTGCAAGCGATCGTCCTGTAAGAAGCCGCAGCACAGAAGGCGGCAGTTATAGCGACAGAAGCGCTGCTCCACGCAAGCCTCGCACGGATGGCAACCGTCCTGCCCGTTTCGACAATGATAGAAGCGAACGCCCTTCACGCGGTCGTAGTTCAGAAGGTAGTAGCTATGGCGACAGAAGTGCTTCGCCACGCAAGCCTCGCTTTGATAGCGACCGTCCTGCGCGTTTTGATAATGATAGAAGTGAACGCCCATCACGCGGTCGTAGTGCCGAAGGTGGTAGCTACGGCGAAAGAAGTGCTTCGCCACGCAAGCCTCGCACAGATGGTGATCGTCCTGCCCGTTTCGACAATGATAGAAGCGAACGCCCATCACGCGGTCGCAGTGCCGAAGGTGGTAGTTATGGCGACAGAAGTGGTGCCCCGCGTAAGCCTCGCTTTGATAGCGATCGTCCTGCACGTTTCGATAATGATAGAAGCGAACGCCCTTCACGTGGTCGTAGTTCAGAAGGTAGTAGCTACGGCGACAGAAGTGGTGCGCCACGCAAGCCTCGTTTTGACA
>JBJORA010000092.1:0-53854 GCA_046049675.1 Bacteroidota bacterium | reverse complement strand
GGCATCTACTTTGTGAATGTAAAACAAGGGCAATATTCTGTAAATACAATCAAGGTTACCAAACTATAACCCTTGCATTGTTTTAGGGATTCCTAATAACACCTTTATGCTGCACCCTACTACTGTCATTTGCAACAGTTGTAGAGTGCAGCATTTTTGTTTTGTATAATAGTGGCTACTTGCATAGGCAGTAAATAATCAAAAGCTATTCCCGAACTCAAAAAAAGGCCTTTCGTGCTCAAAGTGCTTCTGTAGTGTTTGTAGATAGAATAGTATGCCTCATCTTTGTATTGCAAAAAGTAATTATAGTTTATTATACCCAAAAACATGTAATCGTAGTACCAAAGAAAATACCCTGAAATACAACAACGGTTACGAAACTACCACCCGTGTTCTGTACCTATAGGAAGGCAAGCTTCATGAATGAACTGCGATCTCGTTCAAAAAGTTTTCTTTCTTATAGGTACAGTTTTTTTATAGCAGATAGCGCCCAAAAGTAGTCAACAGAAAAATTGGGCAAATTGCAATCTGGTGAATAAGATCCTTTCACTACAAACATGCACTTGCGCACGCAAATACAATCATACCCGCTAGCTAAATATTATACTTTTCCTTAAACCACTTTTCAAGGCGATGGTGCACAGGCAATAGCATAGATGCCGCAACAATCATAGTAATAAGAATGACAAGTAAATTATGATGTGTGATTTTACCTACAAAGTAATGAATGAGCAAAGCGATAAACTCAAAAGTAAACAGAAGGCCAAAGGTGATGATATAGTCTAAGGCTTTTGCACTAATCTTCCGTTTGTTGGACTTTAATACAAATAAGAAAAATGCAGGTATTAAAGCTGCAATACCAAATAATTGTATCAACTCCTTTTTATCTTTACGGTCTAATTGCTCTTGCTCTTGGGCCTCCTCAAGTCTACGTTGTTCTGCAAGGGTTATGCTCTCAAATTCTGCCTTCATTCGCACACCACTTGTACTATCCTTAAGTGCCTCAAAGAGTTTTAAATAGTGGTATGCGCTATCTACCTTGCCACTCTTTTCCCAAAACTTGGAAAAAAGTGTTGCTGTTTGCATCTTTTGCACAACATAATTATACCTTGATGTTAGCCTAATAGCTTGACGATAGTAGTAAAGTGCAGAATCCCGCATGGATAAGCTATCGTACACGGCACCCATGTTTTTATTGGCAGAAGCCCATACTTCCGTATCCTCCAATCCCTTTAATGTACTAAGGGTCTCTTTGCAAATGCTTACTGCTTTTTGCTGCCTGCCAGTCTTCAGGTAAATTTCTACAGTTGTTAGCATTGCATAACCTCTTGAAATTCTTTGCCAATCTGCAACTTCTTTGTCAGTCGTAAGCCGACCTACGAAATTTGCAAAGTACTCTGCACTATCGTATTGCTTGGAAAGTAAATAGTAAGAAGCTAAATTGCCGTAGATAGACAAGTTCTCCATTGAATCTGCATGCTTTAGCGATTCATCGTAATATTGCTTAGTGCGCTTTAGGTCGCCAAGTTCCATATAAATAATGCCGATATTATTTGCTACGGTAGCGAGTGCTTGCTTATATCTGCCACTCTCACTCAGCAATTTATAATCTTCCAATAAATACTCTAAAGCCAATGGATACTCCCCACGTGCGGAATATAAGTTGCCAAGATTATTATTAACTATAATCTGGCCTCTCACATATTTATTTCGTTTCGCTAATGCCAAGGCCTGCTTCAGTAAATACTCCGAAGAGTCGGGGTTGCCGTCTACGCCTAGCATATTCATTACTAATACACGCGTTGTATCATGCATTTTAGTTGCTAGTGCTTTCGTAAGACTATCTACATTGTGGGCACTTGCGTGATATGCCGCAAAAGCAAAGAAATACACCAGACAAAGAAATTTTTTCATACGCTTGATAGGCTATTATTTGTCAAATATAGTATTTACGTCGGCACCAATTGACTTTTTCCTATGCGATGCAATCCTGTAAATGCATGGATACGTTGCATTAACTCCTCTTGACTTAGTTTTTTTACACTCAATATCTTCGTAAAACTACCATACCATTTGAAGGTTACCTGCCTAGTGCGTGCCTTATTTTTTCTTAGCTAAGGTATCAGATTAGCTGCATGCCCTGTCTAAACAATGCTTGTGGCTTTAATCACTTAGTATTATACTTAGCAGAAAGTATACATTTATTTAGAATTCCGCCAAATAGCAACACATCAACGTAAAAACCCTAGAACCCAAAAGTATACGTCTTAGCGCGAGTTTGTATATTTACACATGCAAAAAACAATCGCACTAACACTACTACTATGTTTTGCACAGTTATGTTTTGCACAGTTATGCTTTGCACAAACAAGTGTCCAAAATTTAGATTTTGAAGCCTGGACATTATCCTCATCTGGCCGCTTTGAAGATCCAAGCCCGAGCACAACATGGGCAACACCCAACTATGCCATGGATCTTATTTTTGGCAATATCTCCTCATCTATTGTACAAAAATCTAGCGATGCTCATGGCGGTAGTTTCTCTGCCTTAATGAAAAGCAGAAATATCGTAGGCAATTTTGTTGGCGCTACACTTTTTACTGGTAAGCTAGATGCAAGTATTCCTTTCAGTCCAGTACCCATACTTGGCATACCTTTTACTGGTCGCCCACTCGCGGTAAGTGGTTGGCGCAAATACAGCCCTGTTGGTGGCGACTCATCTAGCATGTACGTACGTCTTACTAAATGGAATAGCAATACCAACACACGCGAAACGATAGCCTTTAAAGAAATTCGCGACTATGCCGCCATTAGCACTTGGACAAAATTTAATCTTGTGCTCGACTATACAAGCACTGATGCACCCGATAGCATTACCATCGTTTTTTCGGCAAGTGCTGGCGCAGAACAAAACCAAGGCGAAGTAGGTAGCTCGCTTTGGGTAGATGATGTAACAATTGACTATCCACAAGCAATTGAAAACACCACAACAACCAAGTTGCTACTAAGTCCAAATCCATGTGCAAGTTATCTTGTGCTCAACAATATGCAGCAAGCTTCTACATATACCATTTACAATTGCAATGGGCAAATTGTGCAAAGCGGCACTATCAATGCTATGCTCAATAAAGTCTCTACACAAGATCTAATGCCAGGCAACTACAATTTGCATATACGCAGCCAAGATGGCACAGCGCAAAGTTTCGCAAGTTTTGTAAAATGGTAGCGGCGCTATCTTAGCTATTTGCGTTTAGCTTCTGGCACAAAGGCATGCGTTTTGCAAGCACAACTACTTTTACCTATATTTACGCTGCTTAAAAAAATACCGAAGCCATTTCTATTATACGATGAGTTATAGTTACCAAATAAAAAGTTACGAGCAATACTTGCAAGCCTATGCAGAAAGTATTGAAGACCCCGAAACTTTTTGGCACAATATTGCAAGTACCTTTCAATGGCAAAAACCATATGAAAAAGTACTGACTTGGAATTTTACAGATCCGAAAGTAGCATGGTTTGCTGGTGCACAACTCAACATCACCGAAAATTGTTTAGACAGGCATGCCATGCAGCAACCAGATGCAACTGCCATCATATGGGAGAGTAATAATCCCGACGAAGCTTCTCGGCATATTAGCTACAAACAATTGCTACAAGAAGTTTGTCAGTTTGCCCAAGTCCTCAAAAATAATGGTGCCCGTAAAGGCGATAGGATATGTATCTATATGCCAATGGTACCCGAGCTTGCTATTGCAGTATTGGCTTGTGCGCGTATTGGTGCCATTCACTCGGTAGTATTTGGTGGCTTTAGCGCACAAAGTATCTCCGATAGAATTAATGATGCGCAGTGCAATATTGTTATCACTGCCGACGGTGGTTGCAGAGGTGCTAAAGAAGTACCACTAAAGCCTATTATGGACGAGGCACTAACGACTTGTGCTTCTATACAAAAAGTAATTGTGCTGCAGCGTACTGGTACTGCTGTAAATATGCAAGCCGACCGAGATATATGGTGGCATACTGCCTTGCAAACAGTAGTGGATAGCGGCCTAACGTTTATTGACGCCGAAGGCATGCAAGCCGAGGACGAACTTTTTATTCTCTACACAAGCGGCAGCACAGGCAAACCCAAAGGCGTTGTGCATACGTGTGCAGGCTATATGGTTTATACAAACTATAGCTTCGTCAATGTGTTTCAATACAAGCCGGGGCAAATACATTTTTGCACAGCAGATATTGGCTGGATTACTGGGCACAGCTATATCATTTATGGTCCACTAAGTGCTGGTGCTACTACTTTAATGTTTGAAGGCATACCTACGTGGCCAGATGCAGGCAGATTTTGGGATGTGGTAGATAAACACAAAGTAAATATTCTATACACTGCGCCAACAGCGATACGTAGCCTAATGAGTTTTGGTTTAGACTATTTGCAAAATAAAGACCTCAGTAGTTTAGCAGTACTTGGCAGCGTAGGCGAACCGATTAATGAAGAAGCTTGGCATTGGTTTCACCAACACGTTGGCAAAGGCAGATGCCCAATTGTAGATACTTGGTGGCAAACAGAAACGGGTGGTATCTTAATTAGCAATCTAGCTGGTGTTACACCGCACAAACCTGCACACGCTACACTGCCACTGCCGGGTGTGCAACCGATACTTGTAGACGAACATGGCAATGCTATTGAAGGTGGCGATGCAACTAAAGCCATCTTACCTTTAGAAGTAGCGAGTGGCAATTTGTGTATTAAATTTCCTTGGCCAAGCATTATTCGCACGACCTACGGCGACCACGAGCGTTGCAAGCAAACTTATTTTTCAACTTACAAAGACATGTACTTTACTGGCGATGGCTGCTTGCGCGATAAGGAAGGCAATTATCGCATTACAGGTCGTGTAGATGACGTACTCAATGTAAGTGGGCATCGCATTGGTACTGCCGAAGTAGAAAATGCAATTAATATGCACAGCGGTGTTGTAGAAAGTGCTATAGTTGGTTACCCGCACGATATCAAGGGCCAAGGTATTTACGCTTATGTTATTTACAGCGGCACCATAGCAGACGAAGCTGGCCTTATTACAAACATCAATGCAACTGTAAGTAAAATAATTGGAGCGATTGCCAAGCCAGACAAAATACAATTTGTAAGTGGCTTGCCTAAAACACGTAGCGGCAAAATTATGCGCCGCATTTTAAGAAAAATTGCAGAGGGCGATATCAACAATCTTGGTGATACCACAACGCTACTAGATCCTGCAGTGGTAGACGAAATCAAACAGGGCAGAAAGTAAAAGCCCCTAACGCTTTTGTATACTGTTTAAAATATATGGCAGATTGGGCAGCAAAAACTGAATCGTACAAGCCAAATTGCCTTCTATTTGCTATAAAATAAATCAGATTGCGAGTGTAGCAACTTTGCGGCAACTTTGTCGTATCATCAATCACTACATTAACTAATTTAGTATTAAACAAAATAAGCACTACAATGGATAACAATCAAGGCGGCAAATGCCCATTTTTACACGGATTAAAAGTACCAGCTGCAGGTAGCGGCATGAGCAATCGCGAGTGGTGGCCAAATCAATTGAATCTAAATATTTTGCGCCAACATACAGCAGTTAGCAATCCACTGGACAAAGACTTCAACTATGCAGAAGCTTTCAAGTCTTTAGATCTTGCAGCTGTAAAGAAAGATATTGTAGATGCGATGACAAATAGTCAAAGCTGGTGGCCTGCAGATTACGGTCATTATGGTCCTTTCTTCATTCGTATGGCATGGCATAGTGCTGGTACCTATCGTACTGGTGATGGACGCGGTGGCGCAGCAAGCGGCACAATGCGTTTTGCTCCTTTAAATAGCTGGCCAGATAATGGCAATCTCGATAAAGCGCGCATGCTGTTGTGGCCAATTAAACAAAAATATGGCAACAAGCTAAGCTGGGCCGACCTTATGATACTCACAGGCAACTGTGCTTTAGAAAGCATGGGCTTCAAAACTTTTGGTTTTGGTGGCGGCCGCGAAGATGTGTGGGAGCCAGAGCAGGATATTTATTGGGGTAAAGAAAGCGAGTGGCTTGGTGATCAACGCTACACTGGCGATCGCGACTTGGAGACTCCCTTAGCTGCTGTGCAAATGGGCTTAATTTATGTAAATCCAGAAGGCCCTAACGGCAACCCCGATCCATTGGCAAGTGCCCGCGATATTCGCGAAACATTTGGCCGCATGGCAATGAACGATGAAGAAACTGTAGCCTTAGTTGCTGGCGGCCATACATTTGGTAAAGCACATGGTGCTGGCGATCCTGGAAAATATGTAGGTAGAGAACCAGCAGGCGCACCGATGGAAGAAATGAGCATGGGCTGGAAAAATACCATGGGCAGTGGTAATGCAGAAAATACAATTACTAGTGGTATAGAAGGTGCATGGACTACTACACCTACACAATGGAGTCACAATTACTTCGAGAATCTATTTGGTTACGAATGGGAACTAGGCAAAAGCCCAGCTGGCGCGCAACAATGGCATCCAAAAGATGGCGCTGGTGCGGATACAGTACCTGATGCACATGTTGCGGGCAAAAAGCATGCACCAATGATGACCACCGCGGATATGGCAATGCGCATGGATCCAGCTTACGAAAAAATTTCTCGCAAGTTCTACGAAAATCCAGAAGCCTTTACTGATGCATTTGCTCGTGCATGGTTTAAATTAACGCATCGCGATATGGGACCTCGTAGCCGCTACCTCGGACCAGAAGTGCCAAGCGAAGAATTGATTTGGCAAGATCCAATACCTGCAGGTAACGTACTAAGCACTGGCGAAGTTGACGAACTAAAGAAGATGATTGCTAGCAGCAATCTTACCATTGCACAATGCGTAAGTACTGCTTGGGCAAGCGCAAGTACATATCGCGATAGCGACAAGCGCGGTGGTGCTAATGGTGCACGCATTCGTTTTGCTCCACAAAATACTTGGGCCGTCAATAATCCTGAGCAATTAAGAGGGGTATTGGCTGCACTAAGCGATATTCAAAATGCATTTAATGCTAACGCAAAAAATAAAGTAAGCCTTGCCGATGTAATTGTACTTGCCGGCAATGTAGCAATCGAAAAAGCTGCTGCTGCTGCTGGTCACAATGTGACAGTACCTTTCACAAGTGGACGTGGCGATGCTTTAGAAAGCCAAACAGACGCCGACTCTTTTGCGGTGCTAGAACCAAATGCCGATGGCTTTAGAAACTATGCTAAAGGACACTATGGCAGCATGGCAGAAAAGTTTTTGTTAGACAAAGCACAATTGCTAAAACTAAGTGCACCTGAAATGACGGTACTAGTAGGCGGTATGCGTGCACTTAATGCCAACTATGATGGTAGCGGCCATGGCATCTTAACCAAGCGTAAAGAGCAATTGACAAACGATTTCTTTGTAAACATTTTAGACGTTACTACTGCTTGGAAGCCTATCAGCGAAATGCAAGATCGTTTTGAAGGTAGTGATCGTGCTAGTGGCGACTTGCGTTGGATAGCTACACGCGCCGATTTAGTATTTGGTAGCAATAGCGAATTGCGTGCTATTTGCGAAGTGTATGCAAGTAGCGATGCACAAGGCAAATTCGTCAACGACTTTGTTGCAGCATGGAACAAAGTAATGATGCTCGATAGATTCTAAGAGGCCGTTTTCATAATTAAGCAACTTCAGCCGTGCATTGCAACAATGCATGGCTGTGTTTTTATACAACATGTGATTAATTTTTTTTGACCCCCATCAATTAGCTCCTAATTGTTGGTACTGTGCCTTGATTATCAGCAAACAAGGAATAGTTTTAAGCATGGATATGTAGATTGTTTATGCAGTTGTAGCCAGTTTTCACTATAACAAAATACCTATGCATCGCGGTTTTTTGTATTTGAACCTGACAATTGCCATTATATTTGTGTAACTAAACTATTTTTTTGCATGAGGAGATTTCTACTACTATTCACAATTCTGCTTGCTAATTTTATTTCAAATGCCCAAGCACCCTGCCCCACCTGTCCTAATTTTCTACAAATTACCGACCCCGATCAATGCACGAGGCTAGAATTGCCTATCATATTGCAAGGCCAAAGCGACGGTACTGTAGCAAATACGCAAGGTTCTACGATTAGCTATTGTAAAAATAGCACCACTGTCTTATGCATACAGCCGATGCCATTTGCTGGTTGTAGCTATCCTGTACCTTCTACGCTAAACGTTACAAGCATCAGCGGCGGAACTATTTTAAGTAATTCTGGCAATTGCCTTACCATACAATGGGGCAATGTTAATTCAGCTAACTTGGTTTTAAATTTCCAATTTGGCGGAAACTCTACTGCTGGTCAACCACCTTGTAATATTAATGCTAACCTAACTATCAACCTTATTAATAATCCTGTTGCAGCTTTTACAGCTGTGCCAAGTACAGCATGTTTTAATAGTCCAACAACTATTAATTTCAATAGCAGTGCCACAACAGGTGCTGCAACGTATATCTGGGATTTTGGCGATGGTTCGATTGGTACTGGTGCAAACCCAAGTCACAATTATTACGCGCCTGGTACTTACACAGTTTGTTTGTATGCTAATGGTGCGCCGCCAGATACAAATGGCAGCGCTGGACTTAGTACAAAATGTCTTGGCTGTACCGATACTTTTTGTAGCGTTGTTACAATAGATAGTGCTATTGGTCCAGATATTAATTGTGTGAACACTGTTTGCCCTGGCGAAATCGACCAATACTGCACGAGTGCACCTTGTGGCACTTTTACGTGGAGCGCTGTAGGCGGTACAATTGTTAGTGGACAGAATACAAGTTGTGTTTCTGTGCAATGGGGCAATGGTACACCGCAAGGATCACTTAGTTTAGTGGTTGGCGGATGTACTGGCAACTATTGCAATTTACCTACAACTGTTACCGTACCCATTGTGCCCGCTGTTGCTACCATGAGTGGCGCAACAATTACATGTGCCGGAAATACAGAAGCTTATAATATTCCAAGCATGCCAGGTACAAGTTACAACTGGACACTTACTGGCCCAGCAACAGGTAGTATCGTTGGTAATAATACCAACACATCTAATGTTTCATGTGTATTTACTGGTGTAGGCACTTTTACGTTGACATGTACTTATACTAATAACGCCTTGGCTTGTACTGGCACAAGTAGCCTAGTTATTTTTGCAAGACCAAAAGGTAAAATAACTGGTGCTGCTACACTTTGCGAAGGCAGTAGTTCAAACTTTATTGCTGGCTACGTTGGCATTGGTGCTGCAATTTCGGCAAGCACATGGAGTGTAAGCCCTGCAACTGCAAGCATTGTAAGCGGACAAGGCACAGGTACGGCAAACATACAATTTACCACGCCTGGCACCTATACTATTTCAACTAGCATTTCAGCACCAGTAAGCGCATGCGATGTTGCTACAAAAATTGTTGTCGTAACACCTAATCCTATTATAAGTGGCTTAAACGGTACAGCAACAATTTGTGCTGGCGGTACAAATAATTTTGGCGTTGTAAGTTCAGATAATACAGGCTTCTTTAACTGGTATATCACAGGCGGCACCTATACGCCGGTAAGTATTAATCAAGATAGTGTTATCATTACATGGTCACCTATAGGGCCATATCAAGTAATTGTAGAGCAAATTAATTCGGCTGGTTGTATCGATTCTTTTACACAAACATTTACAGCAGCTGCGCCTGCCACTATTACGGGACCAACTAATGTGTGCGCCGATGATATCGCAGTGTATACTGTAACAAGTAGCGTTATTGGAACTTATCAATGGTTTAGTAATCCGCCGCAGTTTGCAGCCTTGCTTAGTGCAGCAGGTACAAATCCCGCAACTATACAATGGAATGGAAGTAATAGTCCAGGCTTTAGTAATACCGTTTATTTATACTACGGTGTTTGTGGTACGGATAGTATTGCTGTTACAATCACAGATCCAGCACCATTGACAATTACGCCAACAGGTGGTTTATGCAGTGGCGGCATTACACTAAGTACTGGTGTTACTGGTAGTCATTTATGGAGTTGTGTAGAGCATCCAATTTCACCTGCGCAGAGCAATACGAATCCAACGCTTGTCAATCTAAATCAACCTGGCACTTATGCTGTAACAGTTACAGGTGTAAATGGCGGCGGCTGCAATGCAACAGCATCATTATACGTTCCTGCTATAGGCTATCCAGATGCGCAAATTAGCGCAAATGTGCAGCCAGTTTTTTGTGCACCTTATACTAGCGGCTTAACGCTAAGTGCTATTACTGGCGGCGGCTATACCTATCAATGGATTTATAATGGCAATGTAGTCAGTACTGCAACGAGCATTGCTATTACGAATGCCGCACCATTTAATATTAGTGCAGCTGGCACTTATACTTTTTATCTTGTGGTTTCACTCGGCTCTTGTGTAGATACCAGTTCACCTGTCGTCATGTTAGTTAGCCCTTGTACAGGATCAGGCTCAGGTTCGCCAGGCTGTCCATCTAGCATTGTCATCAATAGTGTTACTGGTTGTAACGCCTTTGCCGTTACTAGTACAATAAGCAGTACGCCAGCAGGTGTGCCAACACCTAATTCACAAACCATATTTGATTACGGTTCTAGTATTGCCACCAACGGTGATAGCACAATTTTTTACAACAGCATTGGTGTAAAACCAATTCGCGTCTGCCAAACGATTAATGTACCTGGATTTGGCGTATGCGGCGCATGTATTGATACTAACGTCACTGTTACCATTGCGGCCAATTATATTGCAAATCAAAATTGTGGCATCGTTAATTTTACAAATCTTAGTCAAACTGCAAGTGGTGTAAGCATCACAAGCTACGCATGGACAGTTACAAAAGCCGACGGAAGCCCTGCTCCGCTTGCCACATTCAATAATGCTAGTATTGCTACGCCTGTATTGACATTTGCCGACAGTGGCACGTATACAGTTACGCTAACGATTACTGGCAGCAATGGATGTACTACCAGCTACAAGCGCAATATCGTTAGCCAGTACCTTGAAGCCAATTTTGGTTATACTGGTCCGTGTGTTGGCACACCAACTGCTTTTACGGCTATTGCCAATACAGCCAGTTCAAATATTACCAATTACTATTGGGATTTTGGCGATGCAAGCAGCAGCTATATCAATCCTACCGTGCATACTTATGTAACGAACGGTTTGTATACAGTAACCTATGCCATCAAAGATGTAAATGGTTGTGTGGATACAGTGATAGATTTTGTGCCAATATCGGTAAAGCCTACTTGTACAATAAGCTATGGTGGCCCTACTACATTTTGTGATTACGATAGCCTGGTGCTTAGTGCATGCGCTGGCGCAGTAAGTTACCAATGGTATTTAAACGGCACTGCTATAAGCGGTGCAACAGGTGTAAACTATACTGCAACAGGAACTGGCAATTATAACGTATTGGCCATTTCCGCGGTTGGCTGTACAATTGAAAGTGATACTGTTAGTATTTTAGTCAATCCAAGTGCTAGTGCTGCAATTACAGGTAGTGCTCCTTACTGCTATGGCAGTGTGGCCGATTTTAGTGTTGGTAGTTGCAGTGGTTGTAACTACGTATGGTTTATAGATGGCAACTTTGTGTCTACTGCCGGTAATACCTATTCGGAGTTTGCTGGCTTTGGTAATTTACCAATTGGCACACATACGGTAACGGCGCTTGTTGTTACAAGTGCAGGCTGTTCTACAACAGATTCTATTGTGATAACTGTAGAACCGCAACCATCTGTTACTGCAACGATTATTGGTAGCGGACCTTTTTGCAGTAATCAGCCAAACCTCATTGTTGCAACGAGTAGCAGTACATCGCCAAGTTATGTATGGCAGCATGCGGGTTTTAATATTAGCACAAACGATAGCATTATTGGCATCAGTAGCGGTAGCTACGATGTAATTGTAACAGATGGTATTACAGGTTGTACAAACTTGTCTAATGCCTTTATTTCGCCATCGCCAGATTTGTCGCTGTTCCCTACTGGTTGCGATAGTCTGTGTTTAAGCGAAAATTGCCCTATGCCAATCCCTACGGTTAACTACGACACGAGCGTATATACAATTAATTGGTACAATAATGCTCCACCTTATGTGTCAGTAGGTACGGGTACAAGTTTCCCTTTAAATTCGCTAACACCAGGATCACATAATTTAAGTGTTATTGTAAGCAATGCATTTGGCTGTGTGGACACGAGCAAGGTCTTTTCAATTTTCTTAATCAATTGTCCACCGCTTGGTGTGGCGCACCTTGAATTGGCTGCGCAGCGCATCAACGCATGTAATGTATTGCAGTGGCAAGATGCTGTGCCAAATGTTGCACGCTACTATACGATAGAGCGCCGGACAGAAAACGGCCTATTTGCGCAAATTGCCACAGATAATGCTACAGGCGAGAAAATCAATACGCTACAAGACTGCCAAGCCAATCAAAACATCGATAACTATTACCGCATTAGTAAGTACGATACCTATGGCGCTATCACGCAGAGTAATATCGTGCGTATTGCAGCGATTCAATCGCTAAGCATTGCTGCCGTACCAACTGCATTTGACAAATCATTTGACTTATACATCAATAGCATCAACGGCAAACAAGCCGAGCTAAGTATATACAATTCAAACGGGCAAGCGGTGTATGCAAAAACGCAGGCACTAGGCTCGCAGCATGAACAGTTCACTGTTGCTACAGATACATGGGGCAGTGGCATGTACATAGTGCGTGTAGTTTGCGAAGGGTCGGTGATGTTTACAAAGGTGCTAAAGCGTTAATTGTACTAGCAAGTAGGTGCTTGTAGTGCAATGCTTATGGCACCCACTTGCGCTCAAATGCTACTAGCTATAAGCATTTTGCGTACTTGGCTAGCTCCCATAGGTAGGCAAGCGCTAAAATAGCGTTCAACAAATACATTAACAGCACATTGATATGAGCTGCCAGTAAGCAAGCAAATCGGGAGAATTTCGCTCATTCTTTTGACATAGGTCAAAAATAAGTGGGGTATTCGAGCCAAAACAGTGTTAAAGCAAGATGCTGTTAACAGCCACCTAACCTCCCAAAGCTGCCTTTGGGGGCTTTTGAGTTACCTTTGCAAAAGTTCAAATTAAACAAAAAACGAACGACATGACACTAATGAAGCAAATAGCGCTCATTGCCGTTCTAGGTCTAAGCAGCCTAGCAAGTTTTGGTCAAACCAAAACCACTACTAGTGGCAATACAAAATCAGAAGGTATCCTTAACCAAGGTGCCAAAGTACTTGAAAGTGCAGGTAAAACGCTTTCTGGCATTATCGACAAATACAGCAAAATGATGCAGGTTAGCCCTAGCAGCATTAGCAATGTAGTGATGTACCAATTCGTAGATGAGTGGTACGGCACTAAATATCGTCTTGGTGGTACAACGCGCAGCGGCATTGATTGCAGCGCCTTAGTACAGAAATGCTACAAATATGTATATGGCATGGACATGGTACGTACTAGCATTTTACAATTTAGAATGACCGAGTATATTGCCGACAAGGCAAAGTTGAAAGAAGGCGACCTTGTTTTCTTCCGCATACATGGCGGTCCGGTAAGCCACGTTGGTGTGTATTTGCAAAACAATTATTTTGTACACGCAAGCAGCAGCCGCGGTGTAATGGTTAGCAATCTTAATGATAGCTATTGGACAAAGCACTACGTAGGTGGTGGCCGTGTTGCTAAAAACTAATTCAAAACAAAATTTTCTAAAAAGGCAGTCTCATTGAGATTGCCTTTTTTTATTCGAGATTGTTGTAGCAGCTATGATTGTTGCAATTGGAATATTTCGACTTTGCTATGCTTGCAAGACATGTATGCGACCACCTACAGGGTCGCGGTTTGCGTATCTGCTTGGTTCTTTTTATAAACATTGGACTCCTTTGGAGTCCTGCAATTGGCGGTAAAACATACGCATAACCGAAACAACTTTCATTAAACATGATAATGTAGCACCCAAGACCGCACACATGTTACGATAACACCTTCATGTTTAATAATTTGACTTCAAAGAGGTCAATTGTTTATAGAACGACATTCGCAACGGCGACCTCAAAGAGGTCGAATATATATAGCATCATGTATTGGTCAAAGCCCGCGACCTCAAGGAGGTCGAATGTTTATAGAATTTCATTTAGGCCCATAATCCGCGACCTCAAAGAGGTCGAATATTTATAGCACATTGTACAAGTAACAGCCCGTGACCTCAAAGAGGTCAAATGTTTATAGAATTTCATTTAGGCCCATAAACCGCGACCTCAAAGAGGTCGAATGTAAATTACACGGTAGTTACCTGCACGATACGACCATTAAAAAATCTTTGCCACCATGCTACGCCTTATCACCACCACCCTTCTTAAACACCTGCATATAATAACTAAAAATCCCCTCGCGCTTAATTAACTGCTGATGCAATAATTGCATACCATGCTTCGTTGCAAATGCTTCGTACTCATGCGCCTCGTACTGATGTGGGTGCAAAACATCGCCAGGTATAGCCTGAAAAATTTTCTTAAGCCAAGCATAATTATGCGCATCAATACTCACAATCAAATATCCTCCATCCTCTAGACTACTGCAAAGCTGCGCATAGCTAAGTGTTATATCCTGTACATGGTTAATAGCGTTGAGGCAATACACAATATCAAAATTTTCTTGCGCACGATATTCCTCTAAACTTTGATTGACAAACTTTACAGCAGGATACATACTACGCTTAAAATGTGGCAAGCTTTGCTCATAGCTATCTAGCAAAGGATCTATAGCAGTTACCGCATGGCTTGCTTGGTAAAGCATAAAAATGCCCGCAGGACCACAACCGATATCGGCTATACTTTTTGCCGATGAAAATGGTACATGTGGCACAAGCATATCATGTATACCTTGCCAATAGCTATTCTTCCAGGCAAGATACTCATTGACGTCTTTATTACGCAAATAGCGCTGCCACCACTTGCGTTCTGCAAATTGTGCGATGCTCCAGCGTTTTTTACTTGCCATGTGGCAAATGTACTGTGGGTTTAGATATTATGGCACAGCCACTTGAAACAGCAGCCTGTGTTTATAAATAACTAATTAGCACTTACCTTTACTTATACCTCAGCCACTATTGGTGTAAAGTACGATGCAATCATTATCTATAAAAAGTACTGTCCGTTGTAAACTTTTTTGCGCGATACTGTTGCTGTGTGTGGCTACAAATGTTTTTGCCCAATCTAGGCGAGCCTACAAATGGCCAGCTGGCTCGTTTGGTATGTTAGCAAGCTACAACGAATCTGCACGAAAATACAAGGCGGTTGTTGCAGACTGGGATTCCGCCTATTATTTTTCTCTTGGCAGCACAAGTATTTGTGACACTAACGGCAAGCTACTTCTCCTAAGCAATTGCTTTAATTTATTTACGGCAAACATGCAGCACCACGGCACTAAGTACCAATTTTGCGACTCAATTTTATATAATTACCAAAATGGCAAAAGTAATCAACCTCAAAGTGCACTAATTTTACCACTACAAGGTAATAAGTATGTATTAATTACAGCCACAGTAAGTGACTCTGCTATGCAGCTAGCTTTGCCTAATTTGACGCAACCAGCAGATAAACTGCGATATTATAGCATAGAGATGAATGACGAAGGCAGCCTTAAATCGCTAAGCCCCGGCACACAACTAAGCCCTGGCATTATGTGGAGTCGTACACAAATGATGGCCTGCCGCCATGGCAATGGTAAGGATTGGTGGCTACTTAAGCGCACCTATGCTGGCGATGCTATTTATACCTATCGCTTTAACACCGATGGCACAGTGCAAGAACTTGGCCTTACTGCCATTCCGTGGCTTCCTCAAAGTATTATTGACCTCGTGGGCACCATTAGCTTTAACAGCACGGGTACAGAGTTTGCCTGCGCGCGCACCGATTTGCAAAGAATGTTTTTTAGATGCAGTTTTGACCGTTGCAGCGGTGCTATACAGCCAATGGAGAAACTTAGCCCCCCAATTTATGCACAAGATAGCTTTGTGGGTATAATTGATAGCATACCCCGCTCTTGCGTATATAGCCCCAATGGGCGCTTTGTGTACCTTGCACGCTTTACACAAATTGTACAAATAGATCTACAGGATACTAACGAAGCAACACGCTATCATAAAGTATGCGATATAGATACTAGTATAGATAGGTTTATGGGCTACAGCACAATGTATGTAGGCCTCAACGGCCAAATATTTATAGGCAATTGGGGTGGACTTAGTACACAAATGAGCACTATCGACCAACCGAACCTAAAAGGGGCTGCATGTTCATTTTGTGCACGCTGCTTTAGGTACGACGATACAGCTTACGTGGCTATGGTAGCACCTCCCAACCTGCCCGACTTCCAACTCGGTAAGCGTTGGTGTGGCGAAGACACCACCTCCACACCAACACAGTGGCATATATACCCTAACCCTGCAACTGATATTTTGTACATAGATGTGCCCGATAGTACTGCAACAAGTATAGAAGTGCGCATTATCAATGCTGCTGGTCAGCTTGTTTCTAAAGGTATGTACACTGTAAGCGCAACGCATAAGGCAGAACTTAGTATATCGCACTTAGCTCGAGCCTGCTATTTTGTACAAGTTGTACACGGAGAGCAAAGGGTCACTAAAAAGGTGCTAAAGATTTAGGCGGCTATTGCTGTTGGGAAAATGTGCAGATAGGGCTAATCTGCACAAATCTATTTTGCACGTTCCGCGAAAAACTTTGTGGTTCATACAACACTCAAACGTAAACACAAATCACTGTTGAAAAATCAACAGAATTAAGAGATCAGGGCTAAAGCCCCTCTGTAAACTGTATGAAAATAAAAACTAAATAAAAAGCATTCTACGCATAAAACGCAACACAAAATCAAACTTTATCTAAACCCATATCACGTTTACAAACCCTAACCCCCTTTGCGCGCTCCGCGAAAAACTTTGCGGCGTTTGCGGTTCAACAAACACAAAAAAAGCAGCGTAGCTTTTACACCACGCTGCTTCTTGAAAAAATCCAATTAATTATCTATTTGAAGGTATCATCGCTAACATCTGTATTTAGCTCAATGCTCTTGATGTTAATGGTAAACGCCTGTGGACCAAATGACTGCTTCATCTTAAACGGATACTTCAAGCCACCCTTTACATCTTGATAGTCGCTGTAAACTGTAGAGATTGTAACGCTCTGGCCACCCATATCTTCAACCGCAGTTGTTTTTAGCTTAAAGCCAGTAGCCATGTCGTAGTAATGAGAACTTGTTTTGCCATTAGGCTTAGTAACTTTTACAACATATACATCCTTACCATCTACCTTATCTGTACCAGCAAGTTCTAACTTATAGCCCTTCTGTAAGTATCCAACTTCCTGCTGAAAGGTTGCTTCGTCTTGTGCCTCTGCAATTGCGTCTGCATCCATATCTTGTTTTTGGCCCTGCTGCTCTTCGTAACCTTTAGTACCATCAAAAACTTTCTTCTGCAATACCATGCCGCCCATTGTTAAAGTACTCAAGCTCTTATTAGGTGCCTTCTTTACTTCTAAAGCATCTAATGATTGTCCTTGCATTACTAATTCCATTTTTGTTGTAATGTCTCTAACATTTTTCCAAGCCTCTTGACCACCAACAGCTGCAATATGCTTTTTAATAACACTTTCTGCTGTTACACCTGCCGCAACTGCCTTAGCAGGTTCGTCTTTTACTGGGGCACCAAATGCATCAAAATACTCTATCTTGCCTGTTGCACTCATTGGCTTTAGTTTTTCCGCAATTTGTGCTTTGTCGCCCGCAACCGTAATTGCTGCAACACCCGGAGTAAGATACTTCTTAGCTACGCGTTGTACATCTGCCGCAGTAACTGCAGAAAGATTCTTTAAGTAATTGGCATAGTAATCTTTTGGCATTTTGTAGCGTTGCGTACGAATTGCAAAACGTGCCAAAGTCTTTGGATCTTCAAGGCTTAGTGCAAACGTGCCAGCCATATTTGTTTTCATTGCCTTTAATTCATCGTCAGAAACTAATTCTGTACGCATGCGTTGCATTTCTGCAATAATTTCGCGCACACTACTGTCTGTTACTTCTGTGCGGCAATTTGCTGTTGCACTAAATGTACCGCTGTTTGGTAAAGCATCGTCGTCTACGCCACAATAGCTGCCGTATGTCCAACCATGCTTCTCGCGAAGGTTCTGAAACAACCTACCTGTTGCACCACCACCAAGTACTTCACTTGCAACACGCAAAGGAATTAAATCCGGGCTACCTGGCTTAAGGTCTATCGGATACGTAACATTGACAATACTTTGTACAGCTCCACTCTTATTTGAGATAGCTACACGAGCACCTGCATTTGGCTTTGGCGTTTCGTAAGTTGCTTTAGGCACTGCTGCTTTTTCCCATTTGCCAAAATACTTTGTAACAAGCTCTTTTGCTTGCGCAGGTGTAATATCGCCAACTACAGCTAGGTATGCCACATTCGGACGATAATAGCTATTGTAAAATTTCTTACAATCATCTAGTGTAATTGCATTTACAGTTTGCTCGGTTGGTATTTCGCCATACAAGTGGTTTTTGCCATATACAATCGCATTTGCCATATTGCTACTCATAGCACTTGGATCGTCTTGTGCAGCTTGCAAACCACCTAAGGTTTGTGTTTTAAGTTTACCTAGTTCGTCTTGGCTAAAATTTGGGTTCATCACCATATTACTTAGCAATGACAACATTTTATCTTGATGCTTAGTCAATGAACTTGCAAAAAAGCCTTCGCTACTTGCAGCCATACGCGCACCAATACCATCTAGTGCAGCATTGAACTCGTCTTTGCTCATACTTTTTGTGCCAGCCATCATCAACTCGCCAATAAAATCTTTATAGCCAGCAGATTTACCTTGCAAAGCGGGATTGATATCTAGCTCTAGTTGGTAAGTAACAGTCGGTAATTTGTGATTCTCTACTACAAATACACGCAAGCCATTTGGCAGTGTAAACGTAGAAGGCGTACCCATTTTAATAACCGGTGCAGGACCAGGCTGTGGGCGTTTGCTGCGATCTACTTGTGCATATGTTGTGCCAATACTAGCAAGTGCAAGTAGGCTTAATAATATCTTCTTCATTCTAAATTTTCTTTTCAATTAATATTTAATGAGGCTTTCGTTTTAGTTATCGCGCTTTGGCAAGTAATAAAGTAACAAGCGATTGTCTTGGCGAAGATATTCTTTTGCCACACGCTCAATGTCGGCTTTTGTTACCTTCATATACCTTTCTAGTTCTGCATTTACAAGGTTGGCATTACCATAGTACACGTGGTAGTTAGCCAAGTTTTCTGCAATACCCATCAGGCGCTGGTTTTGATTTACGAAGTCATTTTCAATCTGACTTTTTGCTTTAGCTAACTCTTCTTCTGTAATACCTTTTTCAAGTAATTCGTTGATTACAGCATCCATAGCTAGCTCTAGATCTTTTTGATCCTTGCCCATATTTGCAATACCATAAATAATCATCAAACCTGGATCTTCTGAAGGGAAAGAAAACGCACCACAATCAATAGCCACTTCTTTCTCATCTTTAATCTGCTTACTCATGCGGCTGCTTTTACCGTCGCTAAGAATCTTACTCAACAACTCCATTGCATAACCATCTGGCGTGCCTTGCGCAGCTTGGTGATAGGCTAGCACTAATGCAGGCAATTGAATTTTATCGTAATACGTTTCGCGGCGCTCTTTTGTCCAGCGTGGTTCCATTTCGTACTCTGGCTTTAGGTTTTGCGTGCCACGTGGCTTGCTACCATAATACTTTTCTACCCAAGCTTTTGCTTGTGCAGGATCAAAATCGCCTGCAATGGTAAGCGTTGCATTGTTTGGCACGTAGTATTTTTTGTAGAATTCATAGAACTCGCTGTAGCTAGCTTGATCTATATATTGCGCTTCACCAATTGGCATCCAACGGTAGGGATGCACTTTGTAGGCACCAGCAAAAGTTTGCTCCATCAAGTGACCATACGGACGGTTTTCGTAGCTCTGCTTTTTTTCTTCCTTTACAACTTTGCGTTGCGTTTCAATACCTATGCTATCAACTTTTAGATGGCTCATACGCTCAGCCTCCATCCATAGTGCTAGCTCAAGCTGATTACTCGGCATTTGCTGAAAATAATATGTACGATCAAAGCTTGTATTGGCATTAAGCACACCGCCATTACCTTCTACCAATTTCATGTACTCGCCACGCTCTATATTATCGCTACCTTCAAACATCAAATGCTCAAAAAAGTGTGCGAAACCAGTACGTTGTGGATCTTCGTTTTTACTACCAACGTGGTACAAAACACCCACTACAATGCTTGGTGTAGTATGGTCTTCGTGTAAAATAACATGCAAGCCATTGGGTAAGTCGTACTCTGTAAACTTAATGTTTACACCTTGCGCTTGCGAAATTGTGCTCAAGCCGCATAGCGTTATGAGCGAAAGTAATTTCTTTATCATTGCTTTAATCTTAAAAGTTGCAACAAATGTAATGCACACCCCTCTAAAATACTGCCTGAGTTTTATGAAAGTGCCTCAGCAAGGATGAATGGTCATGAGCAAAAACAATAGAATGGCGTACTTTAGCAGCGCTTGCAACAAAAAATTGGCATATCAGACCTGTTACGGCAGCACCATGACGTGCTTGTGGTAGATGTACGTACACCAGCCGAATTTGCCCAAGCACATATCCACGGCGCCATCAATATTCCGTTGTTTAGCAACGAAGAGCGCGTAGAAATTGGCAAGGCATACAAGCGGCGCAGCAAGCAAATTGCGATAAAGATTGGCTTAGATGCTTTTGGCCCAAAAATGCGCCCAATGGTAGACGAGGTAGAACTGCAGGTCAAAAAAAGTGGCAAAACCAATGTAGTAGTACATTGTTGGCGCGGCGGTATGCGTAGCGCAGCCGTGCAATGGCTGTATAGCATGTATGGTTTGCCTTGTGTGCAGCTTGTGGGAGGCTATAAGGCTTACCGCAGATGGTGCCTAACGCAGCTCGAGCAAGCTTATCAAATTAAAGTAATTGGCGGCAAAACAGGCAGTGGCAAAACGCATATTTTAGCAGCACTTAAGGCTTTAGGTGGCAATGTGGTCTGTTTAGAAACACTTGCCAATCATCGTGGCAGTGCCTATGGCGGCATCGGCCAAGGACTGCAACCTCGCCAAGAAATGTTTGAAAACGAATTGGCACTCGCATTGTACGAAGCAGGTAAAAGTAATGCGCCGATTTTTGTTGAAGATGAAAGCCAGCGCGTAGGCAATGTGCATATCCCCAAAAACGTTTGGCAAACCATGCGCAATGCAAGACTGTATTATATAGACCTACCTTTTGAACAACGCTTGCAAAACATTCTTGGCGATTATGGCGGCTTGAACAAAGCAGAATTACAAGACGCTACAAAACGCATAAGCAAAAGACTAGGCTTTGATAGAGCGAAGCAAGTGAACGATTTACTTGAGCAAGATGATGTGCATGGCGCTTTCAGCATTTTATTGCAGTACTACGATAAAGAGTATACGCAAAGCACAGACAAGCGTGAGAACCTCGCAAGCATTATGCAATCAATACATTTTGATAAGTATGATGCAAGCGCAATCGCTCAACATATTTTGTCTTCAATAGAAAAATCTTACAATGAATAATAGCGACATTAAGCTCACAGAATATAGCAGAAGTGCTGGTTGTAGTTGTAAAATAGCGCCTGCAGTGTTGCAGCAAATTTTAGCCAATACAAAAGATGCCTTTGTAGACCCAAATGTGCTCGTAGGTAATAAAAATGCCGATGATGCTAGTGTGTACGATATTGGTAATGGGCAAGTCATAGTAAGCACTGCAGATTTCTTTATGCCAATTGTAAACGATGCTTACAACTACGGTGCTATTGCAGCTGCTAATGCGCTAAGCGATGTATATGCCATGGGTGCAAAGCCTGCAGTAGCTTTAGCTATTTTGGGTTGGCCCTTAGAAAAACTAGGCGCAGATTTAGCAAGTCAAGTGATACAAGGCGCCAAGGATATTTGCGCAAGCGTAGATGTACAAATTAGTGGAGGCCATACAATAGATAGTGCTGAACCTTTTTTTGGACTAAGCGTTACAGCGGTTGCTAACAAACAGCAAATACGCAGCAATAATCTAGCACAAGCAGGCGATGCAATTTATGTTACTAAACCTCTCGGCCTTGGTATTTTAAGTGCTGGGCATAAGCGTGGTAAAAATACAGAGACACAAAATGAAGTAATGCTTAAACATATGTTGCAGGTGAATAGCCTCGGCTATCATATGGCAGCCCTACCCAATGTGCGCACCATGACTGATGTAACTGGCTTTGGCTTGGTTGGGCATTTGCTAGAAGTTTGTAAAGCAAGTCGTATTTCCGCTAGTATCAATTATAGTGAGCTACCACTTATTGCAGAGGCAAAAGAATTACAACAAGCAGGCATTAATCCAGATGCAACATTTAGAAACTGGGGTGCTTATAGTGCAGACATTAGTATGAATCCGGCTGTACCTGTGATGGAAGCTTTTACGTTTCTACCTGATCCTCAAACAAATGGCGGCTTGCTTGTGTTTGTAGATGCAGAAAATACTGCAACTTTTGAAGCCTGGTATGCACAGCAAACTGGCATCAACTTAAGGCCAATCGGCACAGCTATTAGTAGCAGCGAAAAAGTTGTCACTGTTTTGCCCTAGTACTTGTTGCGCACATAACCGTTCATCACAAACATCTTGCATTAAGCTAAGCAAAACGCCTATCTTTGCATCAACAACTTCACACTATGGGTAAAATAGCAGGCATTATTATTGGCGTACTCGCATTATTATCAGTCGTAATTTGGTGGCAGTATTACCGCGTTTATAGCGAAGGTTCTCGCGACGGCTTACTTTTTAAATTTAGCCACAAGGGCGATATTTTCAAAACCTACGAAGGCGAAATACAACAACCAGGCCTACGCAGTGTTGTGCCTGGCACCATCAACTCTAATAACTTGTTTTTCAGCGTAATTGATCAAAAGATTGCTGATAGTCTAAATAAATGCCTAGGTAAAACTGTACGTGTACATTATAGTCAGTACAAAAAAAGTTTGCCTTGGCGTGGCGAAAACTACAATGGCAAGAATGGCGAACCTGGCCAGTACATTGTAGATAGAATTGAAAGTGTAAGCGAGGCACAGCCTGTCAACAATTTTTAGTTAGTAGCATCAATGTTGTAGCAATAATGTTTAGGCTACAATTTGACATACAATTAGTTTTCGCTAGCTTCGTGCTATGGCGATAAGAACTTTTTGGCTTATTTTTTTGAAGGTGCTCGGACTATGGGTGCTGCTTTTGGCAATTACCACAGCTGCAAATCTTTTACCTTTTATATTTAGCACAATCTTAAATCCAGGGCATGAATCACTAGCAGAAATGCTAATTCAGCTATTTGGCCAAGTCTTCTGCTTAGGACTTGTGATTTATTTATTTCTATTTCGCACAGATGTCCTCATTAAGCACCTTCAATTGGAGCAGCATTTTTTTGAGGATACGATTGACTTAAACATTAGCCTTAATACAATTTTACGCATAGGCTTAATAGTTGTGGGCGGCATACTCTTTATAAATACATTCCCGAAACTAGTTGGTTCTCTGATGCAACAATTTCAAAACGATACTATTTTTAGAGAAAACAGCAAAAGTCCAAAACTCTTGTCAGACGTTGTGCTAGTGCTAATAGCTTACATCATTGCATCGCAAAGCAAACACATAGCCGCTTTCATCGAAAAATATTCTCAAAAAGACGACAAGTAAATTACAAGCCTAAAATAAATACTGTTGGCTTCTTATGTAATTTAGGCATATCGTGTTTCCACTCGGCAATTGTTTTTGTTTGCAAAAACTGTTGTGCTGTTTGTAAATCGCATGCTACACTCAACTTCATTTGCGGTGGCGCATGCTGCACAATATCTTGCATCAATGCGTCGTTGCGATAAGGTGCTTCAATAAATATCTGACTAGCTTCTGTATTTCTTACCGCTTCGCACAGCTTACGAATAGCGGCAATACGATCTGGGTTTTTTGCAGGCACATAAGCATTGTAACTAAATTTATTGCCATTTAAACCGCTACCCATTAGTGCAAGTAGTAAACTGCTAGGACCAACGTAAGGCATTACGGTAATACTTTTCATCTGCGCTGCAGCAACGAGTTCACTTCCAGGATCCGCAATCGCAGGACAACCTGCTTCACTTAATAAGCCTACATCTTGCCCAGATAGTAAATGCTTAATACATTTTTGTATTTCTGCGCTACCGTGCTCGTTTACAACATAAAAAGTAAGTTCGTCAATATTAATATTGCGATCCACAAGCTTTAAAAATCGCCTAGCCGTTCTTAGTTCTTCTACACACCACACCTTGATGGCAATAATGACATCGCGCAAGCTTGCATCTATGTATTGTGTTTGCGCCTCCGCAATGGGTGTTGGTATTAAATGAAGTGTTGCCACGTAGCAAGGTTACAACTTTTTGAGCTTATGTACACTTATTGTTGCTGCAACAGCACTCAATGGTGCTCCAATTACAATGCCAACAAAAGGAATTAAGAAGAGTACATAAAAAATCAAGCCATTGCCAAGTGCCAAGCCTGTATGTGCGCGTACAAATGCAAGACTATCTTTTGTGTTCATGCGCTTACGTTCGCACACATAGTCTAGCATAGCAAAGCCGTAGTAATAAGCATCTAATAAAATAATGCAAGCGCTACTAATAATACCTACTAATGGTATAAAAGACAATAGCAATAATAATAGTGTAAAAAAGCTTTGTCTAAATAAGTTGCGAATACTGATGCGCACGCCACGAATAATATCTTGGATAAGTATGGGCAAACTAAATGCGTACTCTCTGCCCGTCAAAGCAGCTTCTGTGCGCTCGCTGATATAAGCATACAAGGGACTTGCAATCGTAAGCAATAAAAACTTAAAAATACTGAAGTACACAAAAAAGGAAGCGATGTAAATGCCAACTGCTAAAATTTTTACGAGCCACTTGAGGGCAAGGTAGTCGTTGCATTTTTTTATCCAACTAAAATCCATAGCCCAATCTACTAAGCTGTGCATGCCTTCCCACACGCCATATAAACCGAAAGCTATTAGTACTAAGTACAGCAAGCCGCTCATTAAGATAAGAGGCCACATCTTGTTCTTTCTGATTAAAGCAAAAGACTCGATGTATGCGTCGCTAGCTGTAATAATTTGCTGAAGCATGCTACAAAATTAAACCATTAATAAATCTAAACTCAGGGCATTACAACATCGGCCAAAATGCTATACAAGTGGTTGCAGTGCGGCTCAAGTGTTATAAATACTTTCTATCTAGTATGAGTAAGAAAATTGCTCGCCGACTTTAATGCCTGACAATCAAGGCCAAATACAGCGTTTACAGCACTTTTCAGTGTTTGCTTATCGCCCTAGCCAAATTTTGGCAGCTATAATATTGCGTTAATAATTATGTGTATAAGTGCCTAGCTATATAATTGGCTTAAGCTAATGTAGTACATTTGTAGGGCGTTTTATTTAGACAATGACATACAAAGCCGGTCCACTTTTAAGCCAGATAAATTTTCCTGCAGACTTACGCCATCTTAGCAAAGACAAGTTGCAGCAAGTTTGCGACGAACTTCGTCAATACATAATAGACATCGTTAGCGTAAATGGTGGTCACTTTGGTGCTAGCCTTGGTGTGGTGGAACTTACTGTTGCCCTACACTACGTGCTTAACACTCCCGACGATCAACTGGTATGGGATGTGGGTCACCAGGCCTATGGTCATAAAATTTTAACTGGCCGCCGCGACAATTTCCACACTAATAGAAAGTATGGTGGTTTAAGCGGATTTCCGAAACGCAGCGAAAGCCCTTACGATACATTTGGCGTAGGCCACAGCAGTACAAGTATTAGTGCTGCACTCGGCATGGCCATTGCAAGCAAACTCAAAGGAGAAACAAGACAACACGTAGCCGTAATTGGCGACGGAAGCCTTACAGCGGGTTTGCCATTTGAAGCATTGCAACATGCAGGTGTAGCCAATGCCAATATGCTTATCGTTTTGAATGATAACAATATGAGCATCGACCCTAGCGTTGGTGGTCTCAAAGAATATTTATGCGACATCACCACAAGTGGCACTTATAATAAGTTTCGTGATGATGTTTGGAAAGTGCTTGGCAAATTACCTGCTGGCAAATTCAATCAAGCATTAGCAAGTAAAATAGAAGCTGGCTTAAAAGGTGTTGTTAGCAAAACAAGTAATCTATTTGAAGCACTTGGTATTCGTTACTTTGGTCCTGTTGATGGTCATAATGTAACCAAGCTCGTTGAAACACTAAAAGACTTGGCCAAAATACCTGGCCCTAAACTTTTGCATATCACTACGGTAAAAGGTAAAGGCTACGATCTTGCAGAAAAAGATCAAACCTTGTGGCATGCACCTGGCATCTTCGATAAAGACACGGGTCTAATTGAGAAGAAAGTACCAACTGCACCTCAGCCGCCAAAATACCAAGATGTATTTGGTAAAACGATTATTGAGCTAGCGAAGGCCAACGACAAAGTGATGGGCATTACGCCTGCTATGCCAAGTGGATGCAGCCTTAAATATATGATTGCAGAAATGCCAAATCGTGCATTTGATGTGGGCATTTGCGAGCAGCACGCTGTGACGGTTAGTGCTGGCTTGGCCACGCAAGGCATGCGAGTGTTCTGCAATATCTACAGCTCATTTATGCAACGTGCATACGATCAGGTGATACACGATGTGGCTATTCAAAAGCTACCTGTTATATTTTGTTTAGACAGAGGTGGCCTTGTAGGCGACGATGGTCCAACACACCACGGTTGTTACGATATTGCTTATATGCGTTGCATACCACATATGATTGTGGCAGCACCGATGAACGAGCAAGATTTGCGCAATATGATGTACACAGCGCAATTGCCAACGCAAAATATGCCGTTTAGTATTCGCTACCCACGTGGCGAAGGTGTAATGCCGCAGTGGCAAACGCCGCTAGAAGAAATGGAGATTGGTAAAGCACGCTTAGTTTCTGAGGGTACTGATATTTGCATTTTAAGCTTTGGACATGTTGGCAATTTTGCAGCACAAGCCATCAATAAATTAAATGGGCAAAATATTAGCGTGCAACACTACGACATGCGTTTTGTAAAACCTATTGACGAAATAGCTTTACATAATGTGGGTCAAAATTTCAAACATGTTATTACTGTAGAAGACGGTACAATTGTTGGTGGTTTTGGTAGCGCCGTATTAGAGTTTATGGCGCAACACAATTACAAGCCAAATGTACAAATGCTTGGCATTCCTGATCGTTTGGTTGAGCATGGTAAGCCCGCAGAATTACATCGTGAGTGCGGCTTTGATACGCAAGGCATTTACGAGAAAGTATGCGAAGTGCTTAAGGTTGCAGAGGTGAAAGCTAGCTTGGTGAATAACTAGGTCGAGCTATTGCTTTACGCGATGCTGTTCATCAATTGAGGGGATATAGTCCTTATAAAATTCTATACGCTTCATTATTTCTTCACCAGATTTATTTAGGTGGGATAAATTGTACACGTATACTTCTCTGTTATCAATAAACAGAACAAGTTTTTCTTGCGTAGTCTTGCCACCTTGCTTTAGCATGAGCATGTAGTCCGAAACATCTGCCCACTGAAATATTTGTTTGCCTGCGATAATTTTTTCTTTATCCATACTAATCCGATATGACAGTTTTGGATTCAAAAAAAACGTCCATACCACATAGCCGATCCATGCAGTTACTAGTAGTAAAAAAAATACTGATATGGGCAGCAATGTTTGCTCAAAGACGACCAGAAACACTGTGAACCACGCAAGCAGACCAAAAAAAATAAAAAGCAAGGCGACAAATCTTGTACTTAAAGATGGCTTAACGATAAATACTTTGTCAATACTCTTAAGCTTAAGTTCAAGCTCAAAATCTTTTGCACAGAGAAAAACAGGATGATTTCGGAAAAGCTTGTCAAGCCAAGTCATTTTGGCGTGTTCAGCTTTCTTAAAACTTTCTACAATATCCATGTCACGCAGTCCTTTGCAAAATTAAGGTACCGCAATACGATCTCAATCTATTTGATGATGATAAGGTCGCCCTTGTCAATGCGTTTGGTGCCATCTAAGAATTCTGCTTCTACGTAATAGAAGTAAACGTCATTTGGCTCAACATCTTTGCCTTTGTAAGTACCTGTCCACGCAAAGTTGATATTATCTGTTTCAAACACTTTATTGCCCCAGCGATTATACACCATGGCTCTGTAGGTTCTAATATTATTGGTTTTTGGTTTCCAAGTATCATTGTCATTGTCGCCATTTGGACTAAAGGCGTTTGGTACAAATAGCACATTGTTATTTGTGCCTGGCAATGCAATTGGTACAATATTGAACGTATCAATTACCTCGCATCCTGCATCGGTAGTTACTTCGCAATAGTAAGTTGCTTGCACTTGTACTTGCACCTGCTTGATGGCATTGCTAGATGTATTAATCAATCCACCCAACGGCGACCATGCATAACTAACAGCAGATGGCTTTGTGGCATCTAGTGTAACAAGCTTGCCCACTGTATCTGTTAATGTAAGATTTTGTGCATTTGGCTTTGCTTGCACTACGATAGTAGCTGTGCGCGTATAAGGTGTACTCGAACCATTGAGTGTACTACTCACAAGTGTCACATCATACACACCAGGCGTTGGATAACAAATCGCTACTGGGTTTTGCAGTGTACTGCTATTTGGTGTGGCACCTTGGAAAGTCCACTGCCAACTAGTAGGAAATTCTGTGCTCAAATCAAAAAAGTTAATGCACATATCTTCACAAATAAATGTATCGCTTACACTAAAGTTTGCTGCAGGCACTGTTACGCAAGACAATACAGTCATTGTTATTGTACCAGTATCGTAACCTGGTGGTAAGTTGCCGTCACTAATGATATAAGGAATACTAAATGTGCCGCTATAGCCTGATGCTGGTGTGTAGGTAATAACACTACCATTGAACGTAAATGTACCATTGGCATTAATAGGAAACTGGCTCAATGGCAATCCAACATTAGCGCCATCTGGATCAAAGTCGTTGGCGAGTGGTGTAAAACTTATGGCTGTATTACATGCTGTGGTATAATTATCGGCAACAGCTACAGGCGGCAAGTTGCAAGGTGTTGCATTGATAATGATGCTGGCTGTATCGCAAAGGCTAGGTGTACCATTGTCGCAAACACTGTAGAACAAAGTAAAAGTGCCGCCTATACCACTTGGTGTAAAGTTGATGGTATTGCCAGATGTTGTAGCAACAGCCCCTAGAGGCACATTCCACACACCATTTAATGAAAGGATTTGTCCTACATCTGGGTCGCTGTCATTTGCCAAAGGCAAAATAGTAATTGGCGTTGTACAAATCGTATTCGCAGCATCATTTACTGCATTAGGTGCAGCATTGCAAGTGCTTACCGTAATCGTTGCTAAAGCTGTATCGCATAAAGAAGGCGTACCATTATCGCACACAATATAATTGAAGGTGTAAACGCCATTAGCACTTGCATTAAACACAATTGTATTTGCAACAATACTTGCTGTGGCACCAGCACTAATATTATATACGCCATTGATACCCAGTAATTGTCCTGCATTTGGATCTGTATCATTACCTAGCACCGTTAATGTAGTTGTGCCGCAGTTGCCTGGCAGATTATCGTTATTGGCATTTGGCGCATCGTTACAAGCAGTTATAGTTACAAAAATTGTAGCCGTATCGCAGAAACTTGGTGTGCCATTGTCGCAAATACTGTACTGCAAAGTATAGGTACCATTAGCGCTTGCAGAAAAAGAAATTGTATTACCTGTCGCGCTAGCTGTAGCACCAGCACTTACATTCCAAACGTTGGACAAGCTAAGCACTTGTCCTGCATCTGCTTCAATATCGTTGCCAAGTGGACTAATTGTTGAACTTCCACACGGTGCACTTGCAATGGTATCATTAATGGCAAGTGGTGCTGTATTACCGCATCCACTCACTACAACAAAAACTTGTGCAGTATCTAATAATGCTGGCGAACCATTATCTGTAACAATATAGAAGAAGGTATAAAGGCCACCTTGATTACTAATTGGCGTAAAAGAAATACTATTACCTGCTGTGCTTATTGTACCACCAGGGTTTAAGCCAAATGTGCCCACTAGCGATAGTATTTGTCCTGCATTAGGATCGGTATCATTAGTGAGTACATTTATGGTAACAGGCAAATTGCAAATTGTAAGTACACTATCATTTACAGCATTTGGTGGATTATTAGTAATACAACCAGACACTGTAACAGTCACAAGGGCGGTGTCGCACAAGCTTGGTGTGCCGTTGTCGCAAATACTATACTGAAAAGTATATACACCATTGCTTGTAGCATTAAATACAACGCTATTCCCCGAGGCAACTGCTGTTGCGCCAGCACTTACCGCCCAAATATTTGATAGCGTAAGCGTTTGTCCAGCATTAGGATCATTGTCATTGCTTAGAATTGTGAGTGTAGTTGTACCGCAGGTCACTGGCAAGTTATCTGCAACAGCATTCGGTTGATTGTTACAACCAGAAACAGTAACAGTTACAAGAGCCGTATCGCATAAACTTGGTGTGCCGTTGTCGCAAATACTATATTGAAAAGTATATACACCATTACTTGTAGCATTAAATACAACAGTATTCCCCGATGCCACCGCTGTTGCGCCAGCACTTACCGCCCAAATATTTGATAGCGTAATAGTTTGTCCAGCATTAGGATCATTATCGTTACTTAGAATGGTAAGTGTACTTGTACCACAGGTCACTGGTAAGTTATCTGCAACGGCATTTGGTTGACTATTACATCCAGTAACCGTTAGCACAATCAAGCCAGTATCGCTAAGCGCTGGTGTGCCATTGTCTGTTACGATATAATTGACCGTATAAGTACCATTTGTATTCACAGGTGGTACTAATGTAACCACACCTCCTGCAATGGTAGCTGTTAGCCCTGCACTCGCACCAAAAACAGAAGTTGTGGTTAGTGTCTGACTAATCGAATCTATATCGTTTAAGCTAGGCGTAATTAAAACCGCTCCTGAGCAAGGGCTATTAAGTGTATCGTTTATTGCAATTGGTGCTGTATTACTTGTGCTTGTGGTAGTTATTTCTACATCATTTATCGCAACACTTGGATCGGTGCCAGTAGCATCGTCGTTATTTTGCCAACAAAATCCAATTTTGAGGTTGCTAATATTATTGCAAGCTGCTGGCAAAGCGATACTATAATTTGTCCAATAGCCTTGCCCAATACAATTGAAATTAGCCGTCTTAGTGGGGTTACTTAGTGTAGTCCAAGTACCGCCGCCATTGGTGCTGTATTGTATAAAGAAATCATCATTAGCGCCGTCTCCTTCTTCTATATAGTCAAAGCTCAGTGTAAGTGTTGTAGAAATGCCAGTTGTGCTTATTGCAGGCGTTTCTGCTCGCTTATGCGTTTCCACGCAAAACACACCAAAGCCACAAAAGCCGCCTGCGTTATACAAAGCGCCAGTGCCAAAGCTCCAAGGAGGTACCGCAGTAATATACAAACTTTGATTGCCCATGCCAGCTGCACCGCAAGTGCCAACAGGCATGCCACTTTCATCGTCACTTATTTCCCACACATTGGCTTCTGCGTCATTTGTGCCAAAGGTGGTATTGAGCGTCCAGTTACTTGGCGTTGGATCAAAATCTTCGCTATAAATGATGGTTTGTGCAGAAATGGTATTGGCAAATAGTAGAAATAAAAATGCGCAGTATAATTTACCCATAGTTGATTGTTAGTGTAATAGTAATGTGTTGTAAACATAGTTAAAAAAGGGCGTTCATAGAGGTGCATTAGGGCAACTATGGCAAAAAAAGCACTGAACTTCAATGGATAACAGCTAGTAAAAATTCAAATACTAGTTTGACGCAATATCTCAAATGGTGAAATTTGACCTTGCCTAGCAGTTTTAGCAAATTTTATGACTCAATTACAATGAGCCATTCGCCTACAGTTGTACATTTAACTTTCATACCAATTTACATGAATCGCTTTATTCTATGGTGCTTACTCTTGCTTGCTTGCAGTAGCGCCGCACAAGCTCAAACGATGAAGGATAAAAACTACAAACCCTATTGGGACAAAGTAAGCAAAGCACTCTCTGCAAATAAAACGCAAGATGCTATTGTACTTCTCGATCAGCTTGCGACTAATGCTAATAAAGACAAGATGTATAGCGACTATATTGCTGCTATTGCTAGTCGTCAAAAATTACAACAAGAAGTAACTGAGCTGTGGTACGATGCATTTATTGCAGAACTAGATAGTATTGGCCAAACGCTAGAAAGCCCGTACAAAGAAATTATATACAATCTAATTGCAAAACACTACGATGAGGCTTCAGAAGATTCTCGCTATCAAGATGATAGTACTGACGATTGGGATGAAAACACTAATCCACGAGATGCTGCTCGCGAAGTGATACATAATAATGGAGAAAAATTAGCAACACAATATTATTTAAAGGCTCTATCCAATGCGGATGTTTTGGCGAGCTATGAAGCTAAGATGTTTGCGCCGCTACTTACTAACGGTGCTACAGCAAAACCAAGTGAGTGGGAAAAGCAAGTGAAGCCAAGTTTATACTATGTCATGCTTAGTAGCGCACTCGATTTCTTTGACGATGCTTTCTATGGCAATGTAAGAGAAAACCCATTTTATTTAGGCGAACATCCAGAAGCCTACAGTGATTTACCAGAATTTGTGCAGATTGATTGGCAAACGACTGATACAGCTAGTGCAATGCTACAAAGACTCAAATTATATCAGCAAGCGCTAAGCGTCAAAAAGCTGAGTGCCGAAGAGAAATCGTATTTGGACAGCAAACGAATAGAATTTATACATGAACAAATAAGTGACAATGTACGTCATATTCAAGCTTTGGCGAATGCTGTTGACATACACAAGCAAAGCAAGATTGTAGATTACTTAGTTTACAAACGAGCATTAGCCATACACAACCTTGTGAATGAAAAAGCTCAAAAAAAACTTGGAATTACTAAACCAAACACTACGGCATTAAATATTTGCAAGGACATTGTAGCACGCAATACATGCAGCTTTGCTGTTAGTGCAGCCAAATCGCTCATAAGGGAAATTGAGCTGCCACAATTAGAGGCAAAAACAGAAGATAAGCTGCTGCCTAATCAACCAGCATTAATGACAATAGCCTATGTAAATATCCAAGCTGTGGCTGTAGAAGTTTATCCATACAGTGGCTCCGAGTATATGAACTATGCAACTGCAGTAAAGTACTTGCAAAAAACCAAGCCAATATATACGAAAGACTATACCCTGCCACCCAACGATGATTATACATTTTTTGAAACGGAAATGATGTTACCAGCTTTGCCTTTAGGTAAGTATCACTTAGTTATTAGAAATAAAAACAAGGCAGATGCGTTTTACCTTTCGCTGCTTCAAGTAACAAATTTAGATCTGCATATCTCTACCGGCGATTCTGCCAAGGTGCAAGTGGTAGATCGTACCACTGGTAAAGGCATTGAAGGCGCTAGTATTTTCTTATTGAAAAATGAATGGAATAACACAACACGCAAAAACAATGAAATATTAGTTGAGCAAATAAGTTCTAAGGCAAATGCATTTGTAAAATTACCCAACAAAGAATACAGCAGTGTACGTGTTACTTACAATAAAGATGTTTTGGACCACAGCTATTACCGTGGCGGTTCTTACTATCAAAATTACAACGGTGGCGAACAATCAACATTTCTTGCAGAAGTCTATACAGACCGTGCCATTTACCGACCTGGGCAAACCATAAAGTATAAGGCTATTATTGTAGATAAAGATAACAAAGCAGCTTTAGGGCAAACGATTACAATAAGTTTAGTAAACGCTAATGAAGAAATTGTTAGCACAGTAGAAAAACGTACCAACGAATTTGGTTCCACCAGTGGTGAATTTGAGTTGCCAAGTAGCGGCCTCAACGGCATGTACGACTTAAGTGTGAAAGTAGATGACGTAGAAATCGGTTCTGCTGCCGTACGTGTAGAAGAATACAAAAGACCCAAATTTGAAGTAAGCTATGAGCCAAGCAATAAAGACTATAAGTTAGATGAAGAAGTTACTGTAACAGGTATCGCCATGGGCTATAACGGTGCGCCAATTGCTAACGCAAAAGTGAGGTACAATGTTGATAGAGAAGCCGAGGTGCTGCGCTGGTGCTTTCCAGATTTTGAAGGTGAGCGGCGCGTTATTACGGAAGGCACTACTGTAACAGATGCTAATGGTAAGTTTACAATTAAGTACATGGCAAGTGGCACTAGTGAACTGAATAAGAAACGTGCTATCTATACTTTCATAACCTCAGCCACTGTTGTTGATATTAATGGAGAAACACATGAAGCTAGCAATGACTTACGACTAAGCAAGCAGCCATTCTCACTTGCCTTAAATATTGGCGACGAGTTAGACCTTAGCAGTAACAGCGAGTCATTTGAAATTGCTGCTACCACACCAAATGGCAAACAAGTAGAGCAACAAGTTTTTTTACGTATACAAAAGCTAAAGCAGCAGAAGGCATTTACTGTAAATCGCTTGTGGGAACCTACCGAGCATAGCTTTATAAGCGAACAAGAATGGCAGCAGTTTTTTCCGTTAGCTGATAGATATAGCGATGATGATGACAAAGAACTTGTAGAAACTGAACTTGTCTTTGGCACGCCAATAGCTGCAAATAAACCTTTTAAGCCAAGCCAATACATCAAAACAACTGGCAAGTACAGGCTGTATACATGGGTTGTTGTAGATGGCGATACTATAGCCGACCAAGCCGTTGTGCAAATAAGCGATAGCGAAAAAGAACCACTAGAACCAAAGGAAGTACATGTGCTAAAAAGCGATAGCAAGACACTTGTTGCTGGTGCTGCACCAAAACTTAAAGTGTACAGCCGCTTTGCTGATGTAAGTATGAGTTTAAGCGCAGTAGCCTACCAACAGACTTTTTGGCAAGTTTATCAGCTAAAGCAAGGTTGGAATATGATTGATTTACCAATGCTCAATGAAGCACGCAGCAATCTTGTTGTTAGCACTGCTATTAGTTATGCCAACCGACACTATACGCAAGACTTTCACTTTGATGCACCTGAACCAGTGCAAGACATAAACTTAAAACTAGTAAGTTTTAGAGACAAGATTGTACCAGGCAGCGAACAAGAAATTACCATACAACTGACAGAGCCGACTATAGGTGACAAAGCTTTTGAATTGCTAGCCACTATGTATGATGCATCGCTTGATGACTTTGTGAGGCATTTTTGGAACGGCATTCCAGAAAAGAGTTATTCGATTTACGGCAGAGATAAATTCTCTGCTGCTAGCACCTTTGCAAATGAGCTACAGTTGTTATCTAAAACGGATGAAGGCAGAATTTATACAAGCTATGGTAATTATTTAGAGGATACAGGATTGCATACTTACTGCTGGAGCAGTAACCAATTGCCTCATATGCTACGAAGTATGAACGACAAACAGCTCAGGGGCCGAATGGCAATGAAGGCTGGTTGGAATTTTTCAGAATCTAGTATAGGTGGATTTGCAGTCGCAAGCGACTCCGCACTACCACCCCCACCTCCAACCTTAACAGGAGGCACATATGCATATACGGCATCAGTTGGAAATGCCGTCGTTGCGAAAGTGAAATTTGCACCACCCGTAATTGCAAAAGACGAAGAAGTCAAACAATCTGCTGCTAAAGTTACCATTCGCAAAAACTTACAAGAGACCGCATTTTTCCTTCCACACCTTACAAGCAGCGATGGCATCTACAACCTAAAGTTTACTGCACCAGAAGCACTTACAAAATGGCGTATGATGGCCTTTGCGCATAACGCTGAAGGTAAGCATGCAAAAATAGAAGCATCTACAACCACACAAAAAGACATCATGGTGGTGCCAAATTTGCCTCGCTTTGTGTACAATAACGACAAAGTAAGTTTGCTTGTAAAAATTAATAATCTCAGCAAAACAGAACAAAGCGGAACTGCAAGTATTCAAATTCTTAATGCAGCTACAGAGCAAGATATTACTGCGCAATTTGTAAAATCGGCTTCTCAATCATTTGCCATTGCAGCAGCATCAAGTAGCGAGTTTGCATTTGATATTAATGTACCAGATAATTTTTCTGACCCAATTATTGTACGCACTATCGCCGTAGCAAAAGAACATAGCGATGGCGAGCAAAACATGTTGCCGATTCTCAGCAATAAAATACAAGTAACAGAAAGTGCTACTGCCCTATTAAAGCCAGGTGAAGAAAAGCCACTTGATATTCCAGCATTGCAAAAATTATCTAACAAACAACAGCCAATCTTATTACAACTACAAAGCACAAGTAATCCTACTTGGCATGCGGTGCAAGCCTTGCCCTATTTACATAATTATGCCTTGGAGTGTACAGAGCAGCTTACTAATAAGTTGTATGCTTTTGCTGTAGCAAAAAAATTAGGCGAACTAAATCCAGCTTTGCTCGAAGCAAGTCAAACTTGGCTTAAAGATAGCAATGCCCTGCGTTCGCAATTAGAAAGCAATCCTGAGCTGCGCCAAATTATGTTGCAAGAAACACCATGGGTAAGCGAAGCCAAAGACGAAAATGCACAACTTGCAAGCATTGGTAAATTGTTTAAAGAGGCCAACCAAGAACAATCGTATAATACGCTAATTAGTAAAATCGTTGCGCGTCAAAAAAGCAATGGCGGCTATGCTTGGTGGCCAGATATGAATGACAACGAGTACATCACACTAAGCATATTACAAAGCTTTGCACAACTCAAGCAAATGGCAGCTTTGCCACAACAAGAAGAACTGCAAACAAGTATAGCCAAAGCGATAGCATATTGCGATAGCAAGGAGCTTGCGCGCTATGAGCAAGAAAAGAAAAATGCAAAGCAATATGGCACTTACTATACACCGATTAACTACTTGTATATTCGTTATGTGTTTGCTGATATCACGCCAACAAAGGCAACACAAACTGCCATAGACGCCCGCATGAAAACCTTGGCTAAAGACTGGACGAAGCTGAGTATTGCAGATCAAGCCACTTATGCGTATATACTTTATACGAGCAATAAAGAAGCCAACGCCAAGCAAGTAACAGATGCTATTTTACAAAATGCTGTACGCACAAAAGCACGTGGTATGTATTGGAAGAACAGTAGCAGTTACTTCCGTTGGTTTACTAACGATGTTGACGATCATGCACATACCTTAGCGATGCTTCAGAACTGTGGCGTAAAACAAGCCGAACTTGACGAATTGTGTATTTGGCTTTTGCTCAATAAACAGAATAATTATTGGAGCAATACGGCTGCTACTGCAAATGCTATCCACGCACTGGTCACGAGTGGTGCAAGTTTAACAGATGGTAGTACACAGAACATCGCCTTTAATGTCGGCGGCAAACAAATCAACAGCAACAGTTACAAGCAAGATAAAGGCACCGGTAATGTACGTGTCCAATTTGCAGGTAATAATATCGACAAAAAAATGTCGAATATTATGGCAAGCAATAGCAATGCAACACCTGCTTGGGTCAATGCTAGTTACCAATTTCTAAGTCCGATTGATGAACTGCAAGCATCTGAAACTAAGAATGCCATAAGCGTACGAAAGGCCTTGTTTGTTGTAAGTAATAGCAATACAGGCGAAGTATTGACACCTGTTACTAATAATCTAAAGCTTGGCGATAAGGTGCGTATACAAATTACAATTAGTACCAACCGCGATATGCAGTTTGTGCATGTTAAAGATTTACGTGCAGCTTGTTTTGAACCGATAGATGTATTAAGCGAAACGGTTTACGCTAACAATTTAGCATATTATCAAGTTACCAAAGATGCGAGCACAAACTTCTTTATTGACAATTTATCTAGAGGCACCTATACTATTAGCTACGATGTATTTGTGAATAGCACTGGCAACTATAACAATGGCAACGCGAGTATACAGTGTATGTATTCACCGGAGTTTACAGCGTATGGCGCAGGTGGTACAATTGAGATTAGTGGCAAGTAAGACAAACCGCTAAGGTTTAGAGATAGTAAATTTCTTTAACCACTAAGGCACTAAGGGAACTAAGATTGCTTCTGAAAATGTTGAACTATCAATTGGATAATAGTGCTATTAACCGCTAAGGTTTAGAGATAGTAAATCCCTTGAACCACTATGGCACTAAGGGAACTAAAGCCCCAGAGGGGCGAACTGTTTGTAGCAATCGGATTTAGAAGGTTAAACGTAGCTCCGTAGGTGCGGGCTGTAGAATCATTGCACTACAACCTAGCAATCAATTTCACAATGAGGCAAGAATTGGCACATCCATATATGTCGCTACTGTGTTGTATCACTAGCAGACCAGTTACAACCTAGCGTATCAAATGTCAATTGTAAATGGATGTATTGCAATATGATTTACAATTCTCTTGCTACCTTTACAAAGTGATGAGGAGAATTATTGCTGTGTTGATGATGTGTACAGCAAGTATAGCGGTGCAGGCACAATTACCAATGTTTGATCAAACAAAGGTGAATCGGATATTTATTACAATGCCCACCGATAGTTTGCAAGCTATGTACAATACACTTAATAGTGTGTACTACATGTGTAGCTTCGTTTATACAAATGGTATTGATAGCAACCGAGTAGATAGTGTAGGCATTCGTTTTCGTGGCAATACATCTTTGGTTAGTGGTAAAAAAAGTATCAAACTTGCTATCGATAAATATGCGGAAGACAAAGAGTTTAAGGGTGTACGTAAATTGAACCTTATTGGCAATCATAACGACCCGACTTATGTCCGCGAAAAATTGTTTTACCATTGTTGGGAAAAGGCAGGATTTGCTCCACGTCGCATTTCTTTTGTAGAAGTGTATATCAACAATATCAACTATGGCATTTGTAGTAATGTAGAAGAAGTAGACAAGCAATGGCTACAAAGGGTGTACAATAACGATAGCGGCAACTTGTACAAATGCAGTTGGGGTGCAGATTTGAAATTTCAAGGTAATAACCCTAGTACTTATAAGGGCTTTATGACTGGTAGTTCGCGTACCTACGACCTACAAACAAATGAATCTAATGATACTTATATTGATCTGACTGAATTTATAAAAACTGTCAACGGACCAAACGATAGCAACTATCTGACTTACTTAGATACTATTTTTGACTATAAGAATTATCTCAAAGCACTGGCTTTAGATGTGTACACTGGCAATTGGGACAACTATGCTTACAACTCAAATAATTATTTGCTTTGGCACGACAGTGTAGAAGGTAAGTTTAAGTTCATCACCTTTGATACCGATAATACTTTTGGCGTTGATTGGAGCGGCATTGATTGGACCACGCGAGATCCTTACAAATGGTATAATCAAACAGACTACCGTGCCTTATGTTACCGTCTACTCAATACGACTGCAGGCACGCAATTATTCTCTCTATACCTTGATAGTATAGGCACCTATGTAGTTAACAAGGATACGCTATTCCCCTATTTAGACAGCTTACAAGCCATGCTTGCACCATTCGTTCCTGCTGATAGCTTCAAAACCTTAGACTATGGTTACGATAGCCTGGCTTTTGCAAAGGGTTTTGTAGGCACAGTTGATGCGCATACACCTTATGGCATCAAACCATTTATTGAAAAAAGAAGACTATTTGTGTTTCCGCTTATTGCAGAAAACCAAACAGCTAAGCGCCAAACTTTGCTGTATCCAAATCCAAGCAGAGGTATACTACATATTGCAAATGCAAGTGAATACTTTATTTATAGCATGGCAGGAAATATTGTAGCAAGCGGGCAATGCAATGATAAGCACACGCTCACGATTGACTTTTTAGTTGCTGGCAATTATACGGTGCATCTTAAAACAGTTGACGGTGCTAGTGAACAACATAGGTTGATTGTGATTAAATAATCTAAAGGCAAACACTATGCGCTTGACTTTATTGTAACAATAATGACAAGCCACTATTCTATCAAAACCTTTTTTACACTAATGCCTGCACTTACAAAGTAAATGCCTTTGGCATACAAAGATACATCTACTATGGTGTGCGTTGCTGGCGGCAAACGCCGCACGATTTGCCCTGTTATATTAGTGATTACAATTGCATTATTAGCTAAGTGCTCAGGCACTTGTATGGTTAAACTATTTATTGCAGGGTTAGGATACACGAGCACCTCACTTTCAATTTCCTCCGCCGCGGCGGATCCATTTTCAATTGTAAGAGGCCAGCAGTTCTTTGCACCAAGTGCATAGTTTATAACATTAGGTGGTGTCTTGAAATTACTGCTTAGTAATTTAAGCCCTCGCTTTCTAAAGTTACACGCTGCGCCTTTTAGGTCGGGGTCTTCTATAAAACTCCAATTGCTATCGTAAGCACTTAGACGGCCAATGTAAATATTGCTATCTGGCGCGAGTGCCGCAATATAGAAATATGTAAAACTAGAAATGGCAGTATCGATGCTGGATACTAAATACCACTGATTGTTTGTATCTGATGTTTGTAGGTCTAGCTGGAAAATCTTAGACGACATAACCACGTACAAAAATCTTCCATTAGGGCTAAAGGCTAAGCCTCTTGCAATAGTATCTGTGGTAGTAGAGTCATAAGTGTAATCTACTAACAAACGCGGTATATCAAATACACGAGGATTACTTACTTGTCCGTAACACCGGTCAAAACTGCCAACAAATACCTGATTTGGTTTTGATTGCACATACGCCACTTGGTCGCCTTGCTGGCTTACACTCATTTGCCCATATAAACTCGTTTTGAACTGCGGTTTCGTAAAAGCATTTTCTATTGCAGGGTAAACGCTGTCTTTAGTAACCAAGTAGGCAAAAATTGCATTTTTATTCTCGGCCTGCTTAAGTAGCCACCAATCAATGCCGTTGCTGTGTCGGCAGGCACTCATACCTACAAGAGAGTAATACTTGGTGTCGTCTATTAATACTTTTTTGCGCAGTACCAAGCCACTATCGTTGTTTGCCCAAGGGTTTACTTCAGTCATTAACAAGCGCTCTGGCTGATGGCTAGCGTTTGCATTATTCCACTCTGCATCACTCCAACTAATAGTAAATACCTTAAAAACCGAATCGTAGCCGCAACGCAAAATGATAGAGCCTTGTGTGCTATATAATAGCCCTGCGCCGTTATAGTAATCATAGTATAGCGCATCTACGAGCGTGTCGCCATTGGGCACTAGTTGGTGGTATTTATTAATCAATTTGGAGCCCGTGCAAGCCAATTGAAAATTACCAGCTGTGTCTGACAAGCACGAGTGTGCGCCGCTATAGTTATGCAAGCTAATTGGTGCGGCGTTTAGTGGAAACTGTGCGATGCCTGTATCAGAAAAAAAAATTTGTTGTGCATTTATGTTTGTAGCCACCAGCCAATTAGCATTCTCTTTATGTTGCGCTACTGCCTCAGTAATGCACAAGCTGCTGATAATAATTACTATGAATAAGAATCGCATAAACTATAGTTTAGAAATCTTGGCTACAAAAATTTTATCGTTGTTATAGTCAACTTTTACAAAGTAACTACCAACAGCTAAATGCCTTAATTGGATGCTAGTACTACTAGAACCAAGTGCTAGCTTTTGCGTAATTAGGCAACGGCCATCCACAGCAAATACTTGTACTTGTGCTCCACTTGTTAGCTTTGCACTAAAATCAATATTTAAAACATCTTTAGTGGGGTTAGGACTAATACTACATGTAAGGTTTGCATTTAAAGTTCCGATGGTTGAATCAATAACAGTATGGTCATTGAGACCACTTAATATTTGACTAAATGCGTTTGGCCCACTCGTTTTGTTTTGTGTACCGCTAGCTGCACATAAAAACAAATCATCGTATTGCAAATAGGGTTCGTAGTACGCATGCATGGCCCTGGCCTTATACACAGCGTCGCCTTTCTCAATTGAAAATGGATCCGCCGCGGCGGAGGAAATGGAACATGGAAAGCGTGTGAGCATTAAATCCTTCATCGTCATTTAGCAAGGTTCACTTTTGTGGTCTTTACAATCGCTGCTAGTAGTTTTATGAGTTCAATACAGTCGGTATGCATTGAGTCAAATTCGCTGGTACTAAGGTAATTGGTTTCAACCAATAATTCTAGCCAGTAACCCAATTCGTTAGCCTCTTTAAGTGCTATATTAGTTTTGCTCAAAAAATCTGCCTTGCTCTGTGCATGCTCTGCCTCTCGTAATAAGGCACCAATAGCAGTGCCACTGCGCAAAAGCTGTTTACTCAATACATATTCCTTTTTTGTATCGCATAAATATTGATACAGCCTTATACATCTAATAGCTAATGCCTTGCTCTTAATTTCAACAACATTTTCTTTCATTTTCAATTTTCAATTTTCCATTAACCACCCTTCTCCTAAACTCCACCTTATACAAATAAACACCACTTGGCAAAAAGCCAACATCAATGCGCAAAGCCTCTTGTGTATGCAGCAAGCGCCGTTGCAATACTTGCTCGCCTAGGGTATTGTATAGATATAATGTGCCATGAGTTTTGCTTTTGTACTTTACAGTAATAGCATCACTTGCAGGGTTAGGAAACAGCACCACCTCATTTTCAATTTTCCCTTTTCCATTTTCAATTAACATAGGAGGGCATATATACGGCAGCGCAGGCATATCGTACTTAGGCATATTTGCAAAGCTAGTTACTGGACCTTGCATACTATCTATACGTAAGCACCGTGGGCAAAATTCGCAGGCGGCGCCTTTTGCATTGGGGTTATTGATAACGCACATGGTGGAGCCGCTTGCATCGCGCCTACCTACATATATACGTCCATTGGGTGCAAGTTGCAAACGGTCGTAATTATTGAAGTGAATAAAACTAGTATCAGGTCCTTTATATATGTGATACCATGCTTGCGCACTATCACTCACGTTTATTTCATACTGAAATTGGTTAAACGCGTGAGATAAATAAATAAAACTATCGTTTGGCGAAAATGCTATGCCGCGCGTAAGTCCATCATTTGTACCTGGATGTAGGGTGTCCAATTTACAAAAGCATGGGGTAACAGGTATATTAATGACCTGCAAATTACGTAGTCGCCCATAACATCTGTCAAAATCAAACAATACTAGTTTTGCAAAGCCAACAGACACAAAAGCATACTTATCGCCTTTATTGCTGAAGCAACTTTGGCCTGCCAAATCGTAGTACCAAAAATTTTCTCCAGCAAATTCTTGTATTGTATCTAACATCACCGTATCCGCTGTAACTAGGAATATGTAAGCTTTATTAGATGCAGCTGCTTGTTTTATCAACCACCAATCATAACCATTTGCATGCTTACAGGCCATCATACCTGTCTTAAATAGTTCAACATGATTTAGCAAGTTTTGTCTGCGCAATGTGACAGCACCTGCACCACCATTAGCATTCATATCAATAATGCTATATTCTAACAAGTCATATGGAAAACGACCATCACCTAGCGGGTTTGTGTTCCAGTAAGTAAATGCACTATCACTCATTCCTACCACAAAATGCCAAAATTTATTAGCCGATCCTTTTGGCAGCAGCAGCGAGCCTTGGCTAGTAACAGAAGCTGGATCAGCATTCAGGCTATACAATTTTGGAGATACCAAACTATCTCCATGCAGTAAAATATTGCCAGCTGTATCATAAACTTGATAGCCATTGCTAAATATTAGTGGCCGCCCAGTTGCACTATCGCAGATATTACTATGGCCATGCCAAAAAACAACAAATGGATTGACTGGATAATACTGCTTAATCACGGGACTATTGTTGCTGCCATCAAACTCGGCTGCTGCACCATTGCACCCTAGCAATGTAGTGAAGCCTCGTTTATCTTGCGCACAGAGCTTTTGGCTAATAGTAATTAGCAACACAATAAGGGTTGACTTTGCGATTGCGTACTTAATCATTGCGGCTAACTACTACCTTAAAATTATACACTTGATTTTTTGAATGTACCGTGCAATGATAGTATCCGTTCGCCAGCATTGGTAAAGATACTGCTTGTGCGGTTGGCGATGAATGCAATAAGGTTTGGTGAACTACCTGACCAATACCATTGGTAAGGGTGAGCATGCTCTCGGTTTGTACACCAAGTACAAATATTTCTTGATCAATAATTGTTGGGAATACCTGCACACTTTGGGCTGTATCAGTGCTATTGGCTGCAGGCAAATTTGCACCTATTGCAGCATCTTTTTGCAATTGCAACGCGCCAAGGCTATCTGCGCTTACTTCGTAAATGCTATCTATGTTTTGCGGAGGTGCACCGGCAGCCATGCGTGCCGTAGTGGTTTGTAGGCAGCTTAGCCTATCATTATATGTAGCAAATGGGTTTAGTTGGCTATATAATACCCTTGCCTTAAATACTGCGGAGCCTCCTACATATGGGCAGGTGTGCGCTAGTACCTCTAGCTCTAATTTTTGTGCAGTGCTAAGGCTATCTATACCAAACAGCCCTAGCCGAGCTTGTATAAGGTTGACAGCTACAATATTAGCTTCATGTACATCTGTACTTACTATCTCTTGGTTGTACTGCACAATACTATCGTATAGTGCAGTAATATTTTCTGTATTGCCAGTAAAATCAAACAACGCGTGTGCAGCAAGTTCAGCTTTTTCTACATTGCCATGTATTGTGGTGCGGTAGTTATTGTAAAAATTACTTAGCACTGTACTACTATTTCGCATAGCCTCGTCTCTACTTAGTGTTTGGTATAGCCATTGCTGATTTAGCCAAGTACCTACTTGCAAGTAGGCAATATAAGATTCTGTCTGCTGTGCTATGCCATCGGCTATCATAGCCTCGTCGTCCTCTACATCCCACGTTTCTGGATCGGCTTCCGTACTATTGCCAAATGTAGGATCAGGGCAGCTGCCATCAGTATATGTCATTCCCACTGGATTTGAAACAAGGTAACGAAAAGCATTGTTTATGCCATTAACATCTGCAGGACTTCCACTTTCACTACTTGTAAGTAAGGAACTAGAAGTTTTTATACTGTGGTTAACAACTATATTACTTTCCCTCCATACCTTATACACCCCACTCTGCAACCAATTACTAGGGTTAGTCATATTGTAGGTATAGTTATTTTCATTATCGATAGTACCATTGCCTATATTACCAAAGGTGCCTATTTGTGGAGCACCATGGTCTAGGGTGTACATGGGGTTCTTAACGTACCTAAACTTGTTATGCGCTATACGCTGGTCGCCAGTTTGGTTATTTCCCCATGCATACAGGCCTTGCTTTACGGTTTTGGCTTTGTTGCATATAATAGTGGTATTTTTTGTAAGAGCAAAATAGTAGGCTTTGCTATAGGTGCTTAGGTATTTTGCTGCAGTGTATTGGCCATCTACAAGGTTGCTTAAAATACTAGTGCCATCGCTATTGCTAAGGTGTATGCCATAAAGGCTTGGGTCGCGGTAGGTCAGGCTTGGTGCTGGGGTACTGCTGCTGCCTGTAAACATAATATTGTTGTTACTTAGCACTTGGTTTTCGTTAGCACCTACACAACCTATACCTATACCAGCATTGTATGGTATGGTAATTTGGTTAGCATCTACCACAAATACTGGCAAGCTTACGGGCAAAGCGTTGTAGTGCTTTAGGTCTATAGCTGTTGCAGAAAAAGTCTGCGCCATAAGGCCAAAACCCGCATTACTTACTTGGCTGCCTATACCAGTGCTTATGGTATTGTTGCCAACTTGGTAGCCCGTATAGTTGCCAGCTAGCTGTATGCCAAGCTGCACAGCCTCCAAGGTATTGTTGCTTACGTTGCAGGTTCTGTTAAACTGTGTATTGCTTAGTATACCAAATGGTGTGGCCGCACTATACTGTTGCATTGCAGTAAGCGAGTTATTGAGGCTTACCACAGCTTTGTCACAGTTATCAATATTGGCGCTGGCAGGTAAGGCAGCGTTTGCCACCTCGGTATTAGCATCGTGGTTAAGGCATTGGCTATAATCAATATATATAGCAGCCCCTTCGCGGCTATTGTATAGTTGGTAAGGGTCATAAGGGTTTTGCAGTGGCAGTGCACCAGATAATATATTGCTAAAGCTATTGTTGTACAAGCCAATATTGCTCTCTGGGTCTGTAAGCACTTGTCCAATATTGGCACTGCCATGTACATAAATACCAGTGTACAAATTACTCAATGTATTGCCAGTACTTGCATTGCTTTGGTTGCCAATTTGTATGGTGGCACAGTCAAATATTTCTATACCTACTTGGCCTTTGCTAATGCCATTTTGCACAATCATGCTGGCATTGCTTGTTATAGTATTGCCTTCTACTACTGCGGCGTAGCTTTGGTCGGTCATTGCATGGTAGTAAATATGGCGTTGGTTGTTGCTTAGTGTGTTGCCAGTAGCAGCTAGCCTTGCGTTGTTAGAAATATCAATACCATTTTGCATATCGCTTATCGTACAACCATCCAATACAATTTGCTCACTTGCATCATCGGCATATATACCATCCCACAGCGCGCCACAGGCTGCTACAAAGGTGCAGGTGTTGGCCGTAAAGGTATAGTTGTTTTGCAGTTGTATTTTGGCATTGGCCGTCATGTAAAATGTGCAGTTGCTGCAGGTAAAGTTTTGGTCTATGGTAAAGGTACCGTTGATGTATATGGCGTAGTTGCTATAGGTATTGGCGAGGTTAAGTGCAGTGGCGGTGGCGTTGTTGACAAACAATGGAAAATTGATTCGCCGCGGCGAAGAAAATTGAAAATGTGGCAGCTGATATTTAAGCGCCTCCTCACCACGGGAACACTTACTAATTTGCTGCGCGCTAGCATGCCCGCCTGTAAAGCAAACTATAACACAAATGCTTATACTTGTAAGCAGCATACTTTGCAAATAAAGTCGCTTAATGTTCATATAATTGCCATTACTTTTCAATTTTCCATTAAACACCCCGCTCCCAAACTCCACCTTATACAAATAAATAACTTGCCATACGGGTAAAAAAGTAAACAATCTTCATATAGTAAAGCTAAGGCTAGGGCGGCTTATTGCCAAAAAATTAACAGTTACCCTTAGTGGTATTGCTGTTGTACTAAATTGTAGTTACTCGCGCTCTTCCCCAAACAAATCACCCACCCCACAACCTAAACCTTTGCACAAAGCCTCAAGCTGCACTACGGTCACCGTATACAAGGTGCCTCGCAATGCCTTGCTAGCAGCATGGCTAGTAAAACCTAAGCGGAGTAAAAAAGCGAAGGGTTGGTGTACATGCCTGGCCGCTATTAGTGGCTGCAAACATAAGCGAAGCGTTGTGCCTGCTACTTTGAGGCTGCGTCTCTTTTTTCGTCTTGGTGCCATAATGCTTACCCTACTCTAGTTGTATAGTGCTATTAAAAAGCCCTGCTTTTTGTAAACGAAATTTGTGCGTGCTTTAGCATAGCATTATTGCCTTTTTTTCTTCAAAAATCTGTTAAGGTTTATGGCTGCTTCTTTGCCCAATTTCGCGCGGCAAACCCGTATTCTAGTTACTACATCAGCAACTGTAGTAACTACATCTAGCACTCTAATAACTACAGCTAGCACTGTAGTCACTACATCTACTTCTCTAAACACTACATCTCCTGCTGTAGTCACTACAGTAATATCTCTAAGCACTACAGCTGGCAATGTAGTCACTGCAACTTGCGCTCTAATTACTACATTGTAAATGGCACGTCCTGTTACGAAAAAGCATTTGCTATTACTGCGAAGCTAATCCTGCATAGCTAATCTGAAAGGCAAGTATGTGCGCCTAAAACGCATTTTATCGAATAACTTATTTGTGGTTGAGAAATGATTGCATCGTAACATGCGAGGCTTGGCATGTACCTATAAATTGTAGATCAAGCGTTAGAAACTATGATAACGCAAAGGTGGCACAACTTCGCCAATTCGTGCACAGTTATACTTTAGCAAAGTACACTTATGCTAGCGGCTACTACCGCTGTCAAATTCTCAAGAAGTGTACCGATAAGCGGCAATATTTTGTAGAACAGCAATGGCTAGCAATACAATGTAGTATGCAATTTGAATTGTGTGAATTTTCACCGCCGCGGCGGATCCATTTTCCATTTTCAATTTTCCACTTTCAATTGAAAAAATTTTCCATCGCCGTGTCGCCATCCTTGCACGCACTAACTACCCAGCGTACGCTTCACTTCAATCTCTTCAAAGCCTTCAATAACGTCGCCTTCTCTTAGATCTTGGTAATTCTTAATGCTTAAGCCACACTCAGTGCCAGCAACAACTTCTTTCACATCATCTTTATAACGCTTAAGACCTGCCAACTCGCCTGTGTGTACTACAATACCATCGCGAATAACGTTTACTTTATTGCTACGCTGTATTTTACCACTTGTAACAAGGCAACCTGCAATTAAACCAATGCCCGTAATCTTGTACACTTGCTGTACATCTATATTACATGTAGGCTTTTGCTCTATCTTAGGTTCTAGTAAACCTTCCATCGCATTCTTCACATCGTTAATAGCGTCGTAGATTACACTGTAGAATTTAATCTCAATACTTTCTTGCTGCGCCAATGTTGCGGCTTGGCCTGTAGGACGCACCTGGAAGCCTATCATAATGGCATCCGATGCAATGGCAAGGTTCACATCACTTTCTGTAATGGCACCAACACCTTTCTGTATTACATTAACTTGAACTTCTTGCGTACTTAGTTTAATTAAGCTATCGCTCAATGCTTCTACCGATCCATCCACGTCACCTTTGATAATAACTTTCAATTCTTTGAAGTTACCAAGTGCTAAACGACGGCCAATTTCATCCAAGGTAATATGCTTACGTGTACGCATACCTTGCTCGCGCATAATTTGCGAACGGTGGTTGGCAATTTCTTTGGCTTGATCTTCGTCTTCGTAAATTTTAAATTTCTCACCAGCTTGTGGCGCACCATTCAAACCTAAAATTTGTACCGGTGTACTTGGGCCTGCGCTTACAACTTTATGTCCGCGCTCGTCCGTCATAGCTTTGATACGACCATACAAAGTACCTGCTACCATCATCTCGCCTATTTCTAGCGTACCCGTTTGTACAAGTACTGTGGCTACATAACCACGGCCTTTATCAAGGTTAGATTCAATAACTGTACCTGTTGCATAACGATCTGGGTTAGCTTTAAGATCTAATAAATCGCTTTCAAGTAATATTTTTTCTAAAAGTAGGTCTACATTGGTACCTGCTTTTGCAGCAATAGGTTGGCTTTGGAATTTACCGCCCCATTCTTCTACCAATACATTCATACCACTCAATTGCTCGTAGATTTTTTGTGGGTTGGCACCATCTTTATCCATTTTATTAATGGCAAAGATCATAGGTACACCTGCTGCTTGTGCGTGGCTTATCGCCTCACGCGTTTGCGGCATCACAGCATCGTCTGCTGCAATTACAATTACGGCAATATCTGTTACTTTAGTACCACGCGCACGCATCGCTGTAAACGCTTCGTGGCCCGGTGTATCTAAGAATGTAATTTGACGACCATTTGGCAAAGTAACCTCGTAGGCACCAATATGCTGTGTGATACCACCTGCCTCGCCGGCTACAACATTGGCTTTTCGGATATAGTCTAGCAAACTCGTTTTACCGTGATCTACGTGACCCATAATGGTAACAATTGGCGCACGTGGCAGCAATTCGTCTTCGCTGTCTACATCTTCTTCTATTTCTTCTTCTGCTTCTTGCTTAAGGTCGATAAACTCTACGCTAAAACCAAACTCGCTCGCCACTAATTCAATAACCTCTGCATCTAAACGCTGGTTGATACTTACCATCATACCAAGCTCCATGCACTTCATGATTACTTCTGTAAATGGCAAGTTCATTAGCGAGGCTAGTTCGCTTACGCTAATAAATTCTGTAAGATGTAATATGCTGTTATCGCTCGCATTTTCAGCAGCTGCTGCACGTTCGGCGTGTATGCTACGTTTTTCTTTACGATGTTTTAGCTTATTGCTTCTGCCTCTACCTCCGCCGCCAATGCGTGCCATGGTTTGGCGAATTTTATCTTGAATAGCATTTTGATCAATAACACGATCGTCGCCACGGCCACGTGTACCACCACGCGCACCGCCGCGATCTGCACCAGGCTTACCCGGAATATTTGTGCCTTTTTTATCAACTGGAATGCGCTTGCGTTTGCGTGCACCAGGTGTTGCATCGTTTTGTAACTTACTAAGGTCTAAACTACCCAATACTTTAGGGCCATCTAATACCTTACGCTCAACAATATTTTCAATTACACCTTGCTCTAAAGGTGTTTCCAAATTATTGTTGATTACTTCTGTTCTTAAACTACTTTCAACAGGGTTAGTAATTACATTGATTTCCTCTGACTTCTTTTTAGGGCTTGCTTTTTTAGCAGGCTTTACTTCAGCTTTAGCTTCTGGCTTAGGCTCTGCCTTTGCAGGTTCGTCGTCGGCTTTTTTACCACGTGTAGATTTCTTTGGCTTATTGAGGGCGTCTAAATCTATTTTGCCAAGAACAGTTGGGCCTACGGCTTCTACTTCTGGTGCTGCTGTTTCTTCTTTTGCTGGTGGCACTGGCGCAGCTTCCTCTGCTGGCGCTGGCTCGCTAGCTTTTGCTTTTGTAGCACGTGCAGGCTTGGTGTCCGCTTCTTCTAAAGGCGGTAAGTCTAACTTAGCTAGTATGTCATCAGTAGGTGCCTTTGCAATAGGCGCTTCTACTTTAGGCTCAGCAACTTTTTCGGCCTTGGCAGTTTTGCTGCCAGCGTTCTCCATACGAATTTGTATAGACTCGCTGCGCTGCTTCAACTTTTTGTCTTGGTCGTACTCCACCTGCACCAACTCATACATGTCTGGTGTAAGCTTCTCCATTGGAGAATTGTTTATTGCAAAACCTTTCTTGGCTAGAAAATCAACAATAGACGCCGTGCCCACATTGAATTCTTTTGCAACCGCCATTAGTTTTTTTGCCTTTAATTCTGACATACTTCTCTGTACAGTGTTTTTAATGTTGTGGGCTTGGCCCTGTTTGTTTATATGTTAACTCTCTTACTACATACTCAGTATCTTACTCGTAAAATGCTTAGTGTTTCAATTTGCCAAACTTTATTGTTTACCAAACTCGGCTTGTAGTATCGCCTTTACATCTCTAATCGTCTCAATTTCTAAATCGGCACGACGACTCAACTCTTCGTCGCTTAGATTAAGCACTGATAAACCTGTGTCGCAACCAACTTTCTTGAACTCGTCAATAATCCATTGTTCGATTTCGTCGTTGAATTCTTGTAAGTCAATATCAAATTCGTCATCAGTTGCATCATCGCGGAACACATCTATTTCGTAACCTGTAAGCTCTTGTGCAAGCTTAATGTTTACACCCTTACGGCCAATAGCCAAACTTACTTGGTCTGGCTTTAGCATTACTTCTACGTAAGACTGATCAGGGTTGATTTTCATACTGCTAATTTTTGCAGGTGTTAACGAACGCTGCAATAAAAGCTGAATATTAGTTGTGTAATTAATGATGTCGATGTTTTCGTTGCGTAGTTCACGCACAATGCCATGTATACGGCTACCTTTCATACCAACGCATGCACCTACTGGATCTACGCGGTCGTCGTAGCTTTCTACTGCCACCTTAGCACGCTCGCCTGGCTCGCGTACAATTTTCTTGATGGTAATAAGGCCATCCATAATTTCTGGCACTTCTGCTTCTAATAGTTTAGCAAGGAAGCTACCATCAGTGCGGCTTAAGTAAACCACTGGTGTACCGTTTTTCATTTCTACTGTGCGCACAATAGCTTTTACCGTTTCGCCCTTCTTAAAGAAGTCTGTTGGTATTTGCTCTTCTTTGCGTAGAATAAGTTCATTGCCTTCGTCGTCCAAAAGCATGATTTCTTTTTTCCAGATTTGATATACTTCGCCTGTCACTACTTCGCCAATACGCTCTTGGTAGTTCTTTAGCAAGATGTTTTTCTTTAGCTCGCTAATGCGGCTCGTCAATGTTTGACGAATAGCCAAAACATTACGACGGCCAATACTTTCAATGCCAATTGCCTCGTAGTATGGTTCGCCTTCTTCTAAGTCTTCGTCAATTTCCTTAGCCATTGGAAGACTTATCTGCGTCATGTCGTTCCAATACTCTTCAATTGGCACAACAAAACGCACGTGGTATAATTCTAAGTCACCGTTTTGATCGTTTACGATAACATCGATATTCTCTTCTGAGCCGTACTTCTTTTTAAGCGCGGTCTTAAATGTGTCCACCATCACCTTGATCAGGGTCGGACGGTCAATACCTTCAGCATCCTTGAACTCTGCAAACGAGTCGATAAGGTTTACTTTGGTGCTTACTGGTTGCTCTTTTTCTTTCGCTTTTGCCATTGGTCTATGAAAAATTTAATTGCTTACTATATTATTTCTGTTTTAGAATTCTATTTGTACTACCACGCTTTTTGTTGTTGCTAAAGCAATGGTTTGTGTTGTGCTTGTTTTCTTTTTCTTGTCTGTTATTTCAATGTCTATATTGTCGTCGGCCATATTTGCTAGTCGGCCTTCTACAGGTTTTTGTTCTTTGTCTGCAAAAGTTACTAGCACTAAGCGGCCAATATTTTTTGCAAACTGACGTGGCATTTTCAGCGGTGCATCCACCCCTGGGCTACCAACTTCCATGCTAAAGTCGCCTTCGGGGTGCAAGCCAGCTTCTTCGATTTTCTTACGAAGTTGACGACTTAGTTTAACGCTTCTGTCAATACCAAAGCCAGTGTCTGCATCAATGGCGAACTTGTAATTATTAGTAGGTGCCACTTTTGCTTCAACAATAAAGCAGTCGGTGCCTTCAATAAGCTCGTTCACAAATGCCGATATTTGCTCAAAGTTTGTCATATTAAAAATGGGGACTTTTGTCCCCATTTCAGTACTTTTTCTTGAATTGTTAGGGCAAAGGTAGTGCAAAATGGCTTGAAATCCAAGCTTTAGAGGCAAAAATGACAGTACTTAGGCTGCAAAAACATGTAATTAGTGCCATTGGTACGACATTTGTACCCGTATCTGCGCTATGTTATTGAGCTTCTTAAAATTCGTATTATTTTTTTACATCATACGATTTATTGTAAACCAACTTGGTCTTTTTAGCACTGCTCCACAGCGCCAATATCGCCCAAATTCACAAAATACTGATAATCAGTCTTTTAATGGCAATACTACCCAAACCCAGCAAGGCAAATGGCATAGTAAGCCCCCTGCTGCTGACGATTATATTGAGTACGAAGAGGTGAAATAGGTGCTTCGTGGCACAAACGGCCTCAAAGAAGTCAGCAAGTGCCACAAAGTTTTTTTGATTCCTTCAAATCTCATCCACACAAAACTTTCTTGTGTACTGAAAAGGTAGTGAAGCTGTTATTTCGTTTAACTCGACTATCGTGTAAGCACACCCAAACTCACACTCAAACACAAACACTATTCTGCGTATTCTAAGATATTTGCATTGCCAAATTATGTGAATAATTCTTTTGATATTCTCGTTTATTCTTTACAACGGAGAACATTCTTGCTATCAATTTACATCTTATTGTGTTGGTTAT
>JBJORA010000091.1:0-44082 GCA_046049675.1 Bacteroidota bacterium | reverse complement strand
AGCCAATACATTAAGTCAATAAAGTGACTGAATTGTGTATAGAGTGTTCCTCCATCAAGGGCTTTTTTGCCATGCCAACTATCTGGTTTATAGTAGCGATTGTCGCGGTTCCAATAGCAGTTAAGTTGTACTAAAAATATTTTACCAAGTTTGCCGCTTTGAATTAGTTCCTTGATCCACTCGCTAGGGGGGCTATAGCGATTTTGCATCACGCAAAACACTTGCTTGTGTGCATGTAAAGCCTTGAAAATAACTTTTTCAGCATCTTGCTTGGTAAGTGCCATTGGCTTTTCAATAACTACATGCTTATTGGCGTTTAGACACGCCATCGCTTGCTCTGCGTGAAAACCATTTGGCGATGCGATATTGACCACCTCTATACTATCGGCAACAGGGTCAGCTAAAAATGACTCTACACTATTGAAAAATTTAGCATTGCTATAGTTTTCTATACCAAGGCTATCCTGTGGTTTTACGTCAATTAAAGCCGCAAGTTCACTTTCTTCATTGCGAGAAATCATTTCTGCGTGACGCTTGCCGATGTGGCCGCAGCCAATCACTGCAAATTTTATTTTACTCATGTATTAAAGTAGAATTTTTGATTGTAATAGTTAATTGTAACTCTGTTAGCAACAAAGTGACTGAATGCTTGGTTTGTTTAATGACTCGAGCAGGCTCATTAAACAAGAAGTTATTTTTGATCGTTATTTTTTTACCTGGCACCAGCGCAGCAAGCTCTATACTTGCACCACTCTCAAGGCTTAGTCTAAGAATATTAATGTCGCTATCGCTTACAATTGCTGGTTTACCAAGCCAGTATACAAAATTCACAATACCGTCTATATATCTGATTGCACCTAAATTATCTTTACCCAACCTTACAAACACATAGCTCGGTATGATAATCTCTTCAACTTTCTTGATACGGTCACTATACCTTTTTACTGTTTTTTGTAGCGGCAAATACGCCTCTATTTTATTGTTTATCAGTGCATTATGCACTTTCTTTTCCCACCGAGGTTTTGTATAAACTGCATACCAATTCATTGTAGTGTAGGCATAGCTTCGCCCCCTCAGTCACAGAGATTTTTCTTTTGTGGCGGTGTTATTTTTGCCAAGTTACATGCTTTGCCACAATAGCATGGTTCCCTGTTGTTCGACACTATAAGGTGTGCCAGCAGGCAGTAATTCGTACACAATTTTGCGATGCACAAGCTGCTCACTTTTTGCTATAATTTGTTGCAAATAGGCTTCATTTACGTCGCCAATAAGCACAATATTTATTGTATCAGAGTCTAGGCCTTTACATAAAGCACCCGTTAAATAGGCACTTTCTAGGTTTCCTAAGTTTTTGATAACGTTCTCAATAATAGTATCGATACCAAGATGCTTACGCACAATATTCTTTACATCATCGAAAAGAGGATGGGCGATATTAGCGCGATAAACCTTTTTGTTGCCTTGGCTAGAGCTTTTAAGCATATTTGCTTCCTCTAGCCTGTTGAGTTCTACCCGTATAGAGTTGGTACTTTCTTGAAATTCCTCCTCCAAACCGCGCAAATAAGCACTATTGCTGCTGTTCAAAAAGAACTTCATGAGCAGTTTAATGCGTGTTTTTGAAGAAATGAGAGTTTCTATCATGTAGAACGAGTAACAAAATTACTCAATATTATGGAACTGACAAATTTTGGTAGCCCAAATCGGAAGTTTGACGTCTTATGCGTCAAATTATGAAAATGCAAATCAATAAAAAGGCCTCCGCAGCTTTGAGTTGTGAACGAATTAACTAGCAGAAATGAGGGAATCACTGCTTAATTCTAGTTTTGTTATTTAGTTTATCTAGAATGTTACCTTCGCTCTGCTTGAATGAGCTGAAGTTGCGACTGCAATTCATCGTTTTGCTTCTGCAATTCGATTAAATACAATGTCAATTCTTCTATCTTTTGCAGTAACAATGCATCCATTTTAGCGACATCTATACCTTGTGCAACTACTTGGTCAGCACTAGGCATCTGCGGTAAATGCTTATTCTGGTCAATATACTTACCCACTTCTTTTAGTGGCAATAACTTGTACGTAGGCGAAAATACAAAATCACTCCATTCGCTTGTTGACTTTACCGCTACTTTAAGCTTCTCAGTAAGAATTCCCTGTTCAACATACAACTTATAACCTGGTGGATTTGAAACACTTCCTATCGTTATACTACCAGCGCTATTAATCGCAAGCCGCTCTAAGCCATTTGTGCCAAAAATTAGGCTGCCAGCCTCTAAGTTTGTAATGAAGGCGTTGTTGCCAGTATTTCCATAAACCAAGCCGTCTGCTGTATTGTGCCCCGTTGCATTATTAGTTATTCGAATCGTATCCGCAGACCCATCAGTGTTATTGATATGAACATGACTTTTAGGCCAAGCACTTCCACCAATACTAGTTCTTGCTGTAGTATCAACAAAAAATCGCAACTTATTTGCAGTACCATTATAATATGAAATGCCTATTGAACCCGCTGCATTCAACATCAGTGCACCTTTAACGTTCCCAAATGCAAACAAATTAGCTAGAGGAAACTGACTAGTTAAACTCGTATAGCCACCTGCATAAATGCTGCTATATTTCGTGAATGTAGCTCTAGTGTTAGTACCTCCATCATTGAAAAGGGTAAAGCGTGTAGTGCTGTTCGTTGCATTATTCTGAATTCGCAATACCTCAGTACTTGTGCTATTGCCCATTACATGAAGTAGAGTAGCAGGAGTGTTAATTCCAATTCCTACACGTGTACCACTAATGGTATTATTACCACTGCTAAAAAGCTGTGCTCTTGCTGTTCCAAAATTTGATACTAATGCCAAGAAAATAATATACTTTTTCATACTCTTTGATTTTATAATTACTGTTTATTTACATTTTACTCCTTAATTACTTTGCTAATAATTACACCCTTTGACTCGATAAAATAGATGCCGTTAGCGAAACTACTCAGGTCCAAAATAGTTCCATTTCTAAATTGTCCAACAACCTCTTTCAATTTAGCGCCTTTGACATCGTATATCACAAAATTTCTATAGCTAGAATCATGGGTAATTGTAATTAATCCTGTGGTTGGATTCGGATAAACAACCACAGCCGTTGACGACACCTTACTGAGTTGGTTAATTAAGGTATCCGCTAGTCTCTGCGGTGAACCACCACCACAACCACTTTGTGCTTGCGCCACAAAGATTGAGCCTTGCTTTGCGTTAAACCCTGGTTGCAATAGAACATAACTTGTTGGAGCAGCATCCCAAACAACAAATACATTTGAATCAATGCTGACGCCTCCAGAATTTTCAATAAAGGTTGAACTTTCTTGCAGTAAAATTGAGTATGGTCCAGTAGAAATTACTATATCTGTGCCGCAAGAGGTGCAAATACCTGCCCCGATTGTTTTAATTGTGCTACTAGTGCAGCCTGAACTGCTAGTGCCAGTTACGGTATAGTTTGTAGTGCCACTCGGTATGAATTGCACGCCATTTACTACTGAATTAGAAATTGTGAAGGAACTTGCTCCGCTCGCATTTAACGTAACTGGAACACCAATGCAATTGTAGTCGCTAGGAGTAGCTGTAACAGCAATAACTGGTGGTGGAAGAACTGTAATAGTGCGTACTTGCGAAGTTGTACAACCTAACGAATTACTAGCTGTAACGGTGTATGTTGCACTGGAATTTGGTACAAATGTTACTCCATTAGCAATGCCGCCAGACCAGTTGATTGATGTTGCAGCACCTGTTGCAGACAACACTGTTGGTGTTCCTTGACAAATACTAGTTACTTGTTGTTGAGGTGAAATTGTAAGGCTAATGCCAGGTTGCTGCCAAACACTTACTGCTTTTGAACCAGTGCAACCTGAATTAGATGTTGCAGTTACTGTGTATGTGCTTGTAGTTGCGGAAAATGGCACCCCATTTTGAATGTTGTTAGACCAAGAAATATTGGGATAGCCTGAAGCCGTCAAAGTAACTTGCCCAGCTCCGCAAATAGTATCATTTGGCGATACCACCACTGTTACACCTGCGGGGTTTTCACTATGCATAGTAAAAATCTGTGTTGTATCGCTCTGCTTACTATAGCAACCTTGACCCATGGAAGTTACCACCTGATAATTATCCGATTGTTGTGTAGCGGAGCCAACAATGCCTAACACTGGTGCGTTACTATTACTAATAGCTAGCCCATTCTTTAGCCATTGATAGCTAGCAATACTAGTAGCAGTCGTAACAAGGTACAACGTATCATTATTTTGATTACAAACAACATCAGTCAATCCATATATTTCAGAGTAAGGTTGTATTAAAGGATTAATCTGTGGATAAATTGTGGTGCTCGTAGTTGGAGCTTGATTCGCGCACTGACTGCTACTCTTAACTTTAAATTGTACTTGTGCTCCATGATGCAAGCTCGAGGTTGTGTAAGCAACGCCACTACCTGCGCTATCACCATCAACCAACCATCGCGTTATTGGAATACTGCCCCAGTTCGTTCCACTAGCATTAAAAGTAATTGGTTGCCCTTCACAAACACTGTTTGTATTTGCTGATACAATGCATGTTGGTGTAACCACAGCTTTAATTGTAAATGGTGTAGTTGAATCTGGTCTCACCAAGCCATCCGTTGCTATTAATCGCAATTTATACGTTGTTGCAAATGTAGAATTTTGCGGCAAAATAATATCCAAACTATCACTAGCGGCAATTGGCTTACTGCCTACTATTAATGGATTTGCAAATGACCCTGTAGAATTACTCAATTCAGCTACGACAGAAACACTACTTGTCACTGACCCATTATAGCTGTAAATTACCTTAAGGTTACTTCCTGCACAGTATGAAGCAGAAGGCAAATTATTGACAGAAATAGATGACGAAGCAGAAGCAATATTAAAAGTCTGTGTATGGGGCACACTGCATCCAGTGTCACATACTACTTGCACTGTATGGCTTCCCTGCCCTAAACTACTTATATCAACTACATTACTGAGGTTGCCATTAATATGCCAGCTACATGGACTTTGGTTTGCCTGCAGTGTAAATGCACTTCCAGGACTAAGTACTACCGTGGGCAAATTCAAAATTACAGGACTACTGTTTGCCCTAATTGAGAAATAGTTAGAAAAAGCAAATTCAAAATTAGGTGCTGATGATTGTAGCTTAACCCTAAATGAATCGCCAGCAATGGCATTTGGCAGTATTATACGTAAAGTGTCGATATTCGATGCACTAGCAACAGAACCAATTGTATATGTTCCAGTACCAGTTGGTAATTGCTCTAATATTACATTGAAAATATTATTTGGACTAAAAGATAAACCTCCAATATTGTAAGCAACACCAATTGTATCAGCAGCGCAATAATAATTCTGTAACGTACTAAGCTGAAAGGATACAGGTATAGCGGGATTTGGTTTGCGAAGTATTGCAGGCTGCATATGTTCGTCAAAGACCCATAAAACAATTTGGTTATTAGGGTCTGTAGTACTAGCAATAAAAGATGTATCAGGATTTAACATAAATGGTGTGTCAAAAACACCGTCTCCGTTAATGTCCCAGCGGTATTGCAATTGATTTGGAGGAGTCTGTGCATCACTACTAGCAGCTGCACTCAATTGAAAGATGGTTCCCACGCTTCCAGCAGGCGGGGTGATCGAAAAATTAGGTATAGGAGAGGTATTGTAAAGTATTCCCCCTTGAATGCCAATGTCATTCGACGAGCCATCATGGTCACGATAAAAATCCTGTTCTAAACCTGAGTTTTTTAGTGTAGAATTCAAAGGCAATGTGAAGTTACTGTTTAAATTAGGGTTTGTTGACAAAGTAGCGATTTCACCCGTCATAACCACTCCGGGAGCATATTTAATATTCACGGCATTGTTAAAAAAACAGTTATTCCTTATACTCGCATCTGAACCCCAAAAACTAGATAGATAAACACCGTAACTATTACTAGATGAAACGTCAAAATTCTGAATGATATTATTATACAAATTGCATGTACTGTTTGTGTCAGCCGTTAAGAACTGAATGCCTGCCTTATCAGTTACGGTTATACTTGAAGGTATTTGGCCATCAAATAGATTATTGTACAAGTACGTTTTTGCACGTGTAGAATTCATATTCAGTAGCGCAACAGTACTATTTGTTCTGATGTGATGAAACACAGAGTTGCTAATTGTAACTCTTCCCAGATTATTTGGCACTGCAATTGTAGGTATAAGAGAATCGAATATCACATTCGTTAGGCAAATTTTTGAACCTGTCAAGCTAAAGTTATTGAAGGTACCAACACGTTTTAGGGTGGCATTGGAGATTGTTGTAGCTTGATTGAAAGTAAAGCTATAGTTTAACTTAAGCGTACTTTTATTACTTACTCCAATAATCTTCATCGGTTTCGCAAAAGATTGCGAACTCCAAAAGTAATTGCCGTTTACATGGCCTTTCCACTCATAGGCTTTTTCTTCGTTTAAGAACAACCAATCGCCAGCTTGCATTGCAAAGGTTGTATCACCTATGTAAGCTGAATCTACGGCAGCAATAGTATATATCTTAGCAGTAGGGTAAAAGGATATTGAATCAACAATTATGCTAGTCCAATTTGCATTATTATCAGCATAACGAGCGTACACTAGCTTTGTGCCTGCTGCTGCATTTCCGCCAAATGCCCGCAAATCCCATAATAATTTTTTCCGGTTAAAAGTTTCTATTGGAGACCAAGTGATACCATCATTGCTAAATTGCATTAATCCTCCTACCATTGTTCCTTCAGCATCCTGTAATTCACTATAAATCGTTACGTACGGGCTGATTGCCAACTGATCATCTGCATTTAGATGTATGTGCGCAAGTGGTGGGTAGCTGTCACTTAAATAATTACCATAATAATTTGCTGTACCTGTTGCCCCAACAAATACAGCTCTTACACTAGGAGACCGATAGTTTAATATTGGCGAAGGTTTTATGAAATAGACACCGCTTGCAAGGTTATTAATTGTTCCAGAATTGGCAATAACAGTACTGGTTCCGTTTGGATATAGTACTGTATAATTTGCTGAAACTTGATTACCAGAAATACTTAAAGTTCCGATCCCATTGCATTCTTTGTAGCCTAAATCTGGTGCAGTGCCCGCAAAGTCAATTCCTACTAAATTTGCACCTATATTAAGCATTGGCGAATTACCGCAATTAAGCGTAAAGTCATTATTGCTGTAGCTATTAAACTGCGGGTCAACACTTACATTATTATTTATGCCTGTCTGATTACTTAAGTAGCTAGCATTTGCAAGATAATCTTCAACAGGACTGTTAATCCCGAACTTATTATCCCAAACGTTATTATTAGCAAAAGTAAGATTATTGGTTGTCAATTCAATTGTGATAGCATCATTCTTATTCTTTGCAACAATATTATTCTTTATTTCTACTAGATTGCTACTGCCATAAATTGATAATGCTCCAACACCATTATTGACGAGGGTGTTATTGTAAAATTTTAAACTATTAACACTATTGCACCTGAAAGCAAAAGAGTTCATTCCTGAAAAAATACATCTGCTAACAGTAATATTACTCGAACCTGCCCCATAGTTGAACCCGCCGCCATTATTGGCATTCTTAAAATGGCAATCAAAGATTTTGATATTTGTAACCGTATTAAATTGAATAGCAACACCGCCGCCATTTAGTGTAAAGTGTGCAAAATAATTGTTGCCTGCACCTTCAAAGCCTCTTCCTATTCCTGTATTAGGGTAACTAAAAGTAGTAACATCAATGCCGCTTCCTATTAAGCTTACACCGTTTTTCAAGCAAACACCTATATTTTGCGTTGTACTAATTAATGAATAAGGACTACCGTTAATGTCGCTGGTTAAATCATAGTAGCCTGGAGAAGCCCAAATAGTGTCTCCACTTATTGCGTACTCGTTTGCCATACGCAAGCTAGCAAATGTCTTATCACGAACTGTAAAAAAACCCTTTGCTCCTGACACAAGCGAAATCTGGTCAACAATATTCTGACTGATGTTGTTTGAATTGTCCTTAAACTGCGCATAGACTGTTTTTACTCCAGAAGCCGTGGAACCTCCGTAAGCAGATAAATCCCATGGCGCTTTAATTGACTGATAGGGATACCAATATGTCCAATTAATGCCATCATTACTAAAGCGCATATATGTAACCGTTCCGCCAACATCAGTTGCATTTATATTGAGCGTAACAAGTAGTGAGTTACATGTTGGCGAGCCAGCTTCGATATTCAACGTGCCAGTAGGAGCAGTGGTTTCAATTGGTGTTGTAAACCAAAAATTACTCGTACTAAGCTGTTCGCCATCAGCATCCTCTACCTCTAAGCGCCATCCATAACTTGTATTATATGCAAGATTACTAAGTGTATATGTTGGGCTAGTTAGTACAAGGGGCGTGCCACTTATTGGTATTGTTGTACCGTAATACAGCTTGTACGTAGCAGGTGTATTACCACATAAAAGTGGAAAATGTAGCACAGCTGTATTAGTTGAAAGTGTGTCGTATTGTACAGGCAAAAAATTAGCGTAGTCAAGAATAGGGCTAACATTAGCGTTGTAGAAATATGTTATAGTTGTCCAAGGGCTAATATTGCTGCCATTTTGTGCTCTAACTCTACAATAATAATCTCCAAATATACAGCCTGGTGTAACCACAGTATTAAACACACTATTAGTGAAATTGCTATTAAATATAATGTTAGTAAAAGCAGGGTCTGCCGCAACTTCTACACTATATTGCGTCGCACCACTTACTGCACTCCATGTAAGTTCAAAACCATTGCTGTTATAAGCGGCCGCATAGAAACTAGTAGGGGGAGTTAAGGTTGCCTGCAGCAAGTTACTGCCTGAAAGTTGCACTTGTAGCGTGCTGCCACCAGCATGGATTACATCCAAAATTGCATTATTAATACTTGTGTAGGTTGGAGAATAACTTATCGGCAGACTAATACTTGCACTAGGAGCTATTGTAAATGTGCCTGTTGGTACACTAAATGCTGTACCACTTTGAACAGCTAGAGTAATAGTTGCGCTTGCCATACCCACATTATTAACTGTAATATTTTGTGTGTACACGCCAGGTTGCGAAGCAGAAAAAAACATTGATGAGGGTGTAACTGCGATACCTGAACCTGAACTTCCGCCAGCAGGATTTACGGTAATTTCAATATAGTACTCTCTACGCATACCATTAGTATTTGTAGCTGACGTATACAAGTTATAAATAGTCGTTGCTGTCACATTATCTGGAATAAATCTAACCTTTCTATTTGAGCCCTCTAGAGTTTCAAGTGTATCGCCACCATTTACCGACCAGTAAAAGAATAACGGCACTCCACCATTAGCTGCGTCATAGTTTGAAGCATGTTCTAATATAAGCGATTGACCTGCAGTAATTGTATAAGAACTCTGTAGCCCAGTAGATTGGGATGGTAGATTACCCACAGGCTCATCAGGCCCCTCAGGCTCATTACCAATAACAAAGTAATTCTCGATACCTGACGGCAAATTCATACTTGGAGGTGCATAGCCTTGATTTTGCGAAGGGAAAACGTATGAACTATTTTGCGCTCGTGCTGCGAACAAATATGCATTGGTGAGCACTTGAGCCATAAGTGCTCTACTTACTGGATTCTTGGCCTGAATTGTAAAGCTTGGTTGGTTTTGTGGTGATGGAGAAGGTGTATAAGTAGAAATAGTCGGTAAAAATAAAGACCCTAGGTTTTGCGATTTAGTTTGACCATTGGTAGTTTCCCACTCATAATAAATTTTATTTAGATTTTCTACATGAGCTAAGAATGGACTATTGCTATACGGACTGACATCAATGGTATTATTGCCTAAATGATGCTTAACCTTGGCATTTGCTCCAAGATTAACGAGATTAAAGGCCTTATTTAGGATGTATGCCAATTCCGCTATGGATATTGGTTGGTCAACATAAAACGTATCGTAGGGAGCTCCATAAATTGGCAGCCACCCCTTTGACTTAGCCGTCATCACATAACTGTACAAGGGATGACTGCTACTTAATGGCTGATTGTTGATATCCTTTGGAGGCGTGCCAGCTGTGGTTACTTGCAATGTAGAATCCAATTGCAATTTAGCAGAAACTACCACCTTTACAAGTTGCGCGCGAGTCACCATATTATTTGGCCAAAACTTATAGGGTGCGCCTGTACCTGTGTTGAGGCTACCTTTAAATAAACCATTGCGTATACCTCTGTCCATATATTCAGTATACCACGCGTGGTTCTTAATATCGTCAAATGAATCTATATTGGTAAAATATAGTTTCTTACTGGAGTAACTTTTGGTTTGCCCTCCATAGGTTATGTCAAACGAAAAGCTGTATGGGCCAAGTTTGGCCGCAGCCCCTTGACTGTAACCGGGCACCATATTTAACCTAAAAATTGCCTTGTCGCCTCCTACAGCCCACTTGGAGCCACTGACAACATTTGTAGCATTATATCCTGAATTATTAATACTAATATTGCTAATCGTAAAACTGCTACCGCTTATACCTGGAAAATCAAACCAAACTAACATATTGCTAAGGGGTGCTGTACGTGTGCCTGCATAGATATCCAAGTCGTTATTGATGGGTTGTGCGCTGTAGCGATGAGCATCTATAAAATCTGAGGGATCGATGTAAGAATCGTTAAGGAGATTATTCGCGGAAGAGTAATAGCCAGAACCATCAGGATAATCATTTGGATACAAGTTGCTTATAAGTCCAACTTCCCTTATTTCAAAGTGCAAATGATCGCCTAAGTTGCTAATAGAACCAATTTCGCCTATCTTTTGCCCTCTAGCCACTTGGATAGGTGACACAGAGACAGCTGCTAATTGGCTTTGCGTAAAAACCAAATTGTCGAGATGTCCGTAAATTGAGTGAACTATTGTTCCTCCTGGTAAATGGTGCCTAATCCCTAAAACTTTCCCTTTAGTCCCCCAGTCGCCATAATAAACTACATACCCATTAGCTATAGAATATACAGCGCTATCTGCCTCAACGTCACCAACGCTACCAAGGCTAGTCTTATAATTCCAATCCTCTCCACTATGATACTTGAATGTTTGCGTGTAATAACTTCCTAAGTCTTGCGAAATATACCATGAATCATTGGGAGCATTCCCAGTTCGTGTTGCGTTAATTGTTAAATTATTTGGAAAAAGGTCATTTTTACTTTCACCCCCATATGCAGACACGTGTTCTTGCAATTCATAGGGATTTCCAGCACCGTCTAACCCACGATCACCGATTGGATAGTCAAATCGATCAGCAATTACAGTTGATTGACCATTAACAGTTATGCTGCAAGCTAGATTAAGTACTAACAATACATGCAGCCAAATAAGTGGAATTTTAAATATTTCAGATACTTTCATAGTCGGCACTTACAAATATTACTTAGTTAAACTTAATTATTACATTTTCCAATTTCACCTCATACTCCTCTTTACACCTCAAGCGAATTGCAGCGTCTCTATCTAAACCGCTGCTTCGATTCAACTCTAAACTTAGTATAGCACCAGCACAACCACTGTGCCATCGGCCAAACTTATCGCGTGAAATCGTTTGATTATTAAACTTCTTACTACCGTTTACGTACACTTCATATTCATAGCTTTCAACCGCATCATCATACAAGCAAATACCACTCCGTATTATGACCGCCTCTACTTTTATATCGTCATTTTGTGCCGAAGGGTTATTAACTTCATTTTGCTGTGCTAACTTTTCGGCACTTGTTGCAGAATTGTCAGTGGTATTGGCATTAAAATCAACGTTCTCCAAACTTTTAGCTATGCCTTTACCAACAGCTTTTGCACCGTAGTAAACCATAGCGCCAAAAGAAAGACCAATTACGGCGGTTCCAAGTTTTACATTAAACTCATGTTGAGCTTGCGCATACGCATTTTGGTCTTGTATGCGCTTGTAGTTAGCGTAGTTCTCAGGTTTTACAAAATAAAATTCCTGAACTACGTCGTGCTCCATTCCAAAAAACCAATGCCTACCTAGCTTGGCGTTAACTAAACCTAACACATATGCTGGGACATCAGCCTTAACAAACCATCCAACATTAGAACTTTCAACACCATGTGTCTTAAGCCAAGTATTAAACTCTTCTACCGTTAAAGTACTTTTGGATCCAAGTTTTACCGCACTAATCATTGTACTTTGGTCGGTAATTGCCTGACGAATAATACGTTCAACTCGAGAGGCTGAAAGCATTAATGGTAAGGTTGAGATGTAACAAATCAAAATTAATTTCTTCATTATAGTACTAATTTAAATAGTCAATCGTAAGTTTTTGTACAAGTAGTTCATCAGTCGACCTAATCGCTAGAGTGTTATTGGCAACAAGTCCCAAATCATAGTCTCTTGTATCAAGCAATACACCGTTAGCAAAAAAAGAACACTTAGTGCCAATTTTGCGAAGCGTTAGTTTCTCTTGATCCAACCAAGCCAAACTAGGCAAATTAGCAGGAAGGTAGTAGCTATGAGAAATTCCTAAGCTAGCTTCTTGCCTACCAAATCGTGCTACAGCCAATGAATTTGTTATATCTAAATCTCTGTATAGATAAATTCCTGTACTAAACGGAGCTAACGAATCCACACCCAGGAAAATTCCATGTGGGCCGCAAAATTGCGCAACTAATGGTTGCATTGGGTAAAAAGCATATGTAAGTTCAATTTCAAAGTCACGACTAAAATCAAGTCCTACCTTTGAATATGCTAAAACAATTGTAGGTTCCTTGTTGCCTACTACACGATAGCCTGATGCATTGACCTCTGCGTAAGCAGACAAGAAATCAGGATTTTCCAAAATTTCAAACTCTGGCCAAATAATACTTTCGTTGTTAAATCTATCTTCTATTACACTTACTCTACTAGAGGTAACATCATAGGTGGTTAATCGCATATCTAGCTGCGAATTAGTGCTTTCAGACAGAACTAAATCTTTGAATGTTTTACCATGCTTCATTTTAGAACAGGAAGCAAGTATGCAAAAAAACGTTAATAAATAAACTTGAAAGTACCTCATACTTACTTGATTGATAAATGAAATCTAATACCCACAAGGATAGAATTGTTTAGCAATATTTCACCTTGCTTAAATCGATACAAATTCTGGTTCCAAATTGCCGTCAAAGATGTTCTTCTTGTGAAATAATAATCAAAGCCAAAGCCAGCACTGCTGATTGTTTTTATTGGCTCGTAGTAAGTAGTATCCTTAGGAATCCACTGTTGTCGAAATTCAAGTATTGGTTGGAAACGGCGAACTACTGTTTTGGCGATTGGCCTGTAACCAAATTGTACACCGTACATAACTGCTGCGTAGCCAATTCCTGTTTCGCGGTCTATTGCAGAAAAAGCTCCTAAATTTAGTCCAACAAAAGCTGGGGATGATCCAAATTCATAGCTAGCGCCAAGGTATGTACTATAACCTGCCACATCGCTACCGGCAGTCTTTAAATTTAAGAGATTACGTTCGCCGTTTAAATCAACCATCCAGGTTTGGGCGTTCGAATAATTTACAAAGAATATCAATAATGTAGCAATGGTAGTACGCATAGTCTAGTTTAATTTAACTGCTGCAAAATACTGCTAGAATATCAGCTGTAGCGATTCAAATCCTGACTTAGTAACCCAACTACACAATCTAGTAACCATTTGTAAATGATTAGCGTAATAGATTTATTTTACGCTCAAAGGCTTGTTTGTAGGTTCTACCAATTTCAAATGTTGTTCCATCGATTAGAGTGACAACTGAAACAGACGGGTCATAGGTTATTATATGTTCAATATTCACAGCATGCTGCTTGTGTATTCGTACTATATTTGGGTATGCAAGATCTAGAATTGTATCATCCATTGACTTACGTACCCTAAGTACAGCTTTATTCTCAGTTCTTACTAGTGTAATGTCGCTGTATGGTCTATTATACTGCAAGTGTAAAACTTGGTCTAAATCTATCCGATCGTAGCGCCCTTTACTGCCTGTTTTAATAAACAAATTTTTCCTAAGTATTAAGCCTTTATCTGAGCTATCAGCAAAAATTTCGCCATTGTCAAAATACGCAGCTAACGCGAGGTCAACATAATGCCACAAATGCACTGGCAAAAAAGCTCCTTTGGGTAAGTAAGCAGCAGGTCGTGTGTCACTTGCCCTTCTGAAATACTTGTTAGCTTTACCAAAGTGCTCTGACAAATATATAAATGGTACACGACAAGTTGAATTTACATATTCGGCAACGGTAATCCCATCCTTAACCGATTTTAGAACGATATCAATCAATACAAGATGAGGTTCATGCTCGTCAAAGTAAGCAATGCCATCTTCGGCTGTGATTGCTATTGGGGCAACTTCCCAATTTGCTTGTTTAAACGCAAAGGCTAATTCTTCAGCTACTAGGATATCATCTTCTACAATCAATACTTTCATTGCTTCAAATTTCAGTCAGCAAATCAAATCTTTGCCATAATTGTCACTCAACGTCAGTTATTTGTAACTTTAAGTGTAAGTTGTCTTGAGTGTAATATATAATTCAGCACCTCCTTTGTTTAGCAAGTCCATAGTGCCTGCATGTGAGCGAACTAAGTCCTTAATAAAAGATAAACCAAAACCAGCATAGTGCCCTTGGATAACTTCAGAATTAAAGCCAATGCCGTTGTCTCGTATGCTAAGGTGGAGTATGCCGTATTTTCCAAGCTGAGCAACAATTGATAGCTCAGGTGAATTGTGGCCAATTAATCCATGCCTCATACTATTCATGATAGCCTCATTGATAATCAAACCTACATCTTTAAGTAATCTCAAATCTAATTCAAGAGCCTGAACTTCAAGCTTAAGAGATAGATTATCGTCGGTAACAGTTTTCTTAGCAGCGCAAAGCGCACTGAGATAGTCAGCTAGACTTGTCGTGTCATTTTGAGAGTTTTCATATAGCATTCTATTTAATAAACTTAGCGTATATAACCTTTCCTGATTTTCTTTTGCATGAAGCTCCTGCCCAGGCTGCCTACTTTGCCTTTCAAATACTGCAATAAGTTGATTAATGCTATTCTTATTATTGTGCAAAATTTCTGACTTCTGTTCTTCAATACGCTTATTGCGTTTCTTTAAAAGAATACCTAAGGCTGCTAGACACATGCTAAGGCTTCCAGCAGTAACTAGTGCAATTGCAAGTAAAAAATTCCTGCGATTTACAATCTTCATTCTTTCCTTCGCACTCTGTAGTTGTAAATCCCTAATTTTAGAATTGTAATGCGCTTCAAGTTCAGCAATTTTATCAATTCTAGACCTTGTTAGCATGCTATCATATATCTGATTACTTGCGGCTAGTTTATTGTATGCCTGCCGATAGTTCATAAAAGCAGTATCAGTTTCTGCGCTGCCCTGAAGAAATGATGCTGCCTGATGATTTAGGCCAGCGTCCAAGCTGTGTGACATTGCCTTTTTTAATAGTGTTGAGGCTTTGGTAGTCTCTCCTGTTTTAGAGGCTATTAACGACAACCAATAATCAATAGTATTTGCCTTGCCAATATGGCCTTTGTCCAAATACTCCTGTTTTGCATCAATTAAAACAATTCTTGCTGAATCGATTTGTTCTTCAAGACACAAAATCACACCTCTAAGTTTTTTCAAGTAAGTTGGTAACTCATAGTTTTTACTTTGGGCAAAAGAAGTTGCCAAAGCCAAATAGTACTTTGCTGAATCCAATTTTTTTGTACTCGCATGTAGGTCCCCTAGATTATACATCTCTACTAAAACCTCGTTATTGCTATTATTCTCTTTTGCTGCGGCAAGTAAGCTATGGAAAAGTACTTGTGCTGAGCGATAATCATGCATTGCCAAATATAAATTCCCTTTAGTTTCTGGAAGCAGCTGTGGATATGCAATCTTTTTGGCTGTATCTGCAACTAATTCAGCTATTTTGATATGATATGTAGCCTTGTCAAAAACTCCCAATTTCTCATGTGCAGCTGCACTACTAATATGATAAGTAAATAAATTATTACCCGTCCAATTTTCCTGTTGATCGCAATATTGTTTGTATCTCACTAAATGCTTGAGTGTTTCCTTGGGCTGACCAAGTTGTAGGGAAATCCTCACTAAATTATGGAACGTACTATTAATAATTCGCTTATCACCTACCTTATAAGCAAGATCAATTACCTCCGCATGCAACTTTAGTGCAATTGTGAAATTTTGCATGATTTGCATTACATTGGCCTTGCAATGTTTTGCCATTGCCAATTCTGCAACATTGTTATCGGCTTTTGCTTGTAAGATTGCTACGTCTGCTAATGAATCGGCTAATTTTGGATTTGTACCCGCTACTTGCCTAATTTGCTCGAAAAGTTCCTTATATGGTGTAGTAGTTTGTGCCGTAACCTTTAGCCAGCAAAATCCAATCAAAAAAGGCAATAAAAGCTTCATCGTATTTTATAGTGTTTTTCAATATTAGCTTGCCGCTTTCACAAGCAATCTACCCGAGCTTCCTCACCACCCCATCCTTTAACTCATACTTCTCCTTACTTTCCTCACAAACCGCTAAACCACTGTCATCAAAGGCAAGGCGATGGCCATATTCGCTCATCCAACCTACCTGGCGAGCAGGATTGCCTACCAAAAGTGCATAGTCTGGTACATCTTTTGTAACCACAGCACCTGCACCAATAAAGGCAAACTTACCAATATCGTGCCCGCATACAATTGTAGCGTTAGCACCAATACTAGCACCACGGCCAACATGTGTTTTGCTGTATTGTCCACGACGATTTACGTTGCTACGCGGATTTGTCACATTTGTAAATACACATGATGGACCAAGAAAAACATCATCATCGCAAGTAACGCCCGTATAAATTGAAACGTTATTTTGGATTTTTACATTTTTACCTAAAACAACTTCTGGGCTAATCACTACATTCTGCCCAATATTGCATGCTTCCCCAATCGTGCAGTTTGGCATAATATGACTAAAGTGCCAAATTTTTACACCTTCGGCAATTTTACAACCTTCATCAACTACTGCAGTTGGGTGTGCATAATACTTAGATTCCATATCTCTTACGCTCAAAAATAATTGAACTTGCTCACAAATAGGGCTTTTACATCAACTTAAATAAGAAATCACAGTCTTGCGAATTGGTTCATGCTGCAAGCAAGTCTAGTAGTTGCATCTGTTTTTAAACGAACGCTTAGCTTATCTTTGGTGCCTACTAATGAAGAAAATAATTAGCATTATTGGCGCACGCCCACAATTCATTAAACATGCACCTATACAATTGCAATTGCAAAAGTATTTTACTGCAAAGACGATTCATACTGGGCAACACTATGATGCTAATATGAGTAACATTTTCTTTGACCAACTTGGTATGGCTAAACCCGACTTTCTATTTGACCTAGCAGGTTTCTCACAACAAGGCGAACAGACAGGCAAGATGATGATGGAGATAGAAAAGGTTTTTCTAGCTGAGCAACCAGATGCCTGCCTTATTTACGGCGACACAAACAGCACATTGGCTGGTGCATTAGTTGCCGCTAAACTGCATATCCCAATCATACATATAGAAGCTGGCCTGCGTAGTTTTAACCGTAGCATGCCAGAAGAAGTCAATCGCATTGTGGCAGATACGTTTGCAACAATGCTTTTTTGCCCAACAAAAAATGCTATCACAAATCTTGCTGCTGAAGGTATTACACACAATAAGATTTTCTTAACTGGCGATGTAATGTGCGACATGGTTAAGCTAATGCAACCACGTGTGCAACGCCTCATAAATGAACCATACTATTTTGCAACAATTCACCGGCCATATAATACTGATGATGCGACGCGCCTGCAAAAAATAATTGAGGTGTTTAATGGTTTAGACAAACCTGTAGTCTTTGCAGTGCATCCTCGCACGGTTGCAAGATTAGCAGCAAATAATATTGATGTCAGCAGTTTTAGCAACATCCGAATTATTGAACCGACAGGCTATCTGGATAGCATTAGCTATCAAACATTTGCTGAATGCGTAATCACTGATAGTGGTGGTATTCAAAAAGAGGCATACATCTTAAAAACACGTTGTATAACGCTTCGAAGCGAAACCGAATGGACAGAAACGCTTGATGGTAATTGGAATACGCTTGTCTTTAGCAACTTGGATGAAATTCCTGCAAAATTGAAGGAACCACTCGGTGCACACAGTGAATTGCTTTATGGCGATGGAAACGCCGCTGCAGAGATAGTAGATTTAATTAAAGCACATTTGTAGTATAAAAGTCTACTTCACCAACCTTACCAAATACTCGCCATAGCCACTCTTTCTTAGCGGCTCTGCTATGCGCAATAAATGCTCGGCAGTGATAAAGCCCATACGGTACGCGATTTCTTCTGGGCAGCCTAGCTTGAGGCCCTGACGATTTTCAATGACTTGTATAAACTGACTTGCCTGCATCATGCTGTCAAATGTACCGGTATCTAACCACGCAGTACCGCGGTTCATTACGGCAACGCGCAATTTTTGCTGCTGTAGATAGTACTTGTTTACGTCAGTAATTTCGTACTCGCCGCGCGGACTTGGTGCAATGTTTTTTGCTATGTCTACCACGCTATTGTCGTAGTAATAAAGACCAGGCACTGCATAATTGCTTTTTGGGGCTTGTGGTTTTTCTTCAATACTAATGGCATTATAGTCTTTGTCAAATTCTACCACGCCATAGCGCTCAGGGTCTTGTACTTGGTAGGCAAATACAATTCCGCCATCTACATTTACACAGGCTTGTAATGTTTTGCTTAAACCAGCGCCATAAAAGATATTGTCGCCTAGAATTAAACTTACCTTGTCTTTGCCAATAAAGTCAGCACCCAAAACAAATGCCTGTGCCAAACCGTTGGGCACTTCTTGCACTTGATAAGAAAAACTCACGCCCCACTGTGCACCATTGCCCAAAAGTTTTTCAAACATCGGTAAGTCAGTAGGCGTGCTGATGATGAGTATATCTTTAATGCCACTAAGCATCAGTGTACTGATAGGATAGTACACCATTGGCTTATCGTAAATAGGCATCAACTGCTTGCTAATAGCCATGGTAATAGGATATAAACGTGTACCACTTCCGCCGGCTAAAATAATTCCTTTCATTGTTCTGTAATTTTTTAGAGAGTAAGTACAAAGTCCTTTAACAACGGCAAGGCTTGGTCTTTTTCGCTTACTATCATCGCCTGCCTGTGAAAGGCAAACTCAATAGCGAGTTGTTTATCAAACAAATTAATACCTGCCTCGTGGGATTTGCTGTAATAATTACTGCATTTGTATTGAAAAATAGTATTGTCTTCTAATGTTTCAAAGCCATGTACACACCCTGTAGGGATGTACAGCATATGCTTGTTTTGTTCATTTAACGGCACCACAATATGCTGTAGGTAAGTTGGCGATTGCGGACGAACGTCTACAATAATATCATTTACGGCACCTTTTGGCACTGCTACTAGTTTAGCCTGCGCCATTTCGCCAGTTTGCATATGCAAACCACGCACAACACCTTTATTGCTCATACTTTCATTGTCTTGAACAAATGTTGCTCTTATACCTGTAGCCTCCTCAAAAGCTCTTGCGCTAAATCGTTCGAAAAAATATCCCCGTTCGTCGCCAAAAACCTGCGGCGTTATGAGGTAAGATCCTTCTATGTCTAATGGTGTAAATGTCACGCTTTATCTTGTGTATTGCTGTTGATAGTAATGCTGATAATCGCCACTTGTAATTTGTGCCAGCCAAGCCTCGTTGGCCAAATACCAATCTACCGTTTCTGCTAAGCCTTGCTCAAATGTATAGCGTGGTTTCCAACCTAGTTGTGTTGCTACTTTGCTGGCATCTATGGCGTAACGCATATCGTGTCCTGCCCTATCAGTTACGTATGTAATTAATTTCTCGTTGCTCCCTGCATCACGGCCAAGTTTTGTATCCATGATCTTGCAAAGCAATTTCACCACATCAATATTTTTCCATTCGTTGTGACCGCCGATGTTATAAGTCTCACCATGCTTACCTGCGTGAAAAATTTTATCAATGGCTTCAACATGGTCTTGCACGAATAGCCAATCGCGCACGTTTTCGCCCTTGCCATATATTGGTAATGGTTTGTTGTGTACAATATTATTGATGCAAAGTGGTAATAGTTTTTCTGGAAATTGATACGGCCCGTAGTTATTACTACAATTACTAATTACAACAGGCAGTTGATATGTATCGGCATAAGCGCGCACAAAATGATCGCTACTTGCTTTGCTTGCACTATAGGGGCTATGCGGGTCGTAACTTGTTTGCTCGGTAAACAAACCTGTATCGCCTAAACTACCGTATACTTCATCTGTGCTAATATGGTAAAACAAGTGTGTGCCATCTTTAGTCCAAAAATGGCGGCATGCATTTAGCAAGGTTACGGTGCCAACAACATTGGTTTGTACAAAGGCGAGCGGGTTGCTTATACTTCTATCTACATGGCTTTCGGCAGCGCAATGCAATACGTGTGTTACGCCATGCAGCACAAAAGTATCGTGCAGTTGTTCCGTGTCGCAGATATCGCCTTTTACAAAGTGGTAGTTTGCGCTTTGCTGAACATCTGCAAGATTTGCCAAGTTGCCCGCGTAGGTTAAGGCATCGTAGTTTACAATTTTGTAATGAGGGTATTTTTGCACAAAATGCCTAACTAGATGCGAGCCAATAAAGCCTGCACCACCTGTAATCAATATCGTTTTAGCATCCGATGCCATGAAAGGCGAAGTTATACCAATAGATTTTCTATTCGGAAAATTGCTTGAACTATTTTGATGCCGAAAGTAATAGTAAAAGTGCTATAATATCTCAAAAAGCTCGTCTAGGCTATGTACTTCGTAGGTGCGTGGCTCTGACGCATCGGCAATACCAGCAGGATTAAACCAAATTGCAGCCATGCCATAGTCCATTGCGCCTTTTACATCAACCGCAAGCGCATCGCCTATCATAATGCTGCTCTGCAAGGATGCACCTGTGTGCTGTAATGCATACGCGTAGATTTCTGGCTTTGGCTTTAACGCCATAGCTGCCTCGCTCGTAATAACCTTATTGAAAAACCCATCAATGCCACTGTTGCGCATTTTCTGCCATTGGGTGGCTTCAAAACCATTGGTGATGATGTGTTGTTCGAAGCCTTTGCTGCGACAGTGTTCCAAAATTGCCACTGCGTGCGGCATCAGATGCGTTTGCTGTGGTAAGTAATCAAGATAGCGCTCGCCCATGTCCTTTGCCAGAGGTTCGTTGGGTACTTTATAATGCAGCAAGGTTTTGTACATTCTTTTCCAGCGCATTTCTGTACGCGATATAAAGCCTTTGCGAAATCTATCCCAAAGCTTGTCATTGATTTCGTGATACACAATATTGAAATCCTCAAAGTCTGCAATACCAAGCTCTTCAAGTTTGTAATAATTGTACAATAGCTTAAGACTTGCAACACTATTTGTTTCAAAATCCCAAAGGGTGTGGTCTAAATCCCAGAATATGTGTGTGTAGGGGTGAATTGCTGTATTGTTATATTGTTCTATTGTTGCATTGTTGTATTGTTGTATCGGCAGGTATTAGTAATAATTAATTGTCACTAAGGAAAAGAGAAAAATTATGATACTGAAAACTCTCGCAATGGCGAAGCCACATTATCCATTTTCCATTATCCATTATCAATTATTTAAGGCAAATCTTCTTACTCTTCTTCACCCCATTCGTATATGTCGTTACAAAATAAATGCCATTAGCATAGTTGCTTAAATCTATTTGTTGTGCACCTACAATATTAATAGCGGCTAGTTGTTTGCCCGCGCCATCGGTTAGTACTAGCTTGCTTGTAAGTTGTGCTTCTTGCGTTAGTTGTAATGTGCGGCCTTGCAAACTTATATTTATTGTAGGCTCTACAACTGTCGTAACAGATGCTGGCGGTGTAGCAATAATTTCGCGATTAATTTTTGCTTCCCAAATACCTCTTCCGTAAGTGCTAACGTACAATTTCCCTGTTTTATAATTGATGGCTAAGTCGCTACACTCAGTATTTGGCAATCCCGTGCCCCAATATTGCCATTGTGTATCTTGGTCTTTCTTAAAGTAAACGCCCACATCTGTTGCGATGTAAATTTCTACATTGCTGCTATCGCTTTCTTCATCAATAAATATGCAGTTGACAGGCATTGCAGGCAGATTGTAACTTACATCTACATAGGATGTACCACCATTGCTGCTGCGCATTACCTTGCGCGTGCCATTGTATCCACCTTTGGTATAATAAGTTATTTGTGTATTGTATGGATGAATAGCTAGTCCGCTCACCTGCTCGTCTGTAACATTATTACTTACACCAAGTTGCTGCCAATTTGCACCGTTGTTGCGTGTAATAAATAATCGATTTGTTGTAGCTGCAAATACCATATCGCGGTTAGCTTTACATAAGGCCATGTGGCGCAAATTGGTATTATTATTGCCAGTGAGGTTTGTACTTATATTACTCCAACCATCGCCCTCGGCATCGCTACGATACACATCGCTATAGCCTGCAAAAATAGTTGTATTATCTACCGGTGATAATTCGTATGGTGCAACCCAAGCACCGCCATCATTTGGATCAGGTGTAATATCGTAGTAGGTATCATTGTTCCATCTATCTCTACTACGGTACAATTGGCCATCTACATATGTTGTGTAAATCGTTTGCTCGTCATCGCGGCTAACAGCTTGTTGCATAGCATCTCCACCATTAGTTGCCGTCCATTGCGTGGCACTAATGCGCTGTCTTCCACCATTATCTTGTGTGCCGCCAATTACATACATTGTATCATCTTGGGCACATGCAAGCTTATAAAACTGCGTAATAATTAATCCGTCACTTAAATCTTGCCAAGTGTCTGTAGCTTCGTTATACGTATACAATCCGCCATCGTTGCAATGCCAAATCACATTGGGCGTAAGTGGATTGTAGCCAAGATAACGCACATCTGCATGCACAGTAGGCAGCACGCCGTTATTGTACCAGTGTGTAGTTGCTAAGAAATTTTGACCACCATCTATACTTTCCTTCACAACCACTTCTCCGCTGTAAATTTTGTTACTATTATTTGGTGACACAATAAAATAATCGTGACTAGGCATATTGTTACTTACTAATGTGTAAGACAAACCACCGTCTGTACTTTTGTATAGATAATTAGTACCTCCTGCACTGCATGTTGCGTACAAGCTGTTGCTATCGCTTTGGCAAATCGCCAATTTGATATAATTATTTGTATGGTTGAAGTTGCTTGCTGCTGTCCATGTTTCGCCATGATCATAACTAATCATCACTTGGCTTACACCCCAATAATCGTGCTTGCTAGCAAACATAATTTGCGGATTACCAACCTTGAATTCTATTTGATGAAATTCGCCAGTTGCTTTTTTTGCCCATGTGGCGCCGCTGTCTGTGCTTTTCCATAAGCCGTCGCTAGCTGCAGCAAACAAAGTATTTTGTGCAATAGGACTAATCTGCAAATCCTGCATGCTAACCTCGTCGGTATAGGCATAAGTTTTGCCTGTTGGATACCAAGTGTCGCCACCGTTTGTACTTTTATAAATACCAATCGTATACTGCCACCAACCTGGTCTATCGCTCATGGTAAGGTAAAGTGTATTTGGTGCAAAAGGATCTACCACAACTTTACCTGCCGCAAGTGTTGGCAATTCGTCGCCTTTGGCCTGCCATGTTTGTCCACCATTTGTTGTTTTCCAAACGCCTCCTTTGGGGGCACTAATGTAAAATGTATTGACCTCTGTTGGATGAAAAGCGACACTTGTAATTCTGCCCATACCGTTATAGCCACTTAGGCTTGTTGTTTGGCTAATATTTTTCCATGTACCACCGCCACTTCTAGTACGACGGTTCTTTTCTTGCATATACACTTTGTGACGCACACGTGGGTCAGGCATTGAACCATCGGGCATTATGCGATTTTGCCAATAATACTCCCAGCGCTTGTAGCGATTGTACTCATTATCGGCATAAGGCACCTCTGCTGTAGTGCGTGGTGGCATTTTCTTCGTGAAATACGCTTCTGCTGCAACTTGCGCAGTAAAAAAATTCTTTGTAGTATCTAAAAGTAAATCTAACTCTGTTTTTTGTGCAAGTGCACTAATGCTTAGTACCCACAACAAAAAAACTCCCGCAACTACCCTTCCTAAATGCATGGTCAAATTTACGTATTACTGCAAATAAATCGGGTCAGTAGAACGTCATAAGCGGTAAATGTGACATGCATCACGGCTATAGTAATGCTTTTGCTAAGCACAATAAAAGTGTATAATAACTGCTAACTTTGCCGCCACAAAATATTTTACAGCACATGTCTTTAGTAATAGCAGGCACAATGGCCTTTGACGCAATAGAAACACCATTTGGCAAAACGGATAAAATTGTTGGCGGCAGTGCCATGTACGCAGCGTATAGCGCTAGCTATTTTACTAAGCCAATTAAGCAAATTAGTATCATAGGTTATGATTTTCCACAAGAAGAAAAAGACGAGATGGAACGTCGTGGCATTGTGCTTGAAGGTGTAGAGCAAGTAGCTGACGAAAAGAGCTTCTTTTGGAGTGGTCGTTACCACAACGATATGAACACCCGTGATACGCTAATAACAGACTTAAATGTGCTTGCTCGTTTTGACCCTAAGCTACCAGAAAGCTATCAAGATTGTAGCTATTTAATGCTTGGTAACTTAATGCCAAAGTTGCAAAATCAAATTTTGGATCAGCTGAAGCATAAGCCTAAGCTTGTGATTATGGACACCATGAATTTTTGGATGGACATTGCCATGGAGGAATTGCAGCAAGTGATTGCACGTGTAGACCTTTTGATGGTAAACGATAGCGAGGCCCGCCAATTGAGCGGCGAATACAGTCTTGTGCGCGCAGCTGAGAAGATAATGGCAATGGGGCCAAAATACCTTATCATTAAAAAAGGCGAGCATGGTGCTTTGCTATTTGGCGAAGGCAAAATATTTAGTGCGGCTGCATTACCACTTGCAGACGTATTTGACCCAACAGGCGCTGGCGATACTTTTGCTGGTGGTTTTATTGGTTATCTTGCAAAGACTGATGTTGTGAATTTTGACAGCATGAAGACCGCCATCATTATGGGTAGTGCGATGGCTAGTTTCTGCGTAGAAAAATTTGGTGCAGAACGTATCAAGGAAATTACGCAACAAGATTTAGATGCACGCGTTGATACGTTTAGAAAGCTAGTAGCATTTGATGTGTAGGCAATTGCTGCCAGAAAATTTCTAGTTGCTTTTTTGATGATGCATTATTTTTGATGCGTGAAAAATATACTCTACTGGCTTGAAGCAAGGTTTAGTATGCGCCGCTGGGAAGCTATTTCGGCGATGGTCATGTTGTGCCTCATTCTGCTTGTGGTTGCTATCAATTATAGCTTGCCATACATCCTAAAAAATGATATCAGCGCTGACAAGCAAGTGCAATTGAGTAAAATTTACAATTCGCTAGATAGCAGTTACGATGAAGCACACCCAAGCTATGATGCAAAAACGGTGCGCGATGGCAGCAACTTAAAGCCGTTTAATTTTGACCCAAATACAATTACAAAAGAACAATGGTTGGCGCTTGGCTTAAGTGAAAGGCAGGTGAATAGCATTCTCAAATACCGTGAAACAGGTGTCGTGTTTTATACTAAAGCAGATGTTGGCAAAATATACGCACTGAGTGATGAAGAGTTTAAGAGATTGGAGCCATATATTACTATTGCTACCCAAGGCAAAGCCGCTATAAATAAGCAGAAAAAAGAACCAGCTGTGGTAGAACTCAATACAAGCGACACTGCTGCACTAAATAAGTTGCCAGGTATCGGCAGCTATACAGCACATAAACTTGTCGAGTTTAGAAATAAGATTGGTGGATTTGTAAACATGCAACAAGTGTTAGAAGCAGGCGTAAGTGCAGACAATTTTGAGATGTGCAAAAAATACTTACGCATCAATACCAACGTAGTGAAACGCATCAATCTTAACACAGTAAGTTTTCAAGAACTAAAAGCCCATCCATACTGCAACGAAGCCATGGCACTAAGCATTTGCAAGCATCGCAAAACTCAAGGCGGTAGTATTGCTAATGTAGATGAAATTGCAACGCTACCTAGTGTTTCGCCGGAACTATGGCAGAAGCTGAAGCTGTATGTGGTGTTGAAGTAGTATGAAAAAAATGCGTCGTATTGTTCAAGGAAATTTATTTGCTAATGTGCAAGGGATTTGGCATTGTCGATTTATGTTCGCTTGAAATAGTAACCGTCACGTCTTTTGTAGTAGCGGAGGTAGCGATTGAGGAACTTGCCATCACTATCAATGATTGCTATCTCTATTAAATTTGCATTGTTTGATAATCTGATGAGTTTAGTATTACGTTCGAGTTCCTCTATATTCTTGAACAAGTTATACTGTACGGCTATACAATCAAGTTTTGCATTCGTTGTACGAAAAATGCTATCGCTTCTTAATATGCCATTCGGGTCTATGTAATAGTTTTCAATAATCGCAACATATTCTGAAGTTGAAAATCTACCCATGCCAATCGGCAAGTAATACACCTTGTTACCAATGCTTACTTGTTCTACTTTGTTATAATAGTATTTGTAATTGTCTTCGCCTTCGTTCAAAATTTTCACATGTCGTTTTTGCTTTGATTGGTAAACACATATAGATTCATAAAAATGCATAGTACCGCCTGTATAGGTGTCCCAACCAAGTATCTTGAACTTTTTGTCCTTGCTTTGCGTAAAATTGAACACGCCTTTTGTTGCCAAGTAATTGTAATTAATCTCTTTCGTGCTATGCTGCAGATAACTTAATAAGACTTCTGTCTTAGTGTTGTTTAGTGTGTTAATGTCATTGTATTCACTAGTACCTGCAAGCAGGCTATCTATTGCTTGTTGGATTTTTACAAGCTTCATTTCCTCTTTTGTAATAACTGTATCCGCTGATGCTTTAGACAAAAACGACAGAAGCAAAATAACGATATAAAAAGGCCTTTTCACTGCTTCAAAATAATAAGCCAAAGTTAGATGAAATTAACTAACGATACTATGCATATAGTACCAGTATCTACTATCGTGTGGCATGCGATAAACGCCTTGTGGCAACAGTAACAAGGCTAGCTAAACCTAAGTCAATACAAAACACCTAAATGTACACCACACCCCTAAAACCCTGCTAAAACCCATGCTTATTTCCTTTTGTAGCAAGGCAAAACGCCGTACATTCGCAACTCAAGCAATAATTTTAGGCTAGATAGTTATGGACTTCAAACAAACCGAATTGCAAACCGAAATTGCAAGCGTTATTAAGGATTTTTGTGAAAAAGAAATTCGCCCTCATTTTATGGAATGGGACGAGCAACAAATTTTTCCTATAGAAGTATTTAGAAAATTTGGTGAACTTGGTTTTATGGGCTGTGTTATTCCTACCGAATATGGTGGTAGTGGTCTTAGCTATTTTGAATACGTTACCGTTATTAGCGAAGTAGCTAAAGTCTGCGGCAGCATAGGCCTTAGCTTGGCTGCGCATAATAGTCTTTGCACAAATCATATTTACAAGTTTGGCAACGAAGAGCAACGCAAAAAATATTTGCCAAAGCTTGCTAGCGGCGAATGGATTGGCGCTTGGGGTTTAACAGAAGCCAATACAGGTAGCGATGCTGGCAATATGCGTTGTGTGGCCGTGCGCGATGGCGACGACTGGGTCATCAACGGCACCAAGAATTGGATTACACATGGCAAAACAGGCGACATCGCAGTAGTACTTTGCCGCACAGGCGAGCCGCGTACAAAAAATAATGTAACTGCATTTGCGATAGAACGTGGCACACCAGGCTTTAGTGCTGGTAAAAAAGAAAATAAGTTAGGTATGCGTGCTAGCGAAACCACGGAACTTATTTTCGACAATTGCCGTATTAGTGATGCACAACGCTTAGGCGAAGTAGGCGATGGCTTTAAGCAAGCGATGAAAATACTTGACGGCGGTCGTATTAGTATCGCAGCCTTAAGTTTGGGTATAGCATTAGGTGCGTACGAAGCAAGTTTAAAGTATAGCAAAGAACGTCAGCAGTTTGATCAACCTATTGCCAACTTCCAAGCCATACAGTGGAAGCTTGCAGACATGGCTACAAAAATTGAGGCAAGTAAACTACTTATTTACAATGCCTGCGATAAAATTATGCGCGGCGAACGTATGAGTAAAGAAGGTGCTTTTGCAAAATACTATGCTAGTGAAGTATGTGTATGGGCAAGCACAGAAGCCATTCAAATATTTGGCGGATATGGCTATACAAAAGATTTTCCGGTAGAAAAATTCTATCGTGATAGCAAATTATGTACTATTGGCGAAGGCACTAGCGAAATACAAAAGCTAGTCATTGCGCGCGATATTTTGGGTATCTAGTTTATGGCAGAGGCTCCCGGTTTTGACAGGCAAATTTTGCAAGCCATAGTAGAAACGCGCATGCCTTATGGCAAGTACAAAGATACTTTACTGTGCGACATCCCTATTTCGTATCTAGAATGGATGAATCGCAAAAACGCTTTTCCTAAAGGCAAGCTGGGTATGCAATTGCATACAGTATTAGAAATAAAAAGCAACGGATTAAGCGAAATCATCGACCAATTGAAAAAGCTGTAAGCTCAGTGCCCTACTTACGCCGAGAAGCACAAGTTACATTTTGACTAATGCACTTTACATTGTGTTGAAATTGCTGTATCTTGTCCTTCTAAAACTATACTATGGCCAAAAAAGTGATCATCCTTGGGGGTGGTGTTGCCGGCATGAGCGCTGCACACGAACTGATAGAACGTGGTTACGAAGTACATGTTTACGAACGCAATCCTATTTACGTAGGAGGAAAAGCGCGAAGCATTAATTACCACGGCAATCCTCAACATCCTTACGAAAATCCGCTGCCTGGCGAACACGGCTTTAGATTCTTTCCTGGTTTCTACAAACACATCATAGATACCATGTCGCGCACGCCTTATCCCACAGCAAATGGCAAGGCCAATGTTGCGCAAAATTTGGTGGGCACCACACGCATCATGATGGCTCGCTATGGCAAAGCACCTATTGTTACCTTAGCTTCTTTTCCAAAAAATCTTAGCGACATCGAGCTCATCATAAAGGATTTACATGGCGTTGATTCTGGACTAACTGGCGACGAAATAAAATTCTTTAGCGAGCGTGTTTGGCAGCTTTGTACCTCGTGCAAGCGCCGTCGCAATCAAGATTACGAACGAATTGGTTGGTGGCAATACCTAGAGGCCGACAGATTTCCGGGCAAAGATGGCAAGCCAAGTGCTTACCAAACCTTACTTGTAGAAGGCTTAACGCGCACGCTCGTTGCTGCGCAGGCAAAAAGTGCGAGCACAAAAACCGGTGGCAATGTTTTTTTACAACTCGTATTTGGCATGCTAGACCCCACACAACCTGTAGACCGCGTATTAAATGGACCCACAAACGATGCATGGCTTTATGCATGGCATACCTATCTCGTAAGCAGAGGTGTGCAATATCACCAAGGTGCCATCGCCAAGCAATTGTACTACGATGCTTCTCCTCAATGCCCAAAAGTTACAGGCGCAGATATAGAATATGTAAATGGAGGCAATATCGAAAAGGTAACTGCAGATCATTTCGTATTGGCGACACCTGTTGAGCAAGCAACTAAACTTATCACACCAGCCATGATTAGTACAGATGCCACGCTTGCCTATGTACAAACCCTAGCCAACAGTGTAAGCTGGATGAATGGCATACAATTTTATCTAAACGTAGATGTGCCCATCAGCAAAGGCCACGTTATATACAGCGATAGCGAGTGGGCTATTACAAGTATCTCACAAACGCAGTTTTGGAACAACTACGATATAAGCACAAAAGGCAATGGCAAAGTTCGTGGTGTGCTAAGTGTAGATATAAGCGATTGGTTTAAGCCAGGTAAGTTCACTACTACAAAGTGTGCAAGCGATTGTAGCCGCAAAGAGGTAGCCGATGAAGTATGGGCGCAGCTAAAAAATAGCTTAAATGTTGATGGACAAACCATACTTCGCGACAATATGTTAGAAGATTGGTATTTGGATCGCGATATTACCGAGCACGATAAAACGATTGCCGATACCAAAGCACTTGAAACTATGCTGCAAGATTCTTGGACTACGCTGCACAATCAAATTCACAATGGCAGCGATAGCTTACTGAGTAAAGAACAGTTTGTAACGCAATTTGCGCAGCAAGATATTCAACGCGTACAAGCTGCTTACAACGAGCAAGTAAACACATTATACAATCGCGAGCCACTACTTGTCAATACTGTCAATAGTTGGCCGCTACGACCAGAAGCAAGTTGTGCAATTACTAACTTATTTTTTGCCAGCGACTATGTACGCACCTTCACCGATCTAGCAACGATGGAAGGTGCTAACGAAGCTGCACGTCGCGCTGTAAACTGTTTACTCGATGCCGACAATAGCAGCCAGGCTAAATGCAAAGTCTGGCCACTAAAGGAGCCAATGATGTTTTTGCCACTAAAATGGTACGACAATTATAGATGGACACGCGGATTGCCATGGCGTAAAGAGGTTCCACTCGTGCTGCGTGCTTTTATGGTGCCGTGGAGCTTTCTCTCACTAGGCGTGATGTTCGCTACGTGGATATGGAAAAAAATAAAAAGCATTTTTATTAAATGATAAAGCAGATATTTTCTTCTAAGATTGTTGAACAGCGTGTGTTTATCATAGTCACGATGCTACTGACGCTTGGTTGTGCATTGTTAGATGCTTATACAGATGCTGGTTATTGGAGTGCATTTTGCTTAGCTATTGGCATGTACTGCATCCTCACCACTTACGCAATCATTGCAAAAGATACGCTACTTAAACATATGCTTGTACTAGGTATTGTCGCTGGCATAACAGAATTACTTGCAGATAAATACTTAGTAGTAGATATCGCCAGTTTAGTTTATCCTGCCACAGAACCAAAATTATACTACTCCCCCAACTACATGCCTTTTGCTTGGGCTGTTGTATTAATACAAGTAGGCTACCTAGGCTGGATGATTAGCAGCAGAACTTCCTTGCTAAAAGCCATGCTACTCTGCGCATTAATCGGCTTTGTATTTATACCCATATTTGAACAATGCGCATACTGGGCAGAATGGTGGTACTATAAACCTTGCAAAATGCTACTTAATACACCTTGGTATATTATTGCAGCAGAAGGCATCATCTGCTTTTTTCTCCCAGCCATCTTTGCTATTGAGTCACGAAATAAGTATTTACTCGCCGTTGGTCTAGGCATAGCAGAAGGTCTTATTATTTACTTTGCTTATAAATTAACTTACACCATTATAGAATAACTAAAATATGTTAGCTAAACTCATACGGTACTTCATTCCAGAAAGTTATCAGGACACGCCAGAAAATGTGCGCAAAGCAAGACTTACTGTGGGCACACTTTTGGTGGTGGCATACTTCAACATCAACTACATCGTTATTAGTTTGCTTATTAGCTACAAAGGCTGTTTATATAGTCAAGTGCCTTTGCTAATTGTAAGCCTCGCGTGTTTATTCTTGTACAAAAGTCGCGTATCAGTATCGTTTGTTTACTTCCTATTTTTTGTTGCAGCCATTCTATCTATAGCGATTAGCGTGCATTTTACTTTAGGTTATAAGAGTTTTATTTTGCCATGGATAGCAAGCACACCTATTGTTGGTATGATGCTGCTTGGTAGAAGAGGAAGTCTTGCTGTATTAATTGCATGTTGCCTGTCGCTTACTTACTTCTATTATCATCACCTGCAAGGCACAGCGTTTACAGAAGATTACAACCTCAAGTACAAAAATGTGTTTAGCTATAGTACGCATCTAGGCTTAATCATTATTCTCTACCTTATTGCTCTTGTATTTGATAATGCAAAAAAGACTGCACTAAATACGCTGGACCAACGCAATATGCAGTTACAGGCAGAAAAAGTCAGAAGTGACGAATTACTTCATAACATCCTTCCAGAAGAAGTTGTAGGGGAACTACGCGATAAAGGCGAAGTGCAAGCCAAACAATATCAAAACGTAAGTGTATTGTTTACAGATTTTGTAAACTTTACATCTATCACCGAGCACCTTGATGCAACTGCATTAGTGGCAGAAATTAATAAGTACTACCGTGCCTTTGATGCCATTATTGAAAAGCATGGCTTAGAAAAAATTAAAACAATCGGCGACGCTTACTTAGCTGTTGCAGGTTTGCCCAATGAGGCACCCGACCATGCCGAAAAAGCGATACAAGCCGCAAAAGAAATCTGCACTACCGTAGCCAATTTTAGAAAAGAAGGCGGCCTATTTGAATTACGCGTAGGCATTAACAGTGGCCCAATCATTGCAGGTGTTGTAGGTGTAAAGAAGTTTGCCTACGATATTTGGGGCGATACGGTAAATACTGCTAGCAGAATGGAAAGTGCAAGCGAAACAGGAAAAATAAATATTTCCGTATCAACTTACAATTTGGTACGTGATAAAATTAGTTGCACACCACGTGGTAAGTTAGAGGCCAAAAGCAAAGGCTTGATTGATATGTACTTTGTAGATCATGTCTAATGAGTTTGCTCTATTTATTGCGTTACTGATGCAATAAGCCTTTGACGTAGTTTAGCTTATTTACATTGCTAGGCAATACTACTTCCTTGTTGATGCTATCAATAACGGCATCGTTCAACATACGCGTAACAGAAGCCTCATAGTTTAGCGTAAAGCGTATAAATGTATCTTTATAGCTTCGAGCATGCATTTCTCTAGTGGTAAGCTCAAATTTTTGTGGCCAATATGCAGCATATGAAGTTAAGGAAGCATTGATAGCACCCTTCAATGCAAGGTCTACAGCGCGCTTGTGATTTTCTACCACTTTTGTAGTTCTATAATCATTGCTGTTTTGAAAATACAACACTACAATTTGATACGAAGTATCTAGTGTCTTTCTTAGCTCGCGATATACATCTAGCAAAGTGCCGCAACCAGAATTGTCTGCCACACCACCATCGCATAGATTACCAAAGTCTTGCACGTAATTCATTGCATTAAGCTCCGGCACCGCTTGCCCTTGGCATACTGCTGTAATTTGAGGCAAGTTTACTTGTATAGGCTTCGTATGCAGTGTACTGCTGCTTTTGATAATATTGTAGATATCGTAGGCGTAGTAAGTATTAGTATCGGGCAAGGCTGGCATAAACGTGCAACGATCGCCACGTTGTGCTAAGGTAGTGTTGATATAAAAAAGCGGTTGATGCCTATCAAAATTCTTCATCACAAAAGTATCCTTTGGGTAATTGAAACTCAAATAATCGCCAAGAAAATGATAGCGTTCAATCGAATCAACAAAGTGCTTCTTAGCTGCTATTTTTGATCTAAAAACACTTGTAAAGCCTCGCACCTCTTCTTGCTGCAAAGTATAGTTTCTATCCTTATCGTATATGCGATCGCCAAAGCTTAGCCTGCTGCGCCAACTATCTACCATATCGCCCCATAAAATACCGTAGAAGGAATTTGTAAAATAATTACGTACATACAAATCGTTCAATGCAGTATCATCGTACGGCACACAAGTGGCATCGCCTTGCAGTTGCGCCAAACGCCATTCTGCCAACTTAAAATTAATGCCAACTATACTACCTGAAGCTGCACCGTAGGCAAATACATGATCGCTAAAAACAAAATTGCTATCTAAATAATTAAGGTTCTTATGAATCCAAGAAGCTGCACGCGAGCCACCGCCCTGCCCTGCAACCAAGAAGACAAGTTTTTTTCCTTTATACTTTCTTGTACTATCCCATAATGCAAAGTACTGGCTCACATTCATCCTATCACTAGGCGCATAGTACTTTTTATCCGATGCTAGGTCTAGGCGAATACGATGCTTATTGCTTTCTGTCCAAACAATCACAGCCCAAAATAGTATGCCAACAATTTTTAGTCCTGTAATCCAAACCCCATAGGCTGCTGTTTTTACATCATCTGTAGATGCTTGCTTGGCAGCAGTAAGGATGGCTATTGGTGCTTTATAAAAAATATCAAAAACAATAAGAAAGAAATTAAAGAAAAACATCAGTACAAGCAATGGCGAAAGCTTACTTAACAGACCAGCATAGCTTGCGTATAAGAGCAGTATTAGTCCAGTCACAATCTGAGCTATTAGAAGCCAATACAATCGCTTGCCATGCGCATAGCTTGCATCTGCAATTTCTTGCTGTTGAAGATGTGTTAGTTCTGCTACTATCTCCTTATTTCTTACCTTACCCTTAAATAGTTTATCCAACTGCTCGTTAGTATAGGCATAAGTATTACATTCTAAGTAATATAGCATCATATACTGCCAACAAGCAAATAGGGTAATCAAGAAGCTTACAATGATGCGATAGTAAACACCCTTATTCTGTATCAAAAGTGCAAGAGCCAAGAAAGCTCCTACCCAAATTAGATACGCGACCACATTTTGCCACATCACTCGCAATAAGATCTTTTTGTAGTCCCGTGTATTCTTGTTTAAAGCTGCAAATCTCTTAGCTACAAAAACAAAAACTTTTGGAAAAACCCAATAAAACAAGGGCAAAAACAACAAATTGGCTGCTATCGTTACATAATATGTAACACGATTTGATGTATCGAAGTGAACACCCGAATAGCATATGCCAGCACTTAGCATCACTAATGGCAATACACTAAAATATCGTATAGGCAGGTAGCTCTTTAAGGTACTATTGGCATCATGTGCATTGTAAGACTCAATAAGTTTCTTGTGCAGATACTTCTTATCTCCGCCAACTTTCGAAAACCATCTTGTAATATCTATACTTGGCATTGGCACAGCCCAAAGTGTAAAGCCGATCATGGTAAACACGGCAATAAGCAATGGCAAACTAATATCCTTTCGTTGCAATAAAGACTCTACCATCTCATGGCCTTGTGTCATAAACATGGTAATAAGAGGCACCACGATAATCCACAAAATGTAAAACCAATGCTTAAAAAAAGAATTCGCAACCTTTAGAATAAAGTCAAAGAACCTCGCAACAAACGAAGTCTTAGGTTGCGCCAAAATTACTGGGCTCATAGTTTAGTAATAGATTTAGGTTATACCCAAAGATACAAGCTTTGCATTAATGCACAAAGTACATATCTATCTCGCCTTTACCCTTGGCAGCTATGCGGCCACGATACTCGCAGGAAAATTCATCTTTTACTAAGTTGTAAGTTGCACCGCTTATATTAATGCGATTCACTTCTCCATTCGTTTCAATACGCGCAGCTGTATTTACTGTATCGCCCCAGATATCGTAGGCAAATTTCTTTATGCCAATAATGCCAGCAACGACTGGGCCAGAATGTATGCCAATTCTAATATCAAAGTATAAAGCCTTGGCGCCCTCATTCTGCTTTTTGCGTTTTTCTACAAATTCCAATATTTCTTTTGCCATCATTACAGCATGCCTTGCATGATGAGCATCTGTGCGTGGCAAGCCAGCTGCGCACAAGTAGGCGTCACCGATGGTCTTTATCTTTTCAATATTGTACTTTGCCGCAATTGCATCAAAAGCCGAAAAGTAGCAATTAATTTCTTCCACTAGCACCTCGGGACTAACCTTTGCTGCGCTAGCTGTAAAGTCCTTAAAGTCTGTAAATAGCACTGTCGTATCTGTATATAGTTTGGGTGCTGACGTCTTGGTTTCTTTAAGCTCAAGTGCTACTTCTTCTGGTAAAATGTTTAACAGAAGTTCTTCCGTCTTATTCTTTTCTATCGCAAGTAAATCCTCTGTTTGCTGCATAGTTAAACTAAAGTAAGCCCCGCTAATCGCGAGACTAATAAAGCAAAAAACAGAATTAGTAATTCGTAAATAATAATACTGCCCCTCGCTACAATCATAAATAGGGTTATGCGAATTAAGCATACTTACAAGTATGGTATAAGCAAGTATAGAACTGCTAAGCAAAAGAATTTTCAGAAACCAATTGCCCTTAGGCATAAGAAACGGAAATATCGCTATCACTAACATGTAATTTTGGAAATACACCTCAAGACCAAAATAGTATACAGCAATGCATTGATGCACAATTATTTCAAAAACCATAATTGCACTGCTCACAAAAAAGTGTCCCTTGCGATTAATGTAAATGCTGTAAACATAAACTAGAGCACTGAAAACATTTACGATACTTAACGTTGTAAATCCATAGTAGTAGAATAAGAAAATCCAGTGCAGATGCACAAAAAGTCCCAGCGTTAATACGAGGTTTGCAAGGCTATAAAACTTTAAGTCCGCTACGCCAATACTTTTGGGAACAGAGTCAAATGCAGGTATCTGCCTAATTATTGGTATGGCCTGAGCAAACCGTTTTGCTCGGCTATTTGTCTCAACAATAAATCTCGTAAAGGCATTAACCTTCATCGTCGTAAAGATTATACTGTTCAACTAGCTTAGCCAAATTACGCTGCTTGGCTTCATCACGAAATGTTCTACAATACTCCGTGTGATAAGTATGTTGCTGTAAAAATTTGATTTGAATGGCTAGCCAGTCTTTTTCGCTTAAGCTTGGATTAAAAAATCGCAGCTCCTTCAAGAGCAAGTCACTAATCTCGTCATAGTTATCCGTACCCAAATAAGCTAGGTCTGCATCAGCTAAAATTCTTTCTAACTGTGTACGTGCCTGCTGTGGAATTTTTGTAGCCATAATCATCCCATTGATTAACGCTATCTGGTCCATGCTATAGTGCCAATCTTGCAAATACGGCTTGGCAATTACACAACCGCGTGCTTCATGCTCTTCACGGCCTTCAATAAATCCAATATCATGAAACAGCGCTGCCATTTGCAATAGCTCGAGCTCAGTACCCACAACACCTTCATGCTTTGCGATCATTTCTACATTATCATAAACATGCAGGGTATGTTCATAGCTATGGTAAGTAAGGTATGCTGGCAGTTTTTGCTGCAGCAGCTCTATAATAAATGCCTTGTTCTTTCCCACCATAACTGCTAGTGTACATTTTTTTTCTTAAGTATTCCTCCTCTTGCCTCTTTTACTGTGCTCACATAAATAAATGCATGTGGGTCTATGTCGTAAATGGCTTCACGAATTTTCAATAATTCCAATCTTGTAATAATTGTTACAACAATATCGGCTGCTTGCCTTTGTTCAAAAGTACCAGGCAAATAACCTCGTTCGCCTTTATACACGCTAATACCTTTACTAAACTGATTAACAATACAATCCTTAATACGCTCGTGCTCTGCACTAATAATATTTAGTGCAATAAATTCTTCTACGCCGTCGGCAATATAGTCGCACATTTTTGTAGCAGTAAAATAGGTAATTACTGAATACATAGCACTTTCAATGCCAAGCTTAGTAGCAGCTACTAAAAAGATTAAGCTATTACAAAGCAAAATAATTTCTGATACAGTTAAGCCAATACGCTTTGTAGTAAATACTGCTACAATTTCGGCACCATCAATTACACCACCTGCTCGTATCACTAGGCCCATACCAATACCAATAAAGAATCCACCAAAAATTGCAATCAACAACTTATCGCTTGTAATACTGCTAACAGGAATGAACTGCAGACCTAAGCTAAGTAATACCACAGCTATCGTTGTTTGTACAGCAAATGTTTTTCCGATATAGCGATAGCCCAAGTAAACAAATAGAACATTAAAGCTCAAAATCAATAAAGAGATATTGATGTGGTAGATTTCATGGAGTAAGATAGAAACGCCTGTGATGCCGCCATCCATAAACGCGTTAGGGATCATAAATCCCTTCATGGCAAATACTGCAGAAGCAACGCCTAAAACAGTCAGCAAGATATTACCTGGAGCTGTAACATCGCTCCAGTTTACTCTGCGTTCGTTCTTCATAAATTATGCAACAAATGTAATTGTTTTATAGCATTTGCTAGCACACCCTACAAGCTTAGTCAAATCAAAAAGGGCTACTCATTGCGAGTAGCCCTTTTGTAGTTCCTAGTTATTATCTAGCCTTAGTTCTTTTTGAACTGCTGGCTATAGTTCAAGGCCTTATTGTCAGTAATCTTAATCAAGTAAACACCACTTGCGATGTCGCCAAGATCAACTACTGTACTATTTAAGCCTTTTGTAAACTCTGTTTCAATTTGCTTAACCAAGCGACCACTTGCATCGTAGATTCTGATGCGAGCTGGCGTAGCACGGTCAATGTTTACATCTACGTGTAGGTCATTAAGTGCAGGGTTTGGATAAATTACAACCTGTGCACCATCAACAGCCCAATAGATATCTACTACATCGCTACGTGTAACATCGCCGTTAATACTTACAGCCTCAAGTTGGTAGTAGTTATGACCTACCATTGGTTGAGCATCTGTGTAAGTATAGTTGAGCTTAGAAGCACTTGTGCCATTTAAAGCCTTAGTCGGTATGTTGTTAGCTAGTGGCTTCATATCAGCCGGTGTAGCACCACGTACTAGGTTGAAGTGACTCATGTCTTTCTCGTTAACCGTAGTCCAATCTAATACATCTACGCTTCCTTCCTTACGACCAGTAAAGCTAAGAACCTCAGCAGTAAGCGGTACAGTGCCGTTGCAAGTGTGGCAGTAGAATGTACTAAAGCTAGATACTGGGAATTCAACTTCCCAACGTTGCATAGCAGCATTCCAAGTAGCTTGCGCCTGTATTACAGTACCACCAGTACCTACACCTAGGCCACCACCTGTAAATTTAGTGATACAAACAGTCATGGTTTGGCCATCAACTAAGCCACTTGTAGGGCCAGTACCAAAGTTAGGGTAGCCACTAGGGTTTGCTGTATTATACGCATCGTAGTCTAAGAAGTCGTCGTTAGTATAATATAAGGTAACATCTGCAGGTCCGTTATTTTGTGGAACAATGTCATATACCCTTGCAAGGTATGGTTGGTTGCCACCCAATTGGATACTGCTATTAACAGTAACACATGCGCTAACCGCACCTAGTGCATTACCACCTGTGGCGTCAACCACTGTTGCAATTAGGTTACAAGAAGCGTCAATGTAGTCTACTGTAGCACCTTGAGGTTGCATAGATAGGTCACAACTATTACCAGCCAAACTAGCTGTATTAAGTGCCGTAGCTTGCGCTAACTGTGCACTTTGTACTGTAGAAGTAATATTGATTGTATCTGTTTCGCCACAGCCTGTTACTGTATCTACACCACTTACAATAAATGTGTAAGTAGTACCTGCACCAAGCGCATATGCAACGCTATCAGTTACATTATTATCCCATGTGTAAACTACATTATTATTACCTGAAGTATTGCTACCCCATAGATAAATAGATGTATTAGCACATGTTGTAATAGCACTCGCATTTGCAACTATACCAAGTGTATTAGTATTTGCTACAACTACAACAACTGTAGTTGCAACACAAGAGCTTGCATCTGTAACAGTTACATTGTATGTACCTGGCGCAGCAGCAGGATCAGCATATGGATTGCCAACATTAAGTGAAGTGTTGATATCTACAGTTAATAAACCTGTACCACCAGCTGCACTAATACCGTAGCTTCCGTTACCGCCGCCACATGTAGCGCTGTTCAAGCTGTCTACAGTTATTACAATTGCATTTGGTTCGTCAATCGTAACAGTAGTATCTATAGAACAACCGTTGTCGTCAGCAATGTTAAACACATATGTGCCAGCACATAAACCAGTAGTACTTGGTGATATTGCGTATGAACCACTAACCGTACCACCTGTTGCAGTAATTACAACTGAACCGTTACAAGTACCATTACATGTTGCATCAGTAGCAAGCATAGAAGTAACTTCTATTGGATCTGGATATGTAACAACTGCCGTTGCAGTGTCTATACAACCATTAGCATCAGTAACTGGGTAATTGTATGTGCCACTTGTAGTTACAGTAAATGTACCGATACCGCTGTATGCAGCTGTACCACCTGTTGCAGAAACTGTAATAGTTGTTGCATCACTAACGCAGAATGGCGCTACAAAGCTTGTTGTTGCGTCAAGCGCAGCAGCTGGCTGACCAATAACTACTGTAGCTTCTCCAGTACAACCATTTGCATCTGTTGCAGTAGCAGTATATGTACCAGCAGCTAAACCAGTTGCTGACGCAGCTGTACCACCGCTAGAAGCCCAACTATATGTGTATGAACCAGCACCACCAGCTGCACTTGCAGTTGCACCACCGTTGCTACCACCAAAGCAGCTTACGTTGCTATCTACCACAGTTGTTACAACAACAGCACTAGGATCCAAAATTTCTACAGTAGATGTACCAGTACATCCATAAGCATCAGTTACAGTTGCAGTATAAGTACCAGCAGCTAAACCAGTTGCTGATGCAGCTGTACCGCCGCTAGAAGCCCAAGCATATGTGTAAGGCGTTGTACCGCCAGTAGCACTCACTGTTGCACCGCCATTACTTGCACCAATACACTTAGCATTGCTGTCTACAACCGCAGTTGCAACTACCGCTGCAGGCTCCTCAATTGTAAAGCTACTTGTTGAAGCACAACCCTTACCATCTGCCACAGATACAGTAAATGTACCAGCAGGATAACCACTTGCACTATTTGTAGTACCTGTACCAGGTGTTTGCCATGTATATGTATATGTACCATCGCCGCCGCTAACAGTAGCTGTTGCGCTACCATCGCTTAGACCGATACAACTTACACTATCAACACTTATAGCATCAAATACTACTTGTGTAGGCTCTGTAATTGTAATTGAAGTATTGAACGGACAACCATTAGCATCAGTAACTGTTACGTTGTAAGTGCCAGAATCTAAATTAGAAGCTGTTGCTGTAGTAGAAGCTGTTACATTGTTCCACAAATATGTGTAACCGCCAGCGCCACCGCTTGCTGTAACTGTAGCTTGACCATCGTTACCACCGAAACAGCTAATCGCTGCATCAATTGCAATCGTTGCGCTTACTGCACTTGGCTGTCCAATTGCAAACTGACTTGTAGTTGTACAACCTTTAGCATCAGTGATGCCAATTGTGTAAGTACCAGCAGCATAGTCTGTAACCGTATTAACTGTTACTGTTGGACGAGCTTGCCATGCATATGTGTAATTAACATTGCCACCACTTACATAAACTGTAGCTGTACCATTAGCTCCACCACTACAACTAGTTGGTGTTACGATTATACTATCTACTACTAGTAAATCTGGCTCTGTAACGATAATTACAGAATCAGCTGTACAAGAATTTGCATCAGTTAGAGTAAATGTGTATGTACCATCAGCAAGGCCAGAAGTAGAAGGGCTAATTGTGTATGGTGCACCCGTACCAATTGGATTGCCGCCAGCACCAGTTATAGCTACTGAACCATCACTAAAGCCAAAACAACTTGGTGCTGTAATAGATACTGAAGCAAATGAAACAGGCGTTGGATCAGCAATTGTGTGTGTCATGCTAGTTGAACAACCCTTAGCATCTGTAACAGTAAGTGTATAAGTACCAGCTGGATTGCCTGCACTTGTAGCGCCTGTGCCACCATTACTCCATGCATGTGTATATGGTGCAGTACCCCCACTTACGTGTGAGGTCATTGTGCTTGCACTATCGCCTGCGCAAAGTAATACTGTACTTGTAATACTATCGAGCATTAATACAGGTGGTTGGGTAATATCTATGGTCATACTAGCAGTACAAATATTAGTAGTATCGGTTACTACCACAGTATGCGTGCCAGCACTTAATCCACTAAATGTTGCTGTTAAAGTAAATGGCGTTTGGGTGCCACCGTCAACACTAAACTTATAGCTAGGTGTACCACCAGCCGCAGTTACAGTAATTTGACCATTACTTCCACCGTTGCAACTTACATTACTATCCACCACACCACTTACACTAAGTGGAGCACTAGGTTGAGTAACACTAAATGGCGCAGTAGCTAAACAACCGTTTGTATCTACAACATACACTGAATATGTACCCGCAAGCACTTGATAAATTGTATCTAAATTAGTAGAAATTGGATTGTTCAGTGTATTGCCTAATGGATCTGTCCAAGTTACAACATACTTAGGATCAGTTGAGTATGGTTTACCACCAGCAATGCTTGCATAAACTGTTGCAACACTATCGCCAAAACATGCATTAATATTTGCAAAACCAACTGTAACAGTTACGGCAGGAGAATCTACTACATTAACAACGCTTGAATCCTTACAACCCAAAGTGTCTGTAAATGTTACTGTGTAAATACCTGCACCTAAATTAGAATACACATTGCCAGATCCTGTTACGCTAGGATTAATAGACGATGTTAAGATACCGCTACCACCTGTTGCGCTTGCAGTAATAGAACCGTTAGTAAAGCCATTACATGTAGGTATAGAAACAGAATCAGAAACTATAATCTGTGGATTAGCAATGATTGCTTGTGTCTTAGTGTATGTACATCCACCAGCACCTGTTACTGTCAACGTATAAACTGTATTTGCAGTAATCGGTGCAGTTGTAGAAGGATTACTATTGCTTACAGTATCTGTACCATTTGTCCAATACCAGCTAGACAGCGCCGCAGGGCCATTAGCAGCAATATTTACAATATAATCTTCTGTTTCACCCCATGTGTATGTAACATTCGGATTAATAGAAGTACCTACAGTACTCTCAATTACAACGACACGCATCAAGGTTAGACCTGGGCTTGCGCTAGTTGGAATTGTAAAGTTAAACGGCACATTTGTAAAGGCCGGACTTACGGCACCACTATTTGTACCAGGCGAAGCATATACACGCTCAGCTGGCATATCCCAAGTACAGTTTCTATTTAAGTCAATAAATATCGCCTGACCCATTGAGTATGCAAAACCACTACAGTTTGTAAGATCTAAGCTACCAGTATAAGCAGTACCTGCATACAATGGTGTTGGCGTTAGATTAGTGTAGTTGCTGTAACGGTTAAGAATAGATGGTGTTGGTAACAAACCACCAGCACTACCTGTCACTGCGCAACCGCTTGTATTGTTTAACGGTGTACCATTAATTTCTACTCTTCTAATCTCGTCATCCGCTGTCTGTAAAGCCGATGAGTTGCCATAGCTATTTGTTGTACAGAAAGTCTGATGGCCAAATGCCAACTGCGTATCAGTGAAGTTTAATGTTGCTGTACCACCATAACAAACTTTACTTGGTACTACTGTAGAAGTAATATTGTGTGGGTAGTTAACGATTACATTAAAGGTCTTCGTTGCTGTACAGCCAAAACCATCAGTACCAGTTACCGTGTAAGTTGTATTACCACTAAAGTTGAATGTACCTGGAGGGCCAACTGGATTCCATGTTTGACTTACGCAAGTAAGACAAGTAGGGGCAGGTATGGTTAAAGTCGCCGGAGCAGTACAAGATACTATGCTGTCAGCAGGGCTAAATACAATTGACGGCTTCGGTCTAACATTGATCGTAATGCTAGTAGTTAACGATACATTACAAGCATCTGTAACAGTGATTGTATAAGGCGTAGTTACACTTGGGCAAGCTCTAAATGTACTTGCAGTTAGCTGTGTTGCAGCTGGTGAAATCGTAACTGTGTAAGGTCCAGAACCGCCACTAGCAAATACACGAATTGTATCGCACAAGCCATCACAAATAGCTGTAGCAGGAGTGCTGCTCTTAGCTCTAACAGAGTCAATAGCAAATGCTGCTGTATTAATTGTAACACTGCTTGTAGAAGTACAACCCAATGCATTAGATGCAGTTACTGTATACGTATAAGAAACCTGGCCACTAGGATTAGCAGTGGTAACAGCCCCTGTTGTAGATACTAGGTTACCACCAGTGCTAGCTGTCCACGTATAAGTTAGTGAAGTATCAACCAAGTTAACTAAATAGTCCTCAGCCTCACCACTAAACATACCAGCAC
>JBJORA010000090.1:0-118565 GCA_046049675.1 Bacteroidota bacterium | reverse complement strand
ACTATTTTAGTGGCAAGCAAAAAATATTTAATCCGCAGTTTCTTAAACCGCGACATTCGTTCAGGTTACAGTTTGTAAGGTTGCGCCATTTTGTGTTTAATTAGTTTCCACAGTGTCCCTAGTAGGAGACACTGTGGAGGTTACATATCAAAAATTTATACAAAATGCATCACCAAAAATTGTAAGCGTACGAATTTTCGCACGTTTTTGGTGGTATTGTGCTGGTTCGTGGAGGTCAACCAGGGTATGGCAGCAATAAGAACAAGTACACAATCGTAATGCACGCAAACATTAATAAAAGCAACCTTTTGTTGTTTAGCTTGATAAATTGCCGTAGAACAAAAAAGGTCAGAACAAATACTACCAAAGCCAATACAAGTGGCAATACTATGAATACCAATATACGTGCACTATAATTCCACTCCATAATACTATTTATTTACTAACACGGTACCCGTGCCTTTGGGACGATAGAAGTCTATTTTTTGACTTTCTAAGTATTTTGTGAACACATCAGACGAGTTGCCTGGCATATCAAAAAATGTCATCTTGCCTTGTGTCTTAAAATCAATGTAACGAAGGCTCAGAAGGCATAGAAAATCATACGTACAATAATAGTATATTCCTAGCACGATAACCATTTTAGTGGCTAGCAAAAAATATTTGATTCGCAGTTTCTTAAACCGCGACATTCGTCCAGATTACGGTTTGTAGGTTAGCGCCATTTTGTGTTTAATTAGTTTCCACAGTGTCCCTAGTAGGAGACACTGTGGAGGGACAATAGGTATTTTGCTAGACAGTGGAGGCTATGTACAAGTAAATACCTAAAATTATAAATGCCGCTAGCACCACTAGGAGCAACTTAATTTGGCATTTCTTGTTTCGAGCAAGTCTTTCGTCCTCACTGTACCTATCATCAAATAAAATTCTAAAGCATTTAAGCGCCATTCCTATAAACACTGCCATGAACACACTTGCAACTAAAGACACGATTTCCATTCACATTAAAAAGTTTGACTTGGCCTTCATGAGGACGTAGATTTATTTCGAAGATAGGAAAACTTTTTGTGCCGTTGGTGCCCATGCTGCAGATACTGAGGGCCTAAAAATAGAATGGACTTAGCCCCCCATTTGCATACTCACATAGCATGCTACAAACACTGCAATGGTGAAAGAGAAGGTAATGATATAGTCTAACGCCGTTGAATCCCTATTAGTTGTGGTAACTCTGCGCATGTACAAAGTACCTGTCTTATAAAAAATTGGAGGCTTTTTAATTAGCATGCGATACACGATTAGCCTTACAAAATATACATAGCCAATATATAACGCAGGTGCAACCATAAAACCAATCTTATTGCAAACGAATAGCCCACAAATTGCCGTTGCTGTTGAGACTGCAAGTGGCATGACATGCTCACGGAGTTTTGTACTTTCTAAAAGTGGTCCTGTGTGCGAAAAAAGCAAATGCAATGTATATACAAATGGCGCAAGCACAAAGCAGACTAGTTCAAATTTTGTCATCGTAGTATTTCACGTGAATTTAATTATCTGTTTGTCTTACATAGGGGATACATTAGTGGTAATGGGCGTCATTATCTTGCTTATTTTTCTTTCTTCTAATACAATTCTTGCATGGTACTTTTTCTCCAGAACAAGTACTCGCTAAGATTTTGTGGATTGTAGCGTAAAACTACATCTTGCGAATCTTCAATAAGTCGTCTTAATTGCTGCTCGTTGGTATTAAGCACCTGGCTCACAAATCTGTGCGAGCTATCTTCAATTTGTAATTGGTATGCCAACTGCGTATATATAATCCGCTCAGGATCTTTATAGTCTAGCGCCTCAAAAAAGTCGTAATTGATGTTTTCATTTCTCTCCTTTTCATGCTGCGAAGAAAAGAAGCGGCAGTTTTCTATTACAAGGATGTGGTCTATCATTCTTATTTAACTAATACTATCTCGTGCGGCATATAGCGCTGAAAATAAAATTACGATTTTTCTTTTGCAGAAAACATAGAAATTATTTCATTCATTTCGTTGATGCTCCAAGAAATGCTAACATGCTGTACGCCAATATGGATACCTTTATAAAGAACTTTTAGGCCCGGCAAACGCGATTGAAAGGGATTGCCAGATAATTTGAATTCAAAGTCACTCATGTCACCGTGTATTCTGCGGGCAAGTTGATTGTCCTCAAGATATTGTATTTCCAGATAGTTGCCGTCACTAGATATACGCGTTATTTTAAACCTGTTTTGTAGATTGCTTTTATACGTTTGTGTAAGTGCTATAAAACCAACTATGGCAACCATGCTATTAAAACCATTAAAAAGATAAAAAATGAGCACCACCAACCACATCACCAAAATAAATTTCTTACTGGTCTTTGTGTCTACTTTGTATTCCTTAGTGAATGGCATTGTTGCTATTTGTTACACTTGCTGGTTGTCTTGTTGTGCCTTGAAGTTCATCGGTAATTTAGAAGCTTTCCCAAAAGTCTTGCTCAACACGATGGCTTACGTGCAAAAAGTTTTCAAGGAATGATAAGATCCGCTTCGCTTTCCTAGCCGATAGGTTATTGGCAAGATTTACTTTGCTTCCCTTGCTAGTATCAAGCACTTTAATATTATATCTGTAATTGTTATATTCCGTTGATGCTGTACTTAAGTATAGTACTAGGTCTTCGCGCAAAACTTCGGTGTTGTTAAAGATAAAACCGTTTGGTGTTGCAACAATTTTCACATCGGAGTCTTTTAATTGTTGTACTATTAAATACAGCACAACACAAAAAATTATGATGGTAATCGCAAATATTATCCAGCCACGACATTGCGGATTGCTAGCTGTAGACTTTGAAATTGGATAAACCAAGTATACTAAGTAGGCTAAAAGTGCTAGGCATGCAATAGTTGTTGTCACAACTTGTGCAGTTTTATCCTTGCGTATGTGCAAGGTTTGATCGTCTTGAATTAGCTGTATTTGCGATGACTTGTATATGTTAAGCGCGTTCAAATAGAGAAGGCATTGAGGTTTGTTATGTTGTAAGAAATGTACATCGAAGGTAAGCAGATTTTGCTTTCGTTTGCAGCTGCATTGCTAATAAAGCATTTTGTAAGTATGGAACTCGCTTATAAATAACACTCCCTGCTGTTTGCCCAATACTTTTATGCATTTTGTTTGGAAGATGACTTTAGGAAAATAATGCAAGCGTACACAAAATTGCAGATAATAAATAAGGGTAAATAAATAGCAAACACAATAAAAGGTCTGTTTACAATAGCTTTAAGCAGCATGACTTTAAAATTAAAAAGCTCAACTAATTTAAATACTAAAAAAGCTGTCAACAATAATAGCCAAATTATAAAGTTGCTGCGCCACACGACGTTTATAGTTTTTACAAAATTTGAAGACAGCAAGCGTAAGTACAGCTTGTAAAACAACCATGTGTACAGCGCGATAAATATGTAAGTAATTAATGCCATGGTGTTTGGTAGTGAGTGGAATGGATTCGCTCCCTATCCCAACCTCACCACATAATAAGCGCAGGTCGTCCAAATATTACGCAAGTAAGGTATGGCCCCAAGCAACCAAAATTGCTTACGTGGTTCTAGCCCAAATTTGTATTTGTAAATAGGGTTGATTAAAAACCATTGCTTACGAGCCACAACAAAGCCATTGTATTTGCAGTAGCGCTCTAGTTGCTCAATAAGAATTTTTGTATCCCAAATTTCTTCTAAGCAAATAATGGTGCCGTCTGATTCGCCTCCAGCCTTAAGGATGCGTTTGTACAGGCCCTTGGGCAAAACGTGATACCATGGTAATTTACTCAAGCGGCCTTCGCACAATTGTTGGTGCCCACCAAAAGGCATCCACCATGGCGGAAAACCAAAAAATACAACGCCTTGGGGCGCTAATAAGTTTTTGAGATGCCCAATAAATGCTTGCTGATTGGGTATATGCTCAATTACATCCTTAAGAATAATTACATCAAAATGATGCTTGTATTTGGCAACAAAACTCTCGTCGTAAACATTTTGTAACAAGAAAGTTATTTTGCCTTGTTGCTCTGCCTCGCCATAAAACTCTTTTGCTCGAGGTATACGAGCAGGGTCTAAATCTACGCCCACACATTGGCAACCCATGTCAAAAAAAGGCTTCAGTACACCACCTTCGCCACATCCTATTTCTAGCACTTTTGTCGCACTTGTTATAGGTTGTACGCCGGCAATAAATGGTAGTACATACGCAGCAGAATTTTCTATTTGCTGTCGTAGCATTTCTCCCACATCTTTATGTTGCTTTAGTGCCAAGGCTTGCAAGGTAATAATATTGTTCAATTGTTAGATTGTTATATTGCTCTATTGTTGGCTGTAAATCAAAAATCACTACATGCCATCTTGCGCAGGATACGAGTACTTTCGCAACTAGACTATTGGATTTTTTAGCCCGGCAAGCTTGGTAACAATAAAACAATGGTGCAATTAAGCCATCTATCGCTTTAACTTCTTCCTATCTTTGCAGTCTAAGTATTATGCGCCATTTTTTTATACGCTTATTTTTATTTGCTGCTTTGCTTAATAGTGCTGCGGCGCAATCGCTATATTTTCCGCCAACTACTGGCAATACTTGGGATACCATGTCGCCGCTGAGTTTGGGCTGGTGCCAAGAAAACCTAGATAGTTTCTATACTTACTTGGCCGCAAAAAATACCAAGGCCTTTATTGTTTTAAAGGATGGTAAAATAGTTGTAGAACAGTATTTCAACGGGCATAGCGCTACTTCTACTTGGCAATGGGCAAGTGCAGGCAAAACCATTACAAGTTTTTTGGTAGGTGTGGCCCAGCAAGAGCAATTCCTCAATATCAACGATAGCACTTCCAAGTATCTAGGCGCAGGTTGGACAAGTTGCACTCCCTTGCAAGAAAAGCAAATTAGCATCAAAGATCAACTTTGTATGACAAGTGGTTTGGACGATGGTGTAATAAACCCTTTTTGCACCGCGCCAAGTTGTTTGCAATTTAAGGCTATGGCAGGCTCAAGGTGGGCTTATCACAATGGCCCTTACACACTTTTAGATTCTGTCATACAAAGCGCAACAGGCAGCACGCTTAATATTTATGCCAATCAAAAACTAAAAACGCCTACAGGTATGACAGGGCTGTTTATACAAGCGGGCGACAACAACGTATTTTTTAGCACCGCACGTAGCATGGCAAGATTTGGTTTGCTTATCCTCAATAAAGGTAATTGGAACGGCAACCAATTGCTTACTGATACTAGCTATTTTAATGCCATGGTCAGTCCTTCACAAACGCTCAATAAGAGCTATGGCTATTTGTGGTGGCTCAATGGTAAAGCAAGCTTTATGGCGCCGCAAAGCCAAGTTGTTTTTCCTGGATCATTGGCGCCAAGTGCCCCTGCCGATATGATTAGCGGCATTGGTAAAGATGGCCAGTTTGTAAACATAGTGCCGAGCCAAAATTTAGTGGTAATTCGTATGGGAGAAAATGCTGATAGCAGCTTAGTGCCATTTACATTTAACGATAGCATGTGGGCGCGCATCAACAATTTGCAATGCCCACCAAATAGCATTAGCACTAAAACAAGTAGTACGATAAACGTCTATCCTAATCCGAGCAATGTTGGATTTACAATTGCAAGCACGCAAACTGTAAAACTTGTAAGTCTATACAATAGCCAAGGCATGTTGTGTAAAAGCACTTCAAGTAAAAATATTGAAACACATGGTTTGGCTAATGGCGTATATACGCTTGTCATTGTGTTGAATGATGGAAGTGTAGTGAGAAGAAGAGTGGAAGTGAGGTAAATTGTTCAATTGTTTTATTGCTATATTGTTACGCGATTAGGTAGTTCTGTTAGTCTTTCGCACGTATAACCGCGGGAGAGATGGTTTAGCGCTAAGTAGTAAATTCAAAGCCAAGAAGCAATAGTCAACAATAAACCCACCAACAATCGGCAATCGGCCATTCAACAACAAAACAATTTAACAATCCAGCAATACAACTTACAATCAGCCCGCCAACAAAAGTACCCTTAACCATTGTGGCATTACAATTGACGATTAATGCCATGTACAAGATCTGTATATTAAAAAAAACAGCCAACTAGCTTCAGACTATTCGCCAAATTGAAGTAAATTGCTTTTGAAATGCCTTGTAGCAAGAAAAAATTGTTGCTAAAATTGCTTGTACCTCTCCTGTTTAGTTTTTACTTGATAGATGCATGTGGGCAAAGTATTCTTACACCCTTACCTAAAAGGTATCTTTATGTTGCAGGAGGTTTGGGCGGTATGCCAACTCCATCATTAACTCAGGCAGTGCAAAACCTCCGTGATTCCGAATTCAATCACAGGTACAAAGGCATCATTTGGCCAATGTTTTGCCGTATTGAGGCAAGATCTCTATTAGGCGATGGTATATATGGCGCCATTGGCTTACATTACACTTATGTTGAGTATCTAGATATTGCAGAAGAAATTCGCTTTGCTCCTAATGCATCCGTTTGGTATAACTCTAAAACCGCCTTTGCAAGTAGTTCTGCCATAATACCGTTAAAGTTAGTTGTAGACATTGAGCAACTTTTGAATGTTTACATACAAGCGGGGCTTGGTGTGAAACAAGATACTCGGTACTATCAATTTTTCGAGGTAGTTAGCAGCACAAGCTATCAAGCAGCAATTTCTAATAAGGTTGAAACGCAAATGTATGTTGCAAGCGATTTGTCATTTGGTGTAGAAGTAAAGCTGCGAAAAATGATGCACATATATTGTGAGGCAGGCCTAGGAAGAGTGCCAATCAACCTTGGTTTAAGTTATCATCTTTGCAAGGGCAAAAAAAAGAATGAAGCAATTAAGTAGATTATGGTTGATTTTGATTGTTGCTGCAATCATACTTGGCTCGTGTCGCAAATACAAGGGTAGTGATCCTATTTTTATTAGAACCTTTTTTGCAAATCAAAATCCAACTACTGATTATGCAAATCAAGGATACAAATTCTTTACAAGGATTGTTTACGCCAACAAAAAACCATCTGACACTACTGTTGAGTCGCCAAATGATATCTGTATACGCAACGACAGCTGCTTCGCCGTAGGAAAACTGGCCAATATTGATTATGCTAAGCAAGCTTCCTATTTAGCTATTGCTTCGCAAAGCAATCCTGTCATTTTGATAGATAAGGTACAAAAAATTGGTCAGTATATTTTTCGCAGTTATAGCGATGCAATTGTGGATGATGAGGGCAACTTAGCACTTTATGGTAGTCCGTACGGCGAGCTAAGTGTTACTGATGTGCTTGGAAATTATACCAACTTCATGCCTGCCATTAACAATAGTAATTATGCATTCTGCAAAAGCAAAAGATTTATTGGCGCAAAACTAAGCAATGCAGGGATCGGTAATTGCCTCCGCTTTAGTGAGATTTTCGGTTATCAAACAAACAATAATAATGCTGTATATAATTCCGCATCTTTGTTTAGTGCTAATGCTGATACGGCATTTCGCAATAGAATCGTAAATTTTCAACCAGTAGATGCACTGCCAAATTACTACGGCTATATCCTCTGTTTGGCGCATTCTACGATAGATCCATGCGGCACACCGACTGAGCTACACCTATATAAATGGCACTACCTTACTGGCGCTGCTGTGTTTATGGATAGTATCTCGCTAAACATAACTTCAAAGGTCTCAAACTTGGACATTGCTGTGGATGCTAGCAATTTACAAAACGCTGTGATTACATTAGATGGCTATAATGCAACAAACATTTTCCTTAAAAATAACAAGCTAGTTTCGCAAGCCGGCAATGCAATGCTATTTGGCTCTGCTACGATGCATAATGATTCTTTGTTTTATGCTACTACAACCTCATCTAGTCAAGCACAGTTTATGTGTCGTACACCATCGCAAAATGAAATTGTTGTTCCAGTACCAACAGTCGATGGCGCAGTGAAAAGCTATATTCAAAAAGTATTTATCACAAATGGTAAGCCTATAATGTGTGTGGCTTCTAAATTTTTTGATGCTAATACTGGATGCACTAATAATGTGTTTGATTATGTGGCTTTTAAGTAAATTGTTCAATTGTTGTATTGTTCAATTGTTTCGCGGCTAGGTAGTTCTGTTAGTCTTTAGGACAAATAACCGCGGGAGAGATGGTTTAGCGCTTAATAGCAAGTTCAAACCCAACAATCGACAATCAGCCTTCGACAATCAACAATAAAACAATGCAGCAATACAACAATACCACCGACAATCTAAAACTCTAAAACAAATTTCCTACTTTTACCACCATATCAATTTACAACATGAAATTACTAGACAATAAAGTAGCATTAATTACCGGTGGTAGTCGTGGTATTGGCGAGGGCATCGTTTTGAAATTTGCAGAGCAAGGTGCGCATATTGCATTTACTTATGTAAGCAGCGACGAACGCGCGCAAGCTTTGGTAGAAAAAGTTAAAGCAATGGGTGTAAAATGCCAGTGCTACAAAAGCGATGCAGGTGATTATGCTGCTAGCGAAACGCTTGTAAACGACATTGTCAAGGATTTTGGTACTGTAGATATTTGTGTCAACAATGCTGGTATTAGTCGCGACAATTTGTTGCTGCGTATGACGCCAGAACAATGGGACGAAGTAATGACAGCCAACCTCAAAAGCGCTTTCAACCTCACCAAGCAAGTGATGAAGCCAATGATGAAGGCGCGCAGTGGTAGTATCATCAACATGAGTAGCGTAATTGGTTTGATGGGCAATGCAGGACAAAGTAGTTATGCTGCAAGCAAGGCTGGTATGATTGGTTTTACAAAAAGCGTTGCTAAAGAACTTGGTAGTAGAAACGTACGTTGCAATGCTATAGCTCCTGGCTTTGTAGAAACAGATATGACAGCCTACCTCAAGGATGGTGATGGCGCAGATAAATACAAAGCTGGCATTCCATTGAGTAGATTTGGTACAGCTAACGATATTGCGAATGCATGTGTGTTTTTAGCTAGCGATATGAGTAGCTATATCACTGGCCAAGTACTAGGCGTGTGCGGTGGTTTACACATCTAATCGGTTTTTCGCAGCAATACGTATTAGGTTTTTATTAAAGCCTTAGTCTAGCTTAATAATCGCTGGACAGTGCTTGCTTTTTCCAAAAAATTTACTAGCTTCACATCGAGTTTAGTTCCTTTGAAAGCTTATAAAATCTACTACGTATGGCAAAAACATCTACTACAGAAAAATGGAAAGCTGTTGATCTTGGCAGCGAACATAATGGCGAATTCAGACTTGAAGTAAGCAATCTCGGGCGTTTGCGTAGCTTCAATAAAATTAACAATGGCGGCATCCTTAAAGGTTCTAGCGTTGCGGGCTATCCAGTAATTAAGCTCAAATTGTATAAAAAGCGCGACAAATCAAGCGAGCAAAAAATTAGCGCACTTAAAGTACAAGTTGTAAAAGCAAATGCTCAACTCATTGCGCTCAAAGATGCTAAAGCTAAAAAAACTGTCATTGCAGAACAATCTCAGAAATTATCTGCACTAAAAGAAAAGCTCAGCCTCACCAGTGCGCAAGACGTTGCTTCTCGTGTTATTTACTACCACTCTTTAGTGCATCGCTTGGTGGCTACCTACTTCTTGCCTAAACCCAAAGCCAATCAAACCGTTGTAAGTCACTTAGATTTCAATAAGAAAAACAATGACGCAACTAATCTTAAGTGGATGACGCCCGAAGAAAACAATGAGCATCAACAGAAAAGTCCAGCGGTTAAAAAAGATCGTAAGCGCAGATTAGGTATGCGCTTTGACAATGCCAATAACGTGCTCAATGTTAAAAAAGTGGCGCAACTCAAAAAGCAATTAGCAACAGAACAATTTACCGTTAGCAGCTTAGCCCAAAAGTATGGCATTAGCGATATGCAAGTAATACGCATTCGTCGTGGCGAAAATTGGGCTGATGTAGAGGCGGCGAAATAGACCCGATAGCAGCTTATCCGTAAATTTTCTAGCATTGGCACTTCCCACGTGCAAACTTGAAAATTAGTTTTTGCATTGCCACACAAAATACCTTAGATTTGTAGTATCATTCCAAGATGATCATTTCTGCTATCATATATGCAATCTATTCTTACGTGTTTTTGCGTGTAGGAAAAAAGCAAATAAGTGCGATTAAAGAGCAGAAAGCAGCCAAGCGCTCATCTTAAGTATTACATGTTCCCGCAACGATTTTTACAGCAGTGTTTTATTAGTAGCGTATTTGCATTAGGCATTATGCTATTATATGGTGCAGCTTGTGGTGTGCGCGATAAACCGATTATTGTGAACCAAGCCCCTCCAGGATTTGTTGGCACAAAACGTAATGTGGTAATTCTGTTGATAGATGGTGCTCGCTACAGTGAAACCTTTGGCGATACTACACACCAAAATATACCAGAGCTTTATAATATAGCACAAGAAGGTGCCCATTGCAATAACTTGTGCAATGCAGCAATAACCAATACAATTAACGGCATTAGCTATATCACAACTGGTCAGCACGATACATTAGTTAATAATGGCAATGGCACGCCGGGTTACGAGAATATTTTTCAGCGCTATATCAAATACTATGGCAATGCCAAAAAAGCTTGCATCATTGGCAGCAAAGACAAAGTAGCTGCGCTCAATGATTGTACTTGTGCATCGCATCAGCAATTTCTTGCCTATACCAATTGCGGTGTAGCGGGCAATGGCACGGGTTATCGCGATGATAGTACTACCATGCAAACTGCCATGGACTATTTGCGAGTACATCAACCACAGCTTAGCCTTATCGCGTTAAAACAACCAGATGCTGCAGGCCATACAGGCATTTACGCCGATTATATCAGCAGTTTGAAACAAAGTAGCAAGTATGCCTTAGAACTCATCAACTTTTTGAAGCAGAATAGTTTTTATGCCAATAATACTGACGTCATTATCACCAACGACCATGGCAGACATGTAGATAATTGGCTAGACGGCTTTGCTGGGCATGGCGATACCTGTATTGGTTGCCGACATATTAGTTGCATTGCTTGGGGGCCAGATTTTAAGGTAAATCACAACGACAATGGCTATCACGATCAGCGCGATATCACTGCTACAATAGCGCATATTCTCAAATTGGGCACAATAGGTAGTGGCGCAGTAATGACCAATATATTGAAGTGATGCTGCTGCAAAAAAAATCACCAAAGTGCAATCATAATTCCAAGCGTAGTTAGGCATATGTAGCCATAAACACGATTTAGATACTCGTCTTCGCTTTTAGCACTTAGTTGCTTAAAGCTTCTCGGTTTGCCCAATATAAAAAATTGCAGCATTCTAACGCATTGCCCCAGAAATTCAACGACTGCTTCAAAAATCACTACAACAATTAATTCGCGCACCAGTAAGGAAATAATATCAGCCATAAATTTAGACCTTTACATGATAATCTGCAAGAAATAAATAATGCGACATAGCTGCACGAATGACCAATATATTGAAGTGATGCTGCTTCTCTGCGCTACATTTGCATAGCATGGCTACACAATTTGTACCACTAAAGGTTAAAGATATTCAGCGCGAAACTGCCGACACGGTAAGCGTTGCTTTTGATATTGCAGAGCACGAACGTGCCCAATTTGCCTACCATCCTGGGCAGTACGTAACATTACGCACCACTATCAATGGGCAGGAAGTTCGCCGCAGCTATAGTATTTGCAGCGCGCCACACGAGAACGAACTACGGGTTGCCATAAAGCAAGTGCCAGAAGGTGTATTTAGCACCTTTGCTAATACAGTGCTAGCAGTTGGCGACACACTTGACGTAATGCCGCCAGATGGGCATTTTACAATTCCAGAAGGTGCAGGCGAAAACTACTTTGGTTTTGCTAGTGGTAGTGGAATAACGCCAGTAATAAGTATTCTAAAGCATATATTGGCGCATAAACCCAATAGCACATTTACGCTTATCTATGGCAATAAGAATTTAAGCAGTATTATTTTTAAAGAGCAAATAGACGCGCTTAAGAATATTTACATGCAAAGACTCAATGTGGTTCATATTCTTAGCCGCGAGCATTTGGATGTTGACTTGCACTACGGCCGAATCGGTACAAGCAAGTGCGAACAACTTTTTGAAAAGCTATTTGATGTAAGCAAAATAGACGCAGCTTTTATTTGTGGCCCAGAAGAAATGACCATGCAAGTAAAAGACTATCTACTACAAGCAGGTGTGCCGAGCAAGGCAGTAAAGTTTGAGCTATTTGGTACTAATCTTACTAAGAAAGATATTGCCGAAAAAGCTGTGTCTACCGGCCCTACGCGCAAAGTAAGCATCCGTGTTGATAGCCGCACAATTAGCTTTGATGTTGCAGAAGATGGCGAAAACATTTTAGATGCCGCACTTAAGAATGGTGCCGATTTGCCTTATGCGTGCAAAGGCGGTGTTTGCTGTACTTGTCGTGCGAAGGTGGTAGAAGGCAAAGTACGTATGGATGTAAACTATGCGCTAGAACAAGACGAATTAGATGCAGGCTTTGTGCTTACTTGTCAAGCACATCCTATTAGCGACCACGTGGTTGTTGACTTTGATGTGCGCTAAACAAAGCACTTATTTTTTAACCAATACAACACTTTCCTTGTAGTTCTTAACGAGCTTCTTTTGAAAGTCGTTCCAGGTTTTGTAGTAGTCTTTGTACCAATACAATTCTTTATTGCTGTATTTCTGAATAAGCATTACTTCGTTTTCATTTACTGTATAAGTAAGGCTGCAATCAAAGTTCTTATCGCTATAAGTAAATGCATCGGGTGTGTATTTTACCTTCATGCCTTCTGGTATTGCAAGCCGTGTTACATAAATAAATTCGTAATTGTACTCGTTTTCGGTTGGTGCGATTAGATTTTCTACTTGATAAACACTTGTACTCAATAGCTTTTGTAAATTCATGTTCACGTAAATATTATCGCCATTGGTTGTAATATAGTCAGGCAATTCTATGTCGCCTTCGGTATCTAGCGTATGGTAAACATCTTTTTCGTAGCTGGCTTTGGCATTTTTAATCACACACTTCGCATTGCCACGTGCCATAAAATTGCTCATGTCTTTCTCAAATTCTTTATTGGTCATAAAGTTTATTTTATAGCGAGATTGCATTGCACTATAACCGCTGCGCTTTTGCTTTACTGTACCGACAAGTGTATTATTGCTGCCAATACGTATCACCGTGCTATCTAGCAATGTTGTGGCATTTGCAGGAGAAGTTGGTACACGTAGCAGTTTATAGCTTTGTGGTCCGTCGCTTAATAGCGCCTGCTTGCCTTGCACACTATAGGCTGGTAAATCGTATGGCAAGAAATTCATCGTTGGGTCTAAGAAGTAGGTTTTGCCATTGAAGTCCACCGATGTAATCATATGATTGAAGCAACTTATCAATGGCACTTTGTCAACATCGTACATGATGTCGCGTGTGCCAATCCAAGTTGGATAACTTTTAAAGCCTGCATAGCTAAGCATGCTGTACAATAAGCAAGCCATATCCTTGCAATCGCCATACTTACGATCCATCACTAAGCTTGGCTTACGAGGAATAAAACCAGCAAGGCTATCTTCAATTGCTACGTAGTAGATATTTTTTTGTACATAGGTATAGATATTTTTTAGCACTTGCTCTTGGTTGCCGTTGGCAGTGCTTTTAATAGAATCTACCACTTGCTTCATGCTTGGCGTTAAGTCTGGGCTTGATTTGCCAATGCCTGCGCTTAAATTGTCGTAGCTCCATTTATACAAATCGTCAATATTAGTTTGAAGTTTGATGAGCTTGTCTTTGCTTTCGTAGCTAGCGATATAGGTTATCACATGAGGCAAAAACATATCACTACTTGCATTGTTAAACTTGAAGTTATCTATATGTACTTCTGGCACTTGTGTACCTGTCCATTTATAAATAATCTTGCCGCGCTTTTCTTCTTTCGTAAAATTGATATTATAGTCTTTGAGGTTAAATTCAAAATACTTGAAGTCGATGTCTTTATCTACATAAAAGATAGCCTCTTGTTCGTGTATAGGCAAGTAGCTTGTAAAGTAAACATCTGGCAGCAAAATAGGATTGGGATAATAGGTGTCGTAAGTAATTTCGGCTGTAGCACCCGCGCCAATATTTAGTAAGTTGAAGGCAATTACTTTTGAATCGTCAAAAAATACATTGCGCGTTTCATTCGTTTTGGTTACAAAGCTTTTTACCTCATAGTCTTTGCCATTAACGGTTGTTTTTGCTTTGAGATTGCTAATTGCACTAAACGAACTCTGAAATACAGATTGTTGCGAATACGCATTGGCATCGTCGTACATAAACAGCAACTTTAGCGTTGTGGTACTGCGCAGATCTAGCTCTTTACCTTTTTTACTAAAATAGTATTCCCGTATTTGCTTTGTATACACCACTTTGTCTTTGGTGTACTTCGCTTTGAATTCTTCTAAGCTTTGCGCTTGTACTTGGCTGCAAATACATAGTACTAGGCAAGCCAATAAAAAGTTCAATTTCATAATGCAATTTCAAACTTACGACATAGAATAATACAAAATCGTAGAAAATTGGTAAAGTTGACTAAAGGTACTATTTGGCATAGCCATCCAAATAATACTCTACGCTCTTAGTGAGATTACCTTGCTCGTCGTAATACTTAGCAGGGCCATGCAAATCATTGAGATAGTAGTTTTCTTCGCTTTGCAATTGACCATTTTCGTAGTAGCGCTTAAGAGATCCGTGCATAATATCGTAGAGATAGGTGGTAGATGATCTTAGCTTACCATTGGCATAATAGGTATTGTAAACGCCATTCAAGTATGCGCCGTCTTGCTCAAAGCTTACGCTTGTATTGCCATTTTTGCTCTTGATTGTAAAGTTGCCTACCAATGCGTCGTTCAAAATACTACCTTCTGCAGCTGGAGCGCCGTTGTCGTATGTGGTTTTGAAACTACTGTGTACACCAGCATTACTAGTGCTTACAGCAGTTCTAGCGGCACCAGTGCCTTGGTAAATAGTAATAATGCGGTCCGATTGTGCATCTGCAGCAAAGGCTACATTGCCATCTAAATCGTAGCGTATTTGCGCGCCGCTTTGCTGTCCTTTCTTGTTATAAACCTTTATCATATCTGGTTTGCCATTGTAGAAATAGCGCTTCAATGTATCAATTAATTCACCTTCGTCGTTGTAAGTGCATTCTTCCTTTAGCTGACCAGTACTGAAGTATTCTTTCCATTTGCCTACTTGTTCGCCTTGTTTGTACATGCCTTCCTCGCGTAGTTGCCCATTATTGTGGTAGCGCTTAAACATGCCATTGCGCTTGCCATCAACATATGGTACGATGCTTGTTACTTTAGCGTCAGCATTGTACCAAGTAACATTACCATTAATTTTTCCGTTTTTCCAATCAACAGTACGCATTAACGAGCCATTGCTATAGCGCATGGTGTCTATAACAAGTGTGTTGCCAATTTTTACAGCAGCGTAAACTTTACCTTGTCTATCAAAATTTCTAAATTCTAACAGAAGACCCGATCCGTGGCGCTCTTCGCGGATACGTTCTCCTAGTGCGTTGTTATACACCGACCAGCCAGATAAATCGCCATCTTCGTCATAATACATCACACTTTCTACTTTACCCAACTTATTGTAATCGTAGTAGTAACCAATTCTTTCGCCATCTACTAAATAGCCACTTGCAGAAATAGTGCCATCGTAATAGTAGGATTTGTATTCTCCCACAGCTTCTCCATTGACATACTCGGCCTGCTCTTTTACTTTTCCATTGATATAGAACTTCTTAAGCAGCCCATTGTTTTTGTTGTCTTTTAAGTCGCATGTTTCGCTTTTAGCACCATTGGAATAATAGTATGTACGCTTGCCTTCACCTCGTTTGCGACTAGTAAGCAAAGTCGTACTTGTAAGCACGCCTAAGGTGTCATACGTATTAAACTTAAAGTCGTTACTGCCGTCGTACTTCTTACTATAAATAACTTTGCCTGTGCCGTCTAGTACGCGCTCGTTCTCAAAATTTTCGTTCTCAAAGGTGTATTCTGCATATAAATTACCTGTTTGATAAAACGACATGTACTTTTCTTCTTTACCATTCTTGTAGATACCAAAGTCGTCTATTTTGCCGTTTTCATAAAAAGTCTTCATGGTATCTTGCTTTTCACCTTTTTTGTAATTACCTAATAATCTGATGGTCTTGCCATCTTCATGGTAAAAAACAACATCACCCTCTAGCTTGCCTTTGTTGTAAAACTCACGCCCTTCTAGTTTGCCGTTTTCGTAGTAGTACAAAAAGCTGTCCTGCAGTAAGTCGTTTTCAAAATAGGCTACTTTTTCTAGTGCGCCACTTGGGTAGTAGGTTTTTACCTGACCTTCTTTTTTACCATTTACCCAATTGCCTTCATAGCTTTTTTGTCCGTTGCTATGGTAGTTGATTTCTTTGCCATTTTGCTTGCCTCCCACATAGTTAGCGACAATTTTGGGATTACCGTTGGCATAGTAAGCAGTATGTATACCTTCAACTTTATCCTTTATTATTGTGTCTAGTGACGCTAGGTTCCCTGTCTCATAATAGTACTTTACGTAGTAACTTTTCTCTCCTGGGTCGAGGTATTGGCTTTCTTCGCGCAAGGCACCGCTGTTGTAATAAAAGCGCCATATGCCTTCTTTTTCCCCATTATTGGTCAATAGGCCTTCTGCGCGCGACTGATCTAACATGTTTACATAACGCCATGGCCCTACTTGTTTGCCATTAGCTACTTCGCCATAAGCAATAACGTCGCCATTATCTTTATGAGGCGTTAAGGTATATTTTTTACCAAGCACCGTTTGCTCACGTGGTGCACGTAGCGCTGTAAGCTTTTCTCCTAGCCACTCGCGGTAACGCTCTTGTTCGCTTTTGTTGCGCTTAATGTACTTATCAATATTGTCGTTTTTTAATTCTATCAATACCTGACAGCCCATTTGATTAAAATACTCTTTAGACCATACCTCGCGATAGATAGGTAAATAGTTTTTTGCAATATAGCTTGTCGCATTGCTTTGTGGCTTTAGCTTTTCAAGCACAACTTGCACTTGTCGCATGACCTTATCATTTAACGGATCAAACTTGTTTTGAAAAGCATCCATCAACGCAACATTACTCTTCAATATCTTTTCTATTTCCTTGTATGGTGCATGTATTGTTTCGTCAGTGCGCGTTTTTAAGATACTATCAACAGTAGCACTGTTATTGGCAATTTCAATAATTCTATTGATCGCCGTACTAGCATATCTGCCTGATGGCGCTACTTGTAAATAAGTAAGCTCCGCTAGCATTGCCGGTATAATTTCTGCATTTTGGTAAGCCACGTTGGCCAATTGGTGAATGGCACTTGCATAGAAAGGATCTACAGTAAGGCTTTGCTCAAAGTATTTTTGTGCATTGACGTAGTCTTCTTTACGCATCATCATTGCGCCATAATTGTAGTAGACATTTGCATAATAAGGATTTACCTTAAGCGCTTGTTCGTACCAGTAAGCACTACTGTCCCATTTTTTCATTGCGCTGTAACAGTTCGCAATCGTTACATAGCCATCTATAGTATATGTACTTGGTTCTGCAGTAAGATTATGCCCACATGCAATCGCCTCGTAGTAGTTACTATCCAGCATATATATTTCTCCTAGTGTGGTTTGTGCAGCATGGTATACACTATCATTGCGGCGTATTTGCTTAAATTCGGTTTTTACTTCGTCGTAGTTTTCGGCACGGTATGCTTTAACGCCTTTATTCCAATGCTCCATCGCTTCTTGATGTGCTGTGGTTTGTGCTGTGGCACTAAGCGCCAATAAGGTTGCAACGCAAATGCTTAAGAGATGTTTGTACATAATGCTTTATTACAGTGCTCAAGATAGGAATTTTGGAAATACGTTGCACAATTTGAGCGTAAAATTTTTTTAAGGAATAGCAGTTCGCCACAGTATCTTTGCGAAGCATGTTGCATTCCATGACAGGCTTTGGCCGTGCTGAAGGCGCGCTTAAAGACTACACACTTTCTATAGATATTAAAAGCTTAAACGGCAAACAGTTTGAGCTAAACCAACGCCTGCCTATCGCGTTAAGACCGTTTGAAATAAACATCAAAAACTACCTGCAGGCTAATTTACAGCGCGGTAGTGTAGAACTGAATGCCAACCTAAAACAAAATGGTAGCAATAAGGCCGTGCGGCTCAATACTGAACTTGCACAATTCTATTATAAAGCTGTTACCCAATTGGGCACCGAACTTAATGCCCCTATTGATAATGCCCTGGCCGTTGTGTTGCAATTGCCAGAAGTGGTATCGCAAGCCACAGACGAGTTTAATGAAGGCGATTGGGCTGGGATTGAGCAAATACTTGCTATTGCATGCAAAAATCTAAACACAAGTCGAGCGGCAGAAGGACAAACTATGCAAGCCCACTTACTGGGTTTAATGGATAGCATAGAAAGCAATAGCAAAGCTGTAGAACCATTTGAGGGAGCACGTGTAGATAAGCAAAGGCAAAAACTAACGACGCTGCTTGAAGAAAATATTGGTAAGGACAAAATAGACAATAATCGCTTTGAACAAGAGCTTATATTTTATTTAGAGAAACTAGATATAAGCGAGGAAAAGGTTCGCCTACAACATCACTTAGATTATTTTAGAGAACTTATTGCGGCTAAAGACGATGCACAAATTGGTAAGAAGCTTGGTTTTGTATTGCAAGAAGTTGGCCGCGAAATCAATACCATGGGCAGTAAAGCCAATGATGCACAAATACAAAAGCTAGTTGTGCAAATGAAAGACGATTTAGAAAAAGCAAAAGAGCAAATACTAAATGTACTATAGAGTAATTTTTGCCTGCATCGCTGTAATTTGCTTACACAGTGCTTGTGTAAAAAGCCATCGTGTACAACGTACGTATGCCACAAGTACAAGTGGTTGGCAAAACAGCGACGAAAAGGTATTTGAATTTTATATTAGCGATACGAGTCAGCGCTACAATTGGCTATTGATGCTGCAGCACACGTACGACTATAACTTTAGCAATATTTGGCTAAACGTAAGTACCACGCTACCAAACGGCAAGGTGCTGGTGCAAAAGCAAGAAGTGCCTTTGGCATTTAATGATGGCCGATGGATGGGACGCAGCGTAGGTGGCGTGTGTACGCAAGAACTTAACCTTGGGCCAAATGGCGAGGCACTCAAGTTTGACCAAGTTGGATTGTACAAGGTAAAGTACAAGCATATTATGCGCGAAAATCCGCTGATGGATGTGCAACAAGTAGGCATGGCGCTAGAACGCTTGCCCGTTATGCAACACTAATTGCTTTGCTTAAAGTATTTGACAAGGTATTTGATACGACGGCGAATTTGCATGAGTATCAATACACTAATGATTGCAAAATATAATACTGCTGCTAAGTTGATATGAGGTAGCAATAGTGTAAATGGTATGAGTAGCACTAAACTAATCAAAACTTGTAATTGCCATTGCATCGCAAATTCTAAATACTTTTTATCTGTAGTTAATATAGCGAACAAACTAATAAAGCCACTGAGTAAATAAAGCCAATCTGCTACTTTGTGCAATGTTTTATCGTGCACGGCAATTAGTAAAATGCAGCTGAGCAAGTAACATAATACGATAAAGAATTTCTTGTAATTATAACTGTAGCCTGGCGCACATTCGTAACCTTCTGTACTTGGGATATGAGCTACGATGCCTTTGCGGTTGTAACTAATAAGTTTATACAACTTACGCAGGCAATAATCCACGGGCTTCAGCTGTGCGAAGGTCTTAATCCACTTTTGCTTTTGGCTTAGCACAGTTACTAAGGCATCTATACCATAAACAACTTGCTTAGTTGCCGTATCATAGAGTGGAATTTCATTGCCTGCGCGGTCTAAATCTATTTGTGCAAGCAATTGTTCTGGCGCTTGTGCAAAGCCTAAGCGGCCGGTATTGTTTAACAAGCCAAGCTTTACAAACACATTACTATACCATGCACATAGTGCGCACTTGTCGTCGTAAATGAGTATGTAGCCTGCTTGAGCCATTTGATTATTTTAGCATTTTAAGGAAGCTGCCCCAAAACCAATTTTCTTCTGCTTTAATAAGGCGGTCTAATGTTTTATCTGCTTGTGTACCGTATTTGATAATGCCTTCAATGGTTTTGGTATAGGTTTTATAGTCAGCGCTGTTTTTATCGCCTGTGACATCCTGCAATTGATGCAACAGTGCAAGCATTGGTTCTAACTCGCGCTTCTTCCTTTCTTTGACGATTAGTTTAATTACTTTCCACATTTCCTTTTCGGCAACAAAAAGCTCTTTGCGTTCGCCGGGCACAGTTTGTCGCTCAACCAATCCCCAATTGATGAGCTCACGTACATTCATGTTTACATTACCTCTGCTAATACGCAGTTGGTCCATAATATCGTCGCTGGTAAGTGGTGTAGCTGTGGTTAATAAAAGTGCATGCACTTGTGCCATGGTTTTATTAATACCCCAATGGCTGGCAAATGCCCCCCAACTACTTATAAACTGCTGTCGTGCATCTTGTAATTTTTGTGCCATAGCTTAAAGGTAGCGATATTTCAGAATATATTGAAAGTTTGGTGTTTACGATAGCGCTGTATTAACATTACAACGAGAGTCGTTCCAAATTATTGTATAGCAAAGTTGACCGCTATCGGAAAATGGTCGCTATAGCTTAGGCGTTGCTGGTCTATGCCTAAAGTTTTGAAGTGCTGCTTATCGTATAGCACATAGTCTATGCGCAATACGCTACTCACTTCCTTATAGGTTTGTCCGAGGCCAAATCCTTTATCAAGAAAAGCATCTCCCATGTCTTTGCGAATGGTGAAGTATGCATAGCTCGTCGGCAAATCGTTAAAGTCGCCGCATACAATGCTAGGCAATTGGCACTTGCTAATATGTGCTGCCACCTGATTGGCCTGTCCACTGCGCGAATCAAAACCGGCGCGTAGCTTATGTACGATACCCATACCTTTCTTTAGCGATTCAAAACGCTTCAAGGCATTTAAATCTTTATCGTCTACAAAGTCTAATTCTTTACTGTCAAGTTTAATGCTTTGTAAATGCAAGTTATATACGCGAAAGGTGTCGTTATTTTTTGCAATGTCAGCGTATTGAAAATGATGGTTGCCAACTTGGTCGTCGGCAAATGCTAGCTGTTGCTGTGCTAGAATAGGATATTTACTAAAAATGATATCGCCAAAGTTGCCACGCTTACTGCTAATATTAATATTAAACGCTACGTATGGCAGCTTGCATTGTGTTTTTATATATTCTATATTATCCGTATTTGGTAGTACTGTACCGTCAAAAAATTCTTGCAAGCAAACAATGTCGGGTCTTTGTGCATTGATATACTCGGCAATAGCTGCACGGGTACTGAGCTTACTTGCATCTTGCCCGCCATAAAGATTAAATAGCTTTACATTGTACGTAATAATTTTTAAGGCCGCAGTGTTGTAGCGCATATCACTTTCTTCTTGCACATTGCCAGCCATGCCAACGCTAAAAATTTTCCAGCATAAAATAATAGCAACAACACTTAGTAACATGCGGCGCCACTTGCCTAATACAAGCCATACGACGATGAATATGACATTGCCAAGCGCAATAAAAGGCGTAGCCAAACTCAATAAACCAAGAGGCCACGCTTCTTTTGGACTAACATGTGGTATAGCAAGCGAACATAGCAAGAGCAATACGACAACTATATTTAGTGTCCATAGAAAGTATTTTGCTATGTTTCTTATGAGTTTCAAGCTATGCTACTTTTGACTATACGCTTCAAGCCAAGCGCGTTCTTCTGGGGTAAGGCTATTGATGCCGTCTTTATTAATCTTATCAAGCAACCTATCTACACGCTCTTGTTCAATACTTACAACTTTCATCACAGGCTTGCTTATTGGCGCTTGTTGTTTAGGCTTAGGCTTTGAAGTGCCAACCGCATTCATGTTAAGCAAGCGTGCACGCAAAGCATCAAACATGCCGCTTAATTGCTTGTTGTATAGATAACCTAGCAGCACTGCAATAAGCATACATACAATATTGATACCATCGCCCGTACCAGCAAACATGCTAAGAAACAAATACAATACACCTACAGTCCAAATTGGTATGCCGCCTTGTATAAAATGAAAAACACGATAGGTAGGATTAAAGAATACCGTTGCACTTACAACTGCAAGCACACATGCACGCATGCCGTAATAATACTCGTAAGCAAATAACTTAGGAGCCACCTGCGCACATACTGCTGCTACAATACCTGTAACAAGTGCAGTTACTAGCATCAGTGTAATGACACTATAGCGGCCTTTAAGGTCTTCTATCACAAAGCCAAAGAAGTACAACCAAATAAAGTTGCTAATAAAAATCCATACATCCGCTTCAGTGATTGCATGTGTTAGAATTGTCCAAGGACGTGTCAGGCTGTGCTTGCTTACTACAAGCCATGGGTATACCTTGCTATGAAACCATGCAAGGTTTTCGCCATTCATTTGCCAATAGACTTTTGCCATCATCAGTACACCCATGTACAAGGATGACATTACAAATACCTTTAGCACATCGCTCTTGCTTATCTCATATCTTATGTCTTCCATTGCTATTAGTAAAATGTTTTCTTGTTAAATTTATTCCAGAGTATTACTATTATAAAGCCTGCTGCCATGCCACCCAAGTGGGCAATATGAGCAACATTGTCGCCTGCAATATTTCGCCACGAATAAAACAATTCTCCCGCTGCGTACAAAGCTATAAAGTACTTTGCTTTCATTGGGAAAATAAATCCTACAAAGAGCGTAGTATTCGGAAATAGGTAGGCAAATGCAGCCAATACACCCATTACTGCGCCGCTTGCACCAACAGTTTTGCCATTGAGGTAACCCGCATAGCCTTCGCTACTGCCGTATAAAAAAGTATGCAAAGATGTTTTGGCATGCTGTGCATATTGCATGTCTTGTGGTTGCTCGGACCATGCTGCTCGTAAGTCGCTAAAAAATTCTGTTGCGCTGTCGGTAGGTACACGTATTTGTGGATGCTTGTTCAGCAATTCGTTAAACTGCGCCCAAGTGCTATTTTGCGAAAACTCTGCCACCCCTTGCAACAAAATACTATGCTCGTAATGCAGTGCCGCGGCGTGACATGCCGAAGCAATAATACCAGCCGCCAAATAAAATGCTAGAAAAAAAGCTGTGCCCCACATACGCTCTAGGATTCTACCAAAAAAGAATAAGCCAAGCATGTTAAACAGTAAGTGCATCAAGGTATGCTGTACATTGATGTAGGGAGAGCTAGCATTGCCATGCAAAAAAGTACTGGTTAAAAATTGCCATGGCCTAAAGAGCGGACTATCTGGCGAATGCAATGCCAGCGTGTCAAACAAATCTATTTGCTGTGCCTGCTGAAAAATAACGCATACAAGCACCATTACGCAGTTACAAATAATCAGGTTCTTTATACCTGGTTGAACATCCGATTGGTATAACATTATGGTGCTGCTTCTAACTTTACTTTTGGTGTAGCCTCTTGTCCTGCATTAAACAATAGCTTTCTAATTGTAGTTTTTGGTGCACTAAAAATACTATTCGTCGTTTCTTGAATTTGTAAAACCTCGTTGCGCTTGTATGTAATGGTGCGCTTAATATCTGTCCAAAAGCCAAGCTTGCTATATTCTGCATAGATGCCCATTAGTTCTTCGTCCATATCAAAGCTAAGCAGCATTTTAGTAACAGGCAAATTGTTGTATAGTGGTAAATAGAGCGCTTCTATGCGTTGCAGGGTCGAGTCAATTTTTAGGTCTACGCGATACACTTTATTGTAATTGCTATCGCAAAGATTGATATCAAGCAAGGGCTGTGTATAGTTTGCCCAATTAATCAAGGTGGCTCGTACATTGGCTGTGTCAAAGCTGTTTAACTTACCTTCTTTGTTCGTTAGCTCGGCGTAGGTGCTTTCGTTTTCTTTATGAAACTGCAATTGATTGAGTATAAATCTTTTGGTATCAAACAAGCGTTGATATTCTACCCCTTCGTCTACTGGTTCAAAGGCAGCCTTGCCGCAGGCTGTTGCCATAAGCACTAGCATTATTACTGCATACTTCTTCATTGTACTGGTTGTGCAAAGGTAGGGCAAGAAGATTGTAGCGTAGCCTATTGCTTGGCTTGCATTGTGTAGCTTATTGCATTATTGCTTTACCAATTTTCTACTTATCACTTGCCCATCTTGTGTAAACAATAAAACGGTATAAAAACCAGGATTAGTATGTTGTAGGCTAATTGCGTCTGTGTTAAACTTTTGCCTAAGCACAGTGTTACCCTGTGCATCTAGCACTTGTATCATGCTTAATTTATGCTGACTTGACTTCACTGTAAAAAAGTCTGTAGTTGGATTCGGATAAATCACAACATCGTCCATCACAGCAGTTTTGCAAGGAGCTGTTATTACTTGGCTTTTTACTACACCACTGCTTGTATTGGCAATTGCGCTGTAGAAAGTATAGCCGACACTTAAGCTCGTAGTGATGCTAGCAGTATTATCGGCCATTATGTTTTGCCAAACTGTGCCATCGTTGCTACCAAGTAGTTTTAGTTGCTGCAGATTTACAATATTGCTTGTGGTAGCTTCTATTAGATGTTTGTTATCTACACAATTCACCTTTAGAATTACTTGACTAATGTTTAATGGTGTGCTAGTATTGTATTTACAACTCAAGGCGCCGTAAATAGCTGCTGCATTCGCATTTGTTTGATGCACCGTGTACTCGCTGCTTAGCGGTGTGTACCTATTATTATACCATTTTTCGTGGCCTGGCCACTGGGTATAGTCTGGGAATAGTGTCTTGTGTGGCCATGCATTGTTCCAAGGCCCGTACGGTCCGTAGGTGTATTGTGTAGTCCATTGTCCATAAGGCACGATACCATAGCGCTGCTGCACAGAATCGCCAATGTATCTTCCATCCAAACTAAAAATACCTTCGGGACTTTGTTCGCCTAAACCGCTAATCCAACATGTGTTTAATGGATTATTACCCAAGAAATAATCTGCTGTGGTTTGAATAGATTTCAAATAGTTTTTAGCCAAGTTAGAATCTACTTGCTTTTGCACAGCATAAGCCAACACTGCTTCAAAAATATATGGCGTAGTGGCTTGGCCCGCTACCATTGGAAACCAAAAATTGCCACCCCATCTGCATGCTCTGTTATTGATGAAATAAACTAAATTAAAATCTGCTGTTGCCACCGTCATGTCTAATACATTTTGATACATGGGTGTATCAATTGGTCTTATACCTTTTGTGAAGGCATATATAAAAGCACCGTAAGCCTGCTGGTTTTCTAAGGTGCCTGTACTTGCGCCAATACCTTGAGTGGTAAGACCTGCTAGCGCAGCTGTATGATAAGATGCTGTACCAGTAAGTCTATACAATGCTGTAGCTGCGTAGGTTTTGCAGTCGTTGATATTGTAAAAAAACAAAACTGTATCGTTGATAGTAGTATTGGTGTTGGCCCATGTATAAGCATTTACTGCTTCTGTTTGCCAATTGATACCTTCTGGATCAGTTGCACCTGCAAGGTTTAAGCAGTGCTGGTACTGCGCAGCTAAGGCTGCATAGATATACGTTGTAAATACATCTTCTGCGCTTACAATCCATGTACGTGCTGTGTCGTGCCAAGAACCGTTACCAATGCCGGGTGTGGTATTATCACCGCCCCATAAGTCGCCCATTACACGCGCTCCGCCTACACCACCTGTACCATAACCTGCCGCAGCCATTGCATCTTTTGTGCGCTTGTAAAAACGTAACTGCCAGCGCGCCTCATCTAAAATATCTGGGATGCCATTGCCGCTTTCTGGAATGTTTAATTGTGCATCGTAAAAATTGTCTTGAAAAGCTTCATACGTAAACATCAATTTAGCAGGTACATTGCTATGTGTAAGATAGGTATCCCAATCGCCAGCATCTTGGTACCAGCCCCAAGTATTAATTGGACCTTCAAAGCCTGCTTCCCACAATGGTTTGTCTACTGCAGCTGCATCTTCTACCGATACGGTTTGATACTTGGTATTGGTATAGATGAGCTTGCCTGCAAAGCCAGGTGTAGTGAGTGGATTATGTGGCGCCAAGCGGGGATGCACTGTATAAGGTGTTGTAAGCGCAATACCACTACGTTGCTGATAGATGCCTTGCATCACTGCATTAAAGGGTGTGTTGTAGGCATTGCAGCTTAAAGAGAAAGGATATGATCGGCCTACGTCTTCTACACTTAAATAATAGGTTCCTGGTGTTGTAAAGCTACTAAAGTCGCAATCATATACTGTGGCGCCAACAAAATTCTGATTTGGCGTGCCGGCAGGATCCCATTGGCCTGTTTCTACTGTAGCACTATCTTTTCTAAATGCAACTGTACTTGTGTATACTGTGGCACCTGTGGCGCTGTCTATCAAATAAAAGCTTTTGCCCTCTAATACTCTTGTATTAAGTGGTCCTTTATTACCCATCCACGAATACACATAACCATACTTCGCTTCAGAGTTTGCATCGTAACCAATTTGATTAACGTGCACGGCATCGCTACGTAATACTTTGTAATCGTAGGTAAAAGTTGTACTGCTTAGCCCGGGTAGGTTACTGAAGTTTATTGTATACGTTTTATTGAGCTGCATGGCTTGTGGTAAAAAGATATAAATACAGTGGATAGATGCATAATCGCGTGAGCCAATATTCTCGCAGCCAATATCGTTAAACGCTGGCAAGTAACCCCAGCCGTCGCAGCGTTCTATAAAAAATTGTCCTTTGCTTTTCAGGCCAATACTGTCTGGCACTTGTGCACTTGCGTAAAATACATCATTGCTACTGCTAATGGAAAAATTGCTAGCATTAAGCGCATCTGCTTGCACAAGGGCGTCGCCCAAAATACTATCCTGGGTATACGGTTGACCATATGAGTGATACTTGGGTACGCCGTCTTGTACCTTTACCAAAATGATCTGATTGGTTAGTGGTGTAATTTCTTTTACAATTAAGGCTTGCGCTTTGAATGAAAAAAGGAGTGTGATTAAGATTAAAAATTTTTGCATAGCGATTTATTTTCTTTCGTAAAGTTAATCTTCTGTAGCACCAAATACTATAGACATCTGCGATGTAAAATAGATTAAGTACATGTAATATTACGATAGCATTGAACTGCCTCAATGCGCTTTATCACTAAAGCATGCATAAAGTACAACGAAAAAATATCTTAAGTGTTTCGTCAGTACAATTTGCTGTTACAACAATGTGGATTAGGTTTTTAAAGTATTATCTTTTGTCTAGTAAATTGATTTGCGTTTGATGGCCCCTAGTTAATTCAAACAACGCCAATTGCACCATTGTGCCAAATTCAAATACAACTGCATGTTGCTATATTACTTTCGAAGTGCATCGCTCCCCACTTACTATTCTAAAATTATTAGATAGCTTGGGTTAGTTTATATGTGTAATTGGTATAACTTAGCCTTGTGGCCACACTAAAAAAATACTACTACTTCGCCTTGGCGCTTATTGGTTTAATTCTTTTTGGGTTTATCTATCGCTTGTTCTTTACACAAACGCCTATAGTAGGCGGCAGTAGTTTTGGCTTACTCTATATTGCCGTTGGGGCTGCTTTAGGTGCTGCACTTATTTATGTGTTGATGCAAAAGTTTAGTGGACAAAGCAGCAGTGCTGTCACCAAAGCCGATCATACTTTTTTGCTTAATAAAATTGAACGTGTGTTTAAGGTTGTATGCGCAGAAGGGCATTTTAGCGAAGTATTTGATTACAGCCATACAAGTAAGTTTGCTATGTTTATACCAAGTACTAAAAAAGCATTGCTAATTGTACACGGTAAAGTGTTGATGGGTTACGATTTTAAGAAAGCACAATTAGAACAAGATGCGACTACTGGTGCTGTTAGGTTTGTAAAGTTTCCAGAGCCAGAAGTTTTGAGCATTGAGCAAGACCTAAAATATTACAATATGGATAATGGTCTTTTTAACAAATTTGACAGCGAGGATTTGACAGCCCTTCAACAAGAAGCACGCACGAAAGTATTAGAGCGTGTTGCCAAAAGTGATTTGCCAAGTATAGCGCAAAATCAAATGCAACACTTGCTTGCTGAACTACAAGAAGTACATCAGGTAAAAATTGCAACGGCATCTGAATTGCCGATGATTGCCGCACCAAGTGCAGAGTAAAACCTAGTGCGTTGTAAGCTTTATCGACAAGGTTTTTGTCTTGCCGTCTTTGTCGGTAATCTCAAACGTATACAATTCCACACCAACTTGCGGACGTGTTGTAAATTCAAAATCTCGATCGTAATTATATTGCTTAGGCCCAGTAATAGTAACTGCTTCTAATACTTGCTCCCTATCGTCGTTGCGCTTACATGCAAAAATTATTGAATGCTAAAGCTTGCTGCGATGGGAGTGCTATCGCATTACAATAGTCGGTGCATTGTGGCAATATAAAAATGCACTATTGCAGTCTTTTTTGCGCATACGTAGAACTACGTAATTTGCTACGTGAATTACTTTCAGGTGATGTTATCGCCAACTTCCGACAATACTTTTGTTCTCGAACATTAAAAATCAATTAACATGAACAGAATCAAAATTCAGGCAATCGCCTTCCTTGCAACTATTGTATTGTTTACAGCAGTAGCCTGCAAAAAAGAAAAAACAGAATGTAGTACATGTACCACTAGCAAGCCAGACGCAGTGGCTACTATCGTCGTTGGTGAACCAATTGCGGCAACCTCTTTTGACATGCCAATTTGGGACGTATTTGACAACCACAAGCAAGAAATTGCAATTGCACGCGATCAGAACTCAGCCTTAATCAGTGCTTGTAAATCGTTTTTGCTGAGTAACAACCTAGAGCCACAGCCAAATGACGTTGCATTTGTACTGTACACGAATGACTTGCTAAGCCAAACAAAAAAAGTTACAGCAAGTTCCTTACAAGGTATTTCGGAATTTCATATGATTGGTAGTACACTATTTCATAGAATGTATAAGCTCGAAAACAACAGGCTAACGCTGATTAACGAACTTACAGCCAGCACACCAAATATTTCTTACACCACAATTAATAAGATTACAAAAAAGCTTTATGCAATTAACGGCGTTAGTAGCAGTGTGGTGGTACTTGACGGCAAGGCAATGAACAAAACTGCCTTCGCAAAATGCGCGGACATTTTCGCATATAGGCTAAATGCGTACTTTGGAAATAACACATATTCGACCTCTAGTAAAGTAGCAGCGGCAGACGATGACTTTGGCGGTGGTGACAAATGTGGCAAGCCTTGTACCGCAAAAACGGATGGCACCTGCCTGGCTGCCAGATTTGAATATGCACCTGCTACATGCGATAAAGGAAAAGGACTATGCGCACGCAATCGTAGTGTAAATTTTGTGGCGACTAACGGGTTGCTACCAAACTCTGCTATAGCTAATGTGCCTAGCGTAATGTCACTGTATTCATTGCGCGACAACTTACTGAGTACATCTAGTTTTGGGCAGAAATATATCAACTACTATTATTCATTGAGCTCTGTAGACAATCTGTGTGGCACCAATGCTGCTATTGCTCTGCAAAGCGTGCAGCTGCTTATCAACTATAAGTATGTCATCGATAATATGATGGATCCTATGGTAAGTGGAAGTACGATCATTATATCGCCAGCTGCCCAAGCAGATATTATCGCATACTTAAATACACTCATTGCTAATTCAAATAGTAATGCAGATATCGTTATCTTAAACGATATCATAAACGATGTTAACGCAATTGCTGGACTTAGCAAATCACAAATCCTGAATACCTATTTCTAATTAATATAATTCCCCCATCCTAGAGGGCTGTCTTACATAGTGGGGCAGCCCTTTCTTTGTACTTGCTCCAGCCCTCGTAGCTAATCACTTATAGATCATTAAGCATGTTGTGTTCTGCAGCATATCTAATCACTCCGGCACTATTAGCAACGTCCATTTTTCTATAAACCTTTAGTTTAATGCCTTCCACGGTACGTGGACTTAAGAAAATTATCTCGGCAATTTGCTTGCTTGTTTTGCCAGCAGCAATTTGCTTTACAACTTCTAGCTCTACGTCCGTCAACTCAATCTTTTGTGTATGTGCAAACGCTTTATGTCCCTGATTATTGATAAACGCCGTAATCTGCTCCATAGCCTTTTTGCAATAATAATTTTCATTGTTATGTAAAGCCAGAATAGCATCATGCATTTCTTGTTTTGTTGCATTTTTTAAAACAAATCCCTTTCCTCCTGCTTCAATAAAATCAAAAATTAGTTTACCATCGTTGTGGTTGCTCAAAGCAAGTATTTTTGCATCTTTTTTGCCATCAAGTATTGATTTGGTAGCTTGGATGCCATCTAATATAGGCATATTAATATCTGTAAGCACCACATCAAAAGCTAAAGTGCGCGCCAAGTTTAACAGTTCATGCCCGTTGGTGGCTGTGCCTATTATAGAAATACCTACCATACTGCGTAACAGCATTTCTAAGCCTTCCCGAAATAATTCGTGGTCTTCTGCGATAATGACCCTAATAGTATGCTCAGTCATTGGCTATTTTGATTTTAAGGCTTGTTTGCAAGCCTTTGTTTGGTGAACTATAGATTTTCCAGCTGCCTTTTAGCGCCTCAGACCGTCTTCTGATGTTTGCGAGACCTACACCGTTTAACTTATTTTCTAGCAAGTTCATACCCTTACCATTGTCTTTGGTTGTCAGTTCAAAAATGCCATTCTCAACGCAAATGTCAATTGCTAGCGTAGTTGCAGCAGCATGCCGCAAGGTATTGGTAATTATCTCGGTAACAATTCTGTAGATATGCTCTTGCTGCTGGGCAGATAATGGGATTTTGGCTGATTTGTGTTTGAAAATAATGCTCAAAGTACTATTTGGTGCAATAGAAGCTATATACGTGTTTATAGCATACACTAATTCTCCTCGTTCTAAACTTGTTGGCATCAATTGCTGCGAAATTGCTCGAACTCTTTCTATGCAAGAATCTAAATGCTGATTAGTTTTTTTTAGCTTTGCTTTGTCTTCGTCCGTAGTGGCATTTATGGATTGTGTAAACAGCTTTGTTGCAGCTAGAATTGGACCAAGGTCGTCGTGCAAGTCTGCTGAAATTCTCTTTCGCTCCTGATCACGGCTTTCGATTTGCGCAATTGCAAATTGATCATGAAACTTTTTACTGTACTTGATATACACTAGCAGAAAAATAGCCACGAGCAGCAACAGGAATAGCAGTAGAACTGCAAATGCTAATATAAAATTATTATTCACTTATACTTAAGTTAATGTCGGTATTCTAGATTTTATGATTCTGGGGAAAATATATGCAACAATAAACATTATGTAATTAAATATTAGCAAAAACTTAAAAATTTGCCATAGCGCTAACTTCATTTCATTTGTTAGTACAACTAATGCGGTAAGTGTAATCATAAAAAAGGTGCTAATACAGAATCCAAAAAGTAGAACTACCATAAAAAAGTAGAACTGACGATCTTGTATAGAATTGGAGGCTAGATACAACAGATGGTGAAGTAACCACGAGGCCGCTAAGTAAATAGTGGCACTCTGTGCCAACAATCTAAAAGTACTAAAGTGATTAGCAGATCGAAAAATCGAAAATTCTACTATGCCATATAGAAATATACCAACGGCTGCTATAAATACTCTGACTGAAAATCCTACCCTAAAGAATTTGTGAAACCACCACATGTGAAAACCAAACTTTATAATATTAAAAGCGTTATAAACATATAGGTTGTTATGATAGCGCAACATAACATAGATTGCTGCAATTTCGGTAATTGCCGATAAGAGGAAAAAGTAGCTATAAAAAGTTAAATATTCAGGATTTTGTTTACGAAGCAAATAGCCAAGCATCCCTAATATGCTTGGAAATGCAATGATCAGAATCAAATAAATCTTGGCCATAAGTGCAGAATTGAAACTACTTTTTCTTGCGAAAGTCTTTGGTTTTATCTACCTATAACGCAGTAGTAAAAGCGATGCGAGAGATTCCTATCAATAGCAGTACTTACAGCAACACAACAAGCTAGTGCGTTGTAAGTTTTATTGACAAGGTTTTTGTCTTACCGTCTTTATCTGTAATTTCAAAGGTGTATAACTCTACACCAACTTGTGAGCGTGTTGTAAATTCAAAATCGCGATCGTAGTTGTACTGCTGAGGCCCAAAAATTGTAACTGCCTCTAATACTTGCTCGCTATCGTCGTTGTACTTGCGCTTTAACTTAAAGCTTCCAAGCAAAAAATCGCCATTGCCCGGAGCTGCGGTAATACCAATTTTATACTTTGTATTAACCTTGGCAAGTGGATTATCTTCAATAACATAATTGGCACCTGGCTTAAAGGTCATTAAGGGTGCATTTCTTTCTTTGTTGCAAGCGCCAAATAACACTGCCGACAAAATCAATACAACTACTAATCCTAAATACTTTTTCATCATTGCTAACTAATTGCACACAAATTTAGCTGCAAAAGCCTAATAAAACAAAACGCAGTTGCAAATAGTGGTATTTGTTTTTGATAAGCAGTGCCGCTTAGAGTATTAAGCCATCTTAATACAAGGGTATATATAAAACATAAGCCTGAACCATTGCTGGCACAGGCTTATGATTAATTAACGTTGATAAATAAAACTACTAGTTGTTTACAACAAACTTTTGCGTTGTAAGCTTCGTGCCATTCAAGCGAGCACTTGCAAAGTAAACACCACTTGGTACGTTTACATTGATTGTAGCATCGCCATTGCCGTTAAACTCAGCAGCAGTAATTGTTTTTATAAGTTTACCAGTTACATCAGTAATATCTACATCTGCTCCAAGGTTTTGGCTAATACGAATATTAAAGGCACCATTGTTTGGATTTGGTAAGATGCTCATTTGCATTTTAGAAGCGGCAAGGTCGTTGATGCCTGTAGCCCAAGTACCTACACTAATTTCGTCAACAAACAAGTTATTGCTATAATCGCTGCTCTTGTAACGGAAACGGAAATATGTAGCTGAGCTCTTAGCAGCATCAGGTATTACATATGAGCGCCACTGCCAATCGCCAGTAGTTTGCGGCTCGTAATTGTCTGGACGCTGAAGCATGTTAAACAAGTTGTCTTTGTTTACTGTAGCAAAAGCCAATTGTGTCCAAGCAGCACCACAGTTTGTGCTATAGTAAATGCGAAGGCTATCTGTAACATCTGCAAAAGCACTAGTTTTTGTAGCACCTGCGCTTACAAAGCTCAAACGTGTTTCAGTGCCAGTAAGACCGCTTAAGTCCCAAGCTGGACTAATAAACTCGTCAGCATCACCGCTAGGTGTACCAACAAATGTTTCTGCAACTGGACGATCATCGAACGTGTTCATCTTAATGCAATTGCCATACAGGTAACCATTATCTGTTACTTTCCAACCAAAATAGTTGTCGTAGAAATTAAATACTGGCCAACGATCGCTTGTAGAAGTTAATTCAAAATTCTCAGTATAGTTTGGTGGCAATGTTTGTGCAGGGTCACTTACATACACCTTATTGTTTTTAGAAATGCTACCAACCTTGCCACCACTTGTTACTTCAAAAGTAATTGGTTGCCATCCAGCTGCATTAAATGTTACACCTGTTAGCGATTTTGTAGTTGCATTGTTAGAAGTACCATTTGGCATTGTCCACTTGTAAGTGCTACCTGCCGTTTCATTACTTGGGAATCCTGTAATGTTTACATTGTTTGTACCTACGCAAGTGAAATAACGACGATTAATAAAGTCTGCTTTCGGTGGACAAACTGTAGTATCAAAAATACCGCTTACTTGATGTGCTAATGCACCGGCTAGTAAATTACGACTAGCGTTATTATCAATGAATGAAACCTTTTGCATTTTGTCGCACTGACCTGGTGTCCACATTTGACTAGTACAATATGAGTACTCCATGAAGTTTTGTAGATTTTCTAGTGGACCCGTCAATCCTCCGCATAAAGAATCGCCATACAACGCAGACGAAGGGCAACTACTGTGGCCTTCTGTTGGTGGTGTATCCGCAACACCATCATCACCACAAGAGACACCAGGTTCATTTGTTGATCCCCATAAGTGATCTAAGCCAAAACTATGACCAAACTCGTGAGATAAAGCGCGACTGCTAAATGCTGAAGCGGGTGGTAAACTACCAACATAATCATGTAAAATGATAATACCATCATACATGTTTAGGAAACCACCATTTAAACTTTGAGGTTTGTAAGCATAACCTGCTACACCTTGTCTGCCAATTGTATTAACTACCCATACGTTAAAGTAGTAATTACGGCTCCATGGATTTAGTTTGCTAGCATCGTCAGCTGCACGTGTCTTGTAGCTCTGAATGCGATCAATACCATTGGTACAATTACCATCTGGATCTTTCTTTGCTAACATGAATTTAATTTTAGCATCACCAATTTTGCTTTTGAACGCAGGAATAATTGTTGCTGTATCAGCATTCATCTTATTGAAGTCCTCGTTAAGAATACGCATCTGGTCGTAGATGTTTGCATCAGGTATCCATTCACTACCATAGTCGTGTATTACGTGAAACACCACTGGTATGATTTTCTCGCCAGAACGTGTACGCTCTAATTGGCTCAAATCTACAGTACGCAGGTAATCCGCAATGGCAGCTTCGTAAGCTTCATCCTGCTCCTTTAGACCTGGGTTTTTACCATACAAGTCGTTGTAATAAACATGGGTACCGCAATTGTGTGGTACTTGGCTGCTTTGTGCAGTAGCCATTTGGCTAAAACCAAGTGCTAGCGTTGCTGCAAGCATGAATTTTGTAAATCCTTTACGCATTTTCTAATACTTTTTAATAATTACTGTCGTAATGCTAATGTGCTAAGGTATGGAAAACTTGTGTAAAACAGCAGCAGCTCAGGCATGCGCTTCACTTGTTTTATATCATTAGCTTCAATAGCTCGGATACAAAAGTAAGTGGCGACAACTCATAATGCGCATTTTTCGTGTCAAATCTGTGTAGTCCACAGGTCATTTTTCGGTCAGGAAAAAATGACATAATTGGATAATCTTAGCCAATGCTAATTAGCCCTTACCTCATGCATACAAAATCACACTTAATGGTCACTCATGTGCACGATTAATCGCTAATTCCTAAACGTCGTCTCCTGGTTCCGCCACAGCTACTGTTGTCGACATTTTCTCGGCTACTTTGGCGCGTATCTTGGCTTCTAGTTCTGCGCTCAATTCTGGATTGTCTGCTATTAGGCTCTTTACACTGTCACGGCCTTGACCCAATTTATTGCCATCGTAGCTAAACCAGCTACCACTCTTTTGAATGATATTGTATTCTACACCCATGTCAATGATTTCGCCAAGCTTGCTAATGCCTTCGCCGAAAATAATATCAAACTCTGCTACGCGGAATGGCGGCGCTACCTTGTTTTTGATAATCTTTACTTTAACGTGGTTGCCAATTGCTTCATCGCCGTCTTTTATTTGTGCTGTACGACGTATGTCTAAACGTACGCTAGCATAGAACTTTAGGGCATTACCACCAGTTGTTGTTTCTGGATTGCCGAACATGACACCAATTTTTTCGCGTAACTGATTAATGAAGATGCAGCAACAGCCTGTGCGATGTATTGTACCTGTAAGCTTACGCAATGCTTGGCTCATCAAACGTGCTTGTAAGCCCATTTTGCTATCGCCCATTTCTCCTTCTAGCTCGCTCTTTGGTACAAGCGCGGCAACAGAGTCAATTACTATTACATCTACAGCGCCACTATTAATTAAGCGATCAGCAATTTCCAATGCTTGCTCGCCATAATCCGGCTGACTAATAAGAAGATCTTCAATATTTACACCAAGCTTTGCAGCATAGGCGCTATCAAAAGCGTGCTCCGCATCTACTATCGCGCAAATACCGCCTTTCTTTTGGGCTTCTGCAATAACGTGTGTGGCAATGGTTGTTTTACCACTACTTTCCGGACCATATATTTCTATTACACGGCCCTTCGGTAGACCACCAATGCCCAAGGCAACATCTAGTCCAATACTGCCTGTGCTAATTGCTTCAATTTGTACAGCACCTTTTTCGCCTAAGCGCATTACGCTGCCTTTGCCAAAATCCTTATCGATTTTGTCCATGGTTAATTTAAGTGCCTTTAATTTTTCTGCGTTGCTCATATCTTTTAGTTGTTTTTTACTTTTCTATTGGTTGGTTTCTTGCGCTCAAAAGTAGCAGTATTTGCATATGTGATTAAATTTATTTTGCCCACAAGCCCTATTTTAGGGCATTTTTTTGCAGTTTGATACATTTTATCGCAATTGAATGATACTTTTTAGTGTGAATATTATGCTACAATTGCTTGCGGCATTTGTGCTGTTGCATTTTTTATATGTTGGACGTATGCGATAAGTTTTGTCTCTAACTGTTGCTGCACTTGCTGGCATAAGTTGCTAAGGTAGAGGCTTGGCTGAATGATTTCTTCGCTGTTTGTAGATTGCGTATCGTCGTACTCTATATGATTATCTATTGTGCTTAGTTTGCCGTACAAAAGCCTCACGGGTATATCGTCGTTGGCTTGGGCAAATGCGCCTGCACCAGTACGGCAAATGAGCATGGCAAAATAGCACAATGTGTTTGTGGCAAACTCTAGCTTAAAAATGCGGCCTTTAATATTATCCATCGCTTTATTTATGTTTATGATGCAAAGGTGTAGTGTTGGTACGCAACGTATTTGCGTAGTAAAAAATTCTTTTGAAAAAAGCCAAAAAGCTTGCAAAATCGCAGTACTAGTACTTTATTACCCTCTTTTCCACAAATTTTGCCATAAATGGCTTATGTTTACACTCTTTTTAAGAGGAAGCAAATGATGAAGAAGCTATTATTAGCACTTGCACTAATTGGATTTTGCGCGGCAGATGCCGATGCGCAGTTTTTGGTAAAAAAGAAAAAGCGTAAAAACGTTGATACCGAGCAAGCCGACGACAGACCAGAAGGTTTTGAAGTAGAAGGTTTTGCACGCGATACAGATAAGCGTCAAGTACGTAAGCGCGATGTACGCGACCAGCCTAAAGAAGGTTTTGTTGCAAAGCCAGCACCAGAAGTAAGTAAGGCAGAAAAGAAAGCAGCAGAAGCAGCGGCTAAGAAAAATCGTTTACCGCGCAATCGCGATATTGAAACTTTAATGGCCGATTTAACCTTGGCTAAAATACAAAAGCCAGTGTTTCGCGGCATTATGACAGAGCATTTGCGCGATATTGAAGCTATTATGAGTCGTGAGGATATAGACAATGCAGAAAAGAATGTATTGCTAAAGCAAGTGTATGTATTACGCAATAAGCGTTTGCAAGAAACATTGAACGACGAGCAATACAAAATATGGATGCGCATCAAAGACCAAGACGAGTACTTGGAGATTGCAAAGCCTGAAGACATTTAATTTTTGTTTCATTTTTATTTGATAGAAAATTCCTGGTTATACAAATAGCCAGGAATTTTTTTTATCCCTTAACAGTTTAATTCATGCAGTAGTCTATTTTTTACTAAATTCGTTTCCTAATTTCACTATTACTTCAACAACCAATGATGTACAGAGTTTTAAGTGCGCTAGCAGTCGTGCTTCTTATTTGCAGCAATGCAACAGCGCAAAGCAAAAAATGGGTTACAAAAACTGTCGGTAACTACACTTACAAAACAGTAGAAGGCGACCCAATGCAAATGCGTTTTTATACGCTAAAGAATGGCCTAACGGTTATACTAAGCGTCAATCGCGAAACGCCTCGTGTACAAACATTAATTGCAACCAAAGCTGGTAGCAAAACAGACCCTGCTACCAATACAGGTTTGGCACACTACCTAGAGCATATGCTGTTTAAGGGCACCGATAAATATGGTAGCCTTAATTGGGAAGAAGAAAAAAAGCATCTCGAGACAATTGACAATCTCTACGAGCAATATAACTCAACAAAAGACGAAGCTCAACGCAAAGCCATCTACCGTCAAATAGATAGCGTTAGTGGTGTGGCTGCAAAATTTGCCATTGCAAACGAGTACGATAAAATGATGACGAGCATCGGCGCAAAAGGTACCAATGCCTTTACAAGCAATGAGCAAACAGTGTATGTCAACGATATTCCTGCAAATAAAATTAGTCAGTGGTTGGCTGTAGAAGCTGAGCGTTTTCGCAACCCAGTGCTACGTATTTTTCATACAGAATTAGAAGCTGTGTACGAAGAAAAAAATCGCGCACTCGATAATGATGGCCGTAAGGTAAACGAGTTATTGATGGCCGAGTTGTTTAAGAAGCATAACTATGGCTTGCAATCAACATTGGGTACAGTTGAACATCTTAAGAACCCTTCGCTAAAGGAAATTCGCAAATACTTCTATAAGAACTATGTGCCAAATAATATGGCTGTAATCATGGTGGGCGATATTAATCCCGATGTGCTAATTGCACAGATTGATAAAGCCTTTAGTTATATGCAAGCAAAACCAGTTGAGCCTTACAGGTTTGAACCGGAAGATGAAATTACTAGTCCAAGATATGGTGAAGTACTAGGCCCAGATGCCGAATACTTAAACATTGCCTATCGCTTTCCTGGTGCTACAAGCAAAGATGCAACCATGCTAAACTTTATGAGCAACGTATTGAGCAATGGTACGGCTGGTCTTATGGATTTGAATCTTGTAAAAAAGCAAAAAGTATTAAGTGCTGGTGCTGGTGCAGACATTATGCAAGACTATAGTATTCTGTACATAAGCGGTCGTGCTAAAGAAGGTCAAAAGCTAGAAGAAGTGCGCGACGAAATCTTGGGACAAATACAGCTATTGAAAGATGGCAACTTTGATGATGCCTTATTAAATAGCATTATCAATAATTATAAAAAACAAATGATTGATGCTGCAGAAAGCAATGGCGGCAGAGCATACAGCGCATTAGATGCTTTTGTAACTGGTGTAGATTGGGCAGAAAGTGTTGCACAAGTTGCAGAAATGAGTAAGATAACGAAAGCTGATGTTCAAGCATTTTGTAAGAAATGGCTCAACGATAATTATGTATGTATTTACAAGCGCATTGGCAAAGACAATAACGTTGTAAAAGTAGATAAGCCTAGCATTACACCTGTAGAAGTAAACCGCGATGCGCAAAGCAACTTTGTACGCGACGTGATTAATATGCAAAGTGCAGAAATGCCACCCGTGTATGTTGATTTCAACAAAGACATTGCACGTGGTAAACTAAAAACTGTGCCAGTATTGAGTGTAAAAAATACAACCAATAATACTTATAGTTTATACTACTACTTAGATATTGGCGAATGGCATAATCAACTCTTGCCGCTTGCTGTGGACTACTTACAATACCTTGGTACAAAAACTAAAAGTGCCGACGATGTAAGCCGTGCTTTCTACCAAACAGCAAGCGACTTTGGTGTAAGCAGTGGCCGCGAAGAAACGTATGTGTACCTAACAGGTTTACAAGAAAACTTTGCAGCTGATGTGGCTCGTTTTGAAGATTTGCTAGCTAACTGCGAAGCGAACGATGAAGCTTTGCAAGAAATGATTGCCGGCATGAAAAAGAAGCGTGCTGATAGCAAGCGCAATAAAGGCGCCATACGCAACGCCTTAAGCAACTATGCACGCTACGGCGCTGATAATCCGTTTAACTACGTGCTAAGCGACGAGCAACTAGATGCCATTACACCAAAGCAACTCGTAGATATTTTGCGTAGCCTTACAAAGTACAATCACAAAGTATTGTACTACGGTCCCTTGGCTAATGCACAATTGGTAAAAGTGTTGACGCCTTTGCATAAAGTACCTGCAAGCTTTTTGCCTACACCTGCCTTGCACAAGTTTAATTTTTCACAGCAAAAAGATAAGAATGTTTTGTTTACCAACTATGACATGGTACAAAGCGAAATTACTTGGGTGCGCAATGGCGATGCGTATGATGAAGCTGCCATACCTGTTATTCAGCTATTCAACGAATACTTTGGTGGAAGCATGAGCGGTATTGTGTTTCAGGATATACGCGAAAGTAAAGCATTAGCCTACAGTACAATGGCGCGCTACAATACGCCTGCAAAAAAAGAAGACCCGTTCAGTACTACAGCGTATGTGGGTTGCCAAGCAGATAAGCTTAAAGAAAGTATTATTGCTATGAATGCGATTCTCAATAAACTACCACAAAGCGATAAGAGTTTTCAGCAAGCACAGCAGAGTATCTTAACTAATATTAATACTACGCGTATTACTAAAATGGGTTTGATATTCAGTTACCTTAACGCACAAAAACTAGGACAAACAAACGATATACGTCAGCGTGTGTACAAAGAAGTACCAGCTTATAGTTTTGCAGATGTCAATCGTTTCTTTGAGCAAAACATTGCTGGCAAACCATATACACTTTGTGTTGTTGGTAAAGAAGAAAAGCTTGACTGGGAAGAACTTAATAAGCATGGTGCTGTTACGAAGTTGAGTTTGAAGGAGTTGTTTGGGTATTAGAGATAGATACTTTTATTAAAGGTTCAATCTAGGGATTGCTACTTCAGCACTTCCAAAGCAGTTGCAGCAATATCTTGCAAATCTTTGATGATTGCATTAGATTTTGAACTAACGCGCAGACCATAAATGGTACTTAATAAAAATGTGGCGAGGTGTTTTGGATTTGATAAAGCAATACAAATAGCAGTGTTGTGCAATATTGAATACAAATAGCCCTCATAGCCTTGCACATAGCCCTATAGATAACAAAATCAACTAATAGCTTCGCACTTGTTTACCTTCGCCCACATCAATGAATAAAAAAATACTCGTCGCGGGTGCCACTGGCAATTTGGGCGCCAAAACAATTAAGTACTTACTCCAAGAAAAGGCCGCCATCAAAGTAGTTGCGAGAGCAAGCGCTGATGCCAAAAAGATTGAAGCCTTGAAAAGTGCAGGTGTAGAGGTCTTACAATGCAATATGAATAATGCCGAAGACATGGTGGCTTTTATGGCAGATGTAAGCTGCGTTGTTTCTGTGCTAGCAGGGCTTGAAGACGTAATCTTGGGCACACAAAAAGTATTGCTAGATGCTGCAGTTAAAGCTGGTGTACCAAGGTTTATTTGCAGCGACTATAGTATTGACTATACTAATCTAGTGCCTGGTAAAAACAGAAATCTAGATTGGCGACGTCAATTTGCTGCCATTATTGATGCAACAAACATAAAAGCAACATCTATTTTTAACGGCGCCTTTATGGATATGCTAACCGCAGAAATGCCTTTGATAATGAAGAAGCAAAAAAAGATTTTATGCTGGGGCAATGCCAATCAAGTGATGGATTTTACGCATACAGAAAATGTAGCGCACTTTACAGCACTAGCTGCTTTGGCAGAAAGTACACCGAGACATCTCTTTATTGCTGGCGACCGAATGAGCTGCAAGGACTTTGTAGCCTTGATGAGTAAACTAAGTGGAAAAACCTACAAAATTTTTAGACCAGGCAGTATCGGTATGTTTAATGCCATAATAAAAATTACAAAGTTCTTTTCGCCAGGCAAAACCGAGCTATACCCTGCATGGCAAGGCATGCAGTATATGCGCGATATGATGGAAGGTAGAGTAGCTATAAAAACCTACCACAATACTTTGTATCCTGAAGTGGCGTGGACAAATGTGGAGCAGTACTTGGTGAGGGCAGGGTTTGTGGAATAAGCGTTGTGCTGTGATGCGGGGAAAAGTGGGGCGCTTGGAAGTTGTTGTGTATGCCAGATAAAACGAGTTAGAGGGGTACTTTTGGTAAGGGCTGTTGCGTGTAGTTTTATTTCTTCTTATTCGGTTTGTAGTATTTAATTCTTAACTCTCTCATATATTTTATGAGTGGGACTTGTGCTTCATTAATTTCACAGTCATAATATACTTTTCTATTTCCGTTTGATTTCAAGATAAACGATATTGTAGTTTTGTCCATAACATTTTGGTTTGCTCTCTTCAGTTTAGAAATTTGAGCGTGCTTTAAAAGTTCAAGTCCTCTTTCTAATTCCTTTTTTGTTATTTTGAATTTATAGTTTTCTACCTGAAATTTTCTCAATCCATTTTCATCAAATTTGACTACTCCATTTGAATCTATAGTTAACTCAAAATACAGATCTGCGGAAATCTTTAGTTTTTCATACCCATGCCATGGTCCTTTTGTTTCAACTGAAAAATACTCAAAGTTGTCAATTTTTTCAATCAATGATTTATTATTGTAAAGTTTTATAGCTTCAGTTTCTTGCCTATTATTCCTTCCATAATATCCATGACTTAATATAGTAAGTGAATCATAATTAACGTTGGTAAAAACATAGTAATATTTTGCTGTTTCTCTATGCCACCCCTTACCGTTTTCTCCATACGTAGAACTGTAATTTTGTTCTGCAAATAGTGTGTCACCTAAAACATAGAAAGTGGCAGTATCTCCGTAACTATTGTATGAAGTTGTCATTATAGAATCAGAAATGAATGCAATAAAATCTCCTTTATCCGAATAATATTTCAAGCCAGTTATGCTTGAAATATTCACCTTGTCTTGTGCAAATGACATTTGGAAATTTATCAGCATTAATATTAAGGAGAATAACAACTTCATTGGTCAAATCTACTACAAAAGCAGCAAGAGCGCAAAACCTCGGCAGCGGCAGTTACACTTTTTCCCTATTCAAATTCCTTATAAGTTTCGAGTGTCTAATTTCCCATTCTTCCATCTTCGATGTGTCTTTGATGTTGTACAAGAAAATTGTATCATTTCTTAAGACGTACTCGTTAGGTTGGTAAACCTTTTGATATTGTTTTCTTCGTCTGTACTGCATTTTATTTTGGAGAATTATTGACGAATCTGTTCTTCGATAAGTACCAGATGAGTACAATGTTGCAGCATTGTGGTTGTTGCCCCAGTAATAATTAAATGTTGAGTCATTAAATAATATTATTTCCTTTTCTTCGCTACAACAGTACGAATAAACGTCAACAATCTTGGATGAATCAGAAGATGAAAGCAATTCGGTATTAGCTTCAGACCTAAAGAACAAGGTCAAAAGAAATATTTTTTCTACAATCCAGTCCATACAATCTAATTGCTTGTGCTATGCTAGTGTCAATACTTTGTATAACAATCGCCGCTGCCATCTGTACAATTCTTCTATCCGAAGATTTCAATTGGCTCTAGGGTAATTTTTTCTAATTCAACAGTATCCATTTTTTGTAAATGAAAGGCGAAGTCTGGCAATAGTCCACCATCATATGTTTTTGAGTAAACATTTACTCTCCATTGCCCAGCAGGGAAATCTAAAATTGGAAAATTTTCTTTTAAGTAAGTTTCTTTATCAATGGGATAATTAGGATTCAAAATATTTCTAATCCTCAACGCACTATCAATTTGGGCCTCTAGATCGCCCTTGTGATTGTTGCACATTTGCGTGAAATCAGCATGAGAAATCAATCGTACTTCATCTCCTTCGTCGACCTTCATATAATTGTATGATTCACTGTGCAGCCATGTCTTTCCACGCCTATCTATTTCTGTGAACTCAAAGGCTTCATTGTCAAAAATAAAATGAATTTCTTCTACGTGTTCCTCGGTCGTTATAATGTGAATGACGCCATTTATTAATAAATCGGATAATCCCTCAGGGTAGGCATAGTCAAATTCCTTGTCGGCATAGTATTCCTTGCATTTCGTAATGTTTGCGATAATAAGTACGCCTTCTGTTAGAAATTCTACAATTGGTTCTATTCTCATTTGGTTAAGTTGTTTGGTTTATCATAATTTCTATTGAATTCTTCAATTTCGCTGCACTATAGCCAGAGAATGATGATTGACAGGGTTGCGATGCTAATTGAACTAAGCCATTGTTGAAAGATGCGTTGTTGCTGAGAAGCTGCAGGCGCTGCTAATATATTCAAAAGTAATAATTTCTGGCACAAAAGCACACTTTGCTAAAATAATTGTAGTGGAAGCGAGGCCAACTACCTATCGTAGCAGCAGATTCGCAACATCGAACAAGACAAAAAATACTATAACAAAACACATGGCAAGCAATAAGGCACGTCGTAACAAGGCAGTTCATTTTATTTGTTTTCACTTCTTGTATCATCGTCAACTTTATTAATTGACATTTGCGTTATTGTAATTACGGTTCTTACTGCGCGTATCATTATCATTGAAGCTTTTCCAGTTTCAATAAAGTATTTTATTTCATTGCCGTTTTCAACCTGTACTTTTCCAAACGTAAAACCCTTGGTTTGATAGCCTTTAAAGTCTCCGTACATTTTATCAATTGCCCCTTGAATATACTCTATGCTTAATTGTCCTTCAAGTTTCGTTAGTAGGCGCCTTGTTGTTAGAATACTGTAATTGTCTGTATCAATAATTGTTGAGCAAATCATTAGTTCATCTTCTATGAAGTCAAGTTGCAATCCTGAATATTGAAAGTCAGAATTAGATTCATAAAAATTAGTCCATTTGAAGTCATGGGGTTTCATTGTGCTTCGCTTAATTGAAGCAATGCAAATGCTATGTATAGACTTGTCGTCTTTTGCCACTTTAATTATGCCCATTGCCAAAGTGCTAGTTATTAATGAAAGTCAGCGTCTGCTTTTTGAATTCCTCTTCTGTGTGTGCAGGAGAAGCCTCAAGTCCAAAGTATGCCAAACTGCCATTATAATTTCTATACATCTCGTCTTTTAGTTCTTTTGCAAATTTGTAATTGTCTATTGTTTGTTCTGCATCTATATATTCAAAGATTGAAAGCCCAACTATTAATTTTCCATCTTGTGTAAAGCTTAGAATGACTAAGTTAATTTCTCTGTGTTTTGATCTTAAATAAAGTGTAAAGCAATTGCTTGGATTAGAAAGTCCAATATCAATGCAATTGGTAAGCGTTTCCGCCTTAATCCATATGTAGTCTTCGCTATTTACTTCCAGATAAGATCTATCTTTAGGTAGCATATTGATTTCGCTATCATGCATGTCTTCAATGGATTCTCTATCTGTATATTCATCTAAAAATTTCTCAAGTGTTCGTCTTTCGCGATTGCTTGTCAAAACATATATGTCAATATAAGGTAGTGTCATAAAATTACCGTTAGCGCGGAAGTGACGTAGTTGTTATGCAAGAAGCACTTGTTTTATTTACAAACAAATGTAAGCAAGAATAATTATTTTTGATTTACAATTCAGGTCACGATTTTGTAAAAACGCTGTTGTGTGGTGCTAAGTATTGCTTACGGCAAAATGTATTTTCCGATTTGTACAAACCAAAGATAATATCCCAAAAGTGCGCCAATGAATCCTGAAATCAAAAATGTGCCTACAATTCGTTTGGGGAGAAGCCTCAAAATTGAAATTAAGATTAGTACTCCTATTAAGCCTGTCGTTAATTGAATCGACAAGGGGTTAATGTTAAAGTACAGTGCAAGCCTAACTTCGTCGCCTGCCGTTGGGAGTTCTCCATCTTTCATATAAATCAGAATAACAGACAATAAATTGAAAATTTGTCTAAGCCAAAATAGTGCGATAAAAACAAAAATCCAACCTCCAATATTTACTCGTTCTCTATTTATAAATCGTTTTCTAAACCTAAATAGGATTATGTAGCCTATCGTGCCTGTTAGCATCGTTTGAAGAGGTCCTCCAAGCAGTATAAACATGTTTTCTTTTCCATATTTCTTTTTAGCATCTATATACTCTTGCTTACCTGGAAAATCTATGTCGTTCTTTAATTCATCGGCATACTTGTTTTGAGTCTCCATAAAATAATCAATCAACTGCTTCTTCGAAGTACTAGTTCTTTTATAATTAATCGATGTTTCATGATTAAAATATTTAGCTACTGTATAATGGCCCAGTTCATGAAGAATAGTTCCCGTTGGCGTGATAATAATAAAAACTATTATTAAGTAAACGCCAAGCCTAATGTCGAAATGTTTCATATTCATTTAGTGTTTATATGTAGCAGATATGGTTCCATCATTTTATGCAGTTGTAGATTGAAAAGCAAACTATCTGCCCGCAGGAAACTTTATAAAAGTAAAAAATATAATTGACCCAGAACAAACCTGTTGTGTAAAAGCAAAGCACTTATTGCTTTTCTTCTTGACTTCAATATTCAATTTTTTTCATAATACGCTTTACTAAAAATAGCAGGCTCGTTCATTTCTTTTGTCATTGCTTCCTTGCCCTCTTCACACGCATATTCTCTAATTACTTCTAAAACTCGATTTCTAATTCTTATTTGTTCTTTGTCACTCAATTGTGGGCTTAAACCGTCAACACCAAAAGCAGCAATTTTTGGATTGTAAACAACTCTTATAGCAGTTGCGTCGAAACCTACAATCTCTTTTGGTTCGTCTTGAAAATAAATTACATACGCAGGTTTAATAAAATGGTTTTCAACATGTTTCAGCCCTTCTTGAAATGTTGAATCGGTAATTTTTTCTATTGCGTATTCATTCTGCATTTCTTTCCAAGCATTTTTTGTTAAACAACTTGAATTTATATTTCCAATTTGTGAGGTTTCGGAATTTACGCCGTAGCAACCTATTAAGAACATAGTTACAAGTGGTATTAGTGTCTTAACTATTTCAAATTTCAATTCTTTTAGTATTTTAAGGTTCATTAACTGCTAGTGCTAGACTACTGTCAAAGGTAGCTGCGAAGCGCTGGATAATGCGGGTTAGCTAGCTATCTTTAGCAAAGCGTTGGTGGTGGCTATTGTTTGTTTTTTATATTTCTAATTTGATGGAGGTCCTGCTTGTCCCTGTATTTGTCCACCAAATATAATTAATTCATATAATCTCCTAATTGCCCAGCTTAATTCTTCTTGATTACAAAAATAACCGTCTATCTGTCCATAATTTGTATAATTAGAAATATTAAAGCCATCTTCGATATCGTTATACCAAATTATTTTTTGACCACAAATTGCAACAACCCAAAATCCATTTCCTTCGTTTCCGTATGTTAGTTCTGACCATTTCTTCGGCTCAATTCTAATTAGTTGCCAAAAATTCCTTAATTCACCATTTAGGTCAGTTTCGGTTTTTTGAATTTGGTCGAATAATTCTATTAAAGTGATAGGTGTCCACATATTAAAAGTCGTAAACAGTTACTTGAATGTTTTTTGACATTAATGTCGAGTTTATTAAAGGCTCTATATTCTCCCACGAGCCACCTGCAAGTCCACAACCGATTCTTGGCATATGAATAGTCGCGTCTCTTTCTAAAGCAAATTGAGCTACTTGTTCAAGTCCTTGAAAAATTGCTTCATAACGAATTGGTGCGTTTCCATTTTCGTCTTTATTAATCTTGTGCTGTCCAATCAAGTTAGCAACCCAAAGTGTTTCTTCTACTAGCACAAATTGAACTTGTCCAAGGCTAAAATTATCTTTTGCTTTAAACCATTCTCTATATTGATGTTCAGGTTGTTTCCAGCGTTTAGAAATTGCCATAACAAATCCTTTTCCCCAGCCACCAATATCATTACAAATATGCACAATTATTTTATTTCCTTCTCCAATTGGATTAGTAGCATCGCCTTTGATATAATTTATTTCCATTGTCTTTATTCTTGTGGGTCTCGCGTAATTGCCACTAACGTTTGGCGGCTTGTCGAAGGTACTTGTGAAGATCTAGAAATTGCAGGTTTGCCAGCTATTTTTGGCAAGCTGCTATATACTGTATTTTGATAAATCTAAATATTTGCTTGATTTTCACCTTAGCACTTATTAATACGTCACTCTTAGTAATTACTCACTTTAAAACTGAGCATAAAAATAGAATTCCGCTGATTCCTTATTACCTTCATACCAATCAAGAAATTTTTGCAATTCTTCAATAGTGGCAAAACGGTGGTATTCTACATCTTGGTCATCTATGCCGTCAAAAGGCCCTTCAATATAGTCTAAATTTCCATCGCTTTTATAATGAGCAATGAAATTAGGTTCATAAGCAAGAAAGAATTCAGGTTCTTCATAATAATTTTCAGTTGTGTATATATATTTTTTAGTATTACCAATTTTAATAAAATTACTTTTTGAACTGTAATTATTTACATATGCTAATAGCTGATTAGACCTATTATATAGTTCCTTACCTGTTACTGCTTCAATTCCATCCTGATAGCTAATTGTACTTATTAGCAAATTTTCTCCTCTCTGTATTTTTTGAATTATATAAAAATTTTGATAATGCAGTTCTGCTAAACTATGTTTTGCGCTTTCTATACTTTCATTTAGGTCGGTGTAATAACAAACATCAGATAACTTATTTTCATAGTAGGATTCTTCAATTTTTGAATTTTTGCTAGGGCTAATTGTTTTAATATATGTACCTATTTGATTGGCTTCATATTCACTAATTAACTTGCCATCTTCTGTCGTATACTTTATGCTCATTTGAGGATTATTTTTTGAATTTTCTTTTATTAGGGCAAGCTACTAGTGCTTTACAAAGTTGCTGTAGCTAAAAAAATAATTGAAGACAACAATTTCGTAAAGCGCGTGATGAGCGCAGGCTATTCTGTATTGTAAATCTCTTTAAAGAGCCTTATCTTTTCTTCACGAGAAATGTTGACGTAATTACTAATCAATAAAGTCATTACATTACAGTCTTTTTCAGTTACAAAGACATAGGTATCGTAGTCTTCATTTTTAATTTTTCCATTGATTCGGTAAATCATAAAATTGTTTATTGAATCTCTTTCAATTACTTCTGTTTTTAGCTCAGGACTTTTTTCGAAGTATGCTTTTTCCCAGTTATAATAGCGTTCAACAAATTGATAATTCTTTACTTTGTCAGTATCATTGAAGGAAAAACTACAATCTAATAAGTCCAATAGTATTTCTACTCCTTGAGCGTTTTTTACAAGTTTCCCATAGGGGGGATTTTTATCTTTTACTTCTGTCCAATTACCCTTTAAGTTAATCTTTCCAAACGGAACTACTAAATAAGTTGTTTTGTCAGTTTTGCTGTCATAGCGTAAACTTTCTAATGTAGAAACTCGCTTCTTTTTTTTCTTGGCATAGATGCTTTGAGGAAAAATTAAAATTATACTTATGAATACTATTAAAAATAATCTCATCATCTGAATTCTATAATTTGTGAATGTTCATGCTAGATTTTTTTATTTACGCCTAAAGATTAGGTGATTGACGATACACATCTGCGGATTGCTTTCGGGCCTTGTTATCATATTCAAAAATAATAATTTCTAGCACAAAACCGTGCTTTGCGATGTAAATTATTCTTTTATTGCTTCAGCAAAAATACCAAGCCTTCGTACTTAGCACACTATACTAACACCAAGTCCTCCTACATAGGCCTTCTAAAACGATAGTCCTACTAAAGTACCATCAAAACGTACTGCACACACAAACTTCATTGTATATGCCTTGCTTCCCACACACAGTGTGGCACACTTACTAAAGCACGCCGTTTACTTATTGCCACTCTTTACAGTATGCAATACTTCTAATTTTACCCTGTGAAAAACTTGCATTTAAAACGTATTATCCGCATATGGTTCCAGCGCCTATATCCATATGAATAATTGTACTTTACTCAACACGCATTACAGCATTTTACGAAAGGGCAATTTCGGTGGTATCAATGCCGGTATCATCAGGATAAGCTATAAACCTTGGTAGAAATAAATTTAAGCAAGTACTTTTACAATAGGTGGTCGATTAATGTAAACACAGACTCAACACTAAACTTTATACATATGAAAAAATTGTACCTGCTATTCTTAAGTTTCATGTACAGCACTAGCCTACTTGCCGTCAATATCACTGATAGCATTATGAGTGGCGGTGTATGGCGCAAATTTATTATTCATAGTGCAGGCACTAGTGTAGCCAGCAATTTGCCTGTAATGTATGTACTGCACGGCGATGGTGGTACTGGCGCAGGCATTAAAAGTTATAGTGGCTTTGATAGCGTGGCAGATCAAAATAATTTTATGGCAGTGTATCCAAGTTCTCACCAAGCAGGTGGGCTATGGAATAAGTATGTAGATTTTGTAGCTGGCGATGCTGGTACTGGCAATGCTAGTGCTGTAGATGATGTACAGTTCTTTAGCGATTTAACCGCGCATCTGTGCAGTACGTATAATATTAATGCTTCTAAAGTATATGCAACTGGCCATAGCGGTGGTGCGTATATGTGCTATAACTTAGCACTGCAATTACCAAGTAAAATAGCGGGCATTGCTCCCGTTGCAGGCAGTTGCTGGGGCGATAATGCTGCGCTCAATACCATATTCACTTCGGCGTCTTACACAAAAGTGCCTATCTATCATATACATGGCGATGCCGATTTTACGGTAAGCTATCCCGATGGCGATCATACACCCGCGGCTTGGGGAGAATGGCCTTTTAGTTTTTTTGCCAATTATGGTTGCGGCAATAATACTTATACAAGTACAACAAATGTACCTGGTACAGTAACAGTTGGTGCTGTAAAAAAACTTACATTTTGCAGTGGCCCTGCGAGTGCAAGTACTAAAGAAGTTTTTCTCATACGCATGGTTGGCGGCGGCCACGGATGGCCTGTAGCAGCTGGTTACAAGCCAGCACAGGCGATCTGGGATTTTTGTAACCAATATAATTTAGCCACAGCTCCTGCGTGCAGTACCACAACAAGTTTACCCGTAAATGGTAGTATTATTGGTGGCATAGCTGGTCCAAATAATGGCTTGTATATACATACTGCTGGTAAGTACATTTTAGGTCCTATGGGCGACACCGTTGTATTAAGAGGTGTAAACTACGCACCGTATAATTGGGGCTGGGATAGTACAGAATTGCGCATTAGCCAAATCGCATTAAGCAATGCAAATGCCGTTCGCTTAGTGTGGTATGTCAACGGTGGTGGTGCGCCACACTATACCAATTGGGCTTTGCTAGATAGTGCCATCAGCAAATGTGTGCAAGCGGGCATGATTGTGATTCCAGAATTGCACGACCAAACCTGTACACAAGATTCTGCTGGTCTAACCGCATTGCTAAGTTGGTGGACAAATCCCAATATGCTTAATATTCTCAACAAATACCAAGGCTATATTATTGTGAACTATGCCAACGAAGCCCTCGGTAGTAGCGCATGGGGTTGGCTTGGCGGAAGCCCCACAGCCTATAAAAATATTTATGGTAATATTATTACGCAGCTAAGAAGCACTTATGGTTTCAATTATCCTATTATGATAGATGCGCCAGATTGTGGTGGCAACGAAACTGCTATACTTAGCAATAGCGTAGCTTCGCATTTGAACAATATTGATCCCTTGCACAATATTATTTTTAGTGTGCACACCTATTGGCCACTGCCCACCAATACAAGTACCATCTTAAAAAATAGAATTACGAGTATGCAAAATAGTAGCTATCCCTTTGTGCTAGGAGAGGTTGCTGCTACAAGCGATTGCAGTGATGTGATTTTACTAGATAGCATCTTAAAATTTGCTAAACAGGCAGATATTGGCTGGCTAGCTTGGAGCTGGGATAGGGACAATTGCGCCGCAAGACAAGTTACCACCAACGGACTATTTACTAGCCTTACAACTGTTGGTAATACATTTATTAATAATAGCCAGTATGGTCTTGCAAACACCGCGGTAAAAATATTGCCCCTGTATCTATCGCCTTTGAATACAAATGCTATTGAACTTAAAGCTAGTGTTATCAACAATTACTATCGCTTTGACTGGACACTTTCAAAAAATACAATCGCGAAGGAATTACTCATTAGCGAAGACGGCAACAATTATACAGAAAAAGTAGTTTTGAATCCGTCCGCCGAATCTTACAATTATTTGCAGCCTATTTCTATTCAAAAATATTTTAAGCTTGTGTATGTTGATATGCCTTCTGGTAGAGCATTAGCAAGTAATACTGTTTTGGTTGAGGGTTTGGTTAGTAGTAAATTAGAAATATTGCCAAATCCTGCGACTAGCTTTATTTCAATTGCTGGATTAACTGAAATTAGCGAGGTGAAAATGATGGATGTGAATGGGGCTGTTCTTTTACAAATGAGTGTTTCAAATGGCAATAGCAAAATACCAATTGCGAATTTTGAAAACGGAATTTACTTTATTGAGGTAAAAAATCGATTGGAAACGAAGGTGTTGAAGTGGGTCAAGAGGTAGGGGGTAGTCTGCTTAAGCGCATTTTTAATCTAAACGCAGCATAAATTAGGAAAACGCCAACATTGCCTAAATCTCCTTGCTATGCTTTGCTTTCACCCGCTTCGAATATTTCGTGTAACCTTGCTTGCAATAGCTTTTTGTCTGGGAGTTGGGTTTTGTACTCTGCTACCATTGTCGGAGACATGTTTCTGCTCATTGCATATTCAACAACTTCATTGTCTTTATCCTTGCAAAGTAAAATTCCAATGCTCGGATTTTCATTATTTTTCTTTACATCACGGTCCAATGCTTCCAAATAAAAATTTATTTGTCCTAAGTGCTCAGGTTTGAATTTGGTTGTTTTTAGTTCAAAAGCAACCAGACATTGTAAACCTCTATGATAAAATAGTAAGTCAATATAGAAATCACTATTGCCAACCTCTACTTTAAATTCCTCAGCAATAAATATGAAGTCCTTGCCTAATTCAAGAATAAAGTCCTTCATTTGCGCGATTAATCCTCTTTGTAAATCCTTTTCATTGTGTTGTTCAGGCAGGTTTAAGAAGTCAAATAAATAGCTGTCCTTAAAAGCATTTGCCGCGTTAGGATAAATTTCTCTGGTTAAATTGGAAATGTTAACGTCTCCCAACATCGTTCTTTCGTACAGACTAGAAGTTATTTGCCTGTCCAATTCTCGTTTGCTATAATTCTCATGCTTACAAATCTTTAAGTAGAACTCCTTTTCTTCTAAAGTCTTTGTCCTGGATAGGATTAGTAAATTATTTGTCCAACTAATTTCTCTCACCAGTGGTGAGAGTTTTGGCAATCCATTGTAGGTTTCATAGAATTGCTTCATTCTCCAAAGATTTTGAATCTCTACTTGCAAATGATACTGACTAATGCAGTTCACATAGAAGTTGTGTCAATCAGAAGTTGTATTATCTCGCTGATGTCTCTAAGCTGCAGGTACTAGCATACACCTGCTTCACTTAAATTTCTTTCTATTGCAAGAATAAGTTGTCTGAAATTCTTAAAGCCATTGATGCTTAATCTTTCTGGTTGGTTTTTATCGCCGATGTAACTAAGTACAATGCCAATTATTATTGGTAAAGTTAATTGCCATTGAAACTTGCCAAAGCAACACCTACAAATTAGTAATAGAACGCCTAGGAACAATATATTTCTTCCTAGCCTCGACATTTTGTTTGGTTTGAAATCAAATTCTGTCCATGTTCCTGGTGCAAGTCTATTAACTTCACTAAATAATTGTCCACCATATTTTAGAAAAAATGGATTGATTTCACTACTTGGTTTTAAGCCTTTTGTATCTATACCAATTGCTGCTAATTTATTTTTCAGTGCTCTAAATATCGCGGCACTTGTGCAATTCCTTCCCAAAAGTTTAATTGGATCAATTTTTTCTCTTTCGGCATTTGCTGCAATGTATTCACAAAAATCAGATATCGTAGTATTCTCCTGGTCTTCCAGAAGATTCTCTAATTCTGAAAGAGGTCTACTTAAGTTAAATTTTCTGTGGTAAATTTTTGCCAAACGTATTGTGTCAACTAAATCAAATGTATCTAGCCATTCAAGTATTGAACTTTCGTAATTGATGTCTTTGTCTTTAAGTACACCAAGGTCAAATGCAATGCAATATTTGTATTCTGCAATAAGCATTTGCAATATGTCGTCTTTTGTGTATTTCATTTTCAGGTGGTTGTTTCGTGCTAGTATATGACTATTAGGGCCTTGGCAAAGGTAGCTGTGACGCCACAGAAAATTTGAATTTGCCTCGCAATTTTTAGACAACGCTGCTAACCGCTGTTCATCAACTTATTCCAATTTTTTCATTCAGCAACGGCTTGCTTGTCTTGAAGATTGTTTCTGTGGGTACAATTAGTTTTTCAATTTCATTTTTGTCTACAAACTGCTTTTGAGTTTTGACGAAGTCTGTAATGTTTTCAATTTTGTATATCATCTCTTCTCCAAATGCTTTCAGAATTTTGCCCTTCAGTCCTAATTGGATTGCTCTTCTTTCAAGTTTATTGCCGTACGGGTCGTGATCGGGATCCCATTGAATCCTTACTTCTTGCTGCGCTAGTTGACTTTGCCATTGCTCTCTATTTTGATAAACATTCTCTTGGAACGACGAATAAACTGCGTTTTCAAGAATTGTTTCAAAGTCGGACTTCTTTATCCAAATAGCAATTACGTTTTCTTGATTTTCTTTTTCGGCCCAACCACATCTGTACATCATCCACAGAAAGTTTGGTTTTATCCAAGACATTCTATTATAACTAAAATGGGTTCCTCCGAGTTTTTGATTTGACGTTGCATAGTCGGCAATTCGCTTATTATAGGCCTGGTATACCACAATTAACTCTTCTGTTTGTTGCCCGAGAATCACTTGTCCATGTTGTGGAATGTTTTTGTTTTGTTCAAAATAATTTATTGTTTGAATTGTCATACAAACCAAGGTGTTTCATTAAAATAAGTTTCTAGATCTTTGAAGTCCCCTGCTTTAGAACAACCAATCATATATTCCGCTGCTGCTTTAGCTTCTTCGGAAGTTTGATTTTTTAAGTACTCAATAGTTTCTTGCGCTCCTGCAAATGCTACTAATTGAATGTCAATAGAGCAGTATGTATCAAAGTCTAGTCTTTTGGTTTCCCAAATTTTTAAGCAGTCTTCAATATGACTATGTTTTCCAAGTATATAACAAGCAAGCATTAAACTATCTCCAGAAAGTCCTACATCAGAATTTTTCCTTAGTTCACTTAACACATTTAAGAATTCAAGACAAAATTTCCTATTCCTGTTTTTGTTGAAGTATTCCACTATGTCTTGTCTTAAACTTCCATTCTCTTCAATTTCTCGAATCGTGTCTGTTGACAGCTTTCCAGATAAGGTCAATTCGCTGATGATGTCTTGTGTGTGCATCTTTGTTTCCTCGTTGTTGCAAGTGCTTTTGTCAATTAACTTTTTCACTTCTCTTCTTTATTACTTCCAAAATCATTTCGTTAAAGTCGTTAAGTATAAAGTCTGCCCATAGCTTGCTATACAAATTTAAGTTTGTTGTGACGCGGTAAGTACAAGTTAGCGTTACTTTGCTTTTTGTGTCATCCAATTGATCAATCTTGTAACTACCCTTCAAAACGTCAAAATATCTACCGCCAATCATGACGTGCTCGTCTAGTGTTTTTGGCGGAATTGAATTTGGGTCAACATCTATGTCGTAGCTAAAACCTATTTCATCTTGCCAACTTGTTATTCTTTCTTCAAATTTGATTCCTTTCTCCCAGGTGATATGACGTATTCCGCCAATTTCTTCTTTGTCTAGTTGACCGTTCAGCGGTTTAGGTACTCCAATTAAATGAACAAAGTGTGTTTCAATTTCGTCAGCTTTAATGTCTTTTACATTCTTTACATTTTCCCATATTTTAGACTTGTCGGCGCTAATATCAATTGTTGTTGAAACCGTATGAATATGGTTGCTTGCTTGAAAATTGGTTTCAATGCCGAGTATTATCAATGGTATGAGTAATGAAACATACAGCTTTGTGCCAGGGCCCTTGCTTCTAAGTTTAATAAGCCTAAATATAAAGGCGCCCAATGTGCCAAGTAAAAGAAATGGTGCAACGATAATAGCAAGGCAAATCATACCTTCAAAACCTGATACATAGCTTAGCAGAAAAAAGGTGAACGTGATAAACCAAGGTAAGAGTAGATACGTTTTATAGGCACTCAGCTGCTCTTTTGTAGAAAACAAAACAGGAATAGCGCCTAAAACAATGGGCAAAACAAATATGTATGCAACGGAAACATTGCTGTGAAAATGTGTTACGATTAGCATTGCTACAAATGCGTAAGCTACGCCTCCAATAAGTCCGATAAGTAAAGTTCTAAGTTTCGAGTTTTTCATTTTGTGTTGTCATTTGCGCATGCTCTACCAAAATTGCCCACAATGTCTAGTGGCTTTACAAAGATAGTTATGAGGCCTTAGATTGAGCGTGGTAGCATGCTGCTTTTGGTAAGCGCCGTTAATTATTTTTTGCTTTTATTTTATGACTGCCTACTGCGCTTGGTGCTTAATGCGTGCAGCTATGCACTGCGGAAAAAACGGGCGTTTGCCAGCTGCTTTTGCACAAACGCGTAAGGGGCAGGTCTTGCTATAAATGTCCTGATTCCCAATTGTACCAATCATTATTTACTATTTCTTTTGGCTTCCACAGTTCCTTATTTAGCGAAACTAAAACGTCTGCAATTAAGTTATAGGTTTCTTGGGTGCTTGGTTTGTTTTTGGGTTCGTAGCTTGATTTGTAGTGGAATTTGTCAATTGTCATTATAAATGGAATGTTATTCGGTAATTGCTTTCTTATTTCGCTTTGATTCGCACTGAGTTCATTCGGTTGCTTGGCATATAAGTACCTTGCGAAATTGCCAAAACTAATGTAGCCTTTCGGATTATTTTCGTCTACTAAGTTCATATGAAGCTTTGCAAATTCGTCTTGTTCTATTTTTATGCTAATTATTGAATTTCTAATTTTCACCTTATCTATAGTTGGATCAATCATTTCAAAGCAATCTTCTTCTTCGTTTTCAGGTAATTGGATTTTCTCTAATTCTTCGTTATCAATTAAAGCAATATCTTCTGTGTTAGTATATTCATCGCCATAGCCATGGTTTTCTTTTTTATAGTTTATACAATTCCCAATAAAGTTCAGTTCTGATTGTATTTGAAATGCTCTATTGTGATACCCAATTTTTTCAAAGACGATGGCCCAATTTTTCTCATCACCAAAAAGGTGAATTTTACTTCCCGCTGTTTCTACATAACCATGTTCTAAGTCTAAGAAGAAATTATACTTTATGTTCGAGTGACTTTCTTTTCCTCCATACGTGTCACTTATTTCTTTGAAGACGCTATCTAATTCTTTCAGTATGTTCTCCTTATTCTTTATCATTTTTTGTTTTTGATATTCTTGTTTGAGGCTGCTTTTCGTGCTATCATCACATGAAATGTTCAATAAAATTAATGCAAAAATTAGTGCCCTTGTCATGTTTAGCATTCGTGAATTGCGCCTAGTGGTTGGCGACCTTACAAAGATAGCTGTGAAGCGTTGGATATTTTGGGTTAGCCAGCCACTTTAGGCAAGTTGTGTGCAGGCCCAGCTCATTTAATTTTTGCGTATCCTTGCAAACCATAAATGTCTTTCATTGATAGCGTGTCATTCGTTTGCACTATCGCGAATTCCCTAGTATAGCGCTGTCTGCCGTATGTGCCTGTTCGATTTAAATTAACTGTAATATTAAATTCATTAAAGCCTTTTGGTAAAACATATTCGTTTTTAATTCCTTTCCCAAAGTTGACCCTAATTCTATTTGTTGATTTAGGAACAATTATTTCATATGCTTCTGAGTTATACCAGGGATTAATGGTTAGACTATCTACTTTACGTCCCTTTATGTCGTAAAAAAAGAGGTTGCTTTTGTCAAAATTTAAACTGTCATATTGATATTTTTCTTTGCCATAATAACTGTCTGGCATTTTAAAATTAATTCTAACTAATTTATTTATTCTATTGCGCGTATGAAATCCATTTCTATTGAAGGTCAAATTATATCTAATACTGCTTTTGATTTCGCCAAAAGCCAGTTTCAACGTATCATTTACTATTCTGTAGGTTCCGGTATCCCATGTTGCTGGATTGCAACAAACCTCTGGGTTGTGATGTAAAACAACATATTCTTGCCTAAGGTAAATTGATAAATCCCGGCTATTCGTAAACTCTCCTTCAAGTTTCTGACAAAAACAATTTTGAATAGTTGTAAACGTGCAAAGCAATATTAGAAGTATTTTCATTGTATTGAGGTTTTCGGAAGTTACACTCTAGGTTTGCCGGCTTTGCAAAGGTAGTTCTGAAGTATTGGAGAACGCGCATTTGTCGGTTAGTTCTGGCAAATCGCTCTTAGCTGCCGCATTTCTATTTTTTAGATTTAGGTACCTTTCCATTTGCCCATTCATATATCTGTTTTTCAGTGCCAGGATACATTACTAAATTGTCAGTGATCTTTTCATATGATGCAAAGGAAATTATATAGTAACCCATTTCCGTTTGTTCTTGATCATCTTTTTCAGTCGTAACAAAATATCCCAAAAATCTTCTTTTATTTCCTTCGATATTCAATTCGCTATTTGTCATGTCTCCAACCCACAGCTTTTCTCCATTTTGTAGTTTTACTTCAAGAAATATCCTCTCTGGGTTTGATCTATTAACTTTAACTATCTCAGCGTCGAATGCTACAATTTTTCCTTCCAAGTCATCTATATCCTTGCGTTTAGCTTCTAATTTTTTTTCATCTAAATTAGTTGGATAGCTGCCTTCACTTTTCTTAGGTTTTATGTATTCTTGAATCACTTTTCTAACTGAAGGACATTGTGATTTTAGATAATACTCTAGCTTCATTCCAATCTTTTGTAAATTTCCCTCACCGAGGTAAAATTTAACTTCTTCTGGTGTTGAATTATTAAAAATAAAGTTGAATGTATCTTTATAACATCTATCTATCTTAGGTTTCAAGTCTTCATATTCGGCTATTTCTCCAATACAGTTACAAACTCGCTCAGCAAATCTAGCTTGAATACTATCTAATTGTTGTGCACAAGCTTGTGCTGAAATAAAAGTAAGTACTAGTAAAATTTTCAATTTTCCCATTCGTTTTGAAATATGTTGTGGTCTTTATAAAATTGTGCTCAATGATGAATTTGTTGTTCTTCATACATTTTTGAAATTAAAATTAACAATTTTCTGAATTTGATATGTACGAAAAAGACGGCCAAGTACCTGACACCTTGTATTAACTTACAATCCAGCATAAAAAAATGGAATACTTTTTATCGTATTCCATTTTTAATCCATTATTTTTTCTGTGAGAACAAATTGTGTAGACGCTTGCAATTATTGTACGACTACATAAAATCCGCCTAGTGGTAATTCAATATCGGTTTCTCCAACCGCGTCTGAATCGCCAGCCTTCTTTAGTCCATCTGGCTTATGCTTTAATTTAATCTGCAATCTACCAGTGCTAGCACTTGAAGTGCTTACATTTGCCTTTAGCCCTAGAGGTAAACCATTGGCATCTGTATCGGTTGTTGCAATTGATACGCCGCTAGCTGTAGTGGAATAGTAAAATTGATGATCATTCGCCTCTGTTGCAATCTCTGTAGTTAGATCTACAACATTCGCTGTACTTTCATCATAGAGGCTTACTGTTGTTTCGTAATTTGCACCGCTACTTAATCGTAGTGTGTCGAATTTTGTGGGAGCATTACCGCCGTCGCCATCAGGGTCTGCAAAAGTTGCAGTAGTAACCGCACCTGTAGCTTTGTTTACTACTGTGAGCTTTAAGGTAGTTATTAGCTCTTCTTCTTCATCGTGTTTGTCGCAGCCTGTACTAACAATAGCCATAAGCGCAAGTGCACTTGCAATGGTCATTTTAATTCTGTTTCTCATTTCTCTTAAAATGTTTGTATTGATGATTTACTTGTTGTTGTTGTTAAAAATTGTATTGTGCTCTAATGGAAAAGGTTCTGCCAGCTTCATCACTAAAATATCTAAAGGCATTTAAGTAATTCCTATAAGTGGTGTTGAATATGTGCTGAGCAGAAAAAATAATTGGAATTTGTTTTTTGCGCAAAGTGACACTTGTGTACAATTGCGCATTAAATAAGTTGTAGCTAGCTGGCGGTAAGATATAATCAGACTGCCAAACGGTATCGCCCACTGCAGTTACCCTTGGAATATTACCTGTTGCAGGAATACGTTTTTGCTGTGCAAAGTAGGTGGCTTCTAAAGCGATACGGTTGTTTTTAAATAAAGCCATATCTGGTATTTTGTACTGAATACTTATAGCGCCATTATTAGCAGGCATTTGCGATAGCCACTGTTGTTGCAATGCATCCCATGCATACAGTAGACTAAACGAAGCATTCCACTTCCAATGCGCATTAATCGTATATTCTGTTTGATGGTTTACAGAAAATAATATAGCATCTGTTTGCTGAAAAGTAAATAAAGGAAATGCGCCACGAATCGTTAATTGTGCAGGGAAACTTGGATTTAAGTAAATAAAATTATTGATGATCTTATAATTAATAAGCGTAGAAGCATTTAGACTTTTCGTTTCTATTTTATGAATGAGCCCGATGCTAAATGCCTTTTCTTGTTTCAATAAAGTATCTCCCTTTTCGATACGCGATGCACCGTGATGCAAACCGTCGCTATACAATTCGTTCATGTTTGGTGCTCTGGTAGATGCAGAAAAATGAATGCTAGCAAAATGATGCTTCCACGTGGCCCCTGCATTGATAGAACCATTGATACTATTGAACAATCTATTTTGCCAAGTTCTATCTCTATTGCTATTGATATGCCATTGGTATCTATTATCCAGCCTTAGCCCTGCTTCTACAAACGTTGTATTCCTTTTGTATTGCGCAAAATAATAGGGTGCAAAGTGATACAAATTGTAATTAGGAATAAACAATCTGGATTGGTATCTATTAATTTGTAGCCAATGTTGCACACCGTAATGATGCGTTAGCTTTTGACGGTTTGTTTTTACATGTACATCTTGTGCGATGGTAACGAGATGCAAGGACAATTGCGGCGCATTGCTACTGCTGGTAAATCGCTTTCTGTCGTACTCGGCTCTATAGTTCCATTGTGCAGTCATATTATTTTCTATGCTTGTTTTACTACGCCATTGTGTCACAACATTTCTTCTGGCACTGCCATGCAATACTTCTTGATTAGGCCGTTGAATCTTATAAGTAAATGGCCTATTCTTTATAAAATCAGGCACTTCACCAGTTTTTAAGATTTGCTCTAAATCGGTAATATTACCTACATGCGATCCGGCAAACACGCCCAGCTTGGATGCAAATACAGATGATGCATACGTTATTCGCTTGCCTGCTTTTTCTTTATACAACTCTACACTAGTAGAAATTTCAGAAAAACCGACATTGCTTAAATTATGCTCTGGCGTTTTGCTATCACCTGCTTTTCTAATACTTGTTTGCCAACGAATTGCACTGCCTTTGGATTTGCCTACAAGACCTTCTGTGCTATAATGCATCGCCAACATTCTATTATTGGTATTAGCCATCCATTGTAGCTTACCATGAAAATGCGAATCACTCACAATTGGATTTTTATCCATCAATACTAATCCGCCAATGGCATCGCCGCTGTACTTCAATAATTCTGCACCATATACTACTTTTACTTGCTGTACAGCAAATGCATCAATCTCAGGCGCGTGATCGTTGCCCCACTGCTGACTTTCTAAACGTATGCCGTTATTGACCAACACAATTCTATTGCCAGAAAGTCCATTAATGACTGGCTTGCTAATATTTGAACCCGTTTGCAACAATTGTACGCCATTGATTCTAGAAAGTAGCTCTGCAATATTTAATCCTTTGGCTGATTCTATCTTTTCTGTAGTTAACGCAATATTTTGCTTGTTGTAGCTCGTTGCTTTGACTTGCACACCATTAAGCATTTTAGACTTAGGAGTCATGTATAAAACACTTCGCCAATTGCTAATCAGGTCTATATGTTGCCACAAACTGTCATAACCGTTGGCAGTTATCAGTACTTCGTATTCGCCTTTGCAAAGGCCTGTAAAAGTAAAACTACTACTGCTAGCATTAGCAACTAGGCTATCGGCTTTGTATAGATATACAGCGGCCATTGGCAAGGCATGCTGGCTCGTATTGTTTAGCACAGTAGCATTGATAGATAAATTGCACTGCGCAATAAGTGTTTCTGTTTTACAAAATAAAAAACAGAAACAAATTAAAATAAATTGTTTCAACAAATAATTGCTTTAATAAATGGATGGAATATTAGCTACAAGTATTAGCTAGCAATTCGGCGGGGGATATGGCACGTTTTTGACTTGCCACAGCAGTTTATCAGCAGTACAGCAATTAAATGTGTTGCTTTCTTCGGCCAAGCCTATTTCTCTATGCGTAAAAACAAATTGGTCCTCTACAAAAATGTATTCTACTGCACAAAATTGCTTTTCGCCATCTTTATTGTTTGCTTGCTTGCCAAAATCTTTTAGCTTTTGTGCAATACTACAATCGTCGTTGGCTGGAATACAACTTGCTTCGTGGGTACTACAAGCATTTTGCGTACTGCAGTGGTGGTGGTGATTAAACGAATACAATACCAGGCCACAGTTTTGTGCCAGTATTAGTATTGTCAATAATATGGAAAGTGTTACTTTCAACAGTCTTCAAAATTAGTGAATATTTATTGAGCATATTTCTAACGTTTGTTACCGATTTTGCTCATGTTGGAGCATTGTTGAATTAGGTTTTATCAGATATGATGTCATGATTGATGAGTACTCAGCATGATGTCCTGTTTGTTGGAAATAAATAGCAACTTGTTATCCAAAACCCAAGGCTCGCAACAAAATTAATTCGCGGCAAGTGTCGCAACTACTTTGCCCAGTTTTGGTATTTATTCGCTGTAAGTTCTTTTAAATACTCATTGAAAGCAAATAGTTTTTTCTCGCTAATACTTTGAAAGTACTCTTCTGGCAATCCATCGACGATATCAATATTAGTTGTTGTCTTTTCTAAACTAAACAGATATTGTTGATGTCCAGTACCGGTAATAATAAAAGTTTCAAAATCGTAATTGCTCTTTAAGGATAAATAATCAGACATTAATAAGTCTTCTAAACATTGCAGTAATTGCTTGGGGAGTTTACCTTTTTCAGTTATTGAATTTGACTTGTTTACTGTTTTATCCTCATGCATAAAAGCACTTAGTTCAAGTTCAAAGTTGTAGTCATAATCTACAACTAATTGAGCTTGCAACAGTCTAGGCGTAAATCCATCTGTATTTGTAAATGCGAAGAAGTACTTTTCGTCTAAATCTATTTTGTTTAGCTTCTCATTAAATTTGCGAAATTGTTCCATGCTGTTCTGATCTGCTATTTTCATTGTATACATTTAGATTTACTTAAAAACACCTTGGTCTTTGACTATATGTTTTGCAAAATGGCATTCAAGAAATCGTGAGGGTTGCGTCAAGCAAGTGTAGGATGGAGTCTCTTTGCACTTAAATTCTAATCGATAAGTCTAAATGTCCCCCGAGTCCGAATTCAACTATTTTTTGTAGTGTAGAAATTCGTACTTCTTTTAGATTGTTCTCGATTTTAGAAATATAGCCTTTGTTGGTTCCGCATTTCTCGGCAAGTTGTTCTTGCGTCATGCCTTTTTCAATTCTAGCCTGTTGTATCATTGCGCCTAGTTTAAATGATTGAAAACCCTCTTCTAGTGCGTCTCTCTTTTTTGTTCCTTTTTCACCGTATTTTTCAGTGATGTATTGGTCAAGAGATTTCAAATTTTTATTTTTCATTTTATTTATTCTTTAATTTCTTTTCTAAAAAGTACTCCGCTTTGATTTTTTCTGCTTTTTGAATTTCTTGCTTCGGTGTTTTTTGTGTCTTTTTTTGAAACCCGTTTGCCAAGATGATCAATTTGCCTTCGTCAAAGAATGAAAATATTCTAAAGATATCGCTTCCATGCCTAACTCTAATTTCGTAAAGACTTTCGGTTGAATCCAGGTGCTTAAAGTATTCTTCCGGTACAAATTCAATTGTTTCAATTAGTTTAATTGTCCAAAGTATTTTTGCCTTAACTTTTTGTTTTTGCTTAGAAAAAAATTCATCAAAGTAGCCTTTATATAAAAAGGACTCTCTGTATTTAATTTCCTCCATCAAGACAAAGCTACACAAAGCTGTCCGTATAGACAACTTTTTTAACTATTTATGACACTTAATAAGCTTGCATATATTAACCTTTAGGTTTGGTTTTTGATTGCTGGGCGTACAAATATTTCGCTGAAGGAATAGTAATTTATTACCTAAAACCCACACTTCGTGAAACATAAATAATGTAAGCAACGCAGCTGCTGCCGATACATTCATTTTCAAACAAATTGCCCATACCAAACCTCCCTCATCTCCCCAAGCAACCCATTCACCGCCTTCTCATCTGGTTGCTCTGGTAAGGCACAACTATCAAAAGCTTCTTTTACTGCCAATAGTTTATCGTTGGCGCGAGCAACAAGGTCTTCGTAGGTGTAGTGGCCCGAACGAATTTTTAGGAGCTCACCGCGGTCGTGTCTACGGACATTGATTTTAGCTTCTAGGGCAATTTCGTGCGCCATATTGAGTAAGCGAAATGTGTGCATCATATTCTTGGCGTCGTATTGCTTGCCGTGTTCTAGTGTGCTTTCGTAACGCGCTTCGTTTCTGTTGTCTACCCATTTCCAATACTCGTTATACTCAAGGCAATATTTTTGGAAGCCTTCGGTATTGCAGTAAAACATCACACGTGGTGCTTCATTTTTGGCGACAGACGACAGTTTTATCTGCACATTATCGCGATCTACGATGCCTGTGTAATTGTCTCCTGCAAAAAGATGATAGCAGTTTTTCATATGATCTATGGCTGCGCAGCCGCATTGCTTTTCTTCAAGTTGGTTTTGTTGGAGCCACACCTTTAAGGCGATGCTCCCTTGCCCCTGGCTTACCCAACAAAAGTCTAAAAGACCTTTGCGTTCCTTGTCCATCGGATTTAGAATCTTTTTGTTGAGGCCGCGCGCACGCTGTATTTGCGTTTGCGCATAGCCTGCAAAACTTTGGTAACACAGCTTGCTTAGAAATACATCTGGCGAAAGTTTGTCCATCAAAGGGTGCTTGTACAAAATGCAGTCTGCTGGTGTGGCAATAAGGTCTAGCGTATTCGGATTGTTACGCAGCAACAGTTGCACAACTTTACGCAGTTCGTAATAAACAATATCGTTCTTCTCGTCGCTGCACTGGTCGGTATAGTGCAGGCCGTATAAGTCTGCTTGCGGCAAAACAAATACACCGCGTATGTCTGTATCGCTCGTAGCTGTATTTAAGCCATAGGCAATACTACCCGAAATGACGCGCAGTAATACATGCTTGTTGTTGTTATGTACATCTAGATAATGCATGGCTAAAATTCTTCTAAAAACTGATTGACGTTAAAACAAAATATTCGCTCTTTGTTCCAACATTCGCGTACCACTTGCAGCCTATCGTCAAATACACCAAGCACTGCATAGTGTGGTAAAATGTGCTGATGCAATATTTCTTTCTTGATAATACTATCGCGGCGATAATCACCAGCCTTGCGCATCAGCAATTGTGTATCTTCTATGTGCTCAAATACATATTGCTGTAGCCATTGCTTAGTACTTTCAAATGTGCTGTCTTCTCTACCGCTTACAAATATTATTTTGTAATCTTTAGCCAACGATTGCAGTACTTTAATCGCAGGTAGTATTGGCGTATCGGTCATAATGTCTGCCGCGCTTGGGTTGAACATAGAGCGACCATTGGCCTTTGCGATGGTACCATCTAAATCGCATAAAAAACATTTTGGCTTTGCCTCGTCTACCACTATTGGTGCAAAGTCTTGTTGCTTACGCAGGATTGGCGCAAAATTAAAAATAGTTTTTAAGTGATTCAATTTAATGACATGGCTCTCAATAACGCTTGCTGGTATATGCTTGCCCGTTGCAGCTTCGCGCTCGGCACAACGTTCTATCAATTCTTCAAGCGGCACATCAAATACTTTAAAGTGGATATCGGCCAAATGTCCATACTTGTCTATATATTGCTTGATATAGTCCATACGGCAATGCGTCGCATCTATCATTACGTTATACCCTTTTACAAGGTATGCCGCTATACTTGCATCTACTGCCGCAGTAATCATTACCTCTGTGGCATCGCTTGCACGCGAAGCTTCAAACTGCATGGCCCTAAAGTCGTCGCGCGATACACGTGCCCAGTTTTCTTCTGTGCGCATAAAGTATTTTGCAAAACTGCTTTTGCCGCTGCCAGGTGCGCCAACTAGTATTAATATTTGTGGTGTATTCTTTTTCATGTTATAATCGGTGATCTAAATTGTTTTCTATTTGTTCGCCCAGAATTCTGTCTAGTACTATATTCATGTAGGCGTAATTCTCTTTATGTATTTTTCTGTACGGTGTTTTCAATAATTCCCAATTCAACATCCAGTCGTTGATGCTGCATTCTAACTTGCGCTTAATATTGCGCTTGCCAAAATACTCGTCGTACTTTTCTGAAAAGTCTACACCGTAAATGAGCGTGAGGTAATTATTGTTACGCACTTTAAGTGCTGGCGCAATGCCTTTTACAAATGCTTTGCGTGGCTTTATCATAATGCCCTCTTCAAGTACCGAGCATAGCGAATTGTACCAATCGTATATCGGCTGCAATTGGATTTCTAAATCAGCAGCAGGATCAATTGTTAGCGTTTTGAATTCGTCGTCGTTGACTAAGGCATACGACATATTATCGTTTACAAATTCTTCTGTACCATCGTCAAACACTTTTTTAAGTACATTGAATGGCGCAAAACGAATATCGCCTTCTTGTGCAAAATGATTGAACTGTGTTGTGTATGTATCCAAACCTACACGGTAAGCAGCCATATCTAGCATTTTGAAATTAGCAATCGCATCGTATTGCCGTATCACATGCGATGGATATAACTTGATTAGTTCTTTAGGCGTATGCGTGGCCTTGTCTGCGATGTAAGCTGTATAGGCTTCACTTGCTTGCACCTCATGAATCTTTTTGTACAAAGCCTGGTCTTGCAAATACTGGTAATGTTGTTCGTGCGCAACACGATAGCCATTGAAATCGTTTTCAATTAATCCTTTGCCAAGTACATGCCATGGCAATAGCTCCGACTGAATAATAATAAGGCTTGTATTGTCCCAATTAAATTTAGCATGCAGCGCAGCCAAGGCCTCAAGCGCTTGCTCGTGATTGATATGCGTAATTTTATGCGCATTGCGGCTTACCAAAAAAGTATCTTGCAATTGCTTATGCAAATAGATATCGCAGTAAGAGCCCATGTATTTTTTCTGAAATACAAGTTCTAACTGATCATGCTTTACAAAGTACTTTACTGCTTCTAGAATACTTTCTATCTCGTTGCGCTCTTTACTCTTAAAGGCAGGTGATATCGTTGGCGAAAATGCATTGACTTTATTGTTGCATATCCAATTGATGCGCTGCTTTATTTTCTTAAGATCTTCCATGCTTTAATTAATTTTGGTAAGCACTGCTGCTTGTGTTGGTTGAATATTATTAAGCTTATCGCCAAGATAATGCAGTGTGTAGCTAACATCTTGATGTGTTGCAATGCAGTCCGCAACAAAAGATTCAAACTCCTGTTCGGTCCATTCAAAATGATGGTCGTGGTGGCGCGAATCTAAATTCTCGGCATAAAACTTATTGAAGCTTACGTTTGGCGTTGTAATAATTATTTGATGAAAATTGTAGCGCAAGGCCTGCTGTACCAGCATCTTGGCTTGTTCCGGCGTATTGTGTTCTATTACTTCTGTAAGAATTACATTAACGCGCTCGCTGGTATTGCACTCATCTATAGCTTTGTATAAACGCAGTTGTGTGCCATCGTAACGGCGTCCAATATGTTCTGCCAAAGCCAATACATTATCATCCTCATCTATTGCATGGTATTTGGCAGAGAAGCCTTCCTTCATCATTTTTTTGAAGTAGAGCAACTCGCCACAACCAATATCTACAATACTAATATCCTTTTCTAACTGCTCGCAAATAAACTTGATGCGTTCTTGATGCGTGCCGTAGAAACTTAGTTCTGCGTCAAAGCCTTGTTCTTTTAAGTAGCTTTCAAAAATTGGCTTTAGCAAATCAAATTGCTTGGCTGAGCGCACGGTTCTTTTGATATACAAGTAGAAAACAAAATACGGTACCGCTTCTAAATTGGTAAGAATACGTGCATACTTCAATGCAAACGAATCGTCTATCCAAGTATACATACCATACTCATTGGTAACGTGCGTAAGCAAAGATGTTAAGGCAAGCAAATTGATGGCATCAAAAACTGTGGCCGCATTGATTTGCAAGCAGAATACTTTACCCGCCACAGGTGTAACCTTAATACCGCTAAAATACTTTTCAAGAATAAAAGTATCGTTTCTATACCAAGACGAATGGATATAAAACGACGGCACAGTAATTTCTACCGCTTGATTATCTACCGCAGCATATGTTGCATTTAACCAGTTAATGGTACTATCCATGTATTGCGCACGGCTTTTGAGCTGATTAGCAAAAAAGTCGTTGAGAATATTGAGTACCACCAATGGATTGCAAAAGCTTTGAAAATCTATGCTATTGCTTTCTTCTGGCAAATAACTGTGCTTGGTATCTTGAAACACAACATGGTAATTGTGCGCATCAATCGCATTACCAATCACCACACCGTTTCGCAGTGGCTTGGCATATAATCCAAAGTCTGTGTTTGGATTTTTATGCAGTACATCCAATAGATGTTTGTTTTGTGAGTGAATCTTAATGATCATTGCTCGTAAATTTAGAAAATGGTTTTGTAAATGTTGGACGAATGAGTTTCCAAATAATTTTGCCGTAATTTTTTTTGTTGTACATCGCAAACAAAATTGCAGGGTAGTCACATGTTTGAAAATACATCGCCGTGGCTTTCTTGTCTTCTAGTTCTTTATAATCGTTATGGCATTGTGCTTCAATGGCTGCATATTGCTGTTGCAAATCTGCTACGGTTTGCTTTACCCAATTGTAAAACTCATCTGGTACTTGCTCAATAATTTTATCTAGGGGTAAATCTTGTGACAGATATTCCCAAATAGATATAGAAGATACTTGCGTTACAATGCGATGGATGCGCAGATATTCTTCAAACTTTATCTTGATGCGAAAGCCCGAACGAAATTTTACCACATAACCTTCGCGGTTATTGTCTTGCGCTTGTTTTAGTAGCTTAAAGTCTGCAATGCCATCGTAGTGTTTTGCTGTGGTAAAGCCAGTATTGTCAATGGCAAGATCTTTGCCCGTAGCATTGTCGATAATAGCCGTAAGCACTATATCGCGCATATCGCCGTAGTTGACTACAATTCTATTCTCGGGGTAGATTATCTCAAACAAATAGGTAGCATCTCTATTGAGTGTGGCAAATAAATGCGCATAGTGCTCGTGCAATATCGCTGTACCCGCTAAAGCTTGCTCGCTTGTAAACGAACCACGCGTTGCGATATATGGCTTGTCGTTTAGCCAATACAAAATACCAAGCGAACCGTCCATTTTTTCGTACACATCAAAAGGCTCGTTCGGCATTTGCGTAGCTTGTACTTCTTCGTAATTGAAAAACTTAGTAAAAGGTCTTGCTACTATGTTTTTGTTGGCATCTAAAATTAAACCACGACACATAAGCGTGATATCATTCCACAAATACTCGTACTGCGTTTGTGCCGTATAGTTATAGATGTACAAGTCGGCATCAGGATGCTTTTGCACACTAATATAGCCATCGGCCAACATTTGCTGAAGCAAGTCTATTTGTACTGTTGTTAGTTGCATTGTGCTGCTCAAAAATGGTGTAACCTTATGCTGCCATAAGATTACACCAGTGATACTACTTTACAAAAATAGTTTTTAATTGATCAATCACTTGGCCATTGCCAGAGAGTGAAATTGTGTTTATTTTTTCTGCGATTTTTTCTACGTACTCCATTTCTTTCAATTTCCATAACATGGCATTGTCTTCCATTAGCTTTGCAGTGTTAAGCAAGCTACGTGTAGAAGCTGTTTCTTCACGACGTGTGATGATGTTGGCCTGTGCGCGCTTTTCTGCAATCAATACCTGATTCAAGATGTTTTTAATATCCGCAGGCAAAATCACATCTTTGATACCACAAGATAATACTTCTATACCTAGTGTAGCTGCACTTGCCAAAGTATCCGCCATGATTTGTTGGTTGATCAATGCTTTGTCGTCCATCAATTCATCTATGCTAAGGCGGCCAATAGCAGTACGCAATGCCAATTGGGCAGCGGTATGCAATTGCTTGTCGGCATCTTTGTTTTGCGCGGCATACTTTACGATGTCTACAATTTTGTATTGCACTGTAAAGTTGATACGAATCTGTGCCTTGTCTTTTGTAAGAATTTCTTGACCATTCAAATCAAGTGCTAAAGTGCGCATATCGGCTTTTACGATATGTATGCTTGTAGCATTCTTCAAAAAGCGGTAAGTACCTGGCGCAACAATCGCATCAAACTTGCCATCAATGTAAAGCACACCTTGTTCGTAAGCTTCTATTGAAAACTGACGCACGTACGCTGCAAAATTTGGGTTAGCAATTAAGTTGGCATCCACAATACCATCTAATACATAATTGTTGAGATCTATTGCAACGCATTGTAATGTTTGCAAATGCTTAAAGAACATATAAACACCACTTGTCAAAATCTTGTGGAATTTGCCGTTGTAATACATCACCTTAAGCTCGTTGTCGGCTACTTCTATAACATCTACCACAGCTTGTAAGCTTGTGTTTTGTAATGCGATGTCTATATTAATTGGACAATGGTACTCATTGGCGATATCGTACTTGATGGCTGTTTCAAAAAAACCAATCAAGTGTTTGCCAGCAGTGTACACATTGTGTACCGCGCCGTTTTTGTAACTGATGGCTATTTGGTTAGCCGCTACTGTTAAATTTTTCATCTTTATTGTTGTTTTAATTGTTTTATGTTTTGTTGTTTGTGTTGTTGTACAAAATACTATTACAACAATTCGATTTAGTTTTTCTGCGGATGCTCATCTGCGATGCAGCGTGCAAGTATTGGGCTTTTGCCGTACTAGTATCAGATACTAATGTAGCAGCGGCTGAATGCGTGCAGGCTTTATCTCGGCGAAGGGCATCGGGCGTCTAACCAAATGATAAACATGTTTATCGCTGAATTGAAGTAATAGTACTTAAGGTGCAGTTTTACAAGATGCACAGCTTTGGTGAATAGAGACCCTAAATCTCGGCCTTTATGCTGGACCAAGCGGGAGCAGTGCTCTATTTGAGCTATGTGTTGCCACAAGAGGATTGTCTACCTCTAACCTCTGCGTTATAGACAATTCAAAAGGGCGAGATCAGCATATTAGAGCAGAAGCTGCTTAATACTATGGTGCTATGTTGAAACACGCATCTGGGATCTTTGAACTTTATCCTTGCCATTGCATTGCTGCAATTATTTTAAGTACTTTCTAAAATACTTGTTTAAGTACTACTATTAAACTGTGAAAGAGCTATTGTTCTGTTGTGAAGAACACTGCAAAGATGTAGGTGCATGTACGCATACGATATGCGCAGTTAAAAAATTATTTCAAAAAAGCCTGGAAACGCAGTACTGGTGCGGAAAAAAACTTTAAAATAAATTTAGGTTTATATTAACTACGCATATACAATGCGCACATTGAGCTAAATTTTCGTATTTAATCATGATCTGTAAAGCGACGTAGTTCGTGGATCGGTTTTGTGATGTGAGTCTCATGCGTGTGCGCATGGCGTCTCTTTTCTTTTGCCTTGATGCAAAAGAAACAAAAAATCAAGACTTAGAAATATGTTCGCGAAAATCTAGCTCACGCACTAGGCCACCACGCCGCGGCGGACTGAGGCGCCAAGGCTTTGCATCAATTAATGGCTTCGCATTGGGGGCGCTGCACCTGCTGACACAAAGCCCAACCCTTCCTAGTGCTGTGAACTGATTTTCTGCTCCATATTTCTAGGTCGGTCGGGGCTTCGCATTAGCGTGCTGTTGAGCGCTGACAATGGCACACTAAACACATAACTAATTTGTGCCTAACCTAAGCTCCAGAGGAGCGTACTGTTTGTAGATTAGATAGCAAAAGATTATTCACAGCTCCGTAGGGGCGGGCTGTTAGTTCAAAAATAAGACTACGAATATCGTAATCATAAAATCTCAGAGATTCGTACAGTTTTGCGGATAATGATATAGTATTTTTACCAAGTGAACAAAGTACAATGGCTACAAACAAACAAGCATTACTGCGCTATAAAACCATAGATAAGTGTCTGCAAAATAGATTGCGCAAATGGACACTAGAAGACCTAATAGATGCCGTAGCAGATGCGCTCTACGACTTTGAAGGCAAACATACCGGTATTGCCAAACGCACCATACAGCAAGATATACAAGTGATGCGCAGCGATACCCTTGGCTATAATGCGCCCATCGTTGTTGTAAACAAACGCTACTATACTTACGACGACAAAGACTATAGCATTTTTAAGTCGCAGCTCAACGAAGGCGATCTTGGTAAACTAAAAGGCATCGTGCAAGTGCTTAAACAGTTTAGCGGTTTTGCCCACTTCACCGAAATGAGTGAAATGATTACCAAGCTTGAAAATAGTATAGAACAAACTGCAGGCGCTAAACACAACTATGTACAATTTGAAAGCAACCCACTGCTAAAAGGTTTAGATTTTATCAATCCCTTGTACCAGGCCATTGCCAATCGTACCACGCTAAACATTGTGTACAAATCCTTCAAGGCAAAACAAGGTACAGAAGGCATATACTTTCCCTACCTGCTCAAAGAATATCGTAACCGTTGGTTCTTAATTTGCAAGCCAAAGAAAGGCGATATACTCATTACACTTGCCCTAGACCGCATTGAGTCTTTTACCATAAACGAAAAAGAAAAGTTTGTGCCCTACAAAGGCAAACCCTTTGACGAATACTATGCCGATACCATTGGGGTAACCAAAACAGAAAAAGACCGCGCACAAAATATTGTATTCTGGATACGAAAAAGCGACGCGCCCTACGTGCTAACCAAACCACTACACCCTAGCCAAGAAGTACTCAAGCAAGACGAAGACGGCACGATCTTTAAGATATGCGTGGTCCATAACTTTGAGCTAGAACGCGAGCTGCTCGGCTTTGGCGAACAACTGAAAGTTCTTGCACCGAGGCTATTGAAGAAGAAAATTGCGAAGAGGATTGGTGAGATGGGTGGGTGGTATGCCATTTAAACCTTACAACGGCTCAGTGTGAAGTTCGTTGCAATGGGATTATCATCTTTGTACGTAATGCCACATAAAACACTATCAATTATATCTCTTAGCTGTTAAGTACACAACGCCTGTTAGCAGCAGTTACAAAGCCTTAATATCAAAGCTGCCTTAATTTAATGTAAATAAACAGAATCAAGCCAATAATCAAAAACACAATACCAATTCTAAAAATTCTTTTGCCATGCTTTCTATCTTCTTCCCTATAAGTATAGACTTGTGTACCATCGCGCATGGTTTTTTTAGAACTTACTAAGTGTTCGCCATACATAATGGCAAGTAAGCCGCCAAGTATTGCGACGACATAGCCTAAAAAGATATAAATTTTTCCAGCTACTTCTGGTTTTGCATCTTCTGTCGTTATTTGTTCAATATGTTGTTTAATTGTTTCGGGGTTAATATCATGGCCTCTTTCCACAAGTATTTTTTGAGCTAACTGACAGTTGAGTTCGCCCCATTCGTCTGGCTTAGTTAAAATGTCGAATAAGTCGTTATCGGTGTATTTATACAAAAAATAATCCTTTCCTATTGAATCAGCAATGTCTCTATAATACTCATCTATAACACTTTGGGCTTTAACAAAATCTTCCGCTCGTAGTTTTAGACAAACTCTATGGTCGACTGCATTATCGCTCAAAAGAGGGTTAGAAAACTGCTTGTAATCTTCGTCAATATGAAAGTCAATTTGTTTCGCTTTTAATAGTTCAACGATTTCATTTGCAATCTCAACATCGTTAAACTTCTTAAATGTCAAAAAAGTGTCAGTCATAGTAGAAGTGTCTTTTAAAGTGATGTATAGCGAATGATGCTTACTGCAGCTGCTGTTCGAACGGCATCAATCAGATGTGGACCAACTCAAAATTAAGCGTTTTTCTTTTCATTTGTAGCGAATGTATTACTATTTATTTTTCAAAATCTGCTAAAGTTTTTGGCTATTTGCACACTACATTTTGCGCAGCTAGTCTCGGGAGAAATTACCGTTATGCAATACAACTAGTCGGCTAAGCCTACAACTGAAAGTCATTGCCTTTTATGCACATCTTTAATTTCTACTGTGCAATTAATAGCGGAAATAAACTTCTACAATTCTTAGCTAAATAAATCAATTTTTCGCCTGAAACTATTGCCGATATGAAATGGAATGAGTTTTAAATGTTGTAATCTGCCTATAATTACACCTGGTGGTGTTCTGAATTTATTTGCAAACTCATAAATCATTTTTTCGGTCAATGGAGCTGCATCAATAATCTGTTGTAGTTCATTTTCAGTCAGCAATATTTTAGCAGCAAATGCATTAGCTTCTTCCTCTTTTTCTTGGTCTGTTTCTGTGCCTTCTACATTTTCCAAAAAGATGTCTTTTTTGCCGTGCAAAATGATATGTGCCGCTTCATGGAAAAAAGTAAACCAAAAATGGTCATTGGTCCTAAAGCGACCAGATAATTGAATGATTGGTTTGTTATGAAACCAACGTGTTGCTCCACTTATTGGTGCTTTTGGCAAGTTTTGAGTTAATACAACCGCGACGCCACATTTGGCGCAGATATTGCGTAATTGTTTTGTGTAATTGTCAGGCATCAAAAAGGCCACTTCTTTGATTTCTGCCATAGCTTCTTTGAATTTCTTTTTATCAAATTCCGCAACGTCTATTTCCTTAGCTTGTATCTCACCCTTACGCAACCATGCTGAAATAGCATGAGGGCTTTTGGTGTGAGCCAGTGAGATTTTGAATGCAACAGAAACTTCTTCATCCACATAAATCCTTTCCCATTCTTCAGTTGATGCTACACTAAAGAATTTTAATAAATTGTCCACCGAAGTATGCTTCTCTTTTGTATCAGGTATCCATGCATATTTTCGCATCTCATTTATTGGAAATGCACACAACCATCCTTTTTGCCTTTCTAGTTCTTCCTGTTGTTGTAATTCATAGAGCTCTTTACGGTATGTCTTCTCTCTATTCAACCAAAAACTTGCAGAGATACCTAAAACTTTTTCCAATTGAAAAGCTGTTGCAGTAGAAATTGGTTCTCTTCCTTTAATTACATCATTGATTTTTTCCTTTGGTCTGCCCATTCTTTCTGCAAGTTCAGCTTGGCTCATTCCAATAAAATCAATATGCTCCTGAATAGTATCGCCGGGAGGCGAGAGTAACGATTTTGCTATTTCTAATTTTGTTGCCATTGTGTTTACCTAAGTTCTATCTGTTTTAATGGTAGTCTTCTATTTCATTAATCTGAATTTTGGTGACTTCCTCCCAATTCAAACCGCCATCATCTTTTTTGGGTATTGGATCATGGACTGGCTCAAAAATCAGTCGGTAGTTGCTTGAAACGTCTACCGCTAATTCACCTTTGCGATCGCCTACTAGTTCGTGGCATCTTGCAGCCGGAATACTTCTCATAATTGATAAATCGTCCGCATCACCTAAATCTTTTAGTCTTTGATTTACCTTACGAGCCAACTGACCAAAGGATTTTACCATCTCTTTTGGATCTGTCAATTGCTTTTCAAGTTTTTTGTTTCTATAACTTATTTCCAATGAAAAGATAAATATTATTAACGAAATAGGTTAACAAAAGTAGTAAATATTTTTAGACTGCCCAAAAAATAGGTGAAAAGACATATCTTTTGGTTTTGCCGAAGGGCTGGATTATAGAGTTTGTGTAAACGCACGCGTTGCCAAAATAACTATGGTGGCTTTTGTGGTTAACTATATTCTTTTCCTAAAGCTGTCCCAATATTGTGTACATAGCTCTTTTAATGCCTTAATTGTCAGTTCATTTCTGTCTTGCTTAAATACTTTGACTGATGTACAGTTTAAGGTAAGATGACCGCCACTATAATTTATCTCCCTAAATGGTTGATTGCATGTTATCACAACCCCGCTATCTTTATTCTCAGCTGAGAGTATCTCCAATTCGGCTTTAAAAATATCTGATAGTTCTGTTAATATTTGTGGGCCGTCTTCAATTGGATTAATCCACGTATCAAGTTCAATTTTTTGCACTTCTGCTATCTCTACATAAAAGTATTCAAAGTCTTTGTTTATGAGTTCTGCTAAGTACAAGCAGCTAATTTTTAGTAATAGTTTTTCTTTACTACCTGTCCAACTTTCAATTACTCCATCATGAAGCATCGAAAAAACATCACTTATGTCTTGCTGTGTACTCAAAATTAAATCGCTATCCTATGTTTACTTAAATTGTCAAATATTCTGCTTACCACGAATGTGTGTCGTTCATAGTTCGAAACTAAATATTAGCTCTGCTGCCTGTCGTTTTGAAGTGTTCACCTTTAGGATGAGCCGCATTGGCGACTGGTTAGTATTTCTTCGGCTTTATGATTGCTTTAAGTTTTTGTTTGTCTTCTTTGTATGTTTCGATTTCTCCAATGTTGTCGAGTACAAACGAAAGCAGGGCACTATTTGAAGCGTCAATTCTGTTTTCTTGTTTAGCTTTATAGTTTCTATAAATATATAGTGGCGTCTTTAAAATTCCCGAAGGAATTCCCCACCAACCAAGTAAAGCCGTTGAAAGCATTGCGTCATTATTTTTCTTGTCGAGACAGTCTGGACAAGCAATTGTTGGCTCACTTCCATATGAGGTAAAAACTATAAAACTTTGCACTGTATAGGACACTGTCCCATTTAGTTTTTCGTGTGTATTGCCACAAATGGGACAAGGTAAATCTCTCAACAGTTTTGAATAGTCTTCTATTTCCTCAGATGAATATTCCTTGTTTTGCGCAAGTGCACCCTTTAAGATGTCAGGATTAAGATTTCGTTTCTTGATTTCTTTCTCAATAATTCCAAAAACTTCTGGTCGCAATCCATGAGCATCTGTCGTCGCAATTCTAATAATTTCGCTATCGGGCATGCTTTCGTAGTTCTTCTCAATATACTTTATGTCCATATATCTGTATATCTAATTTCTTGAATTTGTAGTTGTGCTTAAAGTGTGGGTAAGGTGCGGCCCACATTAAGTATATATGCGCAGCTCCTATGTGAGAAGTGGTTTCTTTTTTCAAAAACAAAAGTAAGTAAGAATCCTTAGTTTAGAATTATAACGCTGCTAGCAATGTTGTAATTGTTTCGACTTTGCATTGCCCTTTGTTGATATGCTTACGACCAGCCTACATTGCTTTACGGGCTAGCATTGCGAATTGAGTCAATCACGTGTTCGAAGAAGCTTATATCTGCGAGCATTGTTATCATCATCAAAAATAATAAATTGTTACGCAAAAGCAGGCTTTGCCAAAATAATTGTTTTAGCTTTTGCAGTTAACTAAGTAGATGCCACGTAGTAGTTGTAATGGCTTACTTGCAAACACCATACAGCTCACCCAACACTACTGGCGAGTGATACACCTATGCGATAGCATTAAATCTAATCCGCCGCCGCAGATATTGCAAACAACTTAGTGGGTTAGTGACGAAGGCCAATAGGAGCACGGTTGCCGCCTATTTCGTGCTATTTCCAGTTCACTCATACTAGGTCTGGTACAGTTATTAAACCTAGTCAACTTGCGCATTTACTGTATTTGCGTGTTCAAAATGCAATTCTGGAAGGGCAATTTTTACTTCAATCCCTTTATCCTCATTTTTCCAATAGACAATGAAATTCACTTTAGCATCTTTCAACTCATAACCCCTCTTCTTTGCAACTACTAATCTTTCAAGAAATCTTTTTGAGAACTTTAATACTAATTCGCCTTTTTCGTTTTTACAACCTTCATCAGATATACTAAGTGAATCTCCGCTTGTCAATGCATTTACTCGTTTCTGCACATACTCAAAGTATCCCAACTTTAAATCCTTGTGCGAAAGGTGTAAAACCAAACCGCTTGGCGCTTGGAATGTGCTATTATTTTCAATCCGCTCTAATTCTTCCGTCTTCAAATTGTCAAGATAATTTCCATTCAAATGAATCGTCAGCCTTTGCTTTGCCCTTGTCATTGCCACATACAGTTGTCGCTTCTTTTCAGCTTCTCTTGCATCAAAATTTTCAAGCAATAAGAACACGTTGTCAAATTCTCTTCCTTTTGCCTTGTGAATTGTAGAAACAAATATTGTATCTCCACTAGTGCTTATAAAATCTTCCAACTTTGATTCACGGATGAAAACTTCAAAGTCCGACTTGTATTTCTTTTTGGTGTTTGTGCTTTCAAAATCCCTAATAAGGTTGTAACAAATTTCAAACTTTGAACTTGCTTTGTATCTGTGTATCAATTGTCTTTTCGCGCTCTCCCAAACATCGTCGCTAATAATAAATACATCATCGTCTAATCTCAACTCATCCAAAAAGTAACGTATCTCTATCAGATTATATAAGCTAAAACTATCGTTGCTCTGAATCAACTTAGCTTGGTGTCCGTATTTGGTCAGAAGTCCTGCTACTTGAAATGCTTCCTCGTTCTTGTGTGTCAAGATGCATGTTGTACCTGAAAGGTCAGTTGAAAGTATGTCGTCAATAAGGGGAGCAATGAGGTTTCCATTTTTGTAATGAACAATCTTAATTTTCCCATTGTCAGTTTGTTGTGCTTCAATCGGGATTTCTTTAAGGCGCCCATCAATTGTCCTTACAAATTGGTTAGCAAATGAAACCAAATTACTTTTACTTCTGTAATTTTTGATGAGCTCGTATTTCGTTGCCTTTTTATCTATAATAAAGCTTACCAAGTATTTCGAATCGGCTCCCCTCCATTCATAAATATTTTGGTCATCATCTCCTACTGCAATTACTCTCATTTCATCATTCTTTTCCATGAGTACGCTTATCAGCTCAAATTCCTCGTGGTCCATATCCTGTGCTTCATCAATCACCAAAACTGTTTTTGTAATTCTGCTCACCTCAACCTCGTTATTTCTTATTTTCGCTACCGTGGCTTTGATAATTCTATCTGCTGTGTCAATTGTTCCAACCTTGCCCAAGAGGTCAAAACAATAAGAGTGAAAGGTTTTTATGTCGATGAAGTTTGCTGCATTGCCTATTAGTTCAATCAGCCTTTTCTTGAATTCAGTTGCTGCTGCTCTAGAAAAGGTTAGCATCAGCAATTGCTCATGCTTAACGTCTTCCATCAAAAGCAATGAAGCTAATTTGTGCACCAGAACTCTTGTCTTGCCGCTTCCTGGTCCAGCTGCAACAACAATGTATCTTGAATCTTTGTCGTCAATAATGTTTCGCTGAACCTCCGATAAAGAATCAAAAAGTTGCCTGTGTTTCTGTGGCGTTATGTTTCTTCCTATTTCATACTCTCTTGCTTTAAAGTATTTAGTTAAGAAAGAAGGAAAGTTTAATTGAAAATAGTCGTCAACAAATTGTAGTGCTCCAGTGGTATCATCAATCATTTTCTTGGCATACTCGCCAACGATGTGAATCTGCTGAACCTTATGTTCGTAATACTGTTTTAGCGCTTGATAATCCTGGTCTTTATATTGAACCCTATTATTCTGTTCAATTCTATCAATTGAAAGTTTATTGTACACAACAAGGAAGCCGCCTTCAATCCCTATTGCTTCTATTCGTGATAGATAAAACAAGGTATCTTCAATGTCTTCCATGCTTGCCTTAAAAGCAAACAACTCTTGGGGTTGCTTTTCAAATGCCGCTTGTAATTCTAGAACGGAAAATTCTACTAATACTTCATCTTTTTCTGCTTCGACTTCTTCAAGAATTATATTGCTCTTTTTATATAAATAGTTAACAACAAACTCCGCTAAAATGTGTCGCTTCTCTAATCTTTTTCTTAGTTCTTCTATTGGTTGGCAACTAATTGCAACAATTTGATTCTTCGAATAATCTTTGTTGTGTCGCTTTATCCAATTCTTAATCGCCCAAAAATTGATGATCGTTTTTATTTTTGTTGGTGAAACATCTCTACATCCAGCGGCTTCTGCTTGTTCGTTTAGCTGCTTAATATGGAATGATTTTTCTTGTTCGCCAAACAATGGACAAAGGAAGTTTTCTATTAGGCCATAGCTATGAACAATTGCAAGTGAACGATTTTTATTCTCACCTCTTTTGATGAATGCAGTTAAATCTTTTGCATCTGCCAAAATATTTTCGTCACGTAACAGATTAACTACTGCTATGACATTCTTAATATCAATGCCCAAATTATCAGAGATGTAATCAACTCTTGATTCAGCTTCATCAGATTTTGTTTGTTTTCTGCTTTTACTTGAAAAGAGGGCTTTGACAATTCTTGTTGCAGCCATTTTTTGATCCTCGCTGAATTTTTGCGAACGCATAATTTTATCAATCGCTTCTTGTGCCGTCTTTGATAAAATACTATTGGCGAAAACTCTTGGCATGTTTTGTTTTCTTTTCACATAGCCTGCTTCTTCCAATGCAGCAATTGCAGTTGTAACTCTTGTTTCTATCTCGTGCAAGCTATCGTCCCAACCTGCCGCTCTTGCGATTTCCAAAGCAGATTTTTGAACACTCGATTTGAATTTTGTAAGGTACTTCAGTGCGTTCCAAATTTGCTTGATCTCATGTATATTGATCTTAGTTTGATTCAACAAGATAAAATGTTTGCCGAGGTCTTCTTCGTTAAACAAAACATAACAGTCTGCTTTTATGTTTTGATCTCGCCCTGCTCTGCCTGCCTCCTGAACATAGTTTTCGAGTGAGTCAGAAATTTCATAGTGAATGACCATTCCAACATCCTTCTTATCAACGCCCATCCCAAAAGCAGAGGTCGCCACCATTATTTGAACCGCTCCAGAAATAAAAGCATCTTGATTCGCTGTTTTCTCTTGGCTTTCCATTTTGCCATGAAATGCTCTTGCATCAAATCCATCTTCCTTTAATCTTTCTGCAAGGGTTCTTGCTCGTTTGGTTCTTGAAACATAAATAATTGTCGGGCAATTTTTCTCTTCAATTAAATCGCGAACTGCGTTATACTTTTCTTCATCGTTGCCTTTTTCAAAAACTCTGTATTGCAAGTTTGTTCTTGTCGCTTTGGAGGGGAATATTTCCAATTTGATTCCCAACTTTTCTTTGAAGTATGCACAAATGTCTTCAATGACTTTTTGCTTTGCAGTTGCAGTAAAGCATGAAACTGGAATTTGTTCTTCAAGATTTTTACTTTCCCGAATTGATTTGATGAAATCGCCGATGTATAAATAATCTACTCTGAAATCTTGGCCCCATGAAGAAAAGCAGTGTGCTTCGTCAATAACAAAGCGAACAATTTTTCTTCCTAAAAGAATTCTTTCAGTGGTCTTTGATCGCAAAGATTCAGGAGAAATATAAAGGAGACATGCTGAACCATCTTGAACTCTTTCAATAGATTTTGCTCTTTCAATGGGGTCAAGCAAACCGTTTATTGTAACAGCAGTAGTGATTCCTATCTTTTCTAGATTGTCAACCTGGTCTTTCATTAGCGATTGCAAAGGAGAAATCACCACTGTTAAACCTTTTGAGTTTTCACCAGCCATCAATGCAGGAACTTGAAAAGTAATTGACTTGCCACCACCAGTAGGAAATACTGCTAATAGAGATTTGTTGTCAACTGCTGCTTGAACTGCGTTCTCCTGAAGTGGCTCTCCTGCATAAGTTCTGTAAGCATCATAGCCGAAATTTTCCTTTAGTGCTTTGTGAATATCAAATGCTTTATCGCAATACTTACAACCAGTGATACAAGGATTGTTTCTTAGCAAAAACATTAAGCATTCAACTTTGGGATAGTTTCTTAAAATCCAAGGTGGTGTTATTGAATATCGGTTATTGCAATTTATGAGAGCTAAGCAGTAAGCTAATTCAATCGGGTGCTCCGAAATTATTTTTGAAAGGTTAGCATGTTCGCAAATAACCGAATCAAATGTTTTGCGAATAAAATCTTCAGTGTCTGTGTCGCTGCAAGTATATGCAATGAAACGAAAAAAGGCGTTGAACTCCTTTTTGTCGTATAATAGTAAATAGAAAAGCTTTTTTAGTTTCTCGTCTGATTGGTTGAAGTTAGAAACTTCGTCAAAGAAAAGATCCTTGGCTTTTATGGAATCGTTAAGCGGATTATTAGAGTCTTCTGTTTGAAGTTTGTCGTCCTTGAGTAAAGCATGATAGGGTCTTGTTGGAAACAAAAGAGGAGAGAGATACAAAGTGTCAATGACGTTATCTGAATTTACATTTGCATCTGAAACGGCTTTCTGAATGTACTGTAAGTCATGATACAATATATTGTGTCCGCAAATGAACTGTGTGCCGCTAAGAAACTTTATAAAGTCAGTAACGGAATTTGAATGAAAAGAACTACCGTCGTCCTTGACACTTCCAATGTCAAGAATCTTTCGGCTTTTTGGCTCAATCTCGGTGTCAACGAATGCAATTGAGTTCATACTGCTCTAAAATAGTCATTATTGCGAAATTTATTCCAAACATGATGTATTTTAAAAATTGAATTAGCACAGGTCTTATAGAGTTGTTTAACTGCCAAAAAATTATTCTAGTCGTTGCTTAATAATGCAGAAGTGTAGTACCGAGAGTGTAGCTATTGCATGCATTTCTAGCGAATAGTACTTGGCGCAATTGAGCTGCCAATTGCGCCAACCAATAGTTGGATGATCCACCTGCTGACAATAGATACTAGCAATTTTGTTCTTCTCAAGAGAATAATTTATTACGTAAAATAATGCCTTGCCATAATAATTATAGTGGACTTTAGGGTTCAGAATGTTTATGTTTGCCACTTGAAAGTGTCTTTTCTTAAAGATCAAAAAATTGTTGGATGTGGTTTCTATGCCAGCCAATTATGGGAGCTTAAGATATAGAGCCTTTGTCCTAGAATACTTTCCACCATTTCTCTTTTTTAGTTAGCTGTCTTATCGTTATAGTCTTTGTCGGTTTCGACTTCGCTATTTCAGATTCGAATTGATTTTGTGCCACAGTATTCATAGTCCAGCCTGACGTATAAGTAGGTTCAAACAAATAGGCTTTGCCCTCATAATTCTTTGTGTCGTACTTTAGATCTACAGACATTTTTCCAATGTTCTCGTAAATTTCTACATAGTCTTTATAAAATAAGTCGGGCATATACCAAGTTACCGCTACGCTGTCTTGCCATTGACCGAAATTGCAAATTAGAACTTCAGCATTTTCGAAGTCCTCAAGTGTCGGTTTATGACTTTGATTTAGTCTTGTTGTAGCTATCAAATTGTATGCTGTCTCAGGATTAATGTCTGTCGCCAAAACGACTGCGCCGCCATAATTTCCATTTGTTAATCTAAAAACTAAACAGTCTCCTGTTGCGAAAATTGGCGATTTTAATTTTTCCTTTTTTCTTGGTTTAGCCTTTGGTCTTTCTAACTTGATTTTTTCGAGAAATTTGTCAAGTGCAATTTTTCGTTTTTTAATGTCTTGTTCACTTGCTCCAAGATCAAGCCAAATTTTCAAATCAGCACCTGATGTAATTATATCCTCAACTGTCGATAATACTTTGGGGTCTAGCGACTTTGTCTCCCATTGAGCCAAAGCAAGAGCAAACCATAAGCTATTCTTTTCTTCTTCTATTTCAAGAATTTCCCAATTGTCGTCTATGATTTTCTTGGCAATAATTTCAGGTTGTCCACCTTTATTATATTGGTCGAAGAATTCGCTGTAAATGTCGGCAAATGCGTCATTGTCTTTTATGGCTATTCCCCATGTTCCCATAGCTGTGTCGTTTTATTAAAATACCACCAAAGAATACTGATTGATGCAGCAGCGTGGCCAATTGAGTCAATTAAGTGTTCCACGATCCGTCTCATTAGGCTGCATAAGGGCACCGTTATCATACTCAAAAATAATAGTTTATTGCGTAAAAGTAAACTTTGCGATCTATTAAAGGTAAGCCTAGCAGCAGAGTTCTGCAAAGTTCAAATATTACTTAAGCATAAGCATGTCAATCTCCGCTAGTCCATCTTTACAATAACCTTTGTAGCCAATGCCAAAAGCAGAAAAGTATTTGGCTTTCTCTAAATCAATAAGGGCTTGTTCTTGCGCTATACCTTCAAATTGCCCATCTTTCTTCAGTTCTTCAATATAATTAAGCATCGTGTGCTGACTACCTCCAGCGTAGATTACATCAATATTTATATACCAACCATCCTTTGCTTCCTCTTTATTGTTTTTTTCTTGAAGTAGTTTCTTTATAGGCATGGCTTCATTTTGTAGCACCTCAATATCATAAATATATACTTGAGCTGCATTATCCTTGCCATCATTCCAAAATTCGGCGCATTCAAATGTGTTATCGCTTTTCTTAAAGTCAATAAAGCAACCATAGTCTTTAAACTCAAAGCGTTTTTCTGAGCAAACAAAACTTGGTTCGCCAAGTAGCTTAAATACTTGTTCTTTATTGTCGCCAAAGTTTAGTTGACCAAGGCCTTCAATATGCACACCAATTTGCGGTAATAGTGTAACTTTTTTCATTTTAATTTATTTATACAATTCTGGATGAGTATTGCCATATAACAATTCTGCCGTCATGTATATCCAAGCCGCTGGATGATTACTCGGTTGGCCTACGCGGTTGTCGTAGTACCATTTGCCAGCGATATTTTTACGAAGCATAGGCGTTTCGCCATAAATATAAGTGTCTTGTGTACATACATCTTTTAGTAAAATGCCCAAGTATTGCTTAGTAAGTGTCTTTGTTTCGTTATTATCTACAGCTGCCATTGCAGTAGTGGCTTTACCTAGATACCACCATTCTTTATTCATTGCAGAAGATTCTTTATTGAAAAAAGGTTCCATCTGTTTGCTAATGGTTTTTGCTTGTGCTTGCATTTTGTTATCAGACATTGGTAAAAATTGAGCTGGCCAAATAATTAAACCCCGTGGACCAAAATTACCATACACAGCTTCGCCTAATTCTTGTTTATTGCTATTCCAAAATTCTTTAATAATGGCATTTTCTAATTCTTGCAAACGTGCTGTATAGGTTGCAATTTTTATATGTGTAGGATTAATAATTTTTAATGCTGCAATTGCACTCTTTAATCCGATTACAGTAGTAGAAGCACCCAATATGGTTTGGCTTTCCCAAAGCAAATCATCTTCACGCGCTTTTTTCTGTAAACCATTGTCATCTTTAAAGCGCACTAAAAAATCTGCAGCATCAATAATATTTTGTTCAAATGGTTTCAGATACGCTTTTTTATTTTGCCCTTCTAAAAATAAACTATGCGTATACATAGCCCAAATGCCCCATCCAACTTCATCTACTTCAAAATCATAATCCCAACTTGGTATGCCGTTGGCAAAATAGCATTGACTCCATGTACCTTTGTAACACTCATTATTACTGGGCTTTCGGCAATCTTGTCCATCTTGCTTACGCTGTGTGCGCGCAATAAAATTTACATTGTCTTCTGCCTCTTGCGTAAAGCCCGCACAGTCTAGCATATACCCCATTATGGCAGCATCGCGCACCCAAATCATGGTATAGGGTGGTTGGGTTTCACCAACGCTACTGCCTATGCCATTGCCTTTGTTTGTTGCTAAAAGTGTATTAATTAAAATGCGTTGCAAGGTGGTTTTCATTTTTGCATCGGGCACATTTGGCAATTTAGCTTTAGCCATTTTTTGTTGCCAATAGCTTAATGTTGCTTGCAATAAACTTTCAAACGATTTACTTTTCGCCTCAGCTAATTGTGTGATACTATTTGTATAACTACCAGCAAATGAATAAAACAGTTGAACATTTTCACTAAGCGAAAGATCATAGGTGCTTAATGTAATACTATTGCCGGCAACATAGTCTTTATGCTTGTTTAATTGCGTTAACTTAAATTCGTTGCTATTGCACAAGTAGTGCTTTATCGCTTTTTTGTTTGCGCTAATAGCACAGAAAACATCCAAGTTGGGAGATGCTTTTGCAATTACTGTTTCATCCTTGGTATAGCTTGTTTTTACTGCATTTGCAAAATTGGATACATTGCTTTTTGTAGGCAATTGCTTAAACCTTGCACTACTTTCATTTAGCACGAAAGAAACCGAAGCATCATTGTCTTTATCTAAAAAACTCACATAACCATTTTTACTATCATCGGCCCAATCGCTTGCAGGATCATTAGGCTTAAGGGTATTGCACATAGCCATATTACTCATGGTCAATAGTTGGATATTACTTATGGCTGGATTGCTTTTTTCTAATTTGAAATTTCTACAATACACATCACTATTGGGCAATACAAAATCTGTACACACAATTTCTAAACCTAAACCGCTATGCACGTATTTAGTAAGTACAACAGCAGCATCGTTTTGTAAGTATGATTGTGTTGCGGTCCATGTTTTGTCTCTCAACCAAGTAATGACTTGTTTGCCATTTTGTGTAAACGACAAGCCACAGTAAGCGCCATCAAATTCTTTTGCATTCAAATGCCTATCGTACCATTCTACTTTATTCCAAGCTGGTACGGGATGAATAGTTGCGAAGTTTAATTGATCGTAATAATTACTACAGGGCCAACGCATACTCACAGCCTCGCCATACTTGCTCAAACCCACTGTTAGTCCACCATTGCCCACAACTGCATTGCTGGCTGTGGGTCCAAATATCATTTCCATGACAGGCAGTTTGGTATTTTGTGCCAATACCACATTGCTACAAATGCAGAATACGCTAACCCAGCAATATAGATATCTATAGCTCTCTCTCATGATACATATACTTAGCCTAAAACTTCATTCCCTTTAAGCGCAAATTAATGCCAATATTATACTGCTTACCTGTTTCTGGATCAAGGGATACCAACATTTTATAATTATCAATGTGGTAGTGTAGGTCGTTCACATTGCCAAAGATGCCCCCATCCATCTTTTTATTATGATGTGTTGGCATGCCTGCCTTTTGTATAATCGTTGCTTCATCATCTTTGCTCGTAATGCCAAATGGCATTTCGCTTTCGTCTTTACCAAAAAAGAAGGCAATAAAATATTGATAGTCTTTTGGGTCTTCGGAAGTCTTTGCAGTATCATCGTGTGCTGTGAGGCAATCTATCCTTAATACCACTTTTGTTTTTTTGTCTTTGTATTCTTTGTTTTTATCAAATTTCTTAAAGTCCGGAAAGTGTTTCTGGAGCATAGCTTGAAACTCCTTGCTATCAATGTGCTTGCCTAATACGGCTACTAAGTCCTGATACATAAAATGCTTGCAGCAATTTAAGTTAATAATTACTAATCTGGCTATTACATGCTGAAAAAGATATTCTCATATGCAAGCTTAAGCAATACATGCGCTTTCTTTTTTCGAGGCAAGCTTATCAGTAGTTTCATTTTCTAGCACCTCGAATACAATCGCACTACATGCAAATTCGCTGGTGATAAGTTGCAAGGAGGCTAAATCTATTTCTGCAATCACGTAACCCAGAGTTTGGTTTATAAAAGTCTCTTTAATGCAAGCAACATACGATTTGATTGCATTTAGCTCATCCACTTTTGCACTCAACAATACGCTTAAATTTACTGCTGCTGCACTCGCATGGCTAGAATTATTGTACCTTATCTTATGATACTCGTATTGGTAGTTGTAACCCAAAGCACTAATGTCACTTAGTACTGCTGATGCTGTTGGATAAGCACCTGCACCTTTGCCAACAAAGAATTGACTTTCTGCAAAGACTGTTTGTAGTACTACACCATTAAATACATCGTCTACCTGATATAGCTTTTCGTTAGGTGCCACAAATTTGGGTGCCACAAATGCGCAAATCGAATCATGGCTTGTCTTAAATGCTTGTGCAACTAGCTTTATCTTATAGCCGTTCTCCTTGGCATACTTCAATTGCAAATTATTAATATGATTGATGCCAATATTAAAAATGTCTTCTGGCTTAAGTACTAAGCCAAATGCATGCGCCAACAATATGAGTAGCTTATACTTTGCATCATAACCACCAGTATCTAGTATTGGATTACTTTCTGCATAACCATTAGCTTGCGCTTGCTGCAAAGCATCGGCATAACTTAAATTTTCTGTAGCCGTTTTTGTAAGTATGTAATTCGTAGATCCATTTACAATGCCCTCAAGAGATTCCAAAAGATCGTTGTTGTAGTACTCTTCTAGATTACGAATGATGGGAATACTAGCACAAACAGATCCTTCGTACAAGAGTGGTACGTTGTGCTTTTGTTGCAGTAATTGTAATTCTTCAAAATGTTCTGCTATCATTTTCTTGTTTGCACTTACTACCGCCTTACCCTTTTGTAATGCTGTTTTTACTATTGCAAAAGCCTCATCCGCATCGTCAATCAATTCAACTACTACATTTATACTATCATCGTTGAGAATGATGTCTTTATCAAATACAAAATTGTGCGCATCAATTTGGCGTTGCTTGTTTCTATCCTTTACGCAGAAATTTTTGATGTGCGCATTGATGCTAGGTGTTTGCGCCAATACTTGGTACAAGCCGTAGCCTACGCAACCAAAGCCAAAAAGGCCGATATCTAATTTAATTCTTTCCATGCTTAAATTCAATTATTGCTTTACAAGTAAGGTTTGTTCAACTTTTTCTAAAACTGCTTGCAAGTCGCCTATTAAATCATCAGCATCTTCTAAACCGACTGATAGTCTAATTAAACTATTTGTAATACCGCTAGCATAACGCTTTTCTTGTGGGATAGATTTATGGGTCATTTCGCAGGGTAAACAGATAAGGCTTTTTACACCACCTAAACTTTCTGCTAGCTTAAAGTACTGGGTACTGCTTACAATTTGTGTAGCAAGTGCTTTATCATCTACGACCAAATCAAAGGAAATAATGCCACCAAAGTATGTCTGCTGTTGCTTTGCGATATCGTGGTTTTTGTGCGTTGCCAAGCCGGGATAGTACACATTTTTTACAAGCTCATTGCTTTGTAAATAAGCTGCAATTTTTGCTGCAGTGTCTGAATGTTGTTTAATGCGCAAAGGCAATGTTTCTATGCCGCGTATAGCCAACCACGAATCCCAAGGCCCGAGTATAGCGCCACTAGCATTTTGTATGAATTTTATTTTTTCTCCAAGCTCTGCTGTACGCGTTACCACCAAGCCAGCAATAACATCGCTGTGGCCAGATAAATATTTTGTAGCAGAATGAATGACAATATCTGCACCAAGCGTAATGGGCTTTTGTGCGGCAGGCGATGCAAACGTATTGTCTACACATAGCAAAGCACTACTTGCTTTTGCAATTGCAGCAATAGCACGTATATCAGCAATTTTTAGCGTAGGATTTGTTGGGCTTTCTAGCCAAATAAGTTTTGTTTTGTCGGTAATAGCATTGGCTACATTAACAGCATCTGTTGCGTCTACATAGTTTACAGTAATGCCAAACTTTTCGTAGATGTGCGTAAACAATCTAAAAGCGCCGCCATAAATATCGTCTACCGCTACTATTTCATCTCCTGCATTTAATAACTTTATTACCGCATCAATTGCAGCCAATCCGCTTGCAAAAGCATAGCCGCTTGCACCATTTTCTAGGGTGGCGATTAAGTCTTCTAAAACTTTACGTGTCGGATTATTGCTACGTGCATAATCGTAGCCCTTGTGCACGCCTGGCGCATTTTGCACGAAGGTGCTTGTTTGGTAAATGGGCGTGCAAATAGCCCCTGTTAGCGGATCTACAGGAATACTGTGTAGCAATTTTGTTATCTCTTGCATTTGTAAATTTTGCTTTGTATGTTATTAAATATTTAGTTTGATAACTCATATTCACAAAGCACAAGAGAAATATTCTACTTGCTGTAGGAGCATAAAAAAAGCTCTTCCAACAAGTTAGAAGAGCTTTTCAATATATTTTAGTATACTGTATTTGCTATTTTTCTAACTTATTTTTCTCCAATTGCTTGGAGTTGAATTTGGCACCTTTCCATGTAAAATGGGAGGTTGTCAAGACGTCATAGGGTCAAATCCCTCGGTCTTTCTGAATAAGAATTATTTGTAAGAACTGAGGCAAAGGTAAATGCTAAGATTTCATTTCTCCAAATTATTTTTTGACTTTGATGTCATCATTAGTTCGAATATTATCAAAAGACTAATGCAGTTTCACCCAATCCACCAGTGTCGTCCAAAACAAAACATCTTCATTACCCATTGGCGAGTGTCCAGAATGTTCGAATATTTTTTCTGAAACATCAGTACTTGAAATATTTGATTTTATATCACTCATCAATCCTGTTGGACAAATAAAGTCGTACTTACCCCATAATAATAAAGTTGGTAATTTAAGTTTATAAAAATTTGGTGTATTTGGCTTATCATAAGCTTGTCTATCAAAACGTTGGATAAGCGCACTATTATAATTATTACTTATCAAAGATGTAACCGACATATCATGAGGCGGATTAGTTAATATACTATTTAAACTAATGTTAGATGGATACACTTCGCTTATGTATGCTTCTGCTTGGCTGGCATATCTATTTAACTGAAAAGCTACTTCTGCACTTTCGTTATGAGGATGCGCTTTGCAATAATCAACAATAGGTTGCCATTTGTCTATATTTTTTTGTAAAGCAATTTGTTGCTCGCCTGTGGTCAACAACATCGCTCTTGTTAAGCTATCATTGCGATCATAATTATGCGCACCGTCTACTTGCCACTTTTCGCCGTCAGACGCCAATTCCATTCTCCTAAAATCATCAAGTTAGTATGGTACGTTTTGTGACGATACGTGCTTAGGTTTGCTGTAAGAAAACGCTCCTTCAGTTTCACTTTGGTCGCGCCCGATTTTTTAGTAATTTTTTTTTCTTTGGCATATCTTGGAATTTCTATGCCCAATTTAAAAGCAGGATATTTAATACTGCCTAAATAAGCAGCTTTAATATCAGGTGTTTTGCTTATTTGTTTGGAGACTGCTAATTTCTTTTTTGTGCATTACACATCTGTGAAACTACAATTAATACTAGTACTAATGCATTCCTTTTCATTTTACATTTATTTTTTTAATGTTCTTTTATAAATATGCATTTGCATAAATTCTTCTTTATGATTGGCACTTAAAGGCAACTCATGCTCGCCAATAAAAATGGAATAAGTATCTATTACTGTTATCTGTTGTAAGTTTACAATGTGAGATTTGCTTATTCTTGAAAAAAGCTTCGTTGGCAGATTGCTGTAAATTGCCTTTAGATTCATTGCTGTGATGATTTTTTTCTCTTTAGTATAAATAACCACATAATCTTTAAGGCCTTCTATAAATAAAATATCCTTCAGGCTTACTTTAATATACTTTCTATCTGCTTTTATAAATACTGTTTCATCATCTACAGATTCAATTTTATGCTCTTCTTTATTATTGCTTAGTAGTTCTAGGTGACTACAAGCTTTATTGATTGCCTTTGTTAGGCGTTCAATACGTATTGGTTTTAATAAATAATCAATAGCATCTAATTCGTAACTATCTAAAGCGTATTGTGGATATGCAGTTGCAAAAATTATCAGCGGACTATTAGTAAGTTTTTTTGCAAAGTCTAATCCGTTAATTTCGGGCATATTAATATCTAAAAATATTAAGTCAATATTACCCTGCTGAATCAATGGCACTGCATCTAATGCATTACTAAAGGATTGTATTAAATTAACTTCAGTAAAATTCTTCAACTGCATCTCTAGCCCTTGCCTTGCTAAAGGTTCGTCATCTATTATTATACTATTCATACTGGGATCTTTAGTGTTACAGTATATGTATTTTCCTCGTCTCTTATTTGCAATGTATGCTTATCTCCGTACAATAGGTCTAGTCTTTTTTTAATATTTACTAATCCTAATCCTCCCTGAATTTTTTCAATACTTACCGAAGGTTTAGTGTTGCTTATATTAAAATACAAGTATTCGTCTTCGGTATAAAAGGAAATATTTATTGAAGACTTTGCACGGCTAATACTATGCTTTATACTATTATCTACAAAATTTGTGAACAACAAGGGAGGAACCCTTAGGCTAGCAATATTAGGTGCAGCATGTATTTTGTATTCCAGATTGTCTCTTCTAATTTTTTCAATTTCTAAAAACTCTTTTATAATTTCTATGTCTTTTGATAATAATACTAACTCATGTTGGCTATCATAAATTTGATAACGCAGTACATCAGAAAGTCCTAATACTATCTCAGAAGCTTTTGTAGGATTGGTGCCAATTAACACGTTTAAATTATTTAGGGTATTGAACAAAAAATGCGGATTTACTTGACTTTTTAGTTGTTGCAATTCAGTGATTAACTTTTCTTTTTGCATTTCTGCAAATTTGTTTTGATCTGCTATCCATTGCTTAAATATCTTGTAACCTGTAGTTGCCAATAAAAATATAATTGGAAATAGTGTAACATTTATGAATGAAGAAAATGAAAAGTCTATACCTTTTTCTTCTTTAGCGCCATATTGTGTTACGTAACTCTTGTGTATAAAAAATGCAACCAAAAAAAATATTGCACCTGCTACTAGAACACCTGCGAAATATTTATTGACTTGTCCTCTTAAAAAAAATCTAGGGTATAAAAAATAAATATTGAAGTAAATCAGTCCTAATGAAAAAATATATTGAATGATAAAACCAAAATACAAAATTGTGTAAGGCGTATTATACAGTTCTGCAAATTTTCTTATTTCTTCAGGATCCAACAAATTGTAAACAATCGCTAGAATAAGTGCAAATACGCCATGCCTTAGCCATGTAAATTTCTTATTTACTAAAAAGCTTACTGCTGGATTAGCGCCAATGTTTAATGCTTGCATGTATTAAATTTACAACTCTTAATAAGCCCGTTTAGTTTTTCTTTAACCAGCTAAGGTTTGTAATAATACCTAGTTCATGCCTTGGTAGAGCTTGATAAGGAAAAGCCTCAAAATAAACTGGAGAAAGCCCTAATCTATAGTACAGCTTGATAGGCTTCTTTAATCTGTAATTAAAATCGTAGCCAAGTCCAGCACCAATACTTGCCATTATAAAATATCTTTTGATTGGCTTTATACTTTCACTACCATCAGGGTTAAGTATATATACCGGCGCTTGATCATTATTAAAAGTACCACCTCCGCCAAAACCAAAATTTAAGTCGGCAAATATACCCGATTTAGCGTGCGTTGTTCTTGTAGTATACTCTGGATGTAAGGTAAAAATATTATACAAGTCCGCATTATAGGCATACATCAAATTTGCTGAAAGAAATCTTTCATTGATGCGTGTAAACTTGCCGTAAGTTACTTTCTTCTTTTTAAGTATAAACTCTGCTCCAATTCTATAACCAGGTTCTGGAGTTCTGCCTTGATATGCAATCTTAATATTAGGCTGCTTGTCCTTTTTGAGCTTTTCAACTTTTCGCCATTGTGCATCTGCCACATAAGCAGAGAAGCTAAGAATGGTCAGCAATAAAAATAGTCTTTTCATAAAAAATTATTGAATCGTCAGTTTAATAATTCTATCGTCTTGAGCACGTGGTACACCGCGACCATCTCTATTGCTTACACAAATGTATAAGGTGCCATCAGGCGCTTCTGCTACATCGCGCAGTCGGCCATAAGTTTGCTTTAGGTATTCTTCTACGCGTAAAATCTTACTAGCATCATTAGGGTCAATTACAGCTCTGTAAAGTGTTTCTCCTCTTAAACCCACAAATACAAAAGAGCCTTTCCATTTACCATTTTTAATAAAAATTGCTCCTGCAGGTGCCCAGGTTTTATCTGCACCACTTAACCAAATCGGATTTTCCATTCCAGCTTGAGTTTGTGTACCTTTAATTACAGGCCAGCCATAGTTCTTACCCTTTTCAATAATGTTTATTTCATCTATGCAACAATCCGTTGGCGAACTTGGACCATGCTCCGTTACAAATAGTCTGTTCGTACCTTCTTGCCAAGCTAGGCCTTGCACATTTCTATGGCCATATGTCCAGATGTATGAATTAGGAAAAGGATTATCACTTGGTATTGTTCCGTCTAAATTTAAACGTAAAATTTTCCCATTCAAACTATTTAGGTCTTGCGGTAAATTGTTGTCAAACCCATCGCCAACAGTCCAATACAATTTTCCATCGGGACCTATCTTTATCGGACCACCATTGTGATTGGCTTGGCCTCTAATGTCATCAATATAAATTTTATCTTCCTTGCCCTTACCAGTGATTTTATCTTCAACACAACGTACTAGTCTATTATTAAATTTCCATTGCGGTGTAGAGTAAGTGTAAGCAATGTATACATAACCATTATTAATAAAATCAGGATCTAAATTAATTCCCAATAAACCAGACTCGCCATTTTCTATAACGCCCGATACATCTAACCAAGTAGAAAGAATACCATTTTTTACAACGCGTACACGACCTGCACGTTCTGTAAAAAATATTCTTCCATCTGGTGCAAATACTATTTGCCACGGCGTTTCCAAATCTTTAAGCCATTCTTGAGTTACTAGCTTGTCGTTATTTTCGTTAATGTTTGTTTTGCGGCAAGCAAAAACAAAAATAGCCATAGCAATAAATGCAAGTATTGTTACCTTTTTCATTAAATAAATATTTATACTACAAAATTATCTTTATAATGCCTTACCTTGAAGTTTTTCTACAAAGTACCTGTTTAATTCTACCAAACAGTTTATTGCAAAATTTAAAAATCCACTAAACTGTTTCTTAGAAGCAATTTAATGGATTTTAATATGAAGAAAATTACCACTTTATTACGCAACCCTTTTTATACCAATTATCTAGTTCTCAGTTGCTTTAATTTGCTAACCGCAAAGTGTGAAGTTAACGTGGATACAAATTGCATGCCCTGTTGCAATGACAAACTGCAGCATTAGATGATAAACTGCGCTCTTGGATTATCTTTTATAGCATTTATGTTTACTATTAATTGATTGTACCGTGCATTGCCAAAGCCAATGTTATGTATACTAGATAGTTCATGAATTGAATTAAAACGCTAAATTAGCGCAAATAATGATGCTATTAAATGGATAAACATTTTCAACAATACCTGAATCATTACAAAACTATTTGTCCATTAATTAGTACCGAAGAATTAGAATTTATTGCGTCGGACTTAACGATTACCAACTATGGTGCAAAAGATATTTACTTGAATAGTGGCAATATTCAACATAGCATGGCTTTTGTTTTAAGCGGTTTGATGAGGGTATTTTATGTAGATGACAATGATAATGAAGTAAATGTGTGGTTTATAAAAGAGAATGAATACGCCGCAGACTTTATTTCTTTTATGAGCCAATCTGCCGCTATATATACTATCGAGTGCATAGAGCCTACAACAGTTATAAACCTAAGTTACAAACACATGCAAGCTGGGTATGATAGGTACAAAAATATTGAGAGATATGGCAGGCTAATAACGCAAGAGGTATACTATATGCAGCAAGAAAGACTGAATAGCTTTGTGTTTAAAACAGCAGAACAGCGCTACCTAGATTTTGTGGCAAAAAACAACGATTTGTTTAATAGAATATCGCTAACACATTTAGCTAGTTATCTAGGCATAGAACGCCAATCGCTAAGTAGGATTAGAAGTCAGTTAAGCAAAAAATAATTTTGAAACATTTGTGACATCTTTTTCTACAATTAAAGCTTCAACTTTGCTGCTAGAAACCGATTTGCATTATGTCGAAAAAGTTAATTTCAGGCTTAACCTTTGTTTTGTATTGCACTGCTTTATTAGCGCAAAGTGGTGAAACGCTTACAGTAAAAGTAAACAATATTAACAATAAAAATGCGATGCTTAGAGTTGCATTATACAACGCATCCACTAATTTTTCCTCAGAAACAAAAATGTATAGAGCTATCACAATACAGCCTAATGCCAAAAAAGAATTGCAAATTACTTTTTCAAATATTCCTTTTGGCACTTACGCCCTAGCATTATATCAAGATATCAATAGTAATCAAAAATTAGACGTCAATTTTGTCGGCTACCCTAAAGAGCCATTTGGCTTTAGCAATAATTATAAGCCTATGATATCTGCACCTACATTTGCCGATTGCGCATTCGTCTTCTCACAAGCAAATAAAACTATAACAATTAACCTAATAAATTAATAATGAACGCTGCTTTGATTTTCTCGTTTGGTAATGCTGCAATTCTGTTGGGTTGGCTATTGCTACTTGTTGCGCCTCGCTATAAATATACTCAGCTAATTATCAATCATGGATTAGTATTATTGTTTAGTATAGTATATACTGTATTAATTTTTAGTGGGATATCAGATTTTGATCCAAATAGCTTTAGCACATTAGCGAATGTAAAGGCCTTGTTTCAAAACGATGTAGTGCTTACGGCTGGATGGTTTCATTACTTGGCTTTTGATTTGTTTGTAGGTGCTTATATTGTATACCAATTGCAACAAAGTAAATCACCTCGATGGCTTAGGTTTATTATTTTACCATTTACATTTATGTTTGGGCCAGTGGGGTATGTGCTGTTTTGTGCTAGCAAATTTTGGCAATCAAATCAACAGCATAAGCCATGAGTATTTACAAAGTACTATATTCTAAAAACAAGTTGTTGATACTAAGCGGCAATGGCATGTTGCTACTTTCAATTGCATTATTCATTTATTCGTTTTTTAATACAGTGGAAGTTCTAGGTATTAATGCCATGTATAAGCCAATAAAATTTTCTACAAGTTTGTGTATTTATGCCTATACAATGGCCTACTTATTGCAATTCTGGGAACACCAAAAAAGTGTAAAAAAATATAGTGTACTGGCCTTTGCAGTAATGTACTACGAGCAATTTGCAATAACCTTACAAGCTTTTAGGGGAGAACTATCACACTTTAACGTTAGCGATTGGTTTGGCGGCTTATTGTACTTATTTATGGGTCTAACAATTGTATCATTAACCGTGGCTACATTATGGATGACTTTAAAATTCATCAAACAGGCAAGTTATTTAATACACAACACATTTGCGTTATCTATACAAATTGGATTAATTCAGTTTGTAATATTTAGTTTTTTAGGTGGTTATATGTCTGCAATCAATTCGCATAATGTTGGTGGTGCAATTGGAGGAGCAGGCTTGCCAATTGTGAACTGGAGTACATTGTTTGGCGATGTTAGAGTTGCCCACTTTTTTGGATTACATGCTTTACAAATTATTCCCTTAAATGGTTATTTCATTTCCAAAAAAATTAGTGATAGCAGAATTGCCAATAAATTAGTATGGATAATTAGTATAGGATATTTTGTTTTTATCACATTACTATTTGTACAAGCATTAATGGGTAAGCCTTTTTTAAACCCAGACATCTTTAAAATGTAACTGGCAACCTCCCAAAACTAAAAAGGTTGAAACAAGGGATTTCTAATGAACTCCTCATCTGTTAACGTTAGTAAAAATGCTTTTAGTTTTGCCATTTCATCGGCACTTAATGGAATGCCACGTTTACTATTTTGTAGTAAAAGCGTATCTAAATTTGGCGATTGCTTTACGCCACTATTATAAAACTCTAATACATTATCAATGGTACCAATGCTGCCATTATGCATATAGGGTGGTGTTTTGGCTACATTACGTAGGCTTGGTACTCTAAATTTATATTTATCACTAAGGAAAGTACTTATTTGCATTCTACCTGTATCAAAGCTACTGCTATCGCTAATACCGTTGTTTCTAAAACTATTATCTGTAAACAATTCACCACTATGACAAGTGGCGCATTTGCTCACCATTGGCATTGGTATAATCAGTAGTAAAGTCTAAGGTGTTGCCATTTGCAAAATTTTCAAACTCTAAACGAATAGATCCTGTACCTGTAATTGCGTTTTTTTTACGTGCGGTAAAAACTGTGCTAGCACCTAATGCTAACATTGCAATGATTTGAATTTTTAATTTCATTTTATTAATATCTTTTTTTGTTAAAGCATAGAATTCTCTCTTAGCCGACATGGCTAAACAAATTGATTTAATAAATAGTTTAGTTGGTAACTTATTTAAGGTACGGCTTCATACTTCTATCTACCATTTCCATTTTACGCCAAAGCGTGGCTGATGGTAAACATTAAATGGCACAAGAGCCCTCCGGTCGAATGGTGTAACAAAACATCCATTGTACCCTAATGCTATAGTTAATGGAGCTAGTTTTCTTACTTTAGCGAAGTTATATTCTAAATTTCCACCAATTGAAGGAGCAAAGCGATTGGTTTTTACAGACCTGTCTACAAATGAAACCCACTCTCCATTTTCTAGCCGTGAAGCTAAATGGCTGCTTGTAGCTCTATGGTAAGCTACATCAAATTCGAAATTGGTGCCAAATCCTTTATAAATTCTTCTATAGAAACCTAATCCTGTAGCCAAAGTACCAACCCTTTCAAGGTAAACGTGGTTGTAAAAGCCTACCAAGCCATATTGATAAATACGAGTATTCTTTTTTGCACGTATGTTTCTCTCTGCCCCTAGCGTAAACCCAAAATCTGTTGGGTAATGAAATCCATTCTGGGAGGCATTGACAAATGCAACTAATGGTCTTGGTAGATAAAAATCGCCTCTTAGAGTGACCTTAGAAGGTGCTTTGCTTGCTTTGTCCTTTGTATCCTGCGCGCTGGCATTTATAAAGCTGGCAGCAATTAAAGTAATAAATAATATTTGTTTCATTGTTTATTTGCTTGTGTATTTTACTATGGATTGTACTTAAAAATTATTAGAAAATTCATTTCATCCTCACTTGTAATGCCAAAGTTTATGGTTCTGTTTGATTCGTTTACATACTTTACAATTGATGTCAAGCCTTCTCCTTTCTCCAAAACGATTGGAGTATTATTGAATGTTGACACAAGAGGGTTTTCATAATCTTGTGAGCTGTAGCATACTTGACCATCTCTTGGACCACCTTTAAAACGAACTTCAAAATCTTTTCCGCGCTTGTGATAATGACTTAGCATTAAAGGAATAATTGTTTTCTTATCCATAATAAAATCTGTCTTCATCACCGTAGTTTGATTTGGAGGTAAAACAATTTCAAGTGGCGCTAAATATTCTACATCTAAAATTTGCTTTACAGAATCTTTGGGTACAGTATTAAAGTTCATGTACAACTCTCCGTAACGTATCTCAGACGTTTTATTAAAGTTGTGCATATTCATATTAAAGCTTTCATTTGGAGCTATTCTAATAGCAAAGCCTTTTGGCAACCTAAAATTATATGAGGCACTTGGAGATTGAAACAACTGCACACCATCACTAAAAGCCCTTATATTTAGCGTATTATTTGGACTGTTTTGATCGTACATAATATCTGCCGGTGGTAAATTAGATTTGTCAGTAAAATTATATGCTATAGTATGATGTGTGCCTGGTCTAGCTATCATATCAAAACCATCCATATACACTTCCTCTTTATTACCAAGATCTTTACGCACCCAAGTTTCACGTTCATAATTTGGCGCAATTGAATATACTGGAATATGTATTTGAAAGCCTCTACCTGCTGCTGGCTTTTCTAGCGGTGTAAATGGTGGTGCTCCACTTGCATCCGGCATTGGTTTTTCGCAACTAGTTAAAACTGAGACTAGTGCGATTGCACTAATAATTAATTTTCCTTTCATTGTACTGTGTATTTTTTTAATTCTTTTTTAATTCTCTTTTAATTCTTTTTTAATTTAATGTCCGTGCAATAATTTGTAATCTGCAACAACGCCTGTTTTGGGCGCACCAGCATTAATCCATTGCTTTATAAAAAGTACTTCTTCAGCACTTAGTAGTGTGGCGCTTGGCATCGGACCACCATATTTGAATGGTGTGGTATTCCACTCGCATTTGGCATACAAAAAGCTACTGTCTGCACTACCTGGCATCACTAACTTTAGACCTGCGTTCTTTGCACTTATATTAGTAGGCACAACGTTCAACAGATTAGTATACAAATCGGCACCCTCTAGCACCAAACCAGTTGTAGTAGCAGTATTGTGGCAACTTAAACAGTTGTGCTTAAAAATATGTATACGCATATTTTCAAACGAAGCCATGCTTGGATCTACATCTTCTGTGCTATGCGATGATTGCTTTTTGCAATGCATAAATGCAATAGATATTGTCAACAGTAATACTATACTTCTTGCTTTTTTCATTTAACGAAGCAAAAGTAAATTGTGCTAGCATCAACAGATAAACATTACTGATGTACGTACAAAATTTTGGATGAACTGCAAATTTAATGCACACTCAATGCGTACACGTATATATAAGTGTTGTATTGAAATATGTTAAAGAATATATAAATGCAATTGATAAAACTTTAATTTGATACGAACCATCAGTGTAGCAAAAATTGGTTTAACGGTACAAAAGCAAACTATAGAGTTTACTCTAATGTTTTATTTGATATCACAAATAGATACTTTTGCGGTATGCAACAAATTATAAAGTATTTCAATGCAGAAAAATACGAAAGTCTTTTATTTATCTTAGTAGGTGTTACAGCAATTGGCTTTGCTGTATATTATCTTACAAAAGTGAAGTTACCATTCACTACAGGTATGGCTTATCCACTAATAGCGGTAGCATTAATTCAATTAGTTGTTGGTACAAGTGTTTACTTTAGAAGCCCCAAGGATATTGCTCGCGTTACTAGCATTGTACAAACCGACAAAACTAAAATTCAAACTGAAGAAATTCCACGAATGGAGGGAGTGATGAAAAATTTCGTTGTCTATCGCTGGCTAGAAATTAGTCTTTTATTATTAGGAGTTATCCTATTTTTTAATATGCAGCCATAAACACTTTGGAAAGGTGTGGGCTTGGGCTTAGTTATTCAATGCTCAATTATGTTGCTATTAGATTATTTTGCAGAAAGCAGAGGCAAGGTTTATTTGCAGTATTTGCGAGAATTGGGCAGCTAAAGCGATTCATCCATTGACTATTAACTTAAGCAAAGTTCAACCACTTGTTCTACACTTTTGCTAGTATCCGCGAGTAGCTCGCTTGCTTTCGTAATATTAGTATTATTATCAAAGATGGCTTTAAATTTAGCCAGCTCTTCATTCTCTGTTTGACAAAGTCGTATTTTGCAACCAAGTGCAACTAGCTCAAAATAATCTAGTTTTTTATCGGCATCAATTGCTATCTGCTGATCTTGCTGCCAATATACAATGCCATCTTTTATTGCAAATGCATCGTAATCCTCCAATTCACTTTTAATATAGCCCGCCATGAAATCATCTTCGGCAAAGGCTACTACAAAAGTTATAAATGGATAAATAGATGGAGCAAGAGCATCTAATTCAAACTCTTGAGTGAATTGCAAACGAAGTCTAATATTAGGTTTATCGTCAGTGTATGTTTTAGCGCCATACTCTGTAAGTAACATATCTGGTGTGGTTAGATTTATTTTATTTTCAAAATTTAAATCCATTTCATATAAAAATGTTGGTAAATCTTCATGCTTCGTTCTTTTGGTAAAAAAGTCTCGTACGCAGTTTGGTGTACTTTCTTTGAATGTAATATTGATATGTAGTGTTAAGTACATTCCCACTTTTATATAGTTTTTATACCTTGCGGAATCTCCTTTTTTTTGGCACATTCCGCAAGCTATTTATCTTCTATTATTTCCGATAATGTAATTTCAGTGTCCAATATTTCATTACTATATTCATTCTTTACAATTCCATTTGCAGTAATCATTGTATAGTGGATTGCTACTTTCTTTCCCGCTACTTCTTGAAATTTAGAGATATAGTATTTAATATGTTCATAGTCTTTTTTTGTAATTAAATATGCTTTATTGTGGTATTTAACTTCACAAATATTAACAACATTATCCGCCCTTTCTATCAATAAATCTATTTGAAATCCACTTTCATGTTTATTCCCTTTATAGAAATAACTCGAAGTAAAAGTTTGTATTTTAGATAAGCCTAAAATATTTTGAATAATATTTATATGTTGCATACATAAATTTTCATAGGCGTATCCGCACCATACTTTGTAGTTTGCTGATTTAGTAATATCTGCAAACGAAGTCTGTCTATTCTTTTTTAAGAATTTTAGGTAAAATAAAACATATGGATCTGATATTCTATATAAGGTATCCTTCTTTAATTTTTTGTAAGGAGCATAGGATGTAATAAAACCTGATTGTTCCAAATCGATTAATATTTTAGTCAAACCACCTCCATCTGACTTTTTATAAATGGAAGTAAGCTCACTTCTGTTTAATCCTTTCCATTTGGTAGCCATTGCATTTAATACAGCTAAATGGTTGGTAGCATCGTCAAATAAAGAGGGCAATAAATTTTGATATTCATTTATCAATTTTCCATTTGCTTCAAACAATAAAGCATCAATATTTTGATAAATGCTTTTGCTCTTTTTTAATAAAGATAAGTAGTAGGGTACTCCACCAAATACCATATACAATTCAGCCAATTGTGCATTTGTTGTTTTAATACCCATGCCTTGCAACATTTCTTTTGTTTGTGGTAATTGAAATGGGTGCAAGTGAATTGTTTGGCTTATTCGATTATGCAAACCTCCTTTGCCATTTACTACATTTTTTAACATCCATGTTGCTGCTGAACCACACAATACAATCAACACATTATTTTCGCTTGCCCAGCTATTCCAAAAATGTGCAAATTTTTCGATAAAACCACTTTTGGCTGTATTTATCCATGGAAACTCATCAAAAAATACCACCTTCTTTTTGTTTCCTTTTTTTAATTGCAAATATTGTTGTAATTGATAAAATGCTTCTGTCCAATTAGTGGGAATGGACAATTGAATTTTAGATTTTAAATACTTCATTAATGCTATTTGAAAGTTTAGCAATTGCTCTTGTTGCGTTCCGTTTTGGGAACCCACCATTTCAAAATCTATCTTATCTTCTAATGTTCGTCTTACTAAATACGTTTTACCGACGCGTCGTCTTCCAATGATAGCTATCAAACTCGATTCATTAGATGCTAAATGTTCATCAAGAATAGCTTTTTCGGAAGATCTGCCGAATAGTTTATTTGTTTCCATGCCTTTAATTTGCTTATAGCAAATGTACATAACAATAATAATATACCTTGCGGAATCTCGCTTTTTTTGACACATTCCGCAAGCTATACTTTTTATACCTTGCGGAATCTCGCTTTTTTTGGCACATTCCGCAAGCTATAATTTCTTAAAGATGCCAAATAATTCTTGCTCAGCCCTTGGTGCAATTGAATTGTAGCATTTTTCAAACACTTTAGTTTCAAAGTATTTTTCTAAATAATTTAGATATTCTGCTTTACTTCCACCAAATGGGCGCTTGTCCATATTGCCCTCAATTAGCGGTATATCAAACCATACCCCAATTAGTTTTCCATTAGGCTTTAATAGCGCATGCATTTGCTTTGCATAATTTTCTCTATTCGCTTTAGTGGGTTCAAAAGAACAAAAGAAAGTTTGTTCAATAATTAAATCGTACTGGCCTTCGTGCTCAAAAAAATCTGCTTCCACTAATTGCTCCTTAGGGAAGTATGGATTGCGTTCAGCAAAGTTATCTAAAGGGATCTTAGCGATGTCCATCACATACACATTTGCAAAGCCTTGCGCAATTAAATATTCAGCTTCGTAAGCATTGCCCGCACCAGGAATTAGAATATTAATTGATTTTCTGTAAGTTGGTCAATGTATTCCTTGAGTGGTGTTGATGGATAGCCAATATCCCAACCTGTGCTTTGGTCTATGTAACGATTGGTCCAATAGGCTTCGGTTGTATTAACGTTTTTCAAAGAAGTAGCTTCGTTTTTTATTACGCAAATCGTCGTAGGTGTAAATATCTCTATTTCTGCGCTGATAGCCATACTTAATGAGTGCAAAATCGCCAATACATGCAATGGTATGTACAATTAGCAATAGCCCAATGGCAGTGGCATATTGCGGAAAAACAATTATACTTACAATCAATAACGGTGTTATGATAGCAAAAGGCATAACAGCCACTACAATAAGCTCTCTCATACTAATAGGATAGTCTTGCGCATATGCATATACCATTCCGGCTTTTGGAGAAAAACCAAATCCAACATCGCGTGCTTTAAATGATTTGAAAACTATGGCATGAATGGCTTCATGAAACGGTATTATTATTACAAAAAAAGCTACCAAAGCAATTAGTATATGTAAGCCGCTGGCACTTTCGGTCAATGCAGTTTTTCCTACAAAAAAACCTAGTACAGCAGTAGCGCAAAAGAATAAGAGTCCTGCAAGTACTTGCTTCTTTTTTGAAGCTTCCTTTGTTGGCTCTTTTCCGTAACCATCGGGATTCATCAAAAACTTCATCGTATCGTCTATATGAAAATCGGCAAGCTTTCTGTACTTCTTTTCGTCATGAAGGTCTTGTAATGAAGGTCGCATGTTTTATTGCTTCTAGCTTTGCTTGCTTTCGTAACTGTTTTATACTCACAGCATTGCTTATGTACACAATTATGCTGCTGCTCGCTCGGCAAAATACGCATGTTCTTCTACTACGCAAACACTGCTTTTTGTGTCATAAACAATATCTATTTCTGATAGCGTTTTTAAGTCGTAATTTGCGTGTAAACACATGTACATGCGGGTCGGTATTTCTACAATCTTACTAGTACTTAGTTCATTTAGCGTAAAAGCGCAGTTGTGCAATTACCTATTGTACGATGGTTTTGGTTATACAAATAGCACCTCACTGCACGGCCTTTCTGGTGGTACAGGTTGGCTCAACACCTGGGTAGTACAAGGCAGCAATACTAGTGTGCCGGGGTATCAAAGCGCGAATTCAAATGCTTTATCATTTAGTAATTTACAAACTACGGGTATTTATGCCAATGGCGGCTTAGCATATCTTACGGCCGGCAGAAAACTAGACAATACCAGTAGCGGTCCTTTTGCTTCCTATCTTACTAACGGTAATATTGGCAATAACGGCAGTACAATTTATATAAGTGCCTTACTTAGAAAAGAAGTTAATAATGCCGAATCTGTTTACTTTAGTTTACACAACAACAATGTAGAAACATGCGACGGTTGCGCAAGCGGTAAAGTATCTGTTGGCTATTTTGGAGCTGCTAGTGATGTTGCAGGGCAAAAAAAGTGGAGCTTAAAAATCAATAATACCGTTTACCCTAGTAGCGAAAATGTAGTTATTGGCGCAACTGCGTTTTTTGTAATACAAATAGATTTTAATGCACTAAGTACAATTTCATTATGGTGCAATCCTGCCACACTGGGCAATGTAATTCCTGCAGCTACACTTGTTCAAACAACAAGCAGCAGCATTGCTTTTAGAAGTTTGGCTGTGTACCTCGGCAATGGCATAAACCAAGGTTCCTTTGATGAAATGCGCATGGCTACTTCGTATGCTTGCGTTGCGCCAGACACCTCTATTCTTGTAAATACACCACCGCTTGCAATTATAAATAGCAGTGTAGATTCAATTAGCGTAGGCAATAGCATTAGTTTTGATGGCACAACGAGTGTTGATGCAAACGGCACTATCACAAGCTTCTTGTGGAATTTCAACGATGGCACTTCAACAAGTACTGATTCTGTATTAACGCACACATTTAATGCGTTGGGCGAGTTTAATGTAACACTTACTGTTACCGACAATAATGGTATAGCACATACTGCAACCAAAAAAATTATCGTAAGCAATGCAAATGGTACTTATAGTTGCTTAAGCAATGTAACGACACTGCAATTGCCAAGTTGTAACGCCGACATTGGAAGTTTTAGAGTAAACAATGTTGCCAATAAAACATTTGCACTATACAATGCTACTAATGGCATTGTTAGTGGCGCTGGCAATGTGTATAGCAATCTAGCTGCTGGCAATTATACTTTAGCTGTAGCTGGGCAGAATAGCGCATGCAGAGATACTTTTAGAATTACACTGCCCGTAGATAGCAGCACATGCGCAGGCTGGCAGCCCAATAATTGTGAAATGCAAATAGGCACAGGCTTAGAAGGATTAAGTTACTATGCATCTACTCGCGCACTTAAAGACTACTTTAAAAGTGCAGGAGAATGGATTACTTACGATGCCACAAACGTTAATACCGCATGGAACACTAACGATATTGCAGTTATGCCAGCTGATGCAGACGGTTATCCGCTTAGCATACCTTTTAGTGCGAATGGTGGTGTGCGCAACGTACGCGGTATTGTAAGTGCAAATGGTTTTATGCCTGTAAATAAGCCAATGCGCATGCTCTACGATGGCAATGGCGTTATTGTGATGAATGGTACAGTTACTTCTGTTAGCTATGCTGCTGGCCGTATCGATTTTACAACTACAAGTACACCTGGCAATATTTGGTTTAACATTACGTCGTCGGATGCAAGCAACCATATAAGAAACATTCGCATTATAGAACTTGCGGATACTGCCACTTATCTTACGAGCCCGTTTCGTGAAAACTTTATAGACAAAGCCAGTCAATTCAAAGCACTAAGATTTATGGATTGGATGCACACCAATAATAACACGACGGTGCAATGGAGCGACAGAAAAAGTCCAAGCTACTATTCGCAAGCGATTGGTAATGGTGCGTCGTATGAATTGATTGTTGCACTCGCTAATACTTGCAAAAAAGATATATGGATTAATATACCCCATTTAGCCAACGACAGTTTTGTGGTAAACATGGCACAGTTCTTTAAGGATAATCTAGACCCTGGTATAAATGTTTATTTGGAATACAGCAACGAAGTATGGAATTTTCTATTTAGCCAAACCGCTTGGGTATATAACAATGGCCCGAAGAATATGAGTTTAGCAAGAGTGTACACGGATAAGGCTTTGCATACGTTTGCGCTATGGCATCAAGTATGGGGAACAGATAAGGATAGAGTAAAGCGGGTACTAGGCACACAAATACTCAACGATTTTGTAAGTGAAGAAATATTAGCGCACGCAAATCCAAACGACTACGATTATTTATCGCCTTCTTACTATTTTGGATTAGACCATAGCGCAAACGGAAATCCGAATTTACAAGCTTTAGGCGCAGCAGCTACGCCAGTGGATATCAACACAAATGCACGCAATTATTTTCTAAGTAATTATGCCAGTTGGAAACGTACCTACCAAACTGCTAAAATGCTAAATGTAAAAATTGTAAACTACGAAGGTGGCCAACACTATACCGACTTTACTGTGCCTCCTTACATACAAGCGATGTACGATGCGCAAATTATACCAAGCATGTATAATTTGTACCAAGAGGTTTTGGACAGCCTAAGAATTTTAGATTCTAAATTGGCAACAAGTTTTGTACTATGTGGCCCAAGAGAAAGCATCTATGGTAGCTGGGGTCATTTAGAAGATATTGATGCACAAGCGCCATATACAAATGTGCCTAAGTTTGAAGTGCTAATAAACAATATCAACGAAAAACCGACGCCTATTATTCTTGGTGCCAGTTCTGCAGCAAGTAATACATTACAGAGCTACAAGATTGCTATACCCACCCTTGGTTCTACTTATGATTGGAATGTTACAAATGGTAATATCGTATATGGACAAGGCACTGATAGCATTGTTGTAGAATGGGCTTACGGAGTATCGGGCAACATCAATTGCACCCAAACGGTAAACACTTGTGCTAATACTGCCAATAAAACAGTGGCTCTCACTAGCTTGCCTTTGACCATCAATCAATTAAAACTTGAGCTAATTTGTGTTGACAATAACAATATTGCGTCGTGGCAATTTGAGGATGACTGGCGTGTGGTCAGTTACGAACTACTTGATGAAAACAACCAAAGCCTTATAAAAATACCAGGTGTACAAAGCCAAGTTTATAAGTATCAAACAAACCTGAATAAACCATTTAAACGTGCAAAGTTAAAAGCAAACTTTAGCAACAACGAGGTGCTATATTCGTCGCTAGTTCCAGCGGCCTGCGATAATACAAGCAATGCAATTAGCCTTGCCCCAAATCCTACGAAAGGCCTCGTACAAGTGCTTGGCGATTGTGCGGATTGCAGGTTAGAAGTATACGATTTGTGTGGTAAACAATTTTATAGCGTTCAAGATAATCAATTGAATCTAGCAGCACTTAGTGATGGCTACTATTGTGTGAAGATATTTAGCAATGGAAAATTATTGAAAGTTGAGAAGTTGATGAAGCACTAAGGATTTAGAGGCAAGGTAGTTTTGTATTTACCACTTTGCGAATTGTGCCTTGGCTTAACGGTTCCTCGCAATCGTAAAGGATTCAGTTTCTAACTATAATATAATTTACATAACACGAAGCTACTGAGAGTTTAATTTCCCTTAGTGCCTTAGTGGTTAAATCCTTTCGACACCTATCACCAGATTTAGAAAGATTTATTCTTTAGTCCTTAGCGTTTTTGAACCACCAAGGCACTAAGAAATTTCCTTAACCATGTGATAAACTAAACTTTATTTTTCAACTACTTCATTTATCGTGCAAAAAGTAACTTCTTTTCCCTTAGTGCCTTAGTGGTTAAATCATTTCAACACCAATCACCATATTTAGAAATATTTATTCATTAGTCCTAATCATGTAGTTTTTTTGAACCACTAAGGCACTAAGAATTTTAACAACCTACGTGATTTACTTATCATCATTTTTCAACTACACTCTCATTCGTGAAAAAAGTAACTTCTTCTCCCTTAGTGCCTTAGTGGTTAGATTCTCTCAACACCAATTACCATATTTCGGAAGATTTATTCTTTAGTCCTAAGCATTTACTTTTTTTGAACCACTAAGGCACTAAGAAATTTCCTTAACCATGTGATAAACTAAACTTTATTTTTCAACTACTATATTTATCGTGCAAAAAGTAACTTCTTTTCCCTTAGTGCCTTAGTGATTAAATACTTTCAATACCTAATACCATATTAAGGAAGATTTATTGTATGTCGGCTGCAGTTAATTTATCTAATACCCCTCGCAATGCTCATGCATCCTTTTTTGAAAAGCTAAATTGTTTGCTTCCTTGTTTTTTTAATAACTGAGCAGGGGCATACATTACATTGTCATAATTCTCTGCTAATGGCTTATTAAAGCACACATCATTTTAGTTTCTGGCTCAAAATAAATAGCTAAACTAGCATCGCCCCAAAAGTTCATGTTTCTTAATTGGTCCTTATAATATTCTTCCACAGGCATTATATCACAGTGCTTCATGTTTACGCCGCCTTGTAGTTGGCACACAAACGGCATCAACTTTCCTGTTGTAGGACTTATTGGCAAAGGATTTGTTTGAGCGAAATTGGGCAAGCATGCATGGCCAAATGTATTGCCGTCTTCATTATAAAAACTGTTGCTCGTTACAAAATTGAATTTTGCAGATTCAAATTCAATGATTGATGCCTTAGTAATGTAAGGTTCAAAATTGGAATGTTCCTTATTGAATTGCTCAACATTTATAATGCTTGGCTGCAATGGATTAGCATAATCAAAATACAATGGCACAACGTTCGCATAGATAGGAAAAGCAATATGTAAATCAAAAGGCAGCCAACTAAAAAGATAATCATCCTTGCTGATGCATCCAATATAAACTAATGGCGAGGTACCATTATGTTCTGGCAAACGAAATTTATCTGGCTTGGTACCACCCATTGTGTGTAATCCATCTTTAGCAAATTGTATTAAGCTTGGTGTTTGCTCTTCACAGTGAGGTATAGGCATACCAACTAAATCTGACTGAAGTTCTAAAACTTTTGTTGCAACGCCTTCATCAATAAACTCATACTTCACTAGTTTGTCATCTTGAAATGTGAGTTTAGAATTATTGTAGCCACCTTTTGCAAAAGCTTCGGTAGTGCGTTGCGAAAGAATAAAATTACAAAGATGTTGAGCATTGTAAAATTGCACTTCAAGACCAGCAAGATAAATTGGCTCTGTTTTCATTTTGCTTGTAATTTAGAACTTAATCGCAACAAAATAAAAAAGCCACCCCTTTCTACAAAAGGTGGCTTTCCGAATAAGCATTGAACTTAATTCATGGAATGAAGACCAACCATATTGCCTTCGGTATCAATAAACAATACCATATAACCAAATTCGCCTAAATCCATTTTTGGCACAACAACTTGACCGCCATTTTTAGCAATAAGGTCTGCCTCGTGATTCACATCTTTACAAGTAAAATAAACCTTTGTACCAGTAGTAGATGGCACATAATCGTCTGCTTTTACTAGGGCTCCTGAAGCATTTACACCACCTGATTCACCTGGAAACATAGCCATTTGCTGGCCAGCAACCTCCAAATCAATAAGTGTTGTTGCAAATACTGCTTCGTAAAATTTCTTTGCTCTTGGCATATCGCTCACTGCGATTTCAAACCAGTTGACTTGATTAATCATTTTCTTTTGTGCTTGTTTGTGAAGTACAAAAGTATTGCCCAGCAATTTGCAAATAATTGTCCTATGGCAAATAATTACTTGATGTCCTTTCTTATTCTACTCAATGAAGAATTTGTTACACCCAAATATGTTGCTATTGCCTTCAGTGGCGCTTGTAAAATCACATCGGGTTTAGTAGCAACAAGTGTATTGTATCGTTCTGTTGCACTTTCTGTAATAATAGAAACCGACCGTTGCTTAAAATTAAACAACGCATTGGCCATCCACGCACGACCCCATTCGCTGAAATTTGGTATACTATGATACAAGCTCTGAAATACATCAAAGTCTATTTGCCAACACTCAGTATCTACGACTGCTTGTATATTTTCTTTCGTTTTTATACGTTGAAACAATGATGAAACTTCAATCACAATTTCATTTTGAGTAAAGAAGTTTGTCGTGATATCCTCACCTTCAAAATTGTAAACAAAAGAACGCATAAGTCCACTTTCAATAATAGCATACGAATTAGCTACCTGTCCTTCTTTGAGGTAATACTCGCCTTTCTTGAAAACCACTTTATGATGTGCATCAAAAATAAGTTGCAGCTCATCTGGCGTAAACGGGTATATGCTGTATAGCTTTTCTAAGGCTGATTTTTTCATTTATTATTCTGCAAAGGTAACAAAGCAAGCAAAGGCTTAGATTTAGTTGCCATCCAAATTGCTAAATCATTTTTACTTTGTAGTTGAAACACTCAGTGCACTTTGTGTAAAACTTTGCGGACTTAGCGGTTAAGCACACACTACCTCACACACCGACATAAACACTATCCGCCTTTGTTTGCTTTATGGTTGAAACTGACTCCAAATGTTAAAAATATCCATATTCTCATCTTGTACTTACGCTTTTATCGACACAACGCACAATTGCTGTAAATTGCATGGCACAATGGGGAAATTTGTTAAACATGGCTTTGTACTGCTACTGCTGTGCTTTTGCGGCAGCCTGTATGCACAACAGCTATCACCGTTTTACGATTTCGAAAAACCTCGTCCTGCTAAACCCAAACCAAAGCAAAAAGAGATACCACGTTTTCCGCCACAGTTTAGAGCAAAAGATACAGTTGGTGGCAAACAGAGTCCCGCACTTGCAAAACCTAATGCAACCACTAAACCTGGCACCTCTGGCAAAACAAGCACTGGCAAGGCAACTTATAGTGGCGGCGATTTACCATCTGCTCCCAAAAAAATTGATACTGTTTACAAAGTACTTAGCAAAAAGATAGATGCTAATGGCAACGAAATTAAAGAAGTAGAAGTAGTAGTGGGCAAAAAGAAATTCTACGAAAAGTATATCACGCCTAATGCCAACCAACTGAACATTGCATTCTCCTTTGATACGTTAGACCTCGATAGTATTAGCGTACAGGTAGTAAAGAAAAACTATAGAATGTACGTTTATCACAAGCACAAGTTTTTGACGAGTTATAAGGTGGTTTTTGGACCTAATTTTATGACCCAAAAGCTAAAGGAGGGCGATCGCGCAACACCCGAAGGCTACTTTAGAATCAGCGAACGCCATGCACACAAAGACTGGACTTTATTTATGGGTATAGATTATCCAACTGCCGAAAGCAGAAAGATATTTGAAGAAAATAAAAAGAAAGGCCTGGTCGGTGCCGCCGATCGTATTGGTGGTAGCATTGGCATACATGGTGTATGGGCAGATGGTGCTGCAGATATTATTATAGATCAGCGTACCAATTGGACAGATGGTTGCATTGCCATGAAAAAAGACGATTTGCTAGAATTGAGCCGCCTCGTAAAAAATGGCACCATCATACATATTCGCCGCAGCGCAGATGGCGATTTTAATATGAAGGTGATGAAGTAAAGTTTACTTCTATCGCAGCTCAATTTGAAACCCACACACCTGAGGTAAAGCATTGCACGGTGGTGCTTCACCATGGCTTGCCACAGGCCAAGAATTTTCTTCAAACTGTTTAATTGGCATATAGTATCGTCGCCCACGCCATAAATATTCGATAAGCGCTGTGCCTTTATACGAAGGAGGTAAGTGTTGCTTTATTGGTTTACGAATAAACTGCTGATACGAACTATCTCGCCTTGCTGCTGCTTCATTATACACAGCTACTGTCAATTGAGCTTGCGTTGGGCCAATATATTCACTATCGTCTATAGCAAAGAATCTTCTCTTACCAATCCAAATTTTAGTAATACTAATTGAATCTTGAGGTTTAGTTGTTAGCACAAAAATGTACGCCTTAAATGCAGTTGCAGTATACGTATTTGCGATAGTAACGATAGGATATGGCTGTTCTTGACACAACACACGCAATGGCATTAGTAATAAAAAGAAAAATAAATGGCGTTTCATTTTAAGTTAGAATTTACCTTTTATTGCTAACCTCATAACTGGTTTAATTCTTTACAAATTTACTACTTATTACCTCTCCGCGCGTAGATTCGTAGCGCCACAAATAAGTACCTGCTGCAAAATTTTGCAACCCAATATTATGCATAGTAACACCTTCTAATGTGTGGCTATACAATAGCTGACCTTGTAGGTTAAACACCTGCACCTTGCCGCTCAATAAATGCTGCGTGCTATTGCTTTGCAGATACAAATTATCTGTAGCGGGGTTCGGGTAGGCATTAATGCGCAGCGGCTCTACAATATCGTACTGCACTGCGCCAAGCGGACTGCATGCACTTGGTACTAGGCAGCCATTGCTATCCACACGAAGTATCCAAGTGGCTTGCCTATTGTAAGTGCTGTCTAGCGATGTGCCACAAAATACAAAATCGCCATTGGGCGCTCTATCGCAATTAGTAAGAATATTAAAGTTACTTGTGCTAGAACTTGTATAAGTGTGCTGCCACACAACACTACCATCGGGCCGCATTTGGCAAGCCCAACCCTGCTTATCGCTTATACTACCACAAAGCATTACATTGCCATTGGCGAGGGCTTTGATATTGTAGATGCCCATATGTTCTGCTGGAATATCATTCATCATTCGCGTCCATATTGGGTTAGCCAAACTATCTAGTAAACTAAGTTCAAAAATACCACCATCGCCGTTGTTCGGTAGTGGAAGCAAGGTGTCTCGCCAAGCGGCAAAATAAAATTGGCTGGGATTTGTAGGTAAAGGCACTAATTCTGTGTAATTTGTATAGTTATTCTCCCAGAGATCCTTAAACCATAGTTCATTGCCCGCAGTATCGTAACAATAGATGCGATTTTTGGTATATTGATTCCCGTTGGAAGTGTATAGCTGGTTGCATACCGCAGCTATCAGCAACTTGTCTTGGCCTAAGCATGCTATTGCGAGGCCTCTATCCATACGATTGGGTATGCCTGTTGTGCGATGCCAAATGACATTGCCTAAAGTATCAAAACACGTAATTGCAATTTCAGCTAATGAAGCCAAGGGTGCTATAGGCGAGGCTGCCATGCCTGTTGAATAAAGCCTGCCTCGACTAGCAACAACATTGTTGTATACATTTTCAAATATATTCCTATATGACCTGTAATAAGTAGTATCTACCCCTGAGGTACTACATTTCAAAAATTGCATCACAGGATAAAAATGCATCGTATCAATAGGATTCCCTGGGCTGTACCAAAACGCATATAGTAGTTCTACTGCCGTACTATCTGTTAACCATAGCATCTGCGTCCCTGGTTCTGAAGTATAGCTTGTATCAATCAAATGCAAACGTACAGAATCTTGAATGCTAGTATGACCCAAAACAACATAGTTATGCTGCATTTTATGCGAACCGCTTATTGGTTTAGAGGTGGTAGTAGCCACGAGAATGGTGGAGTCATTTATGCTGTGTACTTGCAAACCCCAACCAAAAATACTCAACGTACTAGATGGGTCTAGCAAAAAAGTTTTATTGTACTGCATAGCCTGTGCTCTTGCTTTTTGTAGTGGCAATAGCACCACAAAAAGCAAGGCACACACGACCAACTTAACTATGCAATTATTGTACACTGAATTTACGAACTAAATTGTCTAAACATAAAAAGTAGGTGCCGCTGCCGAGTTTATTGCTAATAGTACCCTTATTACTTCCTGCTGGTAATTCGGTGATTGCTACTGTACGGCCTGCTAGGTCAACAATACTAACTTGCTTTGTATTCATAAGGGAACATTTTTTTGTGCTTTTGGTTCTACAATAACGTACAAATTTGTTTGCTATTGCATTGCTATACTATTGTAAGTAGCTTTTGCTTACTCAAAGATACAGTTCTTTTTTGAAGCACTTAGGTTTTACTTACTTCCCCTGCTCCGCAAAATACTTCACAATGGCCTTAGCCTTTGCTGCTCCAATTTCCGCTGCCAATTGTACTTCGCTTTGCTGCTTGATGTTTTTTACACTCTTAAATTTTTTAAGCAATTGGTTTGCCGTGCTTGGTCCTATGCTTGGTATATCATGCAGCTCTGTTTTTACTACCCCTTTGCTGCGCACATCGCGGTGAAATGTAATGCCAAACCTGTGCACCTCATCGCGGATATAAGTAATAAGCTTTAAGGCCTCGCTATGGTAAGGCAAGCGTATGCTTTCTTTATCGCCCGGAAAAAATATTTCTTCTACATTCTTTGCCAGACCTACTACTGTAAATTTTCCTAATAAGCCCAAGTTGCGAATACTTTCTAGTGCCGCACTCAGCTGTCCTTTACCACCATCTATAATCACCAAATCGGGCAATGGTTTGTCTTCTTTGAGCAAACGTGCATAGCGGCGGCCAACAATCTCGGTCATACTAGCAAAGTCGTTGATACCTTCTACCGTTTTGATATGAAAATGCCTGTATTCTTTCTTATACGGCATGCCATTCTTAAAACATACCATAGCAGCTACCGGAAACGAACCCTGAAAATTACTATTATCAAAACACTCTATATGCTGTGGCAATCTAGGCAAACGCAAAGCATCTTTTATTTCCTGCAGCACTTGCGCTTCATAAGTACCTTTTTGTTTGAGCATCAGCGTTTTTTGGCGCAGTATCTCGTGGACAAAATAGCTTGTGTTTTGCTGACTGAGGTCCAATAGTTTTTTCTTATCGCCTTGCTTGGGTTGCGTGCATGCAATATTAGCTTCTACTTGCAATGGCATCGCGGCTATTACCTCTGTGGCGGTACTGCTAAATTGCTCTCTAAATTCGTTGTAAACATAGCTCACCACATCTTCGTCGCTTTCTTGTTCTTGCCGGCGCATCACAATAGTCTTGCTATGTACAATAGTGCCATTAAGTACACCCAAAAAATTTACCACCACATCTAGCTCGCCAACTGCCTGATAGCTTATCACATCTACATTATCTATACTTGTATGCACAATAGCACTCTTGGCACAATAGTCTTCTAGATAATGCAATTTTTGCTTGATGAGTTCTGCCTTTTCAAATTGCATAGCTGCGGCATAGGCCTGCATTTCTTTGGTGTAGATTTTTTTTATTTCACTAGTCTTGCCTTTTAGTATTTCTTTTATTTGCTGTACATACCAGTTATAGTCTTCTTTGCTTTGCTTGCCTATACAAGGCGCTTTGCAATTACCAATATGATATTGCAAACATTCTTTGTATTTTCCTTTTTGTATCGTCGCTTCCGTTAATGGTAAGTCGCATGTACGTATCGGTAAATTTTCTCGCAACACATTCAGCATATCGCGCACTTGCCACACACTTGTAAACGGACCAAGGTAAGTACTACCATCACGGATAATTTTTCGTGTAAGAAATATGCGCGGAAATTCTTCGTTCTTAATCACCACATGCGGATAGCTTTTATCGTCGCGCAATAAAATATTGTAACGTGGTTGATAATGTTTGATGAGCGAGCTTTCTAATAATAAACTTTCTTGCTCGGTACTTACTATGGTAAATTCTATTCTATCGATTGCATAGACTAATCTGCGCGTTTTGAAGTCGGCGTGGTCTTTACTAAAATAACTCGCAACTCGCTTACGCAAATCTTTTGCCTTGCCTACATATATTATCGTATCGGTTTCATCAAAATATTTGTACACACCCGGCTGATGCGGAATGGTACTTGCGATGCTCTGAAATTGTTCTTTAGTCAAGACTTTATTACCTTATGCGATAATGTGCTAAGGTACAGCACAAGTACACATTGTGCAAAAGGCTGATACAATCTGTATCTATTAGTACGCGCAAAAATAACACTGTGCGTAAAAACTGCTAGTATGTCACGGCATAACTTTGCATCTTTGCAATAATTGGTATGCATTAATTTTTGTTAGGCATACTTGCTAAGCACCACACTACATATATATGAAAGCGATGATACTTGCAGCGGGTTTAGGTACTCGCCTTAAACCTTGGACCGACCATCACCCCAAAGCTTTGGCACTTGTCAACGGAAAAAGTTTACTTGAGCGCAATGTAAAATATTTGATGAGTTTTGGTGTGAATGATATTGTAGTAAATGTTCATCACTTTGCGGATCAAATTCGGGATGCCATTATTGCCAATGATGGATGGGGTGCTAATATTAGTATCAGTGACGAAACAAACGAAGTATTAGAAACAGGTGGAGGTTTACTTAAAGCACAGCCACTACTAGACGATGGCGATCAGCTGGTATTAATGAATGTTGATATACTAACACAATTAGATTTAAAGGAACTTATTCGCTTACATCAACTGAACGATGCTATTGCGACCTTAGCTGTTAGTGAGCGTGCAAGTAGCAGAGCATTTTTATTTGATGATGCTATGCATTTATGCGGCTGGCAAAATAGCAGCACACAAGAACAAAAAATTATGCGTAATGAGCCAAACCTAAAGCCATTTGCGTTTAGTGGTATTCATATTATTAGTACACGCATTTTTAGCGATTGTCCATTTACTGGTAAATTTGGTATGGTAGATTGGTACTTAAGCATCTGCGCTAAACATACTATTATGGGTTACGAACATACTGGCATTCCTGTATTAGACGTCGGCAAACCAGAAAGCATCACCAAGGCAGAAGAAATGTTCGGCTAAACAATTAATTTTGTAAATGATTAAGGTTAAAAATCTTTGATATTCCCCACCACACTCACACGCTATTCTCTAACTCCACACCCAAACACACACTCAAACTCAAACCCTATTCACGTGTATAATATTTTACCAAACGGCAGCATTCAAATACCTGGACGACCAAAGAAATTCAATGCAATGATTGCTTTGATCTTTGCACTTGTTGTGATAGTAGCTGTTTACTGCTATAATCATCCGCGTCAACTTTGGTTGGTTGTAGTATTAATTGCAGTTGTAAGCTACCTCGATAGTAAAGTAATCAAAATAAAGTTTGCCGGTAGCAGAAAAGCCACAACTATTATGCCATCACAAGACGGCTTAATGGTAAACGATAAATTCTACGAATGGGAGAAGGTTTTATTTATTAGCATGCGCGAAAGAGAAAATTATAGCATGCTCCGCATAGAGCTTGTTAGAAAAAGCATTATGGTGCCCAACGAAATTATTGTGTTGACTAATCTAGAAGGTTACGAGCACGCATTAGCGGAAGCGCGCAAGCTCAAACAAATTCTTGGTTCACAACTACGCATCAACGATACGCGTATTCACTATAAAAAGAAAGGTGGCGCCAGTAGCTTAGACGATTGGCACGAAGTAGTATAGGATTTTTTGTTTACTTCAAACTCTCAGTGACCCTTTGTGCATTTTTTGTGCATCGTTGTTCATGAAATTTTTTTTCAACCACTCACACACTAAGTTTTGGTGATGATGCCAAGTAAACGCTTACCAAACTCAAAGACAATTCCTCTGCGTATTCTAAGATATTTGCATTGCCAAATTATGTGAATAATTCTTTTGATATTCTCGTTTATTCTTTACAACGGAGAACATTCTTGCTATCAATTTACATCTTATTGTGTTGGTTAT
>JBJORA010000089.1:0-36618 GCA_046049675.1 Bacteroidota bacterium | reverse complement strand
GAATAACCAATATAAAAACGGCTATGTGCCTCACTATATAATATGTAAGTGTAATAAGACATTCGTAAATACTTGTTTAAAACAACAAAGTAGCTAATCGTTAGCTACTTTGTTTGTGCCCCGGATCGGACTTGAACCGATACGGACATTGCTGCCCACAGGATTTTAAGTCCTGCGTGTCTACCAATTTCACCACCAGGGCGGATGGGGTGTGCGAGTGTGTTTGGGTGTGAGTGTGAATAGTGTGTGGGTTTGTGTTTGGGTTTGAGTGTGGTGTGGGTTTGGGGTGTGAGTGTGGTGTGGGTTTGGGGTGTGAGTGTGGGTGGGTGAAACAAAAAAATCCAAATCCCATAACGGTACTTGGATTTTGATGTTTGGAGCGGAAGACGAGATTCGAACTCGCGACCCCGACCTTGGCAAGGTCGTGCTCTACCAGCTGAGCTACTTCCGCATTAATGCCTCTGTTAAAGATCTGAAGGAGTGCAAAGATAGTTAACCATATTTTTCAACCAAATTTTTTTTGGATTTCGTTATCATATTTTAGTCATGCCTTAAAATATTCCATAAACAGCGCTAAAACACTATAATCCATAGATCTTGTTTAACCACTTTTTGCATCAAGCTCGCAGCAACTCGCTTAACTTTGCCGAATGAGATTTTTATTGATTGCATTTTGTGCTTTGATTTTTGGCAACACTGCCAGTGCTCAATGGACTTTTATGAGCGGCTTGCGTATGAGCGTTAGCGATTCAAAAAAGGACTACTTTGCTATATCTAACGGCAGCGCACCTGCAGACTATTACTATTATCGTACACAAGGTTTTTTGTACAACTTAGTTGCTTATCCTAAATACCATTTTTACGGTGGTCAAGCACCAACAAGCAAAGGTAAACGTAAGGCACCGCCAGCAAAGCCGTATTCGCTTAGCATCGGAGCGCCTATTTTACTTGGTCTTAATCTTGGTGCGTTTACCAATATCTCTTACTCTGCTGGTCTTAGTGCCGATATCAATGTTGGCAATTGTCGCCCAACGGGCAGTGCAAATCGCGTTGGCGCCTTTGCAGGTATTGGTTTTGGTGTAGTTAACACCAATCAACTTTCGGCACTTGAGGAAATTACCCAACAGCCTAATAAGCCTAGTGGAAGTTTTACAACGTACGCAAATTCTACAGAGTTTAATTCAAAGCACAAGTTTCGCGGTTTATCAATAGGGCCAAATGTGCACGCGGGTGGTCAATTAGACTTAGGTAGAAGTATGATTGGTGCTGCTATTGGTTACCAAATTGGCTTAAACAACTATGGTAAAAACTACACTAATATCACATTAGTATACCAAGGTGGCTTCGGTGTAGGCCGTATGTTCTGGTAGTTGAGCCCAAAACTTGCGTCGTTCCCTTATTCTAAAGGAATTTGCAAGGTATTTTGCTATACCTTTATACTATCGTTGCGTGCAACAGAAATATTTATAGTACAAATGAGAAAATTACTTTTTGCCTTGTTGTTAACAACAAGTGCAGCCCAAGCGCAAATCACTATCGATAAAAACGATATGCCTAATGCAAAAGACACTGTGCGCCGCAGTACAGTGCCTATTGCTGGTGTTACCACAGACTTTAGTTTAACTGGGCCAAATTATACTTGGGACTTTTCTAGCTTAGTACCGACTACGCCGACCCAGCAGGTGTATGATAGTATTAACCAAGCTCCAATTTTTGCACAGTTTATTTTTGGACCATTTGGCGCACAACAAAACCGTAGTCAAATTTTTGGGAGCACGGGCAACCCGTTGAATTTTCCTAGTGCTGTTAGTGCTTTTTTTGCAGTAGATAGTGCATATGCTTATTACAAAAGCAATACTAACGTTTTTGCCAAAACCGGCTTTAGCATTAGACTCAATGGTTTTGATGTACCACTACCCTACGATACTGCAGATGCAATTTATCGTTTTCCCTTACAGTACGGTAATGTAGATAGTGGCAGAAGCAGTTTTGAAATTGATATCGCCTTGATACCATTTTTATACTATAAGCAGCGTCAAAAGCGCATTAGCGAAGTAGATGGTTGGGGCACACTTAAACTGCCATACAGTGGACAGTATGAGGTGCTTCGTCAAAAGACAGTTTTGCAAATCACAGATACGATAAATATTGACACGCTTTTTGGCTTCGGCTTTAACCTAGAACGAGATAAAGAAATACAATATAAATGGCTAGCAAAAGGTAAAGATGAACCAATACTTACAGTAACAGGTTTTGAAATACAAGGTGTTTTTACAGTAGGTTCAATTACGTTATTGCAAGGCCCGTTTCCAAACAGTGTGGCAAATACAGCAGACCAAAAAGAAAATGCTGTAGCTACAAGATACCATGCTGACGCAGTTCAAATTAGCGCCGCTAACAAAGGCTTAAGGCATATTGTGGTTTATAATTTGCAGGGGCAAGTGCTTGCTAGTTATAATTGTGCAAACGCCAAGACATTCTCTGTTAATCTTTCGCAAGGTAATTTAGCTATTGCAAAAGTTACATTGAGCGATGGCACAATGCAAAGCCTTAAGTTGCAATAGTCTTATACTTTCTGCATTGCATTGCTTAGCGATGCTCGCCAAAAACACCTCGCAAAGCATGCGAAATTTCGCCTAGTGTACAATAATTTTCAACAGCTTCAATCACTAGTGGCATCAAGTTCTCTGTGCCCTTAGCTGCTTGCACTACTTTTGCTAAGCTAGCACTCGCAGCAGCATTATCGCGTTTAGCACGCAATGCAGTAAGCTTGTCGCTTTGTAAAGTACGAATGCTATCATCTATTTTAAACACAGGTGTATCTGTTGTTTCTTCTGTGACAAACTTATTGACGCCAACAATAATTTTTTCGTTGCGCTCAATCGCCTGAGTGTATTTGTAACTACTTGCCGCAATTTGTTCTTGCATAAAGCCTTGCTCTATTGCACTAACAGCGCCGCCCATAGCATCAATTTGCGCAATAAGTTTGGTGGCAGCTTCTTCTACTTGTGCTGTAAGTGTTTCTACAAAATAGCTGCCCGCTAGTGGATCTACCGTATCAGTAACGCCACTTTCGTGTGCCACCACTTGTTGTGTGCGCAATGCAATTGTCGCTGCTTCTGCCGTTGGCAAACTAAGCGCTTCGTCGTAGCCATTTGTATGTAAACTTTGTGTGCCGCCCAGTGTTGCCGCCAATGTTTGAATGGCCACACGTACAATATTATTAAGCGGCTGTTGCGCCGTAAGCGTACTACCACCAGTTTGCGTATGAAAACGCAGCTTCATGGCTTCGGAGTTTGTAGCGCCAAGGTCTTTTACAATTTGCGCCCACATACGTCTAGCTGCGCGAAACTTTGCGACTTCTTCAAATAAATTATTGTGTGCATTAAAGAAGAAGCTGAGGCGTTTTGCAAATACATTAATATCAAGCCCGCGCTCTATTGCTGCTTTACAATATGCCTTGCCATTGGCGAGCGTAAAAGCTAGTTCTTGCACTGCTGTACTACCCGCTTCTCTAATATGATAGCCACTTATAGAAATGGTATTCCATTTTGGCACTTCTTTGCTGCAATATTCAAAGATATCAGTGATGATGCGCATACTTGGCTTTGGCGGATAAATATAAGTGCCACGTGCAGCATACTCTTTAAGAATATCGTTTTGGATAGTACCACTTATCTTTTTTAAGTCGGCGCCTTGCTTTTTTGCAAGCGCAATGTATAATGCCAAAAGAATAAATCCCGTAGCGTTAATCGTCATGCTGGTGCTTACTTCTTCTAGGTTAATGCCCTGAAAAAGAATTTCCATATCTTCTATACTATCAATGGCCACACCTACTTTACCTACTTCACCATCGGCCATATCGTCGTCGCTATCGTAGCCAATTTGTGTTGGCAAATCGAATGCTACACTCAAGCCCATTACGCCTTGGCTTAGTAAATAATGGTAACGCTTATTACTTTCTTCTGCTGTACTAAAGCCTGCATACTGGCGCATTGTCCATAGTTTATCGCGGTACATGCGCTCGTGCACTCCACGTGTGTACGGAAACTCACCCGGCATTTCTTGCATTGGTGGCGCATCGCTATACAATTGTTGTATTTCAATACCACTATCTAGAACGCGTTTGCTTGTGTCTTGCATAAGTAGCAAATTTAAGCCATGACCGCTGTGTAATTGTGAATAATAATATTAGATTGCTCAAGCTTGCTTATATTTGCCACAGAAATAAAGTATCCTTAATCAAAACAACAACTTACCAAGATGCAAAATCTAATTTCAAAATCTTTAGCAATTATCGCCATACTTTATGGCTTTTCTATTTTAGGTCAAGCGTGTAGAAAAAATCCTGTAGCTAAGATTTGTAAAATGGAAATGACTTCAAATGGAACAGTTTATACGCCAATCGCGACTAGATTGTACATTAAGATTTCGGCTACGAGGAACATGAATCAAAATGTAACTTGTATGCGAAGTATGCCTTCGTTAATTGGCACATGCAATGCATGGACTGAGTTTGTTGAATGGAGTAATAAGTTTGACCCTACAAGCTATGTGTTGACGAGTAACCAAGCTTTAAATGTTGGAGGAACTACGGTGCCTGCTGGCACAAATTGGTTAACGGCGCCATCCCTTGTACCGCATTGGCGACTAAACAACAATATCGATCTTGGAGATGGTGAAATCTATACAGGCTGCGCATTAGATAGCGCAATCCTAAGTACAATAAGTACTGCTGTAAAACAGCACCAAATGAAGTTTCAATGCAGTACTACGGATGGTGTGAGCCTTGTTGATAGCACGGAGGTGTATTTTCAGTAATATTTAAAGGCGTTTTCTTTTTTAAGGGTGTTGTACAATATTGCGATCGCCAAAGTATGATGGTGTTTGTATCGTCTATATTGTAAATCGCTTTTCAATATGAGCAAACTATTCATCAAATCCACTGCCATCCTTGCATTTCTCTACATTGCCTCTATTGTCGCTATGTCCTGCGGTAAAAGAACAGCAAAGATTTGTAAAATTGCTTTATATGCAAAAGGCACTTCATACGACACTGTGGACAACTCACTGCAAATCCTAATAGGTGCGCCTGCAATGTGGAATAATAAGAAAACCTGTATGGTACAAATGCCATCACTGATAAGCACATGCAATGCATTTACCTTTTACTATACATGGACAAATGCATTTGATAGCACCTCTTATATTTTAACGAGCGACCAGGATATAGTGGTAGGCAATGCAACACTTGCTGCAGGAACTAATTTACTTAAAGCGCCTTCACTCGCAGCACATTGGACGATGGAAAACAATATTAGCACAGGCGGGTCCATTGAAACACGATGTACGCTCGATACCGCAGTTGCCGCCACCTTAACTGCTCCTGTTAAGCAGCATATCTTTAACATACAATGCGCTACGACTGATGCTATTGCTGTAAGTGCTAGCGCAGACGTGTTCTTTAGAAACTAGCACATCTCGCTACAAAAAGTATCAGTGTATATGCTTGCAAATATTCATCTTTGCAAGCAGTGTTGCTTACTTCAACAAAATATGGTTTATACTGTGCGCAAGCCGATGTATACATTGATCCTTGGCGAGCAGTGCCAAAGGCCATCATTACGCATGCACACAGCGATCATGCATACCGTGGACATAAAAGTTATTTAGCACATACTGACAGTAGGGAAATACTAAAGCTGCGCTTAGGTAAGCAAATCAATATTGAAACCCTGAATTATGAGCAGCACATTTCAATTAATGGCGTAGACATTAGCTTACACCCTGCAGGCCATATTATTGGCAGTGCACAAGTTCGTCTTGCATATGGCAATGAAGTATGGGTAGTAAGTGGCGATTACAAGGTGAGTGCAGATGGACTTACTGTGCCTTATGAACCTGTAGCATGCAGCCATTTTATTACTGAAAGTACATTTGGCTTGCCCGTTTACGATTTTGCCCCACCGGCACAAGCCGATGAACAATTATGTACCTGGATTGTAGATAATGCAAGCAACAAGCTTAATTCAGTCTTAATGGGATACAGTCTTGGCAAATCGCAACGATTGCTGCATGCAATTAAAGATCTTTCTATGCCTGTATATGTACATCAGTCGGTAGCAGATACTACAGCGGCGCTCGGCTTTACAATGGTAGATTATAAAGTGCTAGGTACTGCATTACCAAATCCTCAAGCGCCTTGCATCATCATTGTGCCGCCAAATGCAAACAGTGCCGAACTTTTACAACCCTTTGCGCCTTACAGAAGTGCAGTTTGTAGTGGATGGATGTTATTGCGCAAACAACAGCAGCAACGCGGCAATGCTGATGCAGGCTTCGCCATAAGTGACCACTGTGATTGGAAAGGGTTGCTACAAGCCATTGGTGCTACCAAAGCAGAACATATTTTTGTAACGCATGGCTTTAGTGATGTGCTGGCGCGATACGTAAGCGAAGAAATGCAATTGAATGGGCAAGTTTTAGAAACGCTGTGGGAGGGTCATAATTAAGGCATCGAATGAAGGCATTTGCAGCATTACATTCACAACTAGAGTTGAATAGCAAAGACGACGCACTTGTTATTAGCGCCTTGCTAAAGTATTTTGCAAGTGTCAGCGATGTGGAACTACCCTACGTCATCTGGGTTTTATGTGGTAAAAAGCCAAAGCGCTTACTCACTCAACAGCAAGCACAAGCAGCAGCTATGGCGATATGTAATACGCCTGTTTGGCTTTTTGAAACTTCAGTTGCTCATGTAGGTAATGTGCCAGAAACAATTGCACTGTTGCTAGCAAAGGATGCTAGTGCACAGAACCAAACAGCACTGTCTGAATTGCTTGAAGAAATGATTGCAATAGGTACTGCGAGTTTGCAAGACAAAAAGCATTTTGTACAGCAGTGTTGGCAAACACTAGCGCCCGAGAGTCTTTTTTTATTTTCAAAACTTGTGTGCGGTACTTATCGTTCACCTATTAGTAAGGTTGTACTTTCAAAAGCACTTGCAAGTCATTTTGATGTTGATGAGCATGTTGTACAGCATTTGCTCGTCAAGCCAAGTGTAGCATCGCTCCGTGAAGCAATAGTTTTATTGAAAGAAGCAACAAGTTCACGATTACAAAAGCCGTTTGAGCTGTGTAAGATTGACCTACAGGCTGAGCCTAATTTTGAAGCCCTTGGTGATATTGCAGATTGGCATTTGACGTATTTGTACGGAGGAGTACGCTGTCAAATAGTAGTTGATGAAAACGCAACAGCAATTTATACAGCAACGCATGAGCTTATAACAGCACATTTGCCAGAATTACAGAACTTACATACGGTATTACCAAGCGGTACTATTATAGATGCTGAAATTATTTCTTTTAATGCCAATCATAAACCACATGCAGCCTTAGTGCAAAAAAGACTTGAAGCAAAACCTCCAAGTAATAAGCTGCTGCAAGAAATTTCTATTACATTAGTTGTGAGAGATTTATTGCAGTTAAAAGGATGCGACATACGGCAGCTTAGCTTTAACGAGCGTTACGAAATACTTTGCAGCTTGCTTAAAAATCAGACACTGCTAACCTTGCCAGAGCAGATTTATTGCGACAATTGGACTGCACTTTATGCTAAGCATAGCGCCCTGCGACATATCAATGCAAAAGCAATACAGATGCAGCACAAGTTTGCGTCATATGATAACGCACGGCAAGCCAATTTTGCATGGCAAGCATCGCCCTTGCATGTACAAGCTATTTTGTTGTACGTGCAGCCCAGTATTCAAAGCAATGGACAAGTGCTTAACGAATATAGCTTTGCAATTTGGCATGGAGAAGAGCTTAAGCCTTTTACCAAAGCTACACTCGGCTTAAGCGACGACGATGCTAAACAACTTATGGAATGGGTAAAGAAAAATACTAAGGAAAAATTTGGACCTGTGCGCAGCGTCAATGCAGTTCAAGTATTCGAATTAGCTTGCGATGACATTTACGAAAGTAGCAGGCATAAAAGTGGTTTTGTTGCTTCAGGCGTTCGTATTGTAGCATGGCACAAAGAAAAAGCAATCACAGAAGCAAGTACAAGACAGGAATTATTAGAAATGCTTACACGATAACACTAGCCTATCAGAACTTACAATGCCACTAGCCTTCCATCAATTTAACAATAGCAATACTTTTACACGATGCACCTAGCTGAGCAATGGTTTGAGCAACGTGGCTTTACACCACATGTGTTTCAAAAAGACACATGGCAAGCTATTGCTGATGGCAAAAGCGGTCTGCTCAATGCACCAACAGGCTTTGGTAAGACCTACGCAATTTGGTTTGGTGTTTTACAGCACTATTTTTCGCAAGCTCAGCAGGCAGAAGGCTTGCATGCGCTTTGGCTTACCCCACTACGAGCGCTAAGCAAAGAAATTGTAAATGCCACGAATACAGTGAGCGAAGATTTGCAATTAAACTATCGCGTAGAATTACGTACAGGCGATACAGCGAGTGCGCAACGTCAGAAGCAAAAACTAAAACCACCTCATGCGCTAGTAAGCACGCCAGAAAGTATTCATTTGTTGTTTACCAATAAAAACTACGATAGTTTCTTTAGCCAATTAAAGTTTATCATCGTTGACGAATGGCACGAACTACTTGGCACAAAGCGTGGTGTACAAATTGAATTAGCGATTGCTCATTTGCGCAGCATTAATCCCAACTTAATTGTTTGGGGTATTAGTGCAACTATCGGAAATTTATTAGAAGCTAAGGATATCCTCTTGCATGGCTTTAATAATACCTGCATCATAAAAAGTAAACTCAAAAAGAAGATTGCTTTTCAAACCATCTTTCCAGAAAATATAGAGACCTATTCTTGGGCAGGACACTTGGGTTTACAATTGTTACCGCAAGTTATAGACATCGTCAACACAAGTAATAGCACGCTTATCTTTACAAATACACGCGGACAAGCAGAGTTGTGGTATCAACGCATACTCGATTATGCACCAGAGCTTGCTGGTATTATTGCATTACACCATGGCAGTTTAAGTCAAGATATTAGAGCCTGGGTAGAAAGCAATTTGCATACTGGAAAACTAAAAGCGGTAGTTGCAACAAGTAGTCTTGATCTTGGTGTAGACTTTCATCCTGTGGATGCTGTTGTGCAAATAGGCTCGCCAAAAGGTATTGCCCGTGTGATGCAAAGAGCTGGTCGCAGCGGACATCAGCCACACGTAGTGAGCAAACTTTACTATGCACCTACAAATACCTTAGAAATTATTGAAGGTGCCGCCGTGCAACACGCCATGGCCAACAATAACTTAGAGCAACGTATTCCGTACAAAAAGTGCTTTGATGTACTTGTACAATTTTTAGTCACGCTCAGTATTAGTAACGGTTTCCGCAGTGGCGAAGTTCTACAGCAAATAAGGCAAACACACTGCTACGCAGCTATCACAGACGAAGAGTTTGATAAGTGCATTTCTTTTATTACCGTTGGCGGAGCAAGCCTTGGGGCTTATGCCGAGTACAATAAGGTGCATCTTGTTGGCGACCGTTACCATGTAGCAAGTCACGGTGTTTCACGTATGCATCGCATTAGTATTGGTACAATTGTAAGCGATGCAATGATGGTCATCAAATACGTTGGCGGTAAACGACTTGGGCAAGTAGAAGAATGGTTTACAAGTAGATTAAAACCTGGCGATGTGTTTTGGTTTGCAGGGCATTGTTTGCAATTGGTGCGCATAAAGGATATGGAGGTGCATGTGCGTAAATCTAATAGTACAAAAGGTATTGTACCTAGTTATATGGGAGGTCGCCTACCATTAAGTTCACAGTTAGGAGATGCTATTAAAATCCAAATAGATCTTTACAATAAAGGCATTTACGACTACAAGGAACTTGATGTGCTTGCGCCTGTATTAGAATTACAAAACAGTATAAGTCGCCTGCCACTGCTCAATACCTTGTTGATAGAAACGCTTAGAAGTGTAGATGGTTTTCATATTTTTATCTATCCCTTTGAAGGCCGATTTATTCACGAAGGTATTGCTAGCGTGCTAGCTTATCGTATTGGTCAGCGCTTGCCAATTAGCATAAGCATGGCCATGAACGATTACGGCTTGGAACTTTTGCTTAGCGAAGAAGTAGACGTGCAGACTTTAATTGACGAAGGCTTGTTTGACGACAGCAGGTTAGTACACGATGTGCTGCAGAGTGTAAATGCAACAGAAATGGCAAGGCGCTGCTTTAGAGATATTGCCTGCATTAGTGGCTTAGTTTTTAATGGTTATCCTGGCGAGCAAAAGAAAGCAAGACATTTGCAAGCAAGTGCACAATTGTTTTTTGAAGTGTATCAGCAATACGAGCCCGAAAATTTACTCTACCAACAAGCGTTCCAAGAAGTATTGGATTTTCAATTAGATGTGCAACGTATGCAAGATAGTTTTAAGCGCATGCAAGCGCAAAAGATACACATTCAACAATTAGAGCGCCCTAGCCCATTTTGCTTTCCGCTGATTGTAGATCAATTGCGCGAAAAGCATAGCACAGAAAGCCTAGAAACCAAAATAGCACGTATGGTAGAAGCAGCTACAACTTGGTAGTTGCTACAATAACGCAGCTGCAACCTACACTTGGAAAACGCCTATTCTAAGTGGCTTGTCTTCTGAATTGTGGTTGGCAGCATTGATGCCTTCACTAATTACTTTGCGCGTGTCTATTGGATCAATAATACTATCTACCCACAAGCGAGCTGCAGCATAGTAGCTACTTGTTTCGCTTTGGTATTTGGCAGTAATTTCTTGCAGCAATGCAGCTTCTTTTTCTGCGCTAATCTCTTCGCCTTTGCTCTTTAAACTTGCTACTTGAATTTGCAATAAAGTTTTGGCTGCTTGCTCGCCACCCATCACAGCAATTTTTGCATTTGGCCATGCATAAATAAAGCGTGGATCGTATGCTTTGCCGCACATGGCATAGTTGCCTGCACCATAGCTATTACCAATTACAATTGTAATTTTTGGCACGATACTATTGGCTACAGCGTTTACAAGTTTTGCACCATCTTTAATGATACCACTATGTTCGCTTCTGCTACCAACCATAAAGCCCGTAACATCTTGCAAGAATACAAGTGGTATTTTCTTTTGATTACAATTAAGAATAAATCTTGCGGCCTTGTCTGCGCTGTCGTTATATATAACACCGCCCAATTGCATTTCGCCTTTGCCACTTTTTACAATTTTACGTTGGTTGGCTACAAAGCCTACAGCCCATCCATCTACACGTGCATAGCCGCACACAATTGTCTTGCCAAATTCTGCTTTAAACTCATCAAACGAATTCGCATCGGCAATACAACTAATTACATCGCGAACATCGTATTGCTTGCTATTGTCGGGGCTCACAATGCCGTATACATCGCGTGCTGCACGTGCAGGTGCAATGCTTTCGGCACGATCAAAACCCGCTTTTGGCTTAGCGCCAACTTTATCCATGATGCGTCGCACCTGGTCTAGGCATTCTTGCTCGGTGTCAAATTGGTAATCGGCAATACCACTAATTTCGTTGTGGGTTTTTGCGCCACCTAAAGTTTGTATATCAATATCTTCACCTATCGCAGCTTTTACTAAAAATGGACCAGCTAAAAAGATAGAGCCATTTTCTTTAACCATTAAGGTCTCGTCGCTCATGATTGGTAAGTACGCACCACCAGCAACACAACTACCCATCACTGCAGCAATTTGTGTAATACCCATGCCGCTCATAATGGCGTTGTTTCTAAATATTCTGCCGAAGTGTTCTTTGTCTGGGAAAATTTCGTTTTGCATTGGCAGAAAAACACCTGCACTATCTACCAAGTAGATAATTGGTAAATGGTTTTCCATTGCAATTTCTTGCAAGCGCAAATTCTTTTTGCCACTCAAAGGAAACCAAGCACCAGCCTTTACTGTATTATCGTTGGCAACAATTACACATTGCTTGCCACTTACATAGCCTATGCCAGCAACGGTACCTGCACAGGCGCAACCACCTTGCTCTTTGTACATATCGTATGCGGCAAAGTTTCCAATTTCAACGAAGGCAGTATTTTTATCTATCAAATATGCAATACGGTCGCGTGGAGAAAGCTTGCCTTTCTCTTTTGCCTTATCCATCGCTTTTTTGCCACCACCAATGGCAATTTGCTCATCAAAAATGCGTTTCATTTCGCCTACCGCAAGGCTCATCGCATCTTCATTCTTGTTGAATTCAAGTTCTTCTTTTGTCATAACAGTGGCTGTAAATGTACAAAGGCAGTTACATAAATAGGTAAGATTTTTAGCTAAATACAGGCTCTCTATGCATTAAAAATAATTCTATCTTGCGGTCATGAAAAGTATTAAGCGACCTAGCGGCACGGAACATGCCTTGTACTACGATCAATATTTGCAATTGATACCTGATTCACCAAGCATTCTGGACCAAATGAAGCTTAATGCTAAGCAGCTTATCGCAACAGTAAAGCTGTTAAGCGAAGAGCAATTGTTATATCGCTATCAAGCAGAAAAATGGTGTATCAAAGACATCTTAGTACACATGCTAGATGTAGAACGCGTGATGTGCTACAGAGCTATGCGCTTTTGCCGGCAGGACAAAACGGCTCTATCCTTCTTTGACGAAAATGCCTATGCCGTAGCAGCGCAAGCACATAAACTAAGTATAAACAAAATTCTAAAAGAATACGATTTAACACGTAAACACACACTGGCATTTTTCAATAACCTGAATGCCAAACAACTAACAAGCTCTGGCGTTGCGAGTAATACCCCAACGAGTGTTCGTGCACTTGCTTGGATAATCTGCGGTCACGAAAAACACCATATGAATGTTATGGCAGAAAAATACAATGTACAGTTTTTGAATATCGATAAATAGCGATTAGCGCTATTGACCCAGCAGACTTTTTCTTAGCTAATTACTTCAAGAGGAGTATATCGCCTTTCTTGATATACTCACGATTGTTGATGAGACAAGTATAGCTCATTACATAGAAGTACACGCCCAAATCAGAACCTTCACGACCCTGATAAGTGCCATCCCAGCGCTGACCAAATGTGGTACTGCTAAATACATTATTACCCCAACGATCAAAAATTAAAAACTTGTAGTTGGTAATATTAGTGGTGGTTAACGGTGTAACATTGTCATTAGTACCATCGTAGTTTGGCGTAAATGCATTTGGTACATAAATTTCTTCGCAGCAATACGTTGGATCTGTAAGTGTAACAGAATCTATTTCAGTACAACCCAAACTATCTGTAACAGCTACCACAAATGTGCCGCCAAACAAACCATCAATGCGAGGTGTAAAGCGAGGTGGCAAAGTATTCCAAACATAATTGTAAGGTGGGTTTCCTGCACTCGCCATTACTTGTGCATAACCATCGGTGCCAAATCCTGTGCATGCTACACTCTTGCCATCCATCTCTATAACCAAAGGATTAAATGGCGGTAGCAATACAACAGTTGTTTGTGTACTACAGCCATTAACATCGCGCACCGTTACTGTATACGTACCATCGGCAAGTGTGCCAAACAAATTACCCTGTTGTGTAATGTTTTTTGGTTGCAGTTCGAAGTTAAATGGTCCAGTACCGCCAGCTATAAGTACTTCAATGCTACCATTGTCTTTGTCTACACATGTTTTATCTTGCTTATTAACTTGTGTAATCCTAAGTACATCGGGTTCTATAACTGTTATGTTGGTGCTTATTGTGCAACCTTTGCTATCCACTGCAGCTACGGTATAGGTATTAGGTGTAAGATTTGTGTATGCACCTGTGGTATTTACATTGTTGCCAGGTAACAAAGTATATGTTACCGTGCCATTGCCGCTTACGGTTATATTGATTTGTCCATCATTAGCACCATTGCAACTAATATCTTTTTTTGTTAGTGCAGTAATTGTTGGGTCAGGTACTTTACTTACAACTGCTGTGCTTGTAGCTGTGCAACCTTTACTATCTTTTACAGTAAAGGTGTAAGTGCCAACGCAAAGGCTATTAAAAACATTTGAATTCACAAAGCCATTTGTATTTTGTTGGTAGGTAATAGAAAGGCCGCCCGCGGCACTTGCAGCTACAGTAGCACTAGCATCACAACCCGGTACACAACTTGCTTGCGTTGTATTAATACTAGTAATGGTCGGATTAGGTTGTACAGTAATATTTACTGTTGTAGTTGCGGTACATCCGCTAGCATCTGTTGCTAGAATTGTATAGGTGCCAACACAAAGGCCGTTGAATGTTGTTGTAATTTGACTAGTGCCTCCGTTTAACTGATAGCTTAATCCACCATTTACACTTGTGCATGCAAACGAACTTATACTTCCATCGCAGCCTGGTATGCAGCTGGCTGTTGTTGTATTCACGGCACCAAATATTGGACCAGGTGGCGTAACAATAGTAACTACAGATGATGCAGTACATAGTGCGGCATCCGCAGCAACTATTGTATATGTACCAACACATACATTGTTGAACACACCAGCCGTGTTACTACCACCACCATTGAGCGTAAAAGTATAAGTATTTGCTGGGCTAACGCTGATACCACTAATTGTTGCGTCACATCCTGGATTACAACTTGCCGTTGTAGCCGTTAAACTAGTAATAGTTGGTTGCGGCGGTAAAGTAATGTTGACGATACTGCTGGCAGTGCAACCTGTGTTGATGTCTTTTACAACAACAGTATAAGTCGCTACACATAAGTTGCTAAATGAGTTTCCACTTTGATAGTTTAAGCCACCATTAATGCTATAGTTTAAAGTAGCACCGGCGAGTGTTGCCGTAATTGTCATATTAGCATCGCAACCAGGACTACAACTTGCATTGGTTTTTGAAACGCTGTTGATTACAGGTACCGGCGGTTGTGTAATCGTTACCACTGTACTTGCTGTGCAATTTTTAGCATCTACCATCGCTACAGTATAGTTGCCCGCAACAACATTGTTAAATGCATTGCTTGCTTGGCCAGCGCCGCCGATATTATAAGTGTAAGCTGGATTGCCATTTGTAACACTTGCTGTGATGCTTCCCACTAAACCATTTGTACAACTGGCATGCGTTACTGCAGCCGTAATAACCGGGGCTGGCAATACGTGAATAGTGTAAGCAATCGTTTGACTTGCTTTAAGCGGACAACCATTGTCTTCGTACGTAACGTAAAAAGTATAATCACCAATAACGAAACCACCTATTGGCGTCCAAGTGCCTGTAATCATAGGCGATGTTGTGCCATTACCTGCAACACTTAGGGTGGCGTTGCCTGGTAAACCAACATAACTTACATTGATCGTATCACCATTTAAATCGGTAGGAGGAATTGTAAATACTAAACTCGGCGCACTTTGGCAGATGTAAATATTGACGCTACTATCTATTACACCAACATTCGTATTTGTAATGCCGCCACCAGGTGGTGTGTTATTACAATTGTTTAATACAACAAATACCATTTCGCGCATACTGCTGCCAACAACAACACCATTGCGCGTTTCAGTTACTTTAGTAACAACAACACTGTTTTGAATTTGATTTGGTGTAAAGTTGAGCTGACCTGTTGTAGTGCTAAAACTAAACGCACCAGCCGCAGTTGCCAATGGTGCCGTAGCACTAAAAGGTACGATATAAGTAACTGTAGTATTTGGTGCTTGCAAACCTGGCACAAGCGCAAAATCTAACGCATCGCCATCTGGATCTACAGCACCTTGATTATAGGCACTCGCTTGGTTGATACAAAAGAATGGTGTAGGTATAGTTGTATAAGATGCATTGCTATTGGCGCCGCCTGTATTGTTGAGTGTGGCTTCAAGCATCATTACGCTTCCGCCATTGCCAGGAACACTTACATTGGTAAGCGCGCCAGAACGACCAGTGAGGTTATTATTGAAATTAAGACTACCGTTCATCACAAAGCGCCAATTGGTACTTGTAGTAGGTATGCTTCGTGTAATCTCATAGGTATACCTACGTACGCCTTGTTGTGTGCCGTTTGGGCTCGCACATGTACTAACAACACTTGGACAAGTCGGAGTAACGTCTGCGTCGTTTACGAAGTTCAATACAAACGAGTCAACGAATGTAGTACCATTGTATTGCACCACTTGAGGACTAGAGCTATATAAATTAGTAAGTAACTGCTGGTTGGGGGTGCTGCAGTCCACATATAAATTTAGCGTAAACTTATAGTTTGTGCCACCTGTGTGCACATAATAAAACTCGCCGCCAAACAAGTGCGATGCCTTAGTGCTCGTAAAACCGACAACAAGCATCAACGCTGCCAAAAACGCAACTTTCCAATTTTCTCTCAACAGCCTAGGCATAAAGTGTAAATATACTAATGTTACAATCATTATAGACGACATTACAAGGCCCTGTGATAGTGCTAAGGCAAGAAAATAGACAAATCCTATATTAAATATGATGTTTGCATCGCTTGAAAAGGCATTTATGCACAGAAACCCGCATTTTGATAAACCAAGTAGAAGCGACATTAGGTTGGTTAGAGCACAGTTGCAATTGTTGTATTTATACCGGGTGCAGCTGAAAGTGCCAAGATTGCGTTGCAGTAATTGACTATTGCATAACAAGCATTAATCGGCACTACCTTTAATTTACTGTACCTTTGCAAACTTTTTGGTGAGGCTTCTCGCTAATTAATGCAAATATGGATATAAGAAACATTGCAATTATTGCACACGTAGATCATGGTAAAACTACCCTAGTTGATAATATTTTACGCGCTTCCAAGGTATTTCGCGACAACGAGAATGCTGGCGATCTAATTATGGACAGCAACGACCTTGAGAAAGAGCGTGGCATTACTATCTTTAGTAAAAATGCAAGTGTAACTTATAACGGCGTGAAAGTTAACGTGATAGATACCCCTGGGCACGCCGATTTTGGCGGAGAGGTTGAACGTGTATTAAAGATGGCAGATGGTGTTTGCTTATTGGTGGATGCCTTTGAAGGACCAATGCCACAAACACGCTTTGTATTGCAAAAAGCCTTGGCACTGAACCTTAAGCCAATTGTAATCATTAATAAGGTAGACAAAGAAAATTGCCGCCCTGATGAAGTGCATGACGCCGTTTTTGATTTATTCTTTAATCTAGATGCAACAGAAGAGCAGCTTAACTTCCCTACTTTTTATGGTAGCGGTAAGCATGGTTGGTTTAACGATAAAAATGAGCAATGTGAGGACATTACACCTTTGCTTGATGGTATCCTTAAGCACATACCAGCTCCAAAAGTATCAGAAGGTACTTTGCAAATGCAGATAACTTCGCTTGACTATAGCAGTTTCTTAGGTCGTATTGCCATTGGTCGCGTTGCACGTGGTAATATTAGCGAAAACCAACCTATCAGTTTATGTCAAGCAGATGGCGTAATCAAGAAGAGCCGTGTACGTGAGCTTTATGTTTTTGAAGGCATGGGTAAGCGTAAGGTAACTAATGTTGTTGCAGGTGATTTATGCGCTGTAGTTGGTTTAGAAGACTTTAATATTGGTGATACAATTGCTGATTTTGAAAATCCAGAATCTCTTCCAGTTATTCATGTTGACGAGCCTACAATGAACATGATGTTCTCTATCAACAACAGTCCGTTTTATGGCCGCGATGGTAAGTTTGTAACCAGCCGTCATATCCGTGACAGACTCATTAAAGAAACAGAAAAGAACTTAGCATTGCGTGTGCTTGAAACAGACAGTGCGGATAGCTTCTTAGTATATGGCCGTGGTATTTTGCACTTAGGTGTATTAATCGAAACAATGCGCCGCGAAGGTTACGAGTTGACGATTGGTCAGCCGCAAGTAATTGTAAAAAACATTGATGGCAAAAAGTGCGAACCATATGAAGTACTAACGATTGATGTGCCAGAGGAGTTTTCTAGTAAGGCTATTGATTTAGTTACACGCCGTAAAGGAGAAATGCTGGTAATGGCAACCAAAGGCGATATGCAACATATTGAATTTGAAATTCCAAGTCGTGGCTTAATTGGTTTGCGTACTGCTATGCTTACTTCTACAGCTGGTGAGGCGGTAATGGCGCATCGCTTTACTGAATACAAACCATGGAAGGGTGCTATTCCGGGTCGCAGTAATGGAGTTTTAATAGCAAAAGAAAATGGCGCAACTACGGGTTACTCATTAGATAAATTACAAGATCGTGGATTCTTTTTTGTAGATCCAGGTGAAGAGGTTTATAAAGGTATGGTTGTAGGAGAAAACAATAAGCCAGGTGACTTGGTTATTCAGCCGTGTGAAGGCAAAAAGCTTACGAATATGCGCGCAAGTGGTAGCGATGCTGCAACTAATATTGCTCCAAAGCGTTTGATGACATTAGAGGAGTGTATGGAGTACATTCAGCAAGACGAGTGTATAGAAGTTACGCCAAATAATATCCGTATGCGTAAGACCTTGCTTGACGAGAACGAGCGCACTAAGCAGGCTAAAATGATGAAGGCAGAAGCCTAATTTGGCCTCTTAACGCTACAATTTTGTACGATGCTTGGCTAAGGCAAGGCATTATTATGTTAATCCACAGGGATTTTTGCACATTATTTATTGAAAATACTGCATTTCAAGGCCGTCTAAACGATACCTTGTCGATGGTATTTTGATGCCCGAAACCCTTGTACTTAGTGTATAAATGACACTTTATATAGAAAAGTTTGGTTTCCACCAAATTTTCCCGACGCCTATCTTACGTTAAGTTGTTGATTTTGCTGGCTTTTTGTCCCCAATCTTATGTTATCTGTGTATTAATTTTATTTTAATAATATGCCTCATTGACCGTAATTTCGCATGGATTTGGGGAAATATACACGTTAGATATTTTCCTTATATCTAAATAAAATTGTCAAAAAAAGCATTCTTTACAAAACAATGAGAAGATCAATCAACAGGCTATTATCACTACTAGGCCTTATGCTGATTACAAATGTTGCCATTGCACAGGTGTCAGAGGTAAAAGGTATTGTAGTAGACGACGCCAACGCGCCCCTAGTAGGTGCCACTGTCTTTAACCAAGACAACTCTAGAAGCTCACGCACAGATGCAAACGGTAGTTTCGTCTTGAAGAGCGACAAAGAAATCACACAAGTTATTGTAACCTATCCTGGTATGGCAAGCCGCACAATTACTGCAGCTGCCGATTTAGGAACAATTACACTAAACAACAAAAGCCGTATGCTCAACGATATCGTTGCAGTAGGTTATGGTAGCAAGAAAGCAAAAGACTTAACTGGTAGTATTACGAGTATTAAGGCAAAAGACTTTCAACAAGGTGCTATCACTACACCAGAGCAATTGATTGTTGGTAAAGCACCTGGTATTCAAATCACTAGCAATGGTGGTGCTCCAGGTAGCGGTAGCCGTATTCGTATTCGTGGTGGTGCGAGCCTTAGCGGTAATAACGATCCGTTGATTGTTATTGACGGTATGCCAATTGACAACTTTAAAATGGGTGGTAGCGCTAATCCGCTTAACATGATTAACCCAAATGATATCGAGAGTATCGATGTATTAAAAGATGCTGCTGCAACTGCAATCTACGGTTTGCGTGGTACCAATGGTGTAATTCTAATTACAACAAAGCGTGGCGCACGTAAGGGCGAGCGTCTTAATGTATCATTTAGTAGTGTAAACTCTATTAGCACGCCAAGTAATCGTCGTGTTGATATGATGAACAGCAATGAGTTTCGTGGCCTTGCACAATTAATGCTCGATGAACAACAACAACAGTTGTTAGGCAAGGATAGTACGAATTGGACTAAAGAGATTTATCGCAATGCACGCATTACAGATAATAATGTGAGTTTTACTGGTGGCCTTAAAGGTTTACCTTATCGCTTAAGCCTAGGTTATATGGGCCAAGAAGGTTTAGTAAACACGAGTGGTTTAGATCGCTTTAGCAGTGCACTTAGCATCAATCCTTCTTTCTTTAATAATACTTTACGTGTAACAGTAAATGTAAAGAACACGCTTACAAATACTTCATTCATTGATGAAGGTGCCGTAATTGGTGCTGGTTATAGTTTTGATCCAACACAAAGTGTACGCGCTAGTAGTTTAGAAGGTCGTTTCAATGGCTTTAACGAGTGGACAGATGTAAATGGTAATCTTATTACAATTGCACCACGCAATCCACTTGGATTTATTTTTGGTCGTTCTAGCCAAAGTGTTAGTCGTCGTACTTTAGGTAATGTACAATTAGATTATAAACTACCATTCTTAAAAGGCATGACAGCTACAATCAATACTGGTTTAGATCGTGCTTCTACAGATGGTTTAGAAACCGTAATGCCAACTGCAGCACAGTTTTACAACCGTGGTGGTAAATATGCAGAGTATGGCGAAAATCGTATTTCTACTTTGTTTGATGCATACTTAAACTATGCTACAGAAATTGGCAGTGCTCGTCATAAGGTAGATGGTACGCTTGGTTATAGCTATCAAGATCAAACGCGCAACTACCCTACTTTCAACGATTATAGCAGAGATAGTTTATACGCACCTGCTGGTACACCTTTCAAAACAACGGGTGTATTGCTTGGTTATTTTGGCCGTGCGAACTACACTTTTGCAAACAAACTATTGTTGAGTGCAGTTGGTCGTATGGATTATGCTAGCCGTTTTGCGCCTGCAGTACGTCGCGCATTTTTCCCAAGTGTAAGTGCAGCTTATATCTTAAGCCAAGAAAAGTTCATCAAAGAAACAAAGATTAATAACCTTAAAATTCGTGCTAGCTATGGTAGAACAGGTAATGCAGAGCTTTATTTGAACGACCGTCCATTAGACTATCTATGGCAGAGTCGTTACAATGTAAGTAATCCAACAGCTACGTATCAGTTAGGCAACACATTCGTTCCAATGTTCCGTCCAGAGGCTGTTGACCAAAATATCAGTTGGGAAAAAACAACTACGGCTAACTTGGGTGTTGATTTCGGTATTTTCCGCGATCGTATTAAAGGTAGCGTAGATGTTTACAACCGCGATACACGTGACTTGTTTGCTTATGTAAATGTACCTGCCGGTACTGCACTAAGCAATCGCTTATTGACGAATGCAGGTGACCTTCGCAACCGTGGTGTGGAACTTAATTTAGGATTTACGCCAATTGCAAGTAAGACAGTAACTTGGGATGTAAATTTCAACTATACACACAACCGCAACAAGATTCTTTCTTTAGGAAAATTAGCAAACGATACTGCTAGCCAGTTTATTGAAACAGGTGGCATTAGTGGCGGTGTTGGTAATACCATACAAGTACTTACACCTGGTCAAAGCATCAACAGCTTCTATACTTTACAACAAGTGTACGATGCAAATGGCAAACCAGTTGAGGGCGCTTATGTAGATCAAAATGCTGATGGCGTTATTAATGGTGCTGATCGTACTGTATTTAAAAGTGGTGAGCCTCGCAACTTGTTTGGCATGAGCACAAACCTTACTGTAGGTCGCTTTAGTCTTGGTGCAATCGCGCGTGGTCAAACAGGTGCATATGCATACAATAATATTGCAGCAAGTGCGGGTAACCTAGCAGCCATGTACAATCCTGCAGGTTTCTTAAACAACTTGCATGGCAGCTATTTTGATACACGTTTTACAACTCAACAATTATTAAGTAATTATTACGTGGAAAACGCTGCTTTTTTCCGTCTTGATAATGCGAATATTGGTTACAATTTTGGTAGCATCAGCAAAACCAATACTGCAGCTAATTTGCGCATGAGCTTTATGGTACAAAACGTATTTGTAATAACTAAATATACAGGCTTAGATCCAGAAGTAATGGCAAGCGGCAACGGTGGAATTGACAACAACTTCTACCCTCGTCCTCGTACTTATAGCCTTGGCTTAAACCTTGATTTCTAATCATTAAAAAACAAATTGATTAACATGCAGATAAAAAAATTATTATCGACAGCAGTTCTAGCAGTAGCATTGGTAAGTGTGCAAACCTCTTGCCATAAAAACCTAGATCAAAAGCCTTATTACGAATTAAGTAATGAGACAGTTTTTAACGATTTTGCTAACTACAGAAGTGTATTGGCAAAACTATATGGTGGTTTAACACTTACCGGACAAGATGGTCCGTCTGGCAAGCCAGATGTTGCGGGTATCGACGAAGGTTATAGTAGTTATATCCGTTGTATGTGGAAAATGCAAACGCTTCCAACTGACGAAGCTATTTGTGGCTGGGGCGACCCAGGTTTACCAGCCTTAAGCTACAGTACTTGGGGCGCTGGTAACGAGTGGAGCACTGCGATGTATTATCGTATTTTCTACCAAATTACTTTGTGCAACACATTTATTCGCGAGCTTACAGACGAGAATTTATCTCGCCGCGGTATTACTGGCGCAGATGCAGATGTAGCACGTCAATATCGTGCTGAGGCTCGTTTTATGCGTGCTTTAAGTTACTATCACGCATTGGATTTCTATCGCAATGTGCCTTTTGTAACAGAAACAAGCAGCTCTAGCGATTTACCTGAGCAAAAAAATGCAAGCGATATATTCAATTATATTGAAACAGAACTCAAAGACATTGAAAATACCTTGCTTGCGCCTCGTAGCAATGAGTATGGTCGTGCAGACCGTGCAGCTGCTTGGATGCTTTTAGCGAAGTTGTACTTGAATGCAGATGTTTATGTAAGCAGCAATCGTGCGTCTGATGCATTAACTTATAGCAAGAAAGTAATAGATGCTGGTTATGCGCTAGCGCCTAAATATGGTCACAATTTCTTGGCTGACAATAATACTAGCCCAGAGTTAATCTTTACGAGCAATTTTGATGGTGCTAGCAGTCGTAGCTATGGTGGCACAACTTTACTTACGCATGCTGCTGTTGGTGGTAGCATGAGCCCTAAAGACTTCGGCATTGACGGTGGTTGGGGCGGTTTCCGCACAACACCTCAATTTGTAGATAAGTTTGCCGATCCAACTGGCGCTACAGATAGCCGTGCAATGTTCTATACAGATGGTCAAAACAAACAAATTGAAAACTTCGGTAAATTCACTGATGGCTTTGCAATTTCTAAATGGCGCAACGTAACACGCGCTGGTGCACCTGGCAAGGACTTAACGTTTGTAGATATCGACTTCCCTATTTTCCGCTTGGCAGATGCTTACTTGATGTATGCAGAAGCACACCTTCGTGGTGGCGGCGGTAGCGCAGGCGAAGCACTTGGTTATGTAAACATGCTACGTGAGCGTGCATATGGCAATACAAGCGGCAATGTTGCAGCAGCAGATTTCAACCTAGATTTTATGCTAGATGAAAGAGCGCGCGAAATGTATTGGGAAGGCAGTCGTCGTACTGACCTTATTCGCTTTGGTAAGTTTACTGGCAACAGCTATCTATGGGCATTCAAAGGTGGCGTAGCAGAAGGTGCTAGCATACCTACTTACCGTGCTGTTTATCCAATTCCAAGTCAAGATATGGCTGCAAATCCATCACTTAAGCAAAATCCTGGATATTAATCTTTAAAGACAAATTAAATTTTTAAGACAATGAGAAAGATATTTTATAGCGCTTGTATAGCCTTAGCTGCAATGGCTGGTATTACAAGTTGTAGCAAAGACGAAGTAAAAGCTGTGCTAAAGGGCGATCCTGGTGCGGCTGTACTTACGGTACCAACTAGCACAATTGCTGTTGATAGTATGGTAGAAGCAGATAGTGCTGCTTACAATTTTACTTGGACAAAAGCCGACTACGGTGCACAAGTTGCAACTATTTATACGTTGCAAATTGCAAAGAATCAAAACGAACTTGGTTTAGAAAACGATAGCGCATTAGTAGCAGTTTTGCCTGGTGTAACAAATTACAAGTTAACCAATGGTGTTGTACGCTCGTTAGGTAACGCTGCAGGCATTGCCGAAGGTGCAGAAGGAACATTCTATGCACGAGTGATTAGTGCTATTAATGGTGCCCCAAGTGTACAACCATTGAAGAGCGATGTTAAGAGCTTTAAGATTAGTTACTATAATACCCCGTTAGCAAAACTTTGGGTACCAGGAGACTATCAAGGTTGGGATCCTGCTACTGCACCATTCCTAACAGGTATTAATGGTAGCGGTAAGTTTAGTGGTACAATCGAGAAGACTAAAGTAGATGGCACGCTTAGCGATGGTGGTTTTAAGTTTTTAACAGAACCAAGTTGGGCTAGCGGTATCGCTTATGGTGCAGATAGCGACCCTAAGAAAATTAATGCAACTGGTGGCAACTTAAATCTACCTGATGGTACTTATTTCTTTACTGTAAATACCAACAATCTAAGCTGGACATACGAAGCACGCAATTGGGCGCTTGTAGGCACAGTGGTTGAGCCGCTTGACAATGATGGCAGTGGCACACCAGACGGTTGGGAAGTAGACGCGAATATGCGCTGGAACAATGAGGAGCAAGTGTACGAAATTACACGAGATCTTTCTGCAGGAGCGTATAAGTTCCGTGAGAATGACGGTTGGGCTGTTAATCTTGGAGGCCCTAGCCCTAACGATCCACTTGAGCCAAATGGTCCAGATTTAACTTTGGCTGATCCAGGCAACTATACAATCAAATTAAATGTTGCTGCAAAAACATTTACCATCATTAAAAATTAATTAACGCAATAGTTTATTAAACAATGAAATCAACAACACTTAAAATAGCTGCACTAGCCTTTTGTATTGCTGCTGTAACTAGTTCTTGTAAAAAAGAAAAAGAAGACCGCACGATCCTATTGAGCGATGTGCCAGGTGCCGTACTTACCACAGACAGCATCTACAACAACGATATAGATATTAATACTCCGTACGATACAACTGCAACCTTTAGCTGGACACAACCAGATTTTGGTACAGGCATTATCGTGGGTCACGAAATTCAATTTGCTACAACAGAAGGTGCACTTGGTGGTACTAGTGGTGCATTTAGCTATAAGCTACCTGCTAAAGCAGATATGTTTGCCGTGGTAGACAAGCAAATACTAGCAGATTTTGCGAAAGTAGTTGCGAGTGGCAATAGCACTGACGTATTTGTACGTATAAAGAGTTACCCATTCAATAATCCAAAGGCTAAAGTTGCCTACAGCAATGTAAAGAAGTTAAATTGGACACGTAATGCCCCAATTCTTCCAGCAACAAATCAGCTTTACCTAACAGGTAATGGTGGCCCAGGCTGGACAAATCCAGTGCCTAGTCCACTATGGAAATTAAACCGCATAAACGAAAACACTTATACTTTGCGTGCAACGCTACAAGGTGATAAAGAGTTTGTGATTTTACCAGAGAACGGTAGTTGGGACACAAAGTATTGCCTAGCTAGCGGTGATGCTGCAATGCCAGGTATTGAAAATGGTGGTGGTTTTGTATTTCGTTACAGCGGTGGCGACAATTTCAAAACACCTGCTACTACTGGTTTATACAACTTAGTATTTGACTTCACTAATTTACAATTTACAATTGCACCTAGTTACGATAGCTTATTACCAGCTCAACCTGCAGCTTTGTATATTGTAGGCGATGGTACACAAGAAGGTTGGACAAATACACCTAGTGGCGCACAGCAGTTTACACAAGTTTCTAGCAATGTATTTGAATACGAAGGAAGCTTTGTGAGTGGCAAACTTGTAAAGTTCTTAAGCGTAATTGGTGCTTGGCAACCACAATATGGTGTTGTTAAGGATAAGCCAGGTACTTTAGGTTATGCTGCAGCTGCAGGTGCTCCTGAGCCAGATGCTATTCCTACCCCAGCTACAGACGGCAATTACAAGCTAACTGTAGACTTCTACAACGGCACTTATAGCTGGACAGCAATGCCATAAGTTGCTTACCATTTAACTTTTCAAATTAGCCTTTTGTGTAATACAAGAGGCTAATTTTTTTTTATGCCAGTACGCGAGTAGCTTTGCAGCTCCAATACAATGTGCAAGCTGGTAAGAATATGTGTGGCAGTAATGCTTGCATTAGTTTTCAATAATTATAATGCATTAGCGCAAGCAAGCTATACAATCGCATTTACAGATAAAGCGATTGCTGTAGATGGCAATGCTACAGATGCTGCGTGGCAAAATATTGCTGCCACAGATATCCGATTTATTCAAACGCAGCCTAAGTTTATGGCTGAAAGCGAGTACAAAACGCAAGTAAGACTCTGCTATTCTGCAACGGGCATTTATGTGCTGGCAGAAATGTTTCAGGATAAAGCTACAATCCTAACCCAATTAACTGAGCGCGATAGAATTGGTGAAGCCAATGCAGATAACTTTTCGGTTTACTTTGATACTTATTTAGACCATCAAAATGGTTTTGCCTTTAAGGTGAGCAGTGCCAATGTGCAGCAAGACGAAAAGTTGATTGGTGGTGGCGCGCCCGGCGGCATGGGCGGAGGCAGTGGCGGCGATGCAGATATTAGCTGGGATGCCGTGTGGGAAAGCGCCGTAAGCATTTTGCCTGATCGCTGGGTGGCAGAAATGTATATTCCATTTAGTGCTATTCGTATGCCATCTACCCCCGAGCAAACATGGGGCCTCAATTTTAGACGACAAGTACGTAGCGTTAATGAAGCAAGTTTTTGGAATAGCTACGATCCCAATAAAGCTGGTTTTCTTTTACAAGAAGGTGTGCTCAAAGGCTTAAAGGATATTAAGACGCCTCTACGACTTGGGCTGTTCCCTTATTTAAGCAGCGGTATACAAAGCTTGCCAAGTGGCGGTGACCGCAATAATCTTTGGCTTAAAAGTGGCGGCTTAGATTTGAAGTACGGCTTAAGCGATGCATTTACTTTAGACATGAGCCTCGTCCCAGACTTTAGCCAAGTGGTGAGCGATAATCTTATTCGTAACCTTAGTCCATTTGAGCAACAATTGCAAGAGAACCGTCCGTTTTTTACAGAAGGTGTAGAACTGTTCAATAAGATGGGTATGTTTTACAGTAGACGTATTGGCCAACGCCCAGATAATTTCTACGATATTGAAAGCGAGTACAGCGATACAAGCAAATTTTCCATAGAAAAGAATCCTAACGTAAGTACGCTATATAATACCTTCAAAGTAAGCGGCCGTACAAAAAGCAATTTAGGGATTGGTGTATTTAATGCCTTACAAGCACCAGCAAAAGCCCGCATTAGAAGCATACAAGGCGATTCTACTTTTACACAGCAGACAAGCAACCTTACGAATTATAATATGGTAGTGTTAGATCAAGCACTACCCCATCAGAGTTATATATGTTTTACCAATGCCAATACATTGCGATTTAATGGTGGAAGAAAAGCCAACGTAACAGGTGTACAAACCGAGTTGCTCAATAAAGCAGAAACACATAAATTATTTTTTGGCACAAACCTAAGCGCCATCTTTGAAAATAATACAGACAAACCATTACTTGGCAATTGGCTAATAAGCGAATACAGCAAAATAGAAGGTAAATTCCAGTGGCTTGTTGGCGGTGAGTACTATGGCAAAAACTTCGACCAAACCGATATGGGTATCCAATTTGATTACAATAACTTGGAACTGCGTATGCGTGCCTCTTATCGCGAGAATAAACCCAAGGCTAAGTTCTTGAATTTGTATAGAACATGGTTCAACCACAATATGAGCTTTAATGTGGTGCCATTTGCGAGCAAGAGTTATGAATTTGAAACAGGTTTGTTTTGGTTATTTAAGAACTTTGTAGACGTAACGGTTTATGCAGGTGGCGAGCCATTTGGCATTAAAGACTTTTACCAGTTGGAGCGCTTCAATCGCCCTATCAATGTGCCGGGCTATGTTTATTTTGGTACAAGTGGTAGTAGCGATAGTCGTAAAAAATTCTTTGGCTATTGGGATTTGAGTTATGGCGATGCTTACCAACGCAAAGGTTTTACCTATACCGAAATTAGTAATGGCTATCGCTATCGCGTAAACGACCATTTTCAATTTGGCAGTGGCTTTCGCTGTGTGTGGAACCATGCCAATCTTGGACGTACCAATTACTACTATTCAATCAACAATCCTATTGCCGCATTTAGGCATGTGAACGAGTATAGCTGGGACATCAATGCGCAATATAATTTTAATGCCAACAGCAATATTACAGCGCGCTTCAGGCACTACAATAGTTTTATCAATACCAAGCAGCTTTATTTGGTTGACGAAAATGGCAATTGGGAAGCTTCGCCAATAGCAATGTTGCCAGACTTAAACGAGAACTTTAATCTGCAAAACATTGACATATTTTATAATTGGATATTTAAGCCAGGCAGCCGCCTTATTGTAAGTTATAAACAATGGTTAAGCGACGCCTATTTGCTGAACGACAAGTTTGAGAACCAAAAATTTGTGCAGAATGTGTACCAAGTAAATCAAGAGCCACGCGCCTTTTTGCTGGCAGCGCGCATGATTTGGTATATCGATTACAACGAGCTTCGTCGCAAGTAAAGCCCCCTATTTGTGGGATTTCGTGTGTACATCTGCCCAAACCAAAAGTGCCCATTTTATCCTACATTTGCAGTCCTTATACAGTTATGAATTTACACGAGTATCAAGCAAAAGAACTTTTAAAGAAATACGACGTGCCAGTACAAAATGGCATCGCTTGCACAACAGTTGACGAGGCAGTTGCTGCCTATAAAGCTACAGCAGAAAAAACAGGTACAAAATTTGTGGTAATGAAAGCACAAATTCATGCCGGTGGCCGTGGCAAAGGTACTTTTAAGGAAGTGCCTACACAACATGGTGTACAAGTAAGCAAGAGCGAAGACGGCGCAAAAGAAATTGCTAGCAATATGCTTGGCAATACCTTGGTGACCTTACAAACTGGCGAAGCTGGCAAAGTAGTCAACAAGATTTTTGTTGCAGAAGATGCTTACTACGAAGGTCCAAGTCCGATTAAAGAATTTTACTTAAGTATTTTACTTGATCGTGCACGCAAGCAAAACGTTATTATGTACAGCCAAGATGGCGGTATGAATATTGAAGAAGTTGCGCACAATACACCTGATCGTATTTTTAAGGAATACATTCAACCGGGTATGGGTGTACAAGGTTTTCAGGCGCGCAAAATTGCATTCAACTTAGGTTTGAGTGGCGAGGCGATGAAAAACTGCATCAAGTTTGTAAGTAATCTATACAATGCCTATGTTAGTTTAGATTGCGCAATGCTAGAAATTAACCCACTGTTCAAAAGCAGCGACGATAAGATCATTGCCGTTGATTGCAAAATGAGCATTGAAGATAATGGTTTGATTCGCCACAAAGAATTGATTGATCTGCGCGACAAGAGCGAAGAAGATCCTACCGAGGTTGAGGCAAGCGAAAGCAATCTTAACTATGTAAAACTAGATGGCAATGTTGGTTGTATGGTCAACGGCGCAGGTCTAGCTATGGCAACCATGGATATGATTAAGCTAAGTGGTGGCGAGCCAGCTAACTTCTTGGATGTAGGCGGCAGCGCAAATGCGCAAACCGTTGAGGCAGGATTTAGAATTATCTTAAAAGATCCAAAAGTAAAAGCTATTTTGGTAAATATTTTTGGTGGTATTGTACGTTGCGACCGTGTAGCGCAAGGTGTAATTGATGCTTACAAGAGCATTGGCGAAATACATGTACCAATTATTGTACGTTTACAAGGCACTAATGCCGACGAAGCTAAAAAGCTTATAGAAGAAAGCGGTCTAAAAGTACAGAGCGCTATCTTGTTGAGCGAGGCGGCTGATTTGGTGAACAAGGCGGTGGCTTAGTATTTGATAATGGATAATGGATAATTGAAAATGGATAATTGATAATGGAAAATTAATCCGCAGTGGCGGAGATAATGGACAATTATAGTTTGAGCTGGCTAATACACAAGCGAAAAAACAACTAACCATTCAGCAAAACAACAATATAACAATATAGCAATTCAACAATCTACCTAGTGAGTCAACACCAGCCCGATAAAGAAAAAAAGGTTACGACACGCACACTGCAAGTGATGAAAGAGCGTGGCGAGAAGATTAGTATGTTGACGGCCTACGATTTTAGTATGGCGCGCATACTAGACGATGCTGGTGTGGATGTATTGCTTGTAGGCGATAGCGCGAGTAATGTAATGGCTGGCCACGAAACTACCCTACCCATTACCTTAGATCAGTTGATATACCATGCAAGCAGCGTGGTAAGGGCTATAGATAGATGTTTAGTGGTTGTGGACTTGCCCTTTGGTAGCTATCAGGGTAATAGTTTAGAAGCCTTAAACAGTGCCATACGCATTATGAAAGAAACTGGCGGCCATAGTGTAAAGCTAGAAGGCGGCGGCGAAGTTGTTGAAAGTGTAAAGCGTATTGTTGGCGCAGGTGTACCAGTGATGGGGCATCTTGGTTTGACACCGCAAAGCATCTATAAATTTGGCACCTATACCGTAAGAGCAAAAGAAGAAGCAGAAGCAGCAGAACTTATTGCCAATGCGCATGCCTTGCAAGAAGCAGGTTGCTTTGCCCTTGTATTAGAAAAAATACCTGCTGCGCTTGGCGATCAAGTTGCTAAAGCCTTGGATATACCAGTTATTGGTATTGGCGCAGGTGGCGGCGTGGATGGTCAAGTACTTGTCATGCATGATATGCTTGGTATTACTAAGGATTTTAGCCCTCGCTTTTTGCGCAGATATGCCAGCCTTTATGACACAATTAAAGATGCTACGCAGCGCTATATGGCTGATGTAAAGGCCAAGGACTTTCCGAATGAGTCGGAGCAGTATTAGGGGGATGTTTTTTTTTGGCAAGAAGTATCGTTGTAAAATAATTTGCTCAGTGGTGCTTTTTAATTGCCTCAGTGTCCGTAAGGACCGACACTGAGGTAGTGTGAATAAGTGGCTGTCAATGCCAAAGTATTGTCTTAGCGCATGCACGCCCAAACACCCCAAGTATTTTAGTATTGCCAACGAACCTACAGGTTACGTAGTTACCAAAAACACCTTAGAAAGTATAAATATCTTTAGCGAAATCAATGCTAAAGGCAATACCGTAATTCTTATAACCTACGAACAAGATATCTCGGCATAGGCTACACGTATTACGTTCGCGTGATTGTGCAATTGATAGTGATGTGGTTATGGTGAGTATTATTGAGCTAGGGTAAATGTGGTCGATACTATAAATTTCCGTCAAAAAACAAGCTTATGGCTTTTAGGTACTGAATCTTTTCAGTTTTAGTTAAATTAATTTCTTTATAATACTCTGCCAGTTCAACTAAAAAATCATCAATATCCAAGGAGCTAAATAAACAAATTTTATTGTTATAAAAGATAAACAATCTACTTTTTTCGTGAGATATTAATCGTTTGTATTCATATACGCCATTTGTAAAACCACCATCATTTGCCGTAAGTTTGAATGCGAGAATGGCTCTATAACTGCTATCAATATCATTTTCGAAAGCAGATTTACTCAAATCAAATAGTGCAATTTTTGTTTTTACGCTATCAGGTAAATATATTCTTTGAAATTGTGATGATTTTTTTACTTGACAGTATAAACTATTTGAAATTGTAAGCACTAAAAAAGTGCTAATTATCATACATCTCATACATAGCATTTTCTTCTTTTGATTCATTTGAAATTTTAGTCTCGGTTTCTTCCGCTAATTTACTTGCCCTCAGCGTCTCCCTCAGGAAACGCTAAGTATTCTGCATCGCATAGTAAAGGTAGTAATTATTTGATTTGCAATTTCGTTGCTGGTGGAAAATGCTCTGCACTTGGCGGTGCAACTACTTACATTTAAAGTACTCTCCCCTACTTTTTTGTGTTTCAAAAAAACGAAGAGTATTACACAGACAGCCTGCTGTAACAATAAGTTAGAGCGGTATCAGAGGGATGGTACATTAGGTTTTTTAGGTAGTAAGTATCTGTATCGTCTAAAAATAGCTTCCTCAGTGTCCCTAGTGGAGACACTGAGGAATTGCAACAAAAGCTACCACTATGCATGCAAGAGTACAATAACTTATCGCAGTAGCATAATAATGGATTAACGCCTCTGCAAGCACAACTTTGGGAAGTGATTGATAAAAATTTATACAAAACACTTACAGCACAAACAATAAGCAAGCGTAAAGCACACAACAAAAACTTGCACTGCTGTAACGAACGCGTAGTGCAAGAACAAGAAACGCAATAGCAAGTCCAATAAACCAACGCCATTTTGTGAAGCACAAGTAGGCCCTAGTGTACTCAAACCATCCTTATCATGCATAAAAATGCCAAATAACAGCAACCCAAAGCATAGCCAATATCAAAAATTTACATAAAATGCATCACCAAAAATTGTAAGCGTACGAATTTTCACACGTTTTTGGTGGTATTGTGCTGGTTCGTGGAGAAGCCCCAAGCCTGCAAACGCTTATCTGCAAAGCATTGGCAAGATGATGGGTGTGAAGCGTGAAAGGTAGAAGGGTAAAGGGTTTCAGTGGATTTGGGGGTGATGTGGAAAAGTTTTTAATTTGGCTCTGGAATTTTATTTATTTTTTTGTTTTCTTCTTCTTGCTTTAGGCATACTTTTATTGATGATATTAAGTTTTGATTGACTTATTTTTCCTCTAAGGAATATAATTACTTCGCTTTTATTTAAACTAATTGTATCAGTATAAGTTCCAAGCACAAATAGTTTGTCATCAATTTTCATATTAAAGCTCGTTACCCAGTATGGTGCAAAATCTAAATTTGCTAGCGTATCAAAATTTTGTTTCACAATGGTACGACTCAAATCTGCTTTATTAAACTCCTTATCTTCACCTTCTGATTGATTATGTAGACAAGTAAGGTAGAAACTTAATGAATTAGTATCTAGTTGAATACACACTGGTATTATTTCACCTTCCAGCAATCCTAATATTATACCACTTTCTCTTGAGTAGGACATACATTGTAGCGGTAACTTGATTTGACCATACAAATTTTGACCAAATAAAAACACAGCACTTATTAGTGATATAATTAGTTTGCTATTTTTCATAAGCTCCAAAGCCACCAGGGTTAGGATTTCCAAATCTTTTGCCTTCATCTCTTACAGCTCTATTATGTGCACCGTCCCAACCTTGATAATAACCACAAGAATTGTAATAAAACGGGCAATCAGTTGGTTCAACATATCTCAAACCTAATGCTGTTCTATAATAATTTTCTCTTAATTCGTGATAAATTATAGAAGCTCTATTTATCTTTATTGCAGTATTAGCACCAGTGCAATTTGCACCAAATCCTACCATTCCTTTATTAGACATACCAACATAACCATCATAACCTTTAGGAACAAAACCTTTGTCATCCTCTGGCGTTACTTCTCTGCCATTTAATGTAAATTTACTTGTAGTATGAAATTTAGGTGTTCTTGATGCTGATAATACATCACTCTTCATTCTACTTCCTCCTCTGCTATAATGAACATCTGTTTGACTAAATAGAAACTTCAATGGTCTTACTGTTCCATCGGCTTCAGTTTTAGTTGCATTAACCATATCATTGATATTTGTAAGTCCTATATCACTAGCTAAGATTTGATTGATTTCATCTTGTGTTTTATCTCCAAAGTCTAAAGTTACACTCATCCTTTCTAGTTCACCAGCCTTATTGAATATGTTCTTAAATTTAACATATTTAGTGTTATCATTATTTACTGTGCTTAATAAATCAGATTTAGCCCCATCATTTTTTACATCTAAACTATCTCCATAAAAATCTGTATTAAAGATAGGATTGTTACCTAGACAAGAATAGCCTGACCAAGATGCTGTAGGTTTTGGGTCTAAATTCCACCTTCTTCCTAGCCTTGTGTCATACTCCCAAAATAAGGCTGTGGTGTGGTTTCCTGCTCCTGCAATCTCGTCAACTCGTTCTTGAGTTTGAAAGGAATACCTATAATCACTTTCCCCAGTATTTATTTTGACGGTTATGTTAGTAAGTGTGTACACCTCCTCTAGCAGTTCCATTTGCTCAAAGGCAAAGCTTTTGTCGGTGCCTGTATAGGTAATTTCAAAAGTTTGGTTGGTGTATGCTATAAAGTCTAAGGTATGCGGACCTGCGCCTGTGCCAGTATAGCTCGCTAATACAGTACCGTTTACTACTTGTTGTATATTAAGCGGCGAGTTGCAGTAAATACGCAAGCGATAGGTTTTGCCTGCGGTCATAAGGCCTGGTGCAGGCGTTAGTACAGCGCCAAACGGTGAGGCGCCACCAAGCTGGTTTACCGTTACCACACAGTTACTACCTACCTGCAGTTGGCTGCCTGCATTGAGCGATGCTAGCATATTAGCCAAAACGCAAGTAGATGCTATTACTACATGGCTGCTAGCGTAGTATGGCATCGTGGTGTAAAAACTACTGGCCGCTGTGCTGCTTGTATCGCGCAAAGGCATTGGGCTACCAAAGGCATAGTGGTCTGTAGCACACTTAATATCGGCATAGCGATAGGTATATGCAGCGTCTGTCGTAAGCGCCTTGCGGCTGCTGTATCTATCTAACACCACAGCTTGTACATTGCCCAAGTGGTTATTGAGCTCGTAGTGTTTTAAGCCTATATTATGATTGCTAAACCAATGTGTTTTATCAAAATTACTTGTGCTAGTATAGCCTACATCATATAGTTTAATGAAGTCGTTTTGGCCATAGTGATGCCAAGGTAGCTGCTTACCTAAGTCGTCTATATGTGGCATACCTGGTGCATCGCCTAGCGCCCATACATATTGGTATTGGCTTGGCAAATACTTTTTGATGCCAAGGCGAGAACTGCCATATAAATGATGCTCAGCTAAAAACATATGTTTGTCGAGGCGCATGACTGTGCTAGGTGCAGTGGATTTTGCATTGTAAATGTAAGGAGAAGATTGGATTTTGGATCAGCATGCAGTGTAATAATACTTTTCTTAATATCAGTTTCGTCAGCGTCCTTTTAGAATACGCAGAAGGATTGCAAAATTTGAAAGTGCAAAATACAGGCCGTGTTGCAGCTTAGCTTGCGCTTTGGTTGCAGCAGTGCGATCATGTCAAGCGCTGAGAAAAAAAGTACTACTTTTGCAACAGCAACGCATTGCACACAGAGATGAAGGCACAATATGTAAACCCTTTTACCGACTTCGGATTTAAGAAGATATTTGGTGAAGAAGCCAGCAAGCCGCTATTGATAGATTTTCTAAACGCGCTGCTGCCGCCACAGCATGCTATTACACAACTAAGCTTTAAGAACAACGAGCAACTTGGCTTCAACAAGGACGACCGCAAGGCCGTTTACGATATTTATTGCGAAAATGAGAAGGGAGAAAAATTTATTGTAGAGTTACAAAAAGCAAAGCAAAATTTCTTTAAAGAACGTACGATCTACTACTCCACTTTTCCTATTCGCGAACTTGCAGAAAAAGGTGATTGGAACTATAATCTAAGTGCAGTTTATTGCATTGGCATTTTAGATTTTAGATTCGACGACTACGACAACGAAAGTCAGCGACAAGAAGTAGTACATACCATCAAACTAAAAAATCAGCATGGCAAAATATTTTACGACAAGTTAAGCTATATTTATTTAGAGATGCCCAACTTTAGCAAAGCAGAAAGCGAGCTAAATACAAGACTAGATAAATGGCTTTACTTTTTTAAGCATTTAGAAGAGATACAAAACGTACCAAGCATTTTTAAGGATGTAATTTTTGAGCAAGCCTTTGAAGTTGCAAAGCTTGCTAATTTTGACCAAGCACAGTATGCAGCATACGAGCAAAGTTTAAAAGTGTTTAGAGACCTGAATAATACAATAGACTATGCTTATTTGGAAGGGAAAGAAGAAGGAAAAGCAGAAGGAAAAATTGAAATGGCTAAAGCTATGAAAGATGCTGGCGAACCTATAGAAAAAATAGTACAGTATACTGGCTTATCAATAGAGGATATTGCTAAACTGTAAAACTAAAGTAAGCCGTATTAAGCCACAAAAGCGTAATGGCGAAGTGCTCTGTGTCTTTATGAAACTAAATGCGCAAAATGAACCTCTAAATGCCCTTAAAACAAAACCATTTACCAAACACCAAACTTCAATACCACAGTTTTTACACCCCGTAAATTTGCACCGTGCGGCCGCCGCGGCGGATTTGCACGTTTTGAGTGGTATTTTACTGGTTCGTGGAGGATAAAAATGCCAGTTAACAGCACCCCCAAAGCATTGCCAACAGCAAATAATTACACAAAATTCATCCCCAAAAATTAAAGCGTGTGAAAATTAGTACGTTCTTAATGGTGTTGTGCTGGGTTGTGGAGCCTCTCCGAAGTACCCTCAAATTTATACAAAATTTGCTGGTAGTGCAAATCGCTATTGACAATCACGACCGAACAAAAATAGTTTTTATTTAAAGACGATAATTGCAAATTATAAAACTGATTGAAAATCATTGACTGCATACAATTACAATTTAATAGGGAACTTAGCATTGGTGAATTTTCATCTCTATAATTGCTATAAAACAGGGAAAAATTAGTATATCTTTGAAAATGTACAATACTTCTACCACTTTTGAAATATGATATCGGTATCGTTGCCGAATTGATAGAATCGCCTCTCTGCAAAAGCGTAAACTTGAGTGAGTCAAGTGCCTTTTCAATATGTACCACGCCCGCCCCTTCCAA
>JBJORA010000088.1:0-10147 GCA_046049675.1 Bacteroidota bacterium | reverse complement strand
ATAATGTTAAAAAAAAGCCCATTTTTTTTGCACTTTCAGCTTGCTGGTGCCTATATTTGCCGAAATAAACAAAAGCTATTATTAAAAAAAGTTTTATGGCAAGCAAAAAGTACTCTTTACTCGCAGGCATCTTAGGCCTGGTTGTATTCACTGGTGCTCAGGCTCAAACTAACATGGTATACCGTGGAAGCGGATACGACGTTATGGACACGAGTCTTATCCCAGAGCGCAGAATGGATCAACAACGCGACTATCTAAACCGCAACTATGACTTCCCGTCTAAACCACGTAACCAATGGGAACTTGGTGCAGGTGTAGGCCTTTTGAACGTGTCTGGTGACGTTCGTTCAAAGTCTTTCTACAACCGCCCAATCAAGGGTAACCTTATGAATACGATGGCTTGGAACGTAAGCTTACGTAAAGCGTGGGGCTATGTAATTAGCACTCGTTTGCAATATATTCAAGGTGCTGCTCATGGTTATAACTGGCAACGTGGTCAAAACCATAGCTTGCAAAGTGGTAACCCTTACTACGTAGTACAAGGAAATAATCCAACTAATAACGGTCAAACGCCACAAGCATACGGTCTAGATGGTGTAAATGTTGCTTACAAAGCACAAGTTCGCGAGCTTAGCTTGCAAATGATTGCTGCATTGAATAACATCAAATTCCACAGAGCTCGTAATAAAATGAGCACTTATGGTATGTTTGGTGTTGGTGGTATGAACTACCGCACGTATATGGATATGTTAGATGCAAATGGTGCAAAGTATAACTTTGCAAACTATCAAGTAGCGTACAACCCAACAGCTGGTAACGGTTGGACAAATGGTTATCGCAACAATATCCGCACACAAATTGAGAAGAACTTAACTCAAGGTATTAACGCAACTGACGCTGGTTTTGACGGTGTGTTTGAAACACGTGGTGAGCGTCATGACAACCGTCGTTGGAACAACAAAGGTTACACTTTCCGTCCAATCGCTACTACAGGTTTAGGTATACAATTTAAGCTTGGGAAGCGTGTAAGCCTTGGCATCGAGGATAAAGTTACTTTCACAATGGATGACCTTATTGATGGCTACCGTTGGCAGGAAGTAAACGAAACTGTTGATGGCGTTCTAGTTCAGTCTGATATGACACGTGACTACGATAACATCAACTACTTAAGTGCTAACTTAGGTATCAATATCGGTAACAAGAGCGTTGCTCCACTATGGTGGTTAAATCCAATGGATTACTTCTATGGTGAGTTAACTAACCCTCGTCGTTTACAAATGCAAACACCAAATGATTGCGCTACGCAAGATGATGATGGTGATGGCGTTAGCAATTGCTTTGATAAGTGTAATGATACACCACTTGGTGTAGCTGTAGATACAAAAGGTTGTTGCCTAGATACAGATGGCGATGGCGTTTGTGACTACAAAGACAAGCAGTTAATCACACCTACAGAGTGTCAACCAGTTGATGCTGATGGTATTGGTAAGTGCCCAGATCCTGAGTGTTGCAAGATTGCTCCTCCTCCTCCAGGTGGTTGCGGTGGTATCATGGGTGGTACTTGTAACTTTACGCCAGGTAGCACTAAAATTAGCAGTGCTTGCATGAGCAACTTAAATCAATTAGCTAATCAATTACGTGCTAATCCTAGCTGTAACGTAATCGTTCGTGGTAACGGTGAGGGTAAGTTAGAAATGCAACGTAGCTGGATGCGTGCAGATGCTGTAATGAAGTACTTAAACAGCCAAGGTATTGATCGTGATCGTATCATCTTCCAATACGGTGGTCCTGGTAGTGCAAATACAGTAGATTATATGTCTGCTCCAATGGGTCAGCGTGGTGGTGATGTACCTCCTCCTCCGCATCCAAACTTAAGATAATACTTTTTGCCAGCTTTTCAAATAAAGAACCCCAGGAGAAATCTTGGGGTTTTTTTTATGCTTGTAGGCTAGTAAAGTTTTAGGATGGCAGTAATGGATAAATAGATCGAAATGCTCACCGATGCATTGAATTTATTTGAAGGAACATTATTCTAGAAGCGAGAAATTTTGCTAACTATAGTGCCTTATAGACCTTACCAGGCAATACCGTAAGCACACCTTGCAGTTCTAAACTAAGTGTAGCAGAAGCAAGTTGCGAAGGTGTTAGTTTAGTGGCGGCAGCTACTTCGTCTACATGTTTATTGGGATTAGTACTTACAAAATCGTATAGCACCCGTTCAAGGTCATTGAGTTCTATAAAGAGTTGCCTTTGGATCTGTACATTGCTTTGCTTTGCTTCCCAATTCATGAGATCCAGTAAGTCCTGCGCGCAAGTAATCATGTGCGCACGGTTGCTTTTTATAAGTTGATTGCAGCCTGCACTTGTATCTGTGTATATATCGCCGGGATAGGCCATTACATCCTTGTTATAGCCATTAGCAAGGTTTGCAGTTATCATACTACCACCTTTTACATCGGTTTCTATCACGATGGTAACGTCGCTAATACCTGCCACTATTCTATTACGCGTTGGAAAATTTTCTCTATCGGGTTGTGTGCCGCTTATATATTCGGTTAGTAGACCACCTTCTACCAGCATTTGCTTAGCGACATTGCGGTGTGTACTAGGATAAATGGTATCCAAGCCATGTGCCAAAACGCCAATAGTAGGCAATTGATTGACAAGTGCCTTCTTATGTGCATGAATATCTATACCAATGGCTAAACCACTGAACACCGTTATTGGCATGCCTTTTAGCGCATGCAGCAGGTCATCTACGCAACGCCTTCCATAGTCTGTGCATTTGCGCTTGCCAACAATGCTAATAGTTTTGTCATTATGTAGGGCTTGCGTATCTCCTTTGTAGTAAAGCACTGTAGGGGCATCTATACAATTGAGGAGTTTGCTCGGATAGTTGCCATTGTTGATTGATAATACTTCAATTTGATGCTTTTGAGCAAATGCCAGTTCTTTTTCAGCAAGGTCAAAGTTTTTGTATGCTTTGATTTCTTCAGCCCGAATTTGGCCAACGCCATGTATGGCTTGTAAATGAGATAATTTGCTACTAAACACATCTGTGGCACTCCCCAGCTGCTTAAGCAGCTGCCTTGCTACGATGGGTCCGATCTGCGGAACCTGACTTAGTGCAATAGCATAAATAAGTTCTTGCTCTTGGCTGCTCATTAAAAAGAAAAATATTGTAACTTGCTTGCCAAATCTAGTGTAATGAGGGGATGGTGCAAATTATTTAGTGCAACAATTTTGTTGCTTATAATTGCGGCAGCTTGTAAAAAGGCTGGCGAGATTCCGCCTATACCAGACTTAGAGGCTCCACAGATTACAATTACAAAGCCACAAAACCAAACAGCTCACAATAGTGAAGAGCCTATTAACCTTATTGGTACAGTGGTAGATGAGTTTGGTGTACTTAATACTTTGACGATTGATGTAATGACTGCCGATAGCTTTAAACGTGTACAATACTTTGCACCTGACGTTCTTGGTAAAAAAGGCTATGTATTTCATGAGCAATATGTAATGGCACTCAATAATGGTGGTATTCCTACGCCGTTTATCCTTGCAGTTGTTGCTACAGATTCAAGCGGCAATCGCGCTACAGACAGCGTTACCTTTATTGCCTACTAATCGCTAAGAGTTTCTTATTTATCTTGTTGATGTTACTTCTAGACTAGAAGTTGTGTTGTGCTAGGGCCTTCAAATTCCGTTGAATGCCACTCCATTTTGTACGGCGCAACGGCGAGTTCTTAAATGCTTTATTAAACTCATCCTCGCTCATCGCCTGCCAAGTTTGTGTGTTGAAGTTTAGTATTTGCGGAAGAATTTCAAACAGTGGTTCGGTATGCGGTTTTGAAAACCTATTCCACGGACAAACATCTTGGCAAGTATCGCAGCCAAACATCCAATTGCTAAACTTTGCTGCTTGCTCTTCAGGGATTAATGCTTCTTTGAGTTCAATGGTGTAGTGGCTTATGCATTGCTCGCCATTAATTACTTTGTTTGGCAGTATTGCTTGTGTAGGACAAGCATCTATACAAGCGGTGCATGTACCACAATGATCGGTAGGCATTGCCAAATCATATGCAAGTGCAATATCTACAACTAGCGTTGCGATAAAAAAGAATGAACCGTGATGCTTGCTCAACAAGTTACCGTTTTTACCAACCCAACCCAAGCCAGATTTTTGCGCCCAAGTACGTTCTAATACGGGTGCACTATCTACAAAGCCACGTCCGTTGATGCTACCGATACATGCTTGCATTCGTGCTAGTAGCTCATTTAGCTTTGCTTTGATCACCACATGATAGTCGGTACCATATGCGTACTTACTTATTTTTGGGCCATCTGTTGCTTGCTCTTTTTCTGGAAAGTAATTGTAGAGTAGCGTAATAACACTTTTGGCATCGGGCACTAGCTTTCGCGGATCCACACGCATATCAAAGTGATTGGCCATATAGGCCATACTGCCATGATAGCCTTTGTTGAGCCATGCTTCTAAACGCTTAGCATCTTCGCTTAAATATGTAGCCTCAGCAATGCCACATTGTAAAAAACCAAGCGAGCTCGCTGTATCTTTAATAAAACTACTGTACTGTTCGTTGGTGCTAGCTGTCATTTTTTTTTGCTTAGCTACATTTGCTTAGTGCAGCTAATTAATTGTGCTTGTTTACCGAATGCTCATTTGCCATAGCTTGCAAGCACATGATTACTAGCGGGCCATTGCAACAAAAATTGAAACAAGAAATACTATGCCGTAAATAATAACAACTATTGCTGCCAAGATACCAACTATTCTAAAGTATTTCTTGAGCCAGATATGACTCTCAACAAAACTTGCTTCGTCGTCAAACAAACATGCAGAACGTGCAGTTACGCCAAATTTGTATAAGGCATGCGCAAGAAAGAAATTCAGCACTGCGAAGCCTAGGTATAGAGCCGCAATTGCTGCAACAGGAATTCCTATCATGCCATTAAAAGAGTTGCCTAATGCACTGCTTGCAAAAAATAGCATGAGAATCCCCAAAACAATAAAACCGGTAAAAATATAACCTAGTATCCCTAAAAAGCGGCACCATTTGCCTGTTACTGCTAGATGTAGTTTAATGTCGTCGTTGATGCTTGAAACGCTGTCAAGCATTGAAGTTTGTGATTCCATACTGCAATATATTATGTTGCTTTGACAATGGCAAACTATGGACAACTTTTTTGCAACTAAACAAAGCTTGTAAAGGCCAAATCTAGTAAGCCTTTGCAAAAAGCACACGTTGTGTACTTGGCTTACCGCTTAATACACATGTACCATTTTCTTGCTTATTATTAAATGGTATGCAGCGAATAGTAGCTTTAGTTTTTTCTTTGATAGCTTCTTCCGTTTCTGGCGTACCATCCCAATGCGCACTAATAAAGCCACCTTTGTTTTCTAAAGTAGCCACAAATTCATCCCAACTGTTTACTTCTGTGATATGCTCGTTTCTAAAACTAAGTGCTTTATCGAAAATGCTTTGTTGAATATTTTCTAGCAAGGTTTCGATATACGCGGCAATGCCTTCTAGGCTCACACTTGTTTTTTCCTTAGTATCTCTACGTGCAATTTCTGCTACATTGCTTTCTAAATCGCGAGCACCAATAGCCATGCGCACAGGCACACCCTTCATTTCGTATTCTGCAAACTTCCAGCCTGGACGTGCATTGTCGTTGTCATCTAGCTTTACGCGTATGCCCTTGCTTTTTAATTCAGCCATAATAGGTGCAAGCGCTGTGCGAATTTGCTGCAGTTGTTCGTCGCCTTTAAATATTGGCACAATCACAACTTGCAGAGGTGCAATACGTGGAGGCAGTATTAGGCCATCATCATCGCTATGTGCCATTACAAGCGCACCGATAAGTCTTGTGCTTACACCCCAGCTTGTTGCCCAAACATATTCAGGTTTGTTTTCTTTGTTTACAAAGGTTACGTCAAATGCTTTTGCAAAATTTTGTCCTAAGAAGTGGCTAGTACCCGCCTGCAGTGCTTTACCATCTTGCATGAGCGCTTCAATACAATACGTATCATCAGCACCAGCAAAACGCTCATTGGCTGTTTTTACACCTTTAATAACTGGCAAGGCCATATAGTTCTCAGCAAAGTCTGCATACACTTCTAGCATACGTGCAGTTTCTTCTAAAGCTTCTTCTTTTGTGGCATGTGCGGTATGGCCTTCTTGCCAAAGAAATTCAGCGGTGCGTAGGAAAAGGCGTGTGCGCATCTCCCATCGTACCACATTGGCCCATTGGTTTACCAAAATAGGCAGGTCGCGGTAGCTTTGAATCCAATTTTTATAGGTATTCCAGATGATAGCTTCGCTTGTTGGACGTACCACAAGCTCTTCATCTAGCTTCGCTTCCGGGTCTACAATGAGCTTACCTGGATTATTCGGATCAGACTTTAGGCGATAGTGAGTTACCACAGCACATTCCTTGGCAAAACCTTCTGCATTTTTTTCCTCCGCTTCAAACAAGCTTTTTGGAATAAAAAGAGGAAAGTACGCATTGGTGTGTCCTGTGTCTTTAAACATCTTATCTAACACATCACGCATGTTTTCCCAAAGGCTATAACCATATGGTTTTATTACCATACAACCTCTAACGGCACTATAATCGGCAAGACTACCTTTAATAATAAGGTCGTTATACCACTGGCTGTAGTCTTGTGCGCGGCTTGTTATTTCTTTACTCATAATTTTTTTTGCTGTGCTTAGCTTGTTTCTTATAGTATTTTATGACTAGTGCAACATGTGTACTTGCCACTTGTGAAGCTGTTTCTGTACTGTAAACCCTTACTGGCAAAGCCTTTGGAGCCTTAATAGTCCTATCGGGCTAAGATCCGTTTGCAAAAAATTAAAATCTTGTTTGCACGGTCTTTACACGTATTTGGCATGCTTTTTTCATACTTTTATATCGTAAACACGATCGCAAAAATAGCGTTCGTAATTAGGAAACACAAAACAAAATTGAGATACAGTATGAAGCAGGTAATTTATTTAAGCGCAATGTTGATGATGCTCGCTTTTAGTAGCAAGGCACAGCAGCATTTTGATGATGTGTATGACTACCATAATACACAGGGTCAAACGTACACCGACCAGCAGGTAGACAACAGTCAGCAGAGCTATTATTATAGCGATGGAGGCAACGATACCTATTTGATCGACTACAACGACGACGATTTTTTCTACACAAGCTATTTGCAAAGGTTCTATCGTCCTTATCAGGGCTTTGGTTACTTTAGCAATATTTACTACGACCCATTCGCTTGGGGTTGGGGTAATACTTGGAGCAGCTGGAGCAATCCATTTTACAATACCTGGAATCTTGGTTACAACGGTTTCTTTGTAAATGTGGCTTACAATCCTTGGCAGTTTTGGAATAATCCTTTCAATAACGCTTGGGGCTGGAACAACTGGGGTTATAATAACTTCTACAATAACTGTTGGGGTAATAACTTCTATGTTGGCAACAGTTTTTACAACAACTGGCAGTTTAACAACTATTGCAACCCTGTATTTATGACTAATTATAATGTATACAACAACTGGAACAACAGCTGGTGGGGTTGTGGCAATGGCTACAGCAATATGTACTACGGCGGTTACAACAACGGTTACAACAATGGCTATTGCAATGGGTACTACAATGGTTACTATGATGGCTATTGGAGTGGCAATAACAACCTAGGCGTTGGTAATAATAATGGTTTTGGCAACGACAACTTTAATTATGGACCACGCAAGAGTACTTATACTTTTAGCAACTTGAACGACTATAAAACAACTCGCGACATTGTATATCGTCCTTTAACAAATATTGAAAGAGAGGGCGGTACGGTAACAAAGACTGTTACCAAGCCAACACCAGTTGGTGGTCGTGATGTATTTGTAAATCAAGGGCCAGTAGCTAGCGATCGCAGTAATGTTGGTGATGTGCGTGGTAATACTGGACGCAATAATACCAGTGTTAGTCCAAGCGGTCAGCCTGGCATCAACAAAGGTGGTACACAGAGTGGTCGTGGTAATGTAGAGCCAACGCGTGGTGGATTTACAAATCCTCGTAATAATGGTGGTGCTGCTCCTGCTGCGCAGCCGAGTACGCCTCGTGATGGTGGTTTCCAAAATGGTACACCAAGTCGCAACAATACTACACCTCGTAATAACGATGGTCGTAGCACGCAACAACCTCGCCAAGACGCACCACGTTATAATGCACCACGTCAAGATGCTCCTCGTTACAATGCGCCACGTCAAGAGACGCCTCGTCAGCAGGCACCTCGTCAAGAAGCTCCTCGCTACAGTGCACCACGCCAAGAGGCACCACGTCAGCAAGCACCACGCCAAGAGGCTCCACGCTATAGTGCACCTCGCCAAGAGGCTCCACGTCAGCAGGCGCCACGTCAAGAGGCTCCTCGCCAAGAGACGCCACGCTACAGTGCTCCACGTCAGGAGAGTCCACGCCAAGAAGCTCCACGTTATAGTGCACCTCGTCAAGAAGCACCTCGTCAACAGGCACCACGTCAGGAAGCGCCCCGTCAACAGGTACCACGTCAAGAGAGTCCACGCCAAGAGGCTCCGCGTTATAGTGCGCCGCGTCAAGAATCTCCTCGTCAAGAAAGACCAAGCTACAGCGCTCCTCGCCAAGAAAGTCGTCCAAGTACACCAAGTCCAAGTAACAACGGCGGCGGTAATCGTGGATTTTCTGGCCGCAGATAAATATCCATTATTAAATAAACAACACAAGAAATCGTCAGTATTACAATGCTGACGATTTTTTTACAACAATAAAAATCTAACTATCAAGAAATGAAAATAAGAGTAAGTACTATAGCATTATTGCTTGCGAGTTTTATTGCACAAGCACAAGATGAAACAGATGCCATTTTATTCAGTCAAACGCAAGCAGGAACAACGGCACGTAGTATGGCTATTGGTGGCGCACTAGGTAGTATCGGCGCGGACTTTGCTGCGCTTAACATCAACCCAGCAGGCTTGGGCAGATATAGTAAAGATGAAATCACCTTTACGCCAGCGTTTAATGGCTACCGTACACCTGCTTCATTAAATGCCAATAAAATTTCTAGTAATAATAACAAGCTCAATCTACAAAATGTTGGCTGGGTAACTGCTAACCGCAACGAAAAATCACGCGGTGCACGCAGCAGCGGCTTTGCATTAGGTATCAATCGTCTTGCAGATTTTAACCGCGACTACGAGTATAGTGGTACAACTAAACATAGTAGCATGATGGATGCTGTTGCAGCAAGAATAAATGACGCAGGTGGTTCAAATTATATTATAAGTAGCACTCCATATTTAGAAGATGTAATGGCGTTTAATTCATACTTGATTGATGCCGATCCTAATAATACCAGTAAAGTGAGAAGCTATGTGCCACTTGATAATTTGGAGCAGCGCAAAGTAGTAAGTACGCGTGGTGGCATTAATGAACTAACCATGGGCTTAGGTGCAAACTTCAATGACAATATCTATTTTGGCGCATCTATTGGCTTGCCATTTACACGTTACGAAAACAATAGTACATATTCTGAAACAGATGTTAGTGGCAATCTTACAAACCAATTCAATTACTTTCAACAGGATGTATTTCGCTCAACAAGTGGCCTTGGTTTTAATGCAAAAATTGGCTTAGTGTTTTTACCAAAGGAATCACCGTGGCGTATTGGCGCTGCATTGCATACACCTACATGGCACAATCTGCGTGATGAATACAGATTTAGAATAAAGGGCGACTTAGAAAATGTTGGTACACCTGTCCCTCGCTTGTTTGACATTGGCGATGTAACCGGTGTAGATTCGCGATTTGCGCTAATTAGTGACTATAGTTTAAATACGCCTTTAAAGGGGGTGCTTAGTGCTAGCTATGTTGTTGGCAAATCGGGTTTTATTACTGCTGATGTAGATGTTGTAAACTACAAAAGCGCGCGTATTAAATACGACAATGATCCAGCATACTCAAGGTTGATGCAACAAGTGATTACAAACGAACATCGCATTGCACCCAACGTTCGTTTAGGTGCTGAAGCACGTGCTGGCAATATAAGCTTTAGAGGTGGCGCCGCTGCTTTTGGTTCGCCTTATGCGCGTGATAGCAAGTATAG
>JBJORA010000087.1:0-4934 GCA_046049675.1 Bacteroidota bacterium | reverse complement strand
TTGGTCCACATGCCATCTACAATATTGCCGGTACTCATAATACCAATCGTGTTTTTGCTATTGATGCGGTAGTCTGCGCCAACTTTATAATTGTGGCTTAGATTATTGCTATGGTTCTTTGCACTTTGGTCGTATTGTATGCCACTTTGCTGACGCAAAAAGTTTTGATAGTTGTATACATCACCACCGTCTATACCGTAAGTAGCAAATACATTTGTCTTAGCATTATTGTTATTGATACTAATATTGGCATTGTACTTAGGTGTAAAGCCATAGCTAAGCCCAGCAGTGGCCGTGCCGTTTGTGCCAAGTCGTGTATTCTTTTTTAGTTTGATGTTGATAATACCTGCATTACCTTCTGCATCGTACTTGGCACCAGGATTACTAATGATTTCTATGCTTGCAATATTAGTGCTGTTTGTACTGCGCAGCATTTGTGCAAGCGCTTCACTATCCAAATAGCTTTGTTTGCCATCTATATAAACAATCACACCACTTTTACCTTTAATGCTAAGATTGTCGTTGTTGTCAACAGTTACACCCGGGCTTTTGCGCAAAATATCTAAGGCATTGCTACCAGTGTTGTTGATGCTATTTTCTACATTGACAATGGTTTTGCCGGGGCGCACTTCTATCACTTGCTTTTTGACAGCGCTCACAGCAATTGCGCCAACTTCTTTGCTAGCTGCTTGCAGGTTAATGCTAGCAAGTTGCACGTCAGAATTATTAACTTGCACATTAAAGTTTGTATCAGGCTTGTAGTTTGTTGCACTTGTTACGAGCCAATAGTTACCATTACTGATGTTATTGAATAAAAACTTACCGTCTTCGCCACTCAACTCCAAACGCACTACGCTTGTGTCTTTGGGTTGCAGTAGTATTAAATTGGCATTAGCGAGAGGTTTACCCGCGCCAGTAATCGTACCAACTATATTTTGTGCATGGCTTGCCACGCTAGCTGCAGCAATGCTTGTAAGGGTTAATAGTAAATTCTTCATCATCACGAAATGCTTGCTTTGTTCTTGTACGTGCAAAACTACTTTGCATAAGTTCTAGTAGAGAATGCAAATGGGCGAACGGTACTAATAAAGGATAGACGTATTGTTGAAACAACAATCGCCTTATATATAAATTAATCTAATCTTCTTCCCAGACTTTAGTGCCTTCGCTACAATTAGCGCAAATATCTATATGCTTTCTTCCAAGCATCAATTGCTTGCGAAACCTATGGTACATATCGTTTTGCCAAATATGTTTGAAAGTATGTTGCTTTAAGTCGCCGAGTTGGTGCGTAGCATCTTTGTCGAAGCAACATGGCACAACTAGACCATCCCAAGTAATTACGCAAGCGTGCCACAGCTTCCAACAGTGATTCATCAGTTTATTTTTGATACTAAAAGTACCATCACCATTATTGCGATAGCGACTAAACTTATCTATAGTAGGAATAAGGTCGTTGCCGTGCTCGTAATCGTACACTTGTGCTGTTTTGAAGCGCACATCATCTACGCCAATCTCAGCCGCTAACTTTTTTACATCCTCTATTTGATGCTCATTTGGCTTTACTACTAAAAACTGAAAGAAGATGTATGGCGTTTTACTCTTTAACTCTTTTTTCCACTTTACGATATTGCGTGCACCTTCCAATACCTTATCAAGTTTGCCGCCCACACGATATTGTTGATACACATCTTGTGTAGTACCATCAATACTAATAATCAATCTATCTAAGCCGCTCTCAATTGTGCGCTTAGCATTGGCATCGTTCAAGTAATGTGCATTCGTGCTCGTTGCCGTATAGATGCCTTTGGCGTTGGCAAATTTTACCATATCCAAAAACGCAGGATTCAAATACGGCTCTCCCTGAAAATAGAAAATCAGGTAAAGTAGGTCCTTGTGAATTTCGTTGATGGTTTTGCTAAAAAAGTCTGCATCTAGCATACCCGTTGGGCGGGTAAATGCACGCAAGCCGCTTGGGCACTCTGGGCAACGCAAATTGCAGCTCGTGGTTGGTTCAAAACTAATACTGATAGGCAAACCCCATTGTACAGGCTTACCCCTCATGCGGCTGTACCAATAGCTGCTATATACCTTAAAGCCATTATACAAGCGCCTAGCAGTGAGTTTACTGGCAAAGTTGATGGCATCTGTAGTATTGGCGCGTAGCACATGGCAAAAGTAGAAGTTTTTGCGCTTGGCTGGCAATGACTATTAGTTGATGTGGCGCTCGCAAAAGTGCCTATGCAGCCTATAAACAAATTGCTTGCCTTGCCCTTGCTTTTTTGTAAATTTGCCACCCACGCAATGGAACTCGCAAAAAATTACGTAGCCAAAGATTTAGAAGCCAAATGGTATGCCCATTGGTTGAGCAAAAATTATTTCAATAGCACGGCTAATGACGCTGTGCCATATACCATAGTAATGCCGCCACCAAACGTAACAGGTGTGTTGCATATGGGCCACGCGCTCAATAATTCTGTACAAGATATTTTAATTCGCTATGCAAAATTGCAGGGCAAAAATACCTGTTGGGTACCTGGTACCGACCACGCTAGTATTGCTACCGAGGCTAAGGTAGTAGGTATGTTGCGCGAGCAGGGTATAGATAAAAATACCTTGAGCCGCGAGGAGTTTCTACAACATGCATGGGCTTGGAAAGAAAAATATGGCGGCATCATTTTAGAGCAGCTTAAAAAATTAGGTTGTGCCTTAGATTGGAATCGTACCACATTTACAATGGACACCGACTATTACGATGCGGTAATAGATGTGTTTGTAGATTTATACAACAAGGGTTATATCTATCGCGGTGTAAAAATGATCAACTGGGATCCAAAAGCAAAAACTGCACTTAGCGACGAAGAAGTAAACTTTAAGGAAACACATAGCAAGTTGGCTTATGTCAATTATAAGTTGACAGATGGTAGCGGCCATATTACGATTGCTACTGTGCGTGCTGAAACTATTATGGGTGATGTGGCCATTTGTGTGCATCCCGATGATGAGCGTTACAAGCATCTAGTTGGTAAAACTTGCTTGGTGCCTTTAATCAACAGAGAAATTCCAATTATTGCAGACGACTATATTGATATTGAATTTGGTACGGGTTGCTTAAAGGTTACGCCTGCCCACGATATCAATGACTATAACTTAGGCATCAAGCATAAGCTGCCTGTAATAGATACGCTTAATGAAGATGGTACCATGAGCGAGGCTGCTATCTTGTATATCGGTGAAGATAGGTTTGATGTGCGCAAAAAAATTCTTGCTGATTTAGAAGCTGCAGGTCATATCGAGAAACTCGAAGACTACAAAAGTCCCGTTGGTTATAGCGAGCGTACAGATGTAATTATAGAACCACGCCTTAGCATGCAGTGGTGGTGCAAAATGACCGACATGGCAAAGCCTGCACTTGATGCAGTAATGCAAGATGAGGTGAAGTTCTATCCGCCAAAGTTTAAGAACACTTATCGCCATTGGATGGAAAATATCAAAGACTGGTGTATAAGCCGCCAGCTATGGTGGGGACAACGTATACCAGCGTGGTACGACCATGATGGTAATATGGTGGTTGCAAAAAATGCACAAGAGGCATTTACAAAATTGCACGACTTGCGTAGTACCGTGCAGAACATCGAAGAGATTAGGCAAGACGATGATGTGCTAGATACTTGGTTTAGTAGTTGGTTATGGCCATTGGAAGTTTTTGGCTGGAACAAAAACAAAGACAATGCCGACCTCAACTATTACTATCCAACGGCAACACTTGTTACAGCACCTGAAATTATTTTCTTTTGGGTAGCACGTATGATAATGGCAGGCTACGAATACCGTGGCCAAAAGCCGTTTGAGCAGGTATATTTTACTGGCATTGTACGCGACAAGCAAGGTCGTAAAATGAGTAAGAGTCTTGGCAATAGTCCAGACCTTTTTGAATTGATTGACAACTACGGCGCTGATGGCGTGCGCTTTGGTGTATTGATAGCAAGCCCTGCCGGCAATGACATTTTATTTGATGAAAGCAGTTGCGAGCAAGGTCGTAATTTTTGCAACAAGATTTGGAATGCATTAAAGCTTGTACAGATTTTAGATGCAAAGGAAAAGAACGACGAGCCAGAAAGTTTTGCAAGTTTATGGATGCGCAATAAGTTGAAAGCGGTACAGCAAGAGGTAGCGCAGCAATTTGCAGAATTTAAATTGAGCGAGGCGTTAAAAACTATTTACTCGCTTATTTGGAACGACTATTGCAGCTGGTATTTAGAATGGATTAAAACTGCTTTAGAGGCAAGTATTAGCAAGGCCGAAGTTGAGGCTGCCAAAGATATTTTTGAAGAATTGATGCGCATGTTGCATCCATTTATGCCATTTGTAACGGAAGAAATTTATCATCATATTAGGCAACGTGCCGATGGTGATGATATTGTAGCAACAGCGTTTAATAAAGATCTTACGGTAGATGCCGCCATCGTAAAACAAGGCGAGTTATTACAAACGGTAATTACAAATATTAGAGATCTCAAAGTAAAGAATCAGCTTAAGCCAAAAGATGAGATTACTATTTACATGCCTACCGATTTGCAAGCAAGCTTTGGTGCGATGCAGCATATTTTGTGTAAGCAGGTTTACGCACAATCTGTGGTGTTTGATAACAATGCTATACAAGGTGCTATATCGTTTATGGCTGATACAGCCCAGTGTTATATAACTACCGACAAAGCCATTGATACTGCTAGCCAAAAGCAAGAGCTGCAAAAAGAATTGGAATACTTGCAAGGCTTTTTAAGTAGCGTTGACAAAAAGCTAAGTAATGAACGATTTGTAGCCAATGCCAAGCCCGAAGTGGTAGCCTTAGAGCAAAAGAAAAAGGCCGACGCAGAAGAGAAGATGCGTTTGTTAGGGGAGCAGCTTAGTAAATTATAGTATTGATGCAGGCA
>JBJORA010000086.1:0-28106 GCA_046049675.1 Bacteroidota bacterium | reverse complement strand
TTAGTAGTGTACATATTACCCTTGCGACAGCGCGGACATTTAGCACGCAGCATCGCAACAAATTTGTTAGGTATTGTACTTTTAGCCATCTTGCTTGTAGGTACAAAGGTAGCGGTTGTTTATTTGTGTAGCTTATGAGATTTAAGCCTGCACTAGCTTACCACTTCTTTCTGACGCTCACCAATTTGCTGTCGCCACATCGCATAGTACAAACCTTTTTCTGTAAGCAATGTATCGTGTGTGCCGCTTTCTACTACATCGCCGCGTTCTAATACATAAATACGATCAGCGTGCATAATTGTACTTAGTCTATGTGCGATGAGAATTGTAATTTGATCTCGTTGAACACTAATCTGTCGAATCGTATTACTAATCTCCTCTTCTGTTAAACTATCAAGAGCACTAGTGGCCTCGTCAAATACAAGTAATTGCGGTTTGCGCAACAAAGCGCGTGCAATACTTAGGCGCTGCTTTTCGCCACCGCTTACTTTCATGCCGCCTTCTCCAATAACAGTACTTAGGCCATTATCGCTACGAGACAAAATACTCATCGCACTTGCTTTTTTCAAGGCGCTCAGCATTTCTTCATCCGTTGCATTTGGTTTTACGAAAAGCAAATTCTCCTTTATGGTACCGCTAAAGAGCTGTGTATCTTGCGTTACAAAGCCTATCTGATTTCTAAAATTCTCTATATCTAATTTGGTATATGGAATTTCGTTGTAAAAGATATCGCCGCTATGTGGTGTATATAAACCAACGAGTAGCTTTACCAAGGTTGTTTTGCCGCTACCACTTGGCCCAACGAAAGCAATTGTTTCGCCTTTATTAACCTCAAAGCTTATTCCAGCAAGTGCCTTAGTTTTAGCGCTCGCATGCTGAAAGCACACATCCTTAAAGCTCAATTTATCTATATGCTGCAAAGCAACTGGATGTTCAGGCTTTGCTTCTACTGGCATTGCCATTAAGTTGCCAAAATTGCTCAGGCTAGCTTGTGCTTCGCGATAGGCTAAAATGATATTGCCAAGTTCTTGCAAAGGGCCGAAAACAAAAAAGCTAAAGAACTGCATCGTTAGCATTTGATCCACAGGAATTCTACCACGAAATACAGCGTAACCTAAAACAAACACAATAATCTGTCGCATCAAGTTGACCAATGTGCCTTGTATAAATGTTAGCACACGCAAGCTTTTTACTTTACGTAACTCAAGCTGCAAAATCTTGTCAGTCGTTTTATTAAGACGATCAACTTCTTGATTTGTTAGACCAAGGCTACGTATCAATTCAATATTGCGAAGCGTTTCAGTTGTAGCACCAGCAAGGCCAGTTGTTTCTTTAACAATGCTCTTTTGAATAGCTTTATACTTTCTGCTAAGTAAAACCAGCACACCACTCATAACTAGAATGCCAGCAAAGTACACAAGAGTAATAGGTGCATAGCTTTGCAAAGCAAAAATGGTTACAAAACCAATGCTCACTACCACAGCATAAAACACATTGATAAACGATGAGATAAACTTCTCGCAGTCTGTTTTTACCTTTTCTAAAATGCTAAGCGTTTCGCCACTACGCTGATCTTCAAAACGCTGATATGGCAGCTGCAAACTATGGCGTAAACCGTCGCGGTACACATCTGCACCAAAGCGCTGAATAACTGTATTAACCGTGTAGTCTTGAAAAGCTTTAGCAATGCGACTAACCATGGCAACGCCAACTAGTGTTAAACTAAACTTTAGCAATGTCAGCGCAAATTCACCGCTCGCAATGGATTGGGCATTATTGGCATTTTTTACCACAAAGCCGTAAAGTTTTCCTAAGTAAACAGGGTCTAGTAAACTGAAGCCTGTATTAATTGTAGCCAAAATAAAGGATACAATTACCCATTTTTTATAGCGTGCCAGATAGGCGAAAAGCAATTTCATTAATTATGCGTGCAAAGATACAACCTACAGTGCGCCGCTTGGTTTACTGTAGCTTAAGTTTATGAGCATGTTTTACACCAAAAGCTTTGATGTATACTATAGGCTATCAATTGCTAGGCAAAGTCAGTTTTATACCTTGCTGATATCAAACTATTTGCAATTGTAGTATGGCTTTCTTGCTAAAGTCATGCGCATTCGAAAACATATCATAAATTCAACTTGCAACTGACTTCTACCTTTGAATGGTGAATAAGCAAATGCGCTTGGCCTTAGGCATAGTAATGCTAATTATTTTGCCTTTACTCTGCTTTTGGATGGTCTATCTAAAAGGTGGTACAGGTCGTGTAAAATTGCCTCGGTATTATGGCGGCTTTACTGGCATCGGCACAAAAGAAGTGCGCGGCAAGTTAGTACAAGATACAATTTGGCATGTTGTACCGCCTATTGAGTTGACGAATCAACTTGGCGAAAAAGTAGATTTTGACCGTGATCTGCAAAACAGATTCATTGTAATGAATTTCTTTTTTTCTCGCTGCAATAGTACTTGTCCTGCAAGCAACAGCAATCTCAAATTTTTACAAAAGAGCTATCAGCGCAAAGCCGATACTGTTTTTCAGGCTATAAGCATAACAGTTGATCCTGTAAATGACAGCTTTCCTGCCCTACGTAATTATGCTAATGGCCTTGGCGTTAATCACGATAAGTGGTGGTTCTGTACTGGTGACTTTGCTACGATTAAAAACTACATGGTTCATAACCTGATGATGCCAGATGTAGAAAAAGATACAAGTAAAATTGAGGCTGGCGAACATAGCAATATGTGGGTACTGCTAGATAGAGAACGCAATATACGTGGCTACTACAACGCCTTGGACAGCGCAGAAGTGCGCAGATGCCGCGACGATATAAGCCTCTTGATCCTCGAAAAGAAAAGACTAGCGAAACAAAACGAAAAGTAAATGAACAGTATGCAACCAATGCTCGCAAAAAATGATAGTAAAGCCAAATTAATTATTCGCATCCTAAGTACTGTAGTGTTTGTTGTGGTACTTGCTTTGGGTAAATTCAAGCCGCTAATTTCTGTAGACTTTCCGTTTGATCGTTTTGTGTTTGCAAAGATTAATGCTGTTATCAATAGTGCGGTAAGTGTTTTACTAGTGATTGGTTTTTTACAAATCAAGAAACGTAAAGCAGAAGCGCACAAACGCACCATGCTAAGCGCCATCGTATTGAGCAGCCTATTTTTAGTATCCTATATTATCCATCATATGGCTAATGCTGATGTACATTACGGTGGCTCGGGTGCGCTTAAATATTTCTATTACTTTATTTTAATTACGCATATAATGATCGCTGCTGGCATTTTGCCTTTTATTCTGTTTACAGCTTATCGTGCACTTACTGGCGAGTATAGCCAGCACAAAAAAATTGCAAGAATCACCTTCCCTTTATGGCTTTATGTAAGCGTAACAGGCGTAATCGTGTATTTATTCATAAGCCCATTCTATCCTAGCTAACAAAAACCATTTATATTTGTATTATGTATCGTTGGATTATTGCAGTCGTTTTATGTTTCGCTTCGCTAGCTAGTTCGGCGCAATGTGCTATGTGTACTAAAACTGCTGCCGACCTCAATGATGGCTCTGCCGAGGCGCTAAATAACGGCATTTTATACCTAGCATTTATTCCGGTCTTTCTGATGCTTGGCCTTGCTTTTGTTTGGTATAGATATAACAAAGGCAAACTATAGTTTCACATTTTTTCTAAGACCCATGAGTTCGTCAACTTCTTTTCGCGGTATAATTCTTGCTGCTGCCATTTGCTTGCTTTTTTCTGCTTGCGATAATTTAGGTGTACAGGGTAGCGGCAAAGCCACCACAAAAACATTTCCAGTTAATAACTTCAATGGCGTACTAAGTGACTTAGCCGGCGAAGTTGCCATTACTGTTGACAGTAGTATGCCTGCTTTTTGTAGCATTACTGCCGACGACAATATTATGCCCTTGCTAAAAGCTGAAGTAGCTAAAGAAGAACTCTTATTAACTACAAACGGTAGTGCTAGTTACAACGCGAAAACACCAATAACAGTTGTGGTACATGTGCCAAGTTTAGTAAGTGCAAAACTGCTTGGTAGCGGCGACTTCAACATCGGTGGCAATATCGTTAGCAAGCATATGCAACTCGGCTTAATGGGTAGCGGCAATATGCGCGTCAATAATGGCTTGTTTGAACAACTTGAAGCCAATTTAAGCGGCAGTGGCAATATCTATTTGCAGAATTGCATTAGCATCAAAGCAGACTATGGTATTAACGGCAGCGGCAATATTGAAGCCAAGGGCAATGCGGTAAAACTATGCCGAGCCAACCTTACAGGCAGTGGTAATATTCATACTAATGTAGCCGATAGTATTGATGCAGAAATAACTGGTAACGGCAATGTCTATTATCCTAAAGGCATTAAGGTCGGCAGCAGAGTGACGGGCAATGGGCAAGCGATTGCGCAGTAATTACTAACCATTCAATTTCAATTCTCTATCGCTATCGCGCTTTTTAATGCTATCGCGTTTGTCGTATAGTTTCTTTCCACGCGCCAAGGCAATTTCTAATTTGATTAAGCCGCCTTCGCTTTCAAAAAAACGAATTGGTATCAGCGTAAATCCTTTCTCTTTGATTTTGGCATGCAGCTTCTTTATTTCTCTCCGTTGTAGTAAAAGCTTGCGGTCCTGCGTAGGATTATGATTGCTATTGGCGCCATGTGCATACTCGCTGATGTGCAAACTTTTTACGAAAATTTCATTGTCTACAATTTGGCAATACGCATCATTGAAGCTCACACGTGAAGCTCTAATACTTTTTACTTCTGTACCTTGAAGTACGATGCCCGCTTGGTATTTGGCATCAATAAAAAAGTTATAATAAGCAGCTCTATTCTCGAGCTCCTTCATTGCATGTTTTTTTGCCATGGTATTACTTCATAAAGAAGCTAATCATTTTGCTCAAATTGGCGCGCAAGTCTTTTCTGCGAACGATATAATCCAAAAAGCCATGCTCAAGCAAAAACTCACTGCGTTGGAAACCTTCTGGCAAATCTTTTTTAACTGTATCCTTAATAACGCGTGGACCAGCAAATCCTATCAAAGCCTTAGGTTCAGCAATATTAATATCGCCAAGCATCGCATAGCTTGCAGTAACACCACCCGTGGTTGGGTCGGTCATAAAACTGATGTATGGCAACTTTGCCTTTGCAAGCTGTGTTAGTTTAGCGCTGCTCTTAGCCATTTGCATTAAGCTAAAGGCACTTTCCATCATGCGCGCACCACCACTTTTACTAATAATCATAAAAGCCATTTTGTGTTCAATAGCATAATCAATAGCGCGTGCAATTTTTTCGCCAACTACACTACCCATACTGCCGCCAATAAAACTAAAGTTCATGCCAGCAATTACAAGGCCTTTACCTTCTACCGTACCAACAGCTACGCTCATGGCATCTGGCACACCGCTTTTCTTTTCTGCTTCGGTAATGCGGTCTTTGTATGGTTTAATATCTACAAAGCCCAGCTGGTCTTTGCTGCGAATATTAGCAAAAAGCTCTTTCCAACTGCCCTCATCGTAGATTAACTCAAAATAGTCTGGCGCATCAATACGATTGTGGTGGTCGCAATCTGGGCAACACCACACGCTTTCTTCCATTTCGGTAACAGTATGCGTTTTTTTACAGCCTGGGCATTTGTGCCACAAACCATCAGGTGTTTCGCGCTTATCCTTAGTATTGGTAAGAATACCTTGCTTAATACGCTTAAACCAAGTACTTCTCGCCATTTCTTGGCCTTCTTCAAACTCAAACCCTGAAGTATCTAAATTCATCTTTCTCGAAATTTGACTGACAAAGATAGGGTATTGTTGGCTACCAAGTATAAGCTGATGTTCAGGCTTTTAGTAGCGAAATAGCTGGGTGAAAAACAAAATAGGAACCCATAAAGAGTTCCTATTTAAGTGAGGTCCTGACCGGATTCGAACCGATGTACAAGCTTTTGCAGAGCTCTGCCTAGCCACTCGGCCACAAGACCATTGTGCCCCGTAGGGATTGCAAATGTAGGCAAAAAATAGAACCTTCCAAATATTATTAAGAATTATAGTAAATCCCTTTTTTCTGTAGGATATTTACAGCCACAACAGCAGCTTACACGATAATGCAAAATACCATTGGCGAAAGCGAATTAATACTCACTGCACGTGGCAGTATTTACCATATAGACCTCAAAGCGGAGGAACTTGCCGACATTGTAATTACCGTAGGCGACCCCGATCGTGTAGCCGAAGTAAGCAAGCATTTTGATAAAATAGAATTCAAAACCCAGCATCGCGAATTTGTAACGCATACGGGCTATGTGGGCAAGCAGCGCATAACTTGCATTAGCAGTGGCATTGGCCCAGATAATATTGATATTGTGTTGAACGAACTGGATGCTGTTGCCAACATCAATTTTGAAACGCGCACGATTAATCCGACGCATCGCAAGCTAAAAATTATGCGCATGGGCACAAGTGGAAGCTTGCAGGCTGATATTCCTGTGGATAGTATGGTTGTGAGTACGCATGGCATTGGACTGGATAATGTACTGCATTACTATCGCGACTTCGAGCATTCGGCTCACGAACAGCAATTGTGCAACGAATTTGCAAACTATACAATGTTGTACAAAAGCCCTATCCAACCTTATGCCGTAAAAGGAAGCGACTTGTTACTTAGCTTTTTTGGCCAAGAATACCACAAAGGCATTACGGTAACTTGTCCAGGTTTTTACGCACCACAAGGCCGTGTTGTAAAAGCTAATTTGATGTTCAAAGATTTGGTTGACAATCTAAGCACTTTCAAATTTGAGCAAACACGTATTACCAATTTCGAAATGGAAACTAGTGCCATTTATGGCTTAGGCAAAGTATTTAACCACGACTGCCTAAGTATCAACACAATCGTAGCCAACAGAGTAAATAAGAATTTTAGTAAAGACGGTAAAGCAGCTGTCAACAAAATGATAGAACATACCCTTGGTATTATAGAGACAATGTAAGTGTGAACATGACGATAGAATTTTATAAATACCATGGTACTGGTAACGACTTTGTGTTGTTAGATAATAGAGATGGCAAGTACAATAACCTTTCACAAAAAAATATTGCACACTTATGCCATAGGCGCTTTGGTATTGGTGCAGATGGCTTGATGCTTTTGCAAAACCACGAGCAATACAATTTTGAAATGGTATATTTTAATAGCGACGGCAATACAAGTTCTATGTGTGGCAATGGCGGTAGATGCATCAGTGTATTTGCACGCGACCTTGGCATTGTGCAAACTGAGGCAAGTTTTATTGCCATAGACGGTGCGCATCAAAGTAAAATAGACGACAACGATGTTGAGCTGCATATGCAGGATACAATAGGTATAACATCATACAATCAAGATTTTGTGTTAAACACAGGGTCGCCACACTATGTTCAGTTTCGCGATGAAGTGAGTACTATTGATGTGCGAACACAAGGTGCTGCAATTCGCAATAGCCAAGACTTTGTAAAAGAAGGCATCAATGTAAATTTTGTAAAAGTGCGTTCAGATAAAACCTTGCAAGTCGTTACTTACGAGCGTGGCGTAGAAGACGAAACCTATAGCTGTGGCACAGGCGTGGTGGCATGTGCACTCGTGCAAATACGCGATAATATCGGCAGTAATTACGTTCGCATCTCTACAAAAGGTGGCACCTTATTGGTAAAATGTATTAATCATGGCAAACACAAGTTTACTGATGTGTGGCTGTGCGGTCCTGCAACATTTGTGTACAAAGGAACAGTAAGTATTTAGCCAATGGCAGAGAAGAAAATAACCGTGCGCATTTATGGCCTCTGTATTGACGACAACAATAATATACTAGTCACAGATGAAAAGGTTGGCGACTTTTATTTTACAAAATTTCCTGGTGGCGGCTTAGAATGGGGCGAAGGTACACGAGACTGCCTAGTGCGAGAATTTAAAGAAGAGCTTAATGTAGATATTGAAGTACAAGCGCATTATTATACCACGGATTATTTTCAACCGAGCGCGTGGAATAGCAATCAGCAGATATTAAGTATTTACTACAAGGTAAAGATTTTATCGCAATTAGATTTGCCAATAAGCACAGAAGTACAAGCACTAGATGCAAACATCTACGAAACAGAAAAGGCGCGATTAGTGCCGCTTTCGCAACTTACAGAAGATATGCTAACGCTGCCTATAGATAAGCGTGTTTGCAAATTGCTACTCAATGATATGAGCGACACAGCCAAGTAGGCAAAAGCTACTTTGTCCTTATTAACTGATAGTCAAGCGCTAAGGCATTAACAGTATTAAAAGTGCGATAATGCTTGGATAAAAGTCTATTTTTGTAGCTTACAAAATTGATATGATTAAAAATTTTACACTCGTAGTACTGCTTGCTTTTGCACTAGGCTTTCAGGCCAATGCACAATGTGGCGCACTACAAGAAAGTTTTAATGGTGCTACACCTGCGAATCCGCCAAGTGGTTGGCTAGCAAATGGTATAGAGTTTAAGCCTTCGGTTCCACAAACTTTTAATTTGGCATATCAACCAGCTACGTTAGATTCGTTTCGCGCAGGGCTAAACACTGTTGGCGAATATGTTCGTTCGCGCCTAGTAACATGTCCCGATTCTGTAAAATTCTACTGGCGTAGTAGCGGTTCGGCTAATAGCTGGGCTGTGGCTATTGAGTATAGCATAGACAATATTGCATGGACTACATTGGACAGCATTGTTGCGCCAAATACAACCTACACATTAAAGTCTATTAATATTCCAAACAACTTATTGCTGCCAAATTTTGGCATTTATGTTCGCTGGTATATGTATCGCTGGACTAGCGGTGCATGTTATGTAGACGAAATTTGTATGCCGCAAGCCGTATGCCATGCGGTAGCAAGCGAACTTCGTTTTGCAAGTGCTACGCAAAATTGTGTGCCAAGCAATTCGCCTTTTAGTGTAACGGTGCAAGCAACTGATGCCAATGGTTTTGTAGATACAACGTATAACGCATTGGTGAACTTAAACGTACAAAGCGGCGGTGGCAGCTTGGGTGGCACGATTAGTACAAATGCAATTGCAGGTGTTGCTACATTTAATAACTTAAGCTACAGCGGGCAATCGCCTGTTACCTTAGGTGCAACAAGTGGCGCCTTTACTCAAAATGCGCCTTTAAGCACGCTTAACATTCAAGCTACTTGTCCAAGTGTAGATACATTAAAGATAGTAACCTACAATGTACTTAATTTCCCTAGAGGCGGTGTATATGCACTTGGTGGTGCATGCTCGCCAGTAGAACTAGGCCCTGCACGTTGGGATACATTGGGCGTGATTCTTAATTACATCAAGCCAGACATTTTCTTTGTACAAGAATTACAAACGCAAGGAGGCGCTGATACAATTCTAAGTCACTCGCTCAATATTGGCGGTGTAACAAAATATGCGATGGCACCTTTTATTTACAATCGTAGTACGATCAACAACAAATACAATAATGCCTGCTACTACAACACGGAAAAAGTTACGCTGTATAAAGTAGATACTTTCAAAACAGACCTTCGTGATTGTGGTGTGTGGATATTCTATGGCAACGACCCACAACTAGGTGTGCACGGCGACACAACATTCTTAGATATCTATGGTATACATACCAAGGCAAAAGGGCTTTTTAATCCAAGCCAAGACAGTATAGACCGCGCTAACGAATGCCAAACAGTAATGGACAGTATTCGCAGCAAGTACACCACCGAGCGCAATGGCATTATTGGTGGCGATATGAATTTGTACACGAGCAATGAAGGTGCTTATCAAAATTTGACGACAGGCTTGTATAAGTTTAACGACCCTATTCCACTTAATCCAAGTGGCTCTGCCAATGCATGGGAAAGCAATATTGCATATGCACCATTACATACACAAGCTGCGAGAGCAAGTTGGCAAAATAGCCTAGAATGCGGCGCTAAAGGCGGCTTAGATAGTCGTTTGGATTTTTTGCTTGCAACCGACCCAATTATGAATGGCAGCAAGCACGTAACTTATATAAAAGGCACCAACGGCGCAGTGGGTAACGATGGAAATTTGTTTAATCGCCGCGTGGACACAGCCATTAATAGTAGTGGTGTGCCTACGTTAGTTTTGCGCAAATTGGCAAATATGAGTGACCACTTGCCAGTACAAATGCTCGTAGAAGTTAGTTACCCCATTGTAAGTCCTCTTGCCGCCAACGAACAACTGCTATTGCAAGCAAGTGCCTTTAATAACGATGTACAATTAACATGGTCTAGCAAATTAGAAGCAGGCGCAGTCAGTACAGAACTTATGTGTGACGGCAAAATCATCTTTACATCTACAAATGGCGTAACAAAGTTCTTGCATAAAAATGTTGACGCAGGCACGCATAAATATGTTGTTCGCATCAAAAAAACAGATGGTAGTTTAGTGCTAAGTAATATTGCAACGGCAACCATTGGCGAAACAGCAATGATTAGTGCACAACCAAATCCGTTTGTAAATACCTTAAAGGTTCAATGCGATGCAAAGCAAACTGGCGGTACAATTCAACTTCAGTTGATAGATGCACAAGGCGCTGTTCGTATCAATAAAGTGCTTTATTGCAGCAGCGGCGAATCAAGTTTTGATACGAGTACTTTACCAGCAGGTGTGTATATGCTTGTTGCTAGTAGAAATGGCATGAGGCAGGTTGTGAAGGTGGTTAAATAGGTGAGTTACTCATTTATAAGTTGACCTAGCAAGCGTATGATACAAGAGCAGATTGCGTTCGTAGCCATGCTGCGTTAGTAGCACCTGCAACTACAATATAACCTGCACCGACCTCGCGCTGTGTAGCACATAAAAGTAATTTTTCAATACAACTAGTATGCATTGGTATTCGATAACAGGCTGTATTTGGCAACATGTGCTGAAGCGCGAACTTATAAAGCACATGCTAAATTGCTGCATACAAGCAAGTGAATAAGTTTTAGTTTTCTTTAACCAAAACCTAGATATTCTTTAACTCAAATTGCGGTTTACTTAAAGCTTGCTATCACGAAATTTGGGTTAACATAAAAAAAAATAAAGTATGAGAAAGTTTGTAAGCAGCATAGCTGCAAAATCAGTAACAGATGCCATTGGTGCCGCTATTAGTAGCGCCATGAATCCAGCATTTAATGCGTTTAAGATTAACTTGAATCCGGATGAGAAAATCGGCTTGCGTACTTTTGCTGCCGACAGAGAAGGTTACGTGCGCATGGTAGCGCGTATTGCAACGCAAAACCCAAATGCGCTAGGACGCAGCGACACACCAAGTGAACTTAATGGATTGTTAGATTACTACAACAATTTAGAAGGTGTACGTTTGCAGCTAGTGCAAGCCTTGGAGATTATACAAGAAACGCAACTAGGTGCTGCCGCCGACAGCATGACGCTAACCGACCGTTACGTACAAAACATGCAAATTAGCAGATCCAATGATGCCTCCCTAGATTCGGCAATGCAAGAAGTTGACGATTACAATAAGCGTTTTGGCAGCCGCTTATCAGCAGCAGATAATACAGGCGGCACTGGCGGAAATTCGCAATAAGTTAAAAAAAAAGTAGGCAGCGAGTAGCCTCGCTAGTAGTAATACTAGCGAGGCTTTTTTGTGCGCGCTACTGCTGCCAGTAAAACAAAGTACCACATGGCAGTATGCCTAGTGCCACAGCAGCTATTTGCACAATGCAACCAGTAGTAAAAGCAAAATTTAATCTAAGTAATCTCCTTGACCATAAGGTGTAGTAGGGTGTACCCTATAACCTTATAGGCATGGCCTCAACAATTGGCAGCCTTACTTACTACAAGCAAAGCTGCACCTGATAAGTTGGCAGGTGTACATATTGCTATATACAACTGCACCTGCTAACTTGACAGGTGAAGCTTACTAAATACATGGGTGCACCTGCAACCTTAGCAGGTGTACCTATCTACTGCATAGGTCTACCCTAATAAGAATATGCTACACCGTGCATACCATAGCAAACACAGCGTACATTGCTACAGAAATTTCAAATGCACACTAGACAGGAGGACTATTTAGCAACGAGTGCTGAAAAGGGTGTACGAAAATTAGGGAATGGAGTTGCTTGCGCTAATTAATTACAAGATTTTATTTTGCGCCTATAGTACCGCACTGCAGTGCTACTGAGTCTTAGCCTTGTTGGCAAGTTTTAGCATTTCTGCAATTATATCAGGGTCATTAGGCAATTGCATGGTATATGAAAAACTGAATGTACCGCCGTAGGTATTAATAATATTGTTGCCGTGCGTTGTATTATTATGTATTTCAGAAAATGAGCTAGTCACTAATTGTTCATATGGCACCTTGGTTACCTTAGCTATTTCAAGCAGTTCGTCAATAGTAGGGGTGCTATGGCCAGACTCTATATTGCTAATATGAGACTGGTGCACACCAATCGACTTGGCAAGCCCTTCTTGGCTAAGTTGGGCATCTAAGCGCGCTCGCTTTACCTTTTGGCCAAACATTGTGTGATCATTCTTCATAACTGTAAAGCTATATAAAAAATGTTGATAAGCATAAAATATGCTCGTCAAGAATAAACCCATTTTGTAAAAAATATCTTGCACAACACTTTGCGCTACACGAGCGTACTCTATACACTAGCTTTGAGTTTCACAATTCAACCTACTGTAATGAAAGCAGCATGCACAAACCTAATCGTTGCAACACTCTCTATAGTTGCATTAATACTTGCAAGTACACCAAGTTATGGCCAACCCATCACACCCGGTAGTGGCAAAGGCTATACCATTGGCGGCAAGTTTGATACCTTGTACGACAACAATGGAAAAAAGTGGCATATATCCCAACTCAAAACGCCCAACGCAGGCGGCACTAGCGTAGGTAACCCAAGTGCTAAATTATCTACCCTAAGCACTTGTGCCAATAGTGGTTATTTTACGCTATGGTTTGAACAAGGTTGGGGCGGTAGCTTGTCTGTTGCAGACCAAGCTAATGCCGAAGCTGTAATTTGCCAAGTATTTAAGGACATAAGTGCTTTTTTGATACGGCCTACAGGTGCTACGGATAATGTGCAAATTTGGGTGCGCGATATTGTAGATTTTGGCATTGCAAATCCGCAAACCAGCGATGCGCTTGGAGGTGCTGTAAATTTCAACTATTTACCTGTAGATGGAGGATCTAATGGAGGCATCACAGACAATACAATATGGCTAACCATTAATGGAGGCAAAGATGCTTATACGAATATCGCTAGCCCTTTGGTATCTAGCGCACCACAAACAGTATCTGGAGCTGGTTATTTCCATGGCCTTGTAGCAATTAACTTTAGCAACCCCAATATTTTGTGGAACTTGTCTGTTGCCAATGCTCCCGGCTCTAGCTCTGGCCAATACGATTTGTATACTGTGTTGCTGCACGAAATAATGCATAGCTTGGGATTTGGTTCTTATATTACCGTAAATACAAATACTAATCAGGCAGAATCTAAGTTTGGTGCACTGTATAATTATTTTTCGCGCTACGATAAACAACTAAAATTGTCTGCAACAGCAACACCACCTAATGCACCAATTATTAGGCAACAACCAGGCGCCTGCAACAGTTTATATCAGTATACTGTAAACCCCGCTGTGCCGCTAAGTTATTTTTGCAACGGTTGCGGCACTGCTGCATGCCCACCAGTAGGTGCGCAAAACAACTCTATTTCTTGTACCAATACCATTAATTACAATAGTGCGGCTGTGCCAAATATACCAGTATTTAACCCTACCTGCTTCGATGGTGCCAGTAGCTTTAGCCACTTTGAAGACGAGTGCCCCATAACAGGAGGGAGCTGCGGTGCTGCATGCGAAGACAAGTTTTATGTAATGAGCAATGCCACCCTCAATAATATTGGCAAACGCGTACCACAAGAGCACGAACGCTCTGCATTATGCGATATTGGCTATAACGTAGCTACAACCTTTGGCTCTTTAGCTGCAAACAACACCTATACCTATACTGCAACCGCTTGCGATGGCAAAATACGCGTGGTGGGTTATTGCGATGGCATAAACAATGGTGGCTTTACGTGGAGTTGTGCGCCCGGGGGCACGGTAAACATACCAATACAAACCGTTGTGCAAAACGATTATAATGTAAATGTAGTGCCCTTGCAAAATGGCATTGAATGCGTAGAGGTGATTAACTCCACTGGTAGTACTGCTGTAATCAGCGGCACTGATATTGTGTTTACCGCTGCTGGCAATGCAGGTGGCGTGGCACTTATACGATATACCCCGCTGCACGTTTCAAATGGTACTACCTACCGCGGCAATATTACCTATATCTATGTACGTATTAATACAGTATGCCCAGCTACCCCTTGTGGCAACTTGCTGTACAATGGCAATTTTGAAGATTATACGCCAGGTGGTTGCGAATGTAGCTGGCCATGGTATCCTGTACAAGTATTGGGTTTTACAGACTACGATGTACAACGCTGCTGGACAAACTACCTTACTTGGCCAGGCTATATGTCTAAACTTTGTACAGGCGCGCCAAGCCCCACTTTTATTCTACCTACTAATGGTAGCCCTACTTGGGGTATGCACTGCGCGCAGCCGGGCATTAGCACACACAATGCCAATAACACACGCTGCATACTTTTAATGGCCGAAACCAATGGTAGTGGCAATGCTAATATTACACAATGCGCTACGCAGCAACTATTAAGTACACAACTTATGCCAAACGGCTGGTATACCCTAAAGTTTAAAGCCCTAGCTACAAGCTTGGACGCACAATGTGCTACCCTCAATAACTCTAGCGCTGCTGTACCATGTACCCTTTCTGTTGCAGGCTCTGTAGGCACCTTGGCGCCAATAGTAGGCCCAGGTAGTGTTTTTAATATGAGCAACCCAGGTGTACTTCCCATAAATACTACAAAGCTTAATGCAATAAACATACCCGTAAACTCTGCCAGCCAACCCAATAATTGGCATACCTATACCATCAATTTTCAGTACACAGGTAGCCCACAGCCAGTTAATAATATTATTATAGCCAATAGCACTGCAATTGTACCAAACGGCAATTACCAAGTGTCGCAAATACTAATCGACGACATTGAGTTGGTAGCAGGCACACCGCTAACGTTTACGCCACCAACTACAGCAACTTGCACGCTGGTCACTAATTTAGCCCAATACTTAAGTTACCAACCTACTGGTGTTGTTACTTTCTCTGGCCCAAATAATTCTGTAACCCAAGTGGGTGCACAATGGCAATTTAACCCTTCGCTTGCTGGTAATGGCAACCACATTATTACCGTAAACTATGTAGACATACTTGGCTGCCCACAAACTGCCAGTGCTAATATATTAGTAAGTGGCGTAGTAAATCCTTTTACAATTGTAGCAAGCGCATGCAACAGTGGCGGGCAAGCCACCCAGCTTAGTGCCAGCCCAATACAGCCAGGCAATACTTTGCTGTGGCAAACTGGCAACCTTACTGTGGGTACAACAAACCCTATTAATATTTCTAACAATGGAGTTTACACGCTAACGGTTACCAATAGTAATAACTGTAGCAATAGCGCTACCATTGACGCTGGCAATCCCGTGTTTCTTACTGTAACGGCAGCGCCAGCTTGTATAACAGGCACCAGCAGTGGTACCATTACAGCAAGTAGCATTTATACGCAAAATATGCAGTACAACCTTGACCCTGGCCCTACACAAACTTCGCCAGTATTTAATAACATAACAAGCGCTGGTATTTTTACTGTAACTGCAACAAACACCAGTAATAATTGTAGCGCTAGTGCCACGGTAAGTATTTTTCATCAAGATGCTTGTGCCATGCAAAGCATGCTTACAGCACTGCCAACTAACTTTGTAACACAACCCGGCAGTAGCTATAAACTGTCTGGCCCCGTTACTATCACAAGTTCTGTCGCTTGGAAGGGCATAGACATTAGCATGCTAAGCACTAGTGCCAAGATAACTATTGCCTCTGGAGTTACTTTAACAATTGATAGCAGTAGACTACACGGCTGCTCCAACTATTGGGTTGGTATAGAACTACAACCTGGCGCTAGGCTTGTTACGCGTTGTAATACTATGATAGAGGATGCAGAGAAAGCTGTAAACGTGCTGCCATCTAGCATAACCTCAGGTTTAATCTTAGACATTTCTAATACGGTGTTTAATAAAAACAAGCAATCTATAATTGTGGCCAATTATAGCCCCAATATTGCCACCTACCCTTTTGCCATTAGCAAATGTGTATTTACTTCACGAGCGATACCAACTACTGGTTGCACATTGCCTAACTGGCCTACAGTAAATCAGCTGATGTCTACAACATCAGTAAGTAACAATTTGCAGTCGCCATATAACTTGCAAAACTATGCTATAGCGCCACTTACTGGCGTAGCAAACGGTTATAGTCAACCCGACAATTTCATACGCCTAACGCGTGTAGGCAATACAAGTGGCACTATAGCTACACCTACAATTAGAGAATTTGCTCTGTTACCTACAGATATCAATTTTATGAATTTATTTGACAACGGTTTTAGAGCCATAGACATAGAAAATTCTAACATAAGAATTGGCTTCGGTGTTTTCCAAAATTGCTTTGGCGCAGTATATGCCGTAAAAACTGGTAATACTGCCAATGGTGCAGGGCAATTGCCAAATTATAGTACACGCTTGCTTAACGGCAACCTCAACCGCATTTTTGATTGTAGATATCCTATTTGGCTGCAAGAGTACACTTGGAACGATGTAGAGGGTTGCGACATCCGCTGCACTGGTAGTATAATGAACTATAACCTTACCGCATGGCCACCAACCACATCTGCCACTGTGGGTAAAGTAGCTATTTACATACCAAGTACATATATTGCTCGCGCTAGTATTTATCAAAACAGTATTTACAACCACCACACTGGTGTGGTAGTACATAGTGGCGCAGGCGGCAGTAACTTTACTTGCAAGATAGATATTAAGGCCAATGCCATTTGGGATAAGCCTACAGGCAATACCCTTACCACCACCTACTGCAGCAATGGTATAGTAAGTTCATTTGGCAATAGCACCACGCCCAACTATCAATCGCCTATTGCAGCGCCAAGTATTAATATAGAGGGCAACGATGTAAAGAACGCGTTTAGAGCTATAAATATATACAACTACAATTGGACAAAAATGGCTTGCAATGTACTTAGCAATACCATTACACTTGTAAGCGACCCTAATAGCAATATTGTGGGCACCCAGCATGGTATATGGCTCAGCAATAGTACCAATGTATATACCAAAAGCAATACTGTAAATGGTCTTACGCCAAATGTAAATAGCACTACACCTAAGCGCCAGAGCAATTTTAGACACGACAATAATACAAACCAAGTTATTACCTGCAATACCAGTAATACAGGCTGGTATGGTTTTGAATTTAATGGGCCAGCAAGCTCTACAAGTACGCAATGGGTGCAAGACAATAATATGAATAATGCACATTACTATAGCTACTTTTTAAATAATGGTGCCGTACTCGGCAAGCAACCTTCAAGTGGGTCTACTAATATGGGTAATAGGTTTAACTATCTACCACCTAGCGGCTCTAATGCAAATCAGACCTATACCTTTAATACGCCTGCGAAATTTAGCAAAATATATGTATTAAACAATGCACCGTGGAAACCTACATTTAATAGCTCAAATACGCAGGACGCTGAATACAGAGATTTTAATCCTAATCAAAGCATTTTTTATGTAAGTGCTAATGCTCTAAGTGGTTGCGCAGCTTTACCAGTAGTACCAAATGGCATTTACACAGTTAATGGCTCGGATGTGAGTAGCCTCGTAAGCGGTGCTATAGTTTTTCAGCACAAGAATTTTGAGTTAAACTATATGGCCAAAATGTATATATACAAGTGGCTAAAAGCAGAGCCAAACTATGCCAACGCAAGTACGCAGTTACAAACATTTTATACCAATGCCAATGCAACAACTAGCCCTTACAGAAAAATGTACGACATAGAGTTAAACATTAACGAGGGTAACTATAGTGCAGCGCTAACAAAGCTTGCAGCCTTTACACCAGCTAATGCCATTGAAACAAATCAAAAGAGTTTCTATAATATAGACCTTAAGGCTAGGCAAAACATAACGCTTAATGCGGCTGAACTACTAGAGCTTTTGCGCATTGCTAACGAATGCCCACATACAGATGGTGCTTGTGTATATGATGCACGTACCCTCTACAATAAAATAAAACTTGCTACAGGCGATGGGTATTTTTCGTTTACTGACGACTGCGACCCGAGCGGCTTGTACAAAATGAAGCCGCAGCAACTTGATAGCAAATTTACTGCACAAGTATACCCTAATCCTACAAATGCGGGCTTCTATATTGCAACCAATGCAAGTGCAGACCAAGATATACAAGTAGCAATATATGATTTACAAGGCAGAATAGTAGCACGAAAAGATAGCCGCACAATGCTGAACATTACTTATATTGACCTAACTTTACCTCAGGGTTTATATATAGTACATGTCACAAATGCCAGTAATGAAGTTATTACGCAAAAACTTATGGTGGAGTAACACGTTATTATTGCTAATAACAACTACCGCAACTGCGCAGGTTAACCTAGTGCCAGACGGCAGTTTTGAAGATACAACTGCAATTTGGCAACAATGGGCTGGGCAAAATTGCCTGCAAAATTGGCACAATCTCGGCGGCAATGTAGAGTATAACGAATTTGGCTTGCGAAGCCTTTACCGCCAAAGCTTAAGTCTGCAACTCCCCATAAGCTATCGGTTTAAGCAATGGCCAAAACATGGTGCAAATGCCATTGAACTAACTATTTGGAACACTGTGCCATATAACCCTCCCCCGTCCTACCGTAAATCATTCCCTAAAGCCACCTTAAATGAACAACTAGTAGCTGGCAAAGAATACTGTGCTACGGCTTATATTACCAGTGGTGATTTGGCAATATACGAGCATATTAACGGCTTTGGGATGTACTTTGATAATGGCATGCTAGATACTGTAATTACTATTCATAAAGATAGCACGGGCGATTATTTCTTAAATGCGCAAGTGCAATGTAGCTTTCCAATTACAGATACGGCCAACTGGGTAAAAATACAGGGTTCTTTTATTGCCAATGGCACAGAAACACATATTACCATGGGTAATTTTTTAGAAGATTCTGCGCTCATTTTTGCTCCTGCATGGGTATCGCCGACATACCCTGCGCAACCAATTATGGTGGACGATGTGTCGCTTATACCTATAGACCTACACGATTGGCTACAGGATGCCTATGTGGCTGTAGGCGATAGTGTGTGGGTAGGTTTGGCCCCACTAGATTATAGCGATGGTATTTGGTACGACAGTACCATGCAAGTAATAGATACCGCTGCTGGCTTTTGGTATACACCCGAAGCTAATAATACTTGGTTTATACAAGGCATAGAGGTATGCGGCACCATGCGCTACGATACCATGCATGTCTATTTTGCACCCCAAAGTGTGCAAGCGCATCAACAAAGTGCGGTGCTTGTATATCCTAATCCATGTACTACAAATTGTACTGTAGAAGTGCCGCAAAATTATATTGGAGAAACTTGTACACTCGTCAACGCACTTGGGCAAACTGTATTGCAGCAAGTACTAAGTGCCACCACATATAGTATTAAGTTGCAGCAATTACCACGCGGCTTGTATTACTTGCATGTAAAGGGCGAGGTAAAGAAGTTGGTGCTGCGGTAGGTATTACTAGCATAGATTTTATTACTAAGCAAAGACTTAATTTGCTGTACAATCAAAGCAAAGCTGCGCTACTTCGCCACCCCACTCGCGCTCGCTTTCAATTCATCCGCCATATCCTTACCAAAGTAATTATCTAGCGCACGATGCACAAGTTCTATAACAGGTGTAAGCAAAAGCGCTACCACTAGTTTATAACTAAAGTTCACCAAGCCAATAGCCAATACTTTTTGATAACTCCAATCATTAAAAATACTAAAGGCTATAAACAGCACTATAAAGCTGTCTATAAATTGACTCACAATAGTGCTACCTGTCGCGCGTAGCCAGAGCCACTTTTCACCAGTTCTTTTTCTAATGGCTTGAAAAATATAGGCATCCAAAATCTGACTCACACCAAAGGCAATGATACTACCAACTATAATGCCACTGCTTTGGTTAAATATTGCGGCAAAAGCATTTTGCATATTGGGTACACCAGCATTCACCTTGTCGCTAAGCCACCAACTAGGCGCAGTTGTAGCACTTGCTAACTGAAACATAATAAAGGCATAGGCGATCAACGCAATAGCAATCAAAGAAATTCTACGTACTGCGCGTGGCCCATAATATTCGTTGACGATGTCTGTCATCACAAATTCCAATGGCCATAGTATTACGCCACAAGTCAAGGCATAGCTCAAGCCTTCTTGCCCCAAAAAATTAAACTTGTGTACTGCTAAGCCTAAGGTGCTTTCTAGTTCAAAAATTTTTACGCCAATACACTCAGCTATTAAGGCGTTGGCAACAAAAAATGCTGCCATTACGGTAAACACGCGTGCCGCTTTGTTGTGTACAAGATGGCTCATAACTTAATTTTTTAGGTGTTTAAGTCGTGCAACAATACTCTGCATTATTGTATCCCAATAATAGTGCTCATAGTAGCTTTCAGGCGTTGCTTCATAAGGCTTTGCTAATACCTGCAAAATAGCACTACACATTTCCTCTACATTATCGTCAGTACACTTAACAATTTTCTGAGGTGCAACTTCTTCATCAAAGCCATTGGCGCCATCTATGCTGCTCACCACGGTTGTACCATGTGCTATTGCTTCAATCAACTTTGTTTTTATGCCGCCGCCCCCTATTACAGGATTCAAAAAAACATCAGCGGCTTTAAAGTAAGTGCCAATATCATCCACAAAGCCAAGGTAAACAATATGCTGTTCAGCATAAGCACTAAGTTTATCATACTCGTCCGCTAGACCACCGCCGCAAATAATTATTTTATACTTCTTCAAGCGTGTTGCCAATACTGGATTGAGCTTCTCTAAAATAAAATCAAGGCCATGCTTGTTTGGTGCATAGCCCAATGCGCCATTGTAAAAAAGTAATTTAGTATTAGTATCAATTCCCAAGGAATCACAAACCTTCTGTTTACTCGCAGCCCTATCTGCTGGCATTGCACTCACCGTAGTACCAAAAGGAAAATCCATCAATTTATTGGCAGCTACATGCTTTGAATAGGTTTTCAAATCGGCTTTGGTAATGCACAAGGTTAGGTCAGCCACTTTTGCACTCCATATTTCGTACTGTCTCAAAATTGACCACCACCATTTACCAAAAGTCTTAAAGCGATTGTACTCCACATTTTGACTACGAATTGCTAGTGGCACCTTGCAAATTTTCTTCACCGCAAAGGCCAACCACGCAAAATAGCAATGCTCTAAAATAATGCAATCTACCTTTTCTTGCTGTATAATCTTTTTCAAAGAAAAAATATACATAGGATTAGCATAACGCAGTGCACTGGTACTAAATAACTTTCGTTGTTCTGGTAGAAACTTCGCATCGTCTTCTTGCGACATAGGAGAAACTGCTATTACTCTGCAATAGCGGGACAAGTAATTTAAGCTATGATACATGCATACCTTTCCGCCTGCATCTGGCTTTATATACTTATAGCTGCCAATATGCAGCACCGTAAATTGCTTGTCCAACATTGAAGTATGGCGCAAAACTAGCTAAAAACAGCCGATTGTAGCCGTAAAACCTACCTGCACACTTGCCCATAGCAAGCACATGCATTATCTTTGATAGCTGTGCGAAAGGTAGTACTTACATTTTTAGTGCTTTTGTGTGCTGGAATTAGCTTCGGTCAAATTAATCTGGGACAAGGTCTAAAATTATATTTGCCCCTCAATGGCAATGCCACAGACTTTAGTGGCAATAGCAATAACGGCATCATTTCCGGGGCAACCTTTACTGCAGACCAATACGGCCAGGCAAATTCGGCTTTGATGTTTGATGGCATAGATGACTTTATTGAAGTTGCAAATAGCAACGCTCTTCAAATTAGCGACAGCATGAGCATGTGTGCTAAAGTATATGTAACTGGTTTTTACAGCGGACTTTGTCAAAGCAATTGTATCATACAAAAAGGCAATAACGATTTTAATAATGGTCACTATAGTCTTCGTTTTGGCGACGCACCTTTCGATAACGATTGCAATCAGCTTAATCAAAATAATCAAACGTTTTACGGCCACCTCAAAAACTTAGGCAGCTTCCCGCAAGGCAGTGGGCCTGGGCAAGCAGGTGCAGGTCCATATATTCAGCCAAATCAATGGTACTGTGTAGTGTATACTTGGGATGGCGATACAATTAAAATGTTTGTAGATGGCGTACTACGCTTTAAGTATGGCTATACCAATCAATCAAATGGCACTAATGCAGATAAACTTTTTATTGGCAAACGCAATGATGCCAATTACCCTTTTCTATTCAAAGGTATTTTAGATGATATCCGCATTTATGGTCGTGCCTTAAATGCAGCAGAAGTTGCAGCTGTTTGCACAGACTGTTCTTATTTTCATAATTACAACAACAATATTATTCTAACTGGCGATACAAGTTTGTGCGCAATTAGCACAATTCAAATTCAAAGCAATCCACCAAGTGGACTTATTTTCTACAGCTGGGCACCAACTTCTGGCATTAGTGTAAGTAATTTACCAAATCCATTCATTACAGCAAATACAACAACCACTTATACGCTCACAATTACCGACAGCAATCAATGTATAGCTGTAGATAGTGTAAAGTTTAGTATTTTTTCCAATCCGCCAGTAGCAAATGCTGGCCTAGACGCTACTATTTGCGCGGGCGGCAGCAGCAATAGTGTGCAACTAAATGGCAGTGGCGGCGGCACCTATTTTTGGCAACCGGGTGGTACACTCAATAGCAGCACTTTAAGTAACCCAACCGCTACACCAAGCACAACTACAACCTATACGCTTACCGTTAGCAGTGCACAAGGCTGCACAAATAGCGATGTGGTCACTGTATTTGTTACACCTCCACCAAATCTCGTGCTCAATCCGGCAGCTGATACGCTTTGTATTGGCAGCAATATTACATTAAGTGCAAGCGGTGCTGCAAGCTACGCCTGGCAAGGCGCCGCACTAAATACAACAAGCGGCCCTAATGTAATCGTCAATCCAAGTACGAGCACCATTTACACCGTAACGGCATCAAGCAGTGGTGGTTGTACTAGTACCGCCACAATAGCTGTTACAGTAGAACCTCTGCCAGTATTATCCGTTGGTGGCACAGATAGCATTTGCATTGGAGAAACGGCAAATGTTACTGTTAGTGGTGCAGACTTTTTGCAATGGTCGCCTGCTACAAATATTATACCTAACATAAATGGCGGCGTAGATATTACACCTACTATATCACAAATCTATACCATCAACGCTATGAGCGCTGCGGGTTGCGTAACTTCTACAACGTATCGCTTAGAAGTAAGTACAGTTCCACAATTTACCTTGGCAAAAAGTAGCGACATCAGCTGCCAAAACAAAGAAGTAAGTATCACTGCCAACAATTCAAGTTACATTTATTCCTGGCAGCCCGGCGGACAATCAGTGGGCGCCATTACCAACAACATTTTAGTAGCCCCATTGATCACAACAACGTACACTGTTTCTGCAGTAAATGGTAAATGTTCTGCAACTAAAACGATTGAAGTTGGCGTAACAAGCAAGCCACCAGTGGAGTATTTTGTGCCAAATGCGTTTAGTCCAAATGATGATGGTACCAACGATTGCTTTCGTGTAAAAATTACCGGTGGCGGTTACAATACTTTTCTGCTTCGCATTTTTAACCGATGGGGCCAGTGCGTATTTGAAAGTAGAGACCCTAATCAGTGTTGGTACGGCGAGTACAAAGGCATTGTTTCGGGAGGCTCCGATACTTACTATTACGTACTACAAATAGAAGATGGCTGCACGCCAATAAAGGCTACAGGTAGTATTCAAGTTGTGCAGTAAAGCCTATTTCTACTTTCTAATACTTACGCTCGGAAAGCGTATGATTTACATGTAATATACTCGGCAATTGTTAGCAAAACTTTAAGCCCAGCCTTCCATTAATATTTTTGTTGTACCTTAGATTAAACCGCTTACTTTTTTGTCGTACAACCTTACCATAGAGCAAGAAAATCAATTGATACTCCGAGAGTATCGGTCGCTATTAGCTAGCCTCAAAGGTCGTATGGATAATGAAGATCGTAAACTGATACGATTGGCATTTCAACAAGCACGAGACGCACATCAGGATACCCGTCGTAAAAGTGGTGAGCCCTATATTTTGCACCCCCTAGCCGTTGCAAAAATTGTAGTACAAGAAATTGGTCTAGGCGTACGTAGTACTGTCGCAAGTTTACTTCACGACACTGTAGAAGATACTGATATCACACTTGATGATATTCGCAGCGACTTTGGTAATGAGATCGCAAAAATTATTGACGGCCTTACAAAAATTGGTTATGTAGAAGAAAACGCCAATACAACCCAACAGGCAGAAAACTTTCGTAAAGTTTTACGCACCCTACTAGATGATGCTAGAATAATACTCATTAAGCTTGCAGACCGTTTGCACAATATGCGCACCATGCAAAGCATGAAGCGTGAAAAGCAATTGAAGATTAGCAGCGAAACAAGTTTTTTATATGCTCCACTCGCGCACCGATTGGGCATGTACGAAATCCATAGCGAATTAATGGATTTGTCGTTGCGCTATACAGAGCCAGATGTTTACAACGAAATTGAAGAAAAACTTAAAGAAACTGAAAGTGTTCGTGATAAACTCATCAAAGAATTTGTAAAGCCAATAAAAGCTGAGTTAGATGAAATTGGCATCAAAGCTGTAATTACCGGCCGCATCAAAAGCATCAGTAGTATCGTCAATAAAATACGCACTAAGCACGTCACCTTTGAAGAGATCTACGACATTTTTGCGATTCGAATCATCATTGATGCGCCAGAAGATAAAAGCGACAAAGATGAATGTTGGCGCGCGTATGGCGTTGTTAGTAAGATTTACCGAGCTGGTGTTGGCCGCATGCGCGATTGGCTAAGCCAACCAAAAGGCAATGGTTACGAGGCCTTACACAATACTTTTTTAAGTGCCGACGGTAAATGGGTAGAAGTTCAAATTAAAAGTGCCCGCATGAATGAGGTAGCAGAAAAAGGAATTGCTGCCCATTGGAAGTACAAAGAAGAATTCAAGAAAGAAGAACAGCAACTTGCAAAACTTCCTGTGAATGAGCGCAAGAAAAAAACACGCCATATCGCCGACGAAGAGAAGCGTGTAAATACAAAACTCGACGACTTCATGAAACAAATGAAGGAAATGCTGAGTTCCGACAATGCGGTTGGTTCGCTAGAGTTTATCAACGACATCAAGGCTGAATTATTTAGAAAAGAAATTTACGTATATACACCAAAAGGAGAAATACGTGTTTTGCCTGAAGGAAGTAGTGCATTAGATTTTGCCTTTGACGTACATAGTGAGTTAGGCGCAAAATGCTTGGGCGCCAAAGTAAACTACAAACTTGTGCCAATAAGCCATATACTAAGCAATGGCGATCAGATTGAAATTATCGTGGGCAAAAACCAAAAGCCACACGACGATTGGTTGAAGTTTGTAATAACTGGTAAAGCACGTTCTCGTATACGTTATTACCTGCGCGAAGAAAAGCGTGTAATTGGCGAACAAGGCGAAGTTATTTTACACAAGAAAATGAATGCCTTAGGTTTTCCTACGACGGCAGATAACATGCAAACCATTGCACACTTCTATAAGTTTGAATCGCCGCTAGATCTTTGTGTAGCGATTGCTAATGGTGCTGTGACGCTTAATAACCTTAAAGAATTCAAGATGAAGGCCGGCAGCATGGTATTGGAAACAGAAGCCAAGGTCAACATCAAAGAACTTAAAGAACAAATAGATCTAAGCAAAGCATTACCAGACAAAGGTTTTGAGCTTATTCTTTTTGGAGAGAGTAGCAATCGTATCAAGTACAAATTGGCTTCATGCTGCACTCCTATTCCTGGCGATGATGTTTTTGGCTTCGTAACAAGCAGCGAAGGCCTAAAAATACATCGTACCAATTGTCCAAACGCCGCAAGCTTACTAGCAAATTACGGCCATCGTGTTATCAAAGCTAAGTGGGCAGGCAGCAAGCAACTTTCTTTCTTAACTGCTGTACGCATTATTGGTTTGGACGATGTAGGTGTTGTCAACAAAATTACAACTGTTATTAGCGGCGAACTCAAAGTAAATATGCGCAGCATGAATATCGAGAGTAAGGATGGCGTCTTTGAGGGCACCTTTACCGTGTTTGTGCAAAGCAAAGATCAATTGGAGCAGCTTTGTCGTCGCTTAGGTGAATTGCCAGGTATCAATAAAGTGATTCGCTTGCAAGCAGAGGAAGTTTAGTTGCGTAGTTCTACTAGTTCTCATCACAACATTTTTAATATTAGCTGCAAAGAAAAGCCCTAACATTACTGCTAGGGCTTTCGCTAATTAGATTTTATTCGTAAATTATTTGCGGCGACCAGGTGTTACCGGACGTGGAGCAAGTTGCTTTGTTGGCGCAGAAGCTTTTTTAGCCGCAGCACGCTTTGCATTGTAATCAGCTTCATCTACTTCAATAGGACGAGGCTGTACATATTCTGTTGCAATATTACGTGCTTGTGTCATTTCGCGGCCAAAGCGATGGTCTTGATAATGCTTACGCTTAGCGCTAATGCGATAACTGAAAGTTACATTGCTACTACCACCATTAAGCTCGCGTACTTCAAAACCTGTTGTGCCAGGCACTACATACAAACCATTACAATTGCCTTGTGGTGTAACTGTAACAACCATTGGATGTGTGTTGTCGATAACCACTGTCTCTAAAAACAAGGGGTCTAAAGTAATTGTAACAGCACCATTGTTTAATTGTGCGTTACCAAAATCTTCAAACCAAATACCTGGGCTCTCCATACAATAAACAAGTTGATTGCCTTTGCTTGTACTTACAACAGCGCTCTTAGTTCCTGTAGCAGTTTGATTACCGTCGGCAAATACTGCATTACCTGTTGGATTAGCACAATCACCAAGTACACCATTATCGTTAGCACTACCATAAACACCTATGTCTAAAGCTGAGTTAGCATAAGTTGAACCGTTGAAACCTATGCCCATTACACCAACGCCATATGTAATTGAACCATCGTATTGGCCAGTTACGCCAACACGGCTTGAGTCAAGCGATTGACCTTCAGCAAAACCATAAATCGCCGGCGTCCATCTTCTATTGCTATAATTATATGCTTGCATAGAGCCAAATCCAGCAGTTGAACTATCATCTGCTTGAGCAACAAGTGCAGATGTATGTGTGGCATAAAATAATCCCGCTGCAAAGTTTGATGCGCTGCCACGTGCCATTCCTAGCACGGCATTTGTACTTGCAGTATTAGGCACATCCGCTAAAACGGCTGCGTTGCCACCCACATTAAGTCCGTTATAGGTTGGTCCTGTAAAGTTTGTAAGTACGCTGTTTTGACCTGCGCCAGTTTGAGAGAATTTTGCGCTGCTAGATCCAGTTGTAGTAACCGACTTTGTTACATTAAGACCATTTGTGCCAGCACTTACTGCCAAGCTCACTTTATTATTTGCAACGGGCGCAGTACCTAAGCCAATATTTGTACCATCGTCTTGTATTGTAGAATTTGCAACAGCGCTTGCGCCAGTCCACTTTGTTACGTAGTTGGCCGTACCGCTACCGCTAATACCGCCGCCACCGCCACTTGGTAGTGTAACTGTACCGCCACCATTACTTAGCGTCAAAGAACTACCTGCGATACTTAAAGTTTGTAGTTCATTTGTTGCACTATTATCGGTAGCACTTATAACTGTGCCAGCAATATTAATACCGCTACCAGCACTATAACTTGGGCCAGCAGGGCCTTGTGGACCTTGCGCACCCTGAATACCTTGAGG
>JBJORA010000085.1:0-10231 GCA_046049675.1 Bacteroidota bacterium | reverse complement strand
CGCTACGACTTTACTATAATGGCGCACGACGAGCAACTTTTTATAGCCAATGCTGGCGAAGATTTAATTTGCGTAGATACCTTCAACGATGTAGTGCGCTACGGATTAAGTAGCGGATTAAGTAGCAACAACTTTAGCTCCCTGTACAAGGCTAGAGATGGTAGTATTTATATTTCTACCTTAGGTGGTGGCATCAATGTGCTATTGAGCAGTAGACGCCAAAAGGTTTTTATTGATGGGCAAATGCAAAATAGATTATTCGCAAGCGCCACATCTGGTTGTGCTATAGGGCAGAAGAAACTTTTTGTTTTCTTGGAAGAAGGTAGCACCGTGCAAGAATATAAATTGCCCTTTGATCCGCTTTGTGTACTTGAGGAAAATGGAAAATTTTATATTGGTAGTTTTTCTGGCGTGCATATCATGCAGGTTCGTGGTAATCAATTAGTGCAACAACAGCTTGTGCCAAATACTGGTGGTATAAGTTCAATTTTGCGACATAGTGGACAATTGTATGCATCTACTTTTGGTAGCGGTATGTACCGCGTTGATGGTAAAGGCATGACACGACTAAAGAAAAACTTGCCTTTTGCTAATATTGAGGATTGTGTGCCACTTGGCGATAAACAATTTGCCTTATTATCGCACGAACGAGGTTGCTGCGTTGTGGATGAGCAATTTAATTTGCTATACCACGTAGACAAAGCACACGGCCTACTTAGTAACTATGCAACATGCGCCTATGCTAATAATGATACAGTATTTATTGGTACTAAGAAGGGCTTTAGTAAATTTTGGAATGGTAAGCTCATCAAGAAGTATAGCTATAGCGATGGTTTTATGGGTAATGTTTGTCTCGCCATAGGTAAGCAATACAATGGCTATATGCTTGTGGTAAGCGACAAGATGATACTTAACTACGAGCATGCGAAATTACTTCCCGTTGCTGTTACGGCAAGAAGTATTGCAGGTAGCGAAAGTGTTTTTGCCGCCAAAATTATTCCTAGTTACAGTGGCGCTTTGCTACTCGGAAGAAACTACATCAGCATTTTAGAAATAGAAGATCTTATTCCGCACAATAGTTTTTCTTACCCGCGCTTCGCAGGCATTGTATGCGACAATCAAGCACTAGATACCAACAAGCATATTGTGGTGCCGTATGACTTCAAGTTATTGCAGCTACGCTTTTTGCCAAGCGACCATCTTTTATTTGACCGCGATATTGCAATGTATAAAGTTGCACAAAGCATATGGCAACCACTAAGCGATTCACTTACAATAGATATCAGAGAACTACGACCGGGCAGCTATGATTTGTACATAAAGACCATCAACGCCAACGGCTTAAGTAGTGAGGCACGACTGATTAGAACGATTAAAGTAAAATTGCCTTGGTGGCAGCAGTGGTGGTTCTATCTCTTATGTGCTTCACTGGTGGTGGGTACAATATATGTTGTGTTTAGAGCAAGGTTGCGTCAGAAAGAGCAGCTCTATAAGCAAGAGCTAAAATTGCAAAATGAATTGCAACAGGAACGCTTGCGCATCAGCAGAGATTTGCACGATAATATGGGTGCCTATACAACAGCACTTATAAGCAATGTACAATCCCTGCGGCAACTCAATGCCGACAAAGAACCCCTTGATCGCATGCAAGAAAATGCGTCGCAAATTATGAGCTCTCTGCGTGAAACGATTTGGGTTTTAAATAATAAAGATATTGATATCATAGACCTTAGCGATCAGTTTAAAGGGCATTGTATCAAACTGCTTAGAAACTTTGACAATATTGAATTTAGCAGTGACGAACAAATAGAAGAAGATGTTGATTTGCCAGCAGCGAGAGCTGTGCATATCAACAATATGCTGAAGGAGATTGTTCAAAATGCCATTAAGCACAGTGGTGCTACACAAATAAAGTATAGCGTGAGTTCTGCAGCGGGTCGAGTAAAATTTGTAGTGAGCGATAATGGCAAAGGCTTTGATGTTGCAGCTAAGCGTAGTGGTAATGGCATGGGCAATTTGCAGCATCGTGCTAAGGAAGCCAATTGTATCTGCGATGTGCAAAGCAGTAGCACTGGAACAGAAGTTTCAATTGTTTTGTTGTAAATCTTGCCAAAAAGGTATTTACTTTGTAGATCCCCTCTGGTAATAAAGCTAGCATAATGGAAAAATATTTCAGACTACCAGCAGTAAATTTTTTTAGAGCGATGTTCTTTTCGCTTTTTCTAGTACTTGGCTTCGCAGAAGTTACTACAGCACATAATACTGCATTTACGATTAAGAAAGGCACTAAGTTAACTTACGATGTAGTAACAGTGAATGGTAAGCATTATTCGTTTGTGGTAAAAGTTAAGAGCTTCGCTAAAACCGCTATCAGTTTTGATTGGAGTATGGGTGGGGATGTAAAGAGTAGCGGTAGTGTTACTATTTATAATAGTGCATTAGAGAAGGCCACTACTTATAAAAACTACTTTGGTAAAGATGTGCTCACAAAACTCAAGAGTGAATCTACAGTATGGTTAAGTCGTAAGAATTTTAATGAGTTGAATAATAGCAGCAAAACCTCTATGGCATTAGACCTTAGTTTTTGCGAGTATAAGAAGCAAAGCAATGTGCACTACAATGCGGCTTTTGCTGGTAAGCTCACAAGTTTAGATGCCATGTCAGTAAAAGGTAGTAACGGCAATAGTTTAGTGATATTGAGGGATGCCAACAACCCTATTATTTTGAAGATGGCGCTGCAAGATTTTACCATAAGCTTGCAACGTATCGACTAGCTGCCGTATCTTAGCGCAAACTTTTATTATGAGTATAAATATTGCGCAGCTAGAGCCGATTGCATTGTGGCAAAATTTTGCCAACTTAAATGCTGTTCCTCGTGCAAGTAAAAAAGAGCAACAAGTAATTGCCTTTGCCAAAGCTTTTGGCGAAAGTCTTGGTTTACCTACCGTAGTTGATGAAGTAGGCAATGTAATTATTAAGAAGCCAGCATCAGCAGGTATGGAAGACTGCGCAACTGTGGTTTTGCAAAGCCACTTGGATATGGTACATCAAAAAAATGCTGATACCAATTTCGATTTTGCTACACAAGGTATTGACATGTTTATTGACAATGATTGGGTACGTGCACGCGGCACCACACTTGGGGCAGATAATGGCATTGGTGTGGCAGCAATTATGGCTTTGTTGCAAAGTACAGATATTCCGCATCCACCATTAGAAGCTTTGTTTACGATAGATGAAGAAACTGGCATGACAGGAGCTTTGGCATTAAAAGGTGGTTTGTTGGATGCAAGTATTATGCTCAACCTCGATACCGAAGAAGACAACGAACTTACCATTGGTTGTGCAGGCGGCATAGATGTAACAGCGGTTGGCAAATATGTAAGTGAACCATTAGAACACAATACTTGCTTATTGCTTAACGTAAAAGGTTTAACTGGCGGCCATAGCGGTATAGATATACATCGTGGTAGAGGTAATGCCAATAAAATAATGAACCGCCTCTTGCATAACTTGTTGCATCAATTTGATGTGCAAATTGCAAGCATAGATGGTGGTAGTTTACGCAATGCTATTCCTCGCGAAAGCAAAGCAATTATTGCAGTAGATGCTGCGGCAAAGGCATCTGTAATGCAATATGTGCAAGAATACAACGCTACTTTAAAAGCAGAGTGTGTTACTACAGACCCTAACCTCAATATTAGCGTTGCAGATTGTGAAGCACATGGATCTTTTCTGAATAAAGAATTTGCAAAAACACTTGTAAGTGCACTTTATGCTATTCCAAATGGCATTTATCGTATGAGTCCTGATATTGATGGCTTGGTGCAAAGCTCCAACAATTTGAGTCGTGTATTGGTGCACGAAGGTGAGTACAGCATACAGTGCCTAACACGCAGTAGCGTAGATAGTGAAAAACACGATTTAAAAAATGCTATTACAAGCTGTTTTAATTTACTGGGTGCTACAACAAGCACAGGCGGCGAATATCCAGGTTGGACACCGAAGCCAGACAGTGCCATTGTAAAGTTGATGAGTGGCTTGTACAAAGAGATGTTCAATGAGGAAGCACATGTTAATGCTTGCCATGCAGGACTAGAATGCGGCATATTAGGTACAAACTATCCGCAAATGCAAATGATTAGCTTCGGCCCTACAATTCGTGGTGCACATAGCCCCGACGAATGTGTAAGTATAAGTAGCGTGCAAAAGTTTTGGTCTTATTTACTAGCAACACTAGCACGCATTCCAAAAGCCGCATAAATTTTGTAGCATGACACTAGGCGATTTTTTTAATAAGGTAAATGAGCATCCAATGGTGGTGCTAGCATTTTTTGTGCTAGTGCCTTTGCTAAGTTTACTAGTTGGTTTACTTAGCGGTAAAAAGGCGGGCGAAACACCTTGGACGAGTATACAAAGCGGTTTGATATATGTGGTGGCAGCGCCTGCTGTATTTGCAGTGATGCTGACGTTTTATCTTTTCTTTTTTGAACGCAGAAGTATATTTGATACCAATATTATTACGCAGGTTGTGCCAGTGTTAAGCTTGGCGCAAACGCTTTTGATTATTAGGCGATTTGTGCCATTAAAACTTGTGCCAGGCTTTAATAAAATTGGCGACTTGCTTGCAATGCTTGCACTAATATTTGGTGTGTTGTGGATACTAGATCGCACACGCATATTTGTATTTACAATGATGCCGTTTCAATACATTATTATTGGCTTAGTTGTTATGGTAGTGTTGGTGAGATTTTTTTGGCGGAGATTGAGTTAAAGCGAGTAATACTGAAAAGCACTAAATAAAGGTGCATGATACTTCACAAAGATGCTAAAATTTTTAATGTATATCTGCTTAGCCACACCTAGTCGAAGCATCAACATATTATGGCCGCAATGACAAGACTGTCAAATAATCCTTCCTTAAAGTAGCGCCTTTTGAACTTGTAAGTGAACTCGCTCAAGTGGTGCTGCATATCCGTGTTACTGACAGGGTGGTGTATGCCTGCTATTTTCTTTGTAGCATAGCTTATTGTAAGGCAGCCGCCCCCCAAAGGGAATGCCTTACAAACTTCTTTTTAGTTTTTAATTATTTTGATTGCATGATACCGTAGATGACCCTATAGGCATTTGTTGGTTCTAAGGTCGGCTATTACAACTAGAGCTCTTGTTTATAATTTGACAGGCAATTGATCTGTAATCTCTTTACCTATTAAGGTGTTCACGCATGTCTTTTTAAGGTGCTTAGCAAAGTTATCGCCGACGATTACTGCCACCAATACCTTGTCGTTTTTATCAATCAATTTTGCTGGCTTACTTTTATATTCATCGGGCTTGACGCGAGCCCAGTAAAGAATGCATCGTCTACGTCAATCTAGCCGGCAAGCATATCCATGCTAGCACGCAAGGCCTAACGCATGCTAATTTTATGCAACCTAAGCCACACAGGTTTATAAAGACTGTTTACTAGAAAACCTTGCAGCGCCAACGCACACGTACTTTTAAATTTTTATTAGCATGATTGCAAGATTCTATTAACACTGCTGCCTTGGTTAAGCTTTGTACAGATTTTTACTTTGTGTACAAAAGTAAATTGAAAAACAATGAGCAACACATTCACCAACCGAGTGTCTGCCGCCGTAGCGCCAGCAGACCTCACAGCAATTAAAACCGCCATCGCCACCATTAAAAGTAAGCTGCCTTTTTTAATTGGGCTTACCAACGAAGAGCGGATTTCTATTCCCAAGATAAGCGAAGCCAATCGTGTGTTTACATCAGACGCAATAATGGCGGTGGCCAATAATGCCGACATGCTACCCGCTTATTTTAATGCAACCGAGCTAAAGCGAGATTTGGAGCTGTACAATACGCTTGACGAAATAGCCATTATGCTAGCGCAGCTAACTGAGCAAGTAAGCGATACCCAAATGCTTGCAGGTAGCGAGGCTTACGTAAGTGCCCTAAGTGCTTACCGCTTGTTTGGCGCAGCATCTGTAGCAGGCGTAGCTGGCGCGGACGCTATTTATGACCTGCTCGCTGCCCGCTTTGCCAATCAAAGACCAGTGCAAGCAAGTGGCGGCGATGGCGGCGCAGTAACACCACCTCCAGATGGAGCTTAAAAGCAAACGCATGGCAAAAAAAGCCTCCCCAAAGGGAGGCTTTTTTTATAGAACTAAACGTAAACTCCCTGCTGTACCCTGCTTTAGCCAATACTATATTAAATGCATAAAAAAGCTGGGCCGCGCTAGTTAAAACCTAAGTGAGGCAAGGGCAATGCTGGAGAGCTACACCCAAAAGGCCGGCAAGCTTACCTGCATGCTGCGCCAATTTAGCTACAGGCTAAGCCGTGCGCCAATATAGGTAGGCGAGGTTACCCTAAAAGTAGCCACGCGCAGCAAAAAGCAAAGAGTATGCAGGTGCAAGCTAAGCCGAGCTGCCCTCATGCTAAGCAGACCGAGCATAAAGGTACTCAGGTGTAGCAAAAGTCTGCGCGAACTTAGCTACGAGCAAGGGCGAGCTACCTATTAGGTAGGAGGGGGTCCCCCTGAGGTACCCTTAATTAGAGGAAGGTAATAGTTTGATTGTGTGGCGTGAGTGAAGCGATAGTTTGTTGCTGCACTTGCTACACACGCTTCTGAAGATGGTACTGCTATATAAGCTACTTAGAATACAAATTTTGCGTGGCACTAAATTGTAAGCACATGCTGTATAAGCAAGTGCTGACAGCGGAAGCGCTGATATGTTAAATATTTGGAGGAGTGGAAACATGTGCTTAAACTTGTGATGTAATAAAGCCTATATTGTCGTTGATGTAGCATAAACCTCGTAATGTTAAGTATGAACCGAACTAACCAGAATCGTGCGCAATCGCACTTAGTGCCAAAGAAACTACTAGTAATATTCGTCTTAGTAGTTAGTAGTCTACAAAGCATGGCGCAAGCACCTTTAGATAGCATTAACTTGGAGTTGCGAAGACTATTCGGCAATTTAGCACGACCTACACCTCCTAAGGAATTTAACTGGGATATGGCAGCGCACCTTATGGATAGCAGTTATTTTATTGAAACTAATTTGGCCGATACACTCAATACAGATGATTGGGTACGCATGTATGCCGAGATGCGGAATTGCGCTTATGACACTACTTGGTTACCCCCTGTAGATGATGTGCTTTGGCCTTGCTACAACTATGGTGGTGACACTGTAAATATTCTCACATATAAATTTGACTCGTATCGCTTTATTGCTGGCGCACTTGACACAAATATTTATTTTGACTTTGATACGCTTAACAATGTAATTACAGACAAGCCAAACCGACCAGGCTGGCCTTACGAGGTATTTACCACGTTTGCCGTAGCACCAAGTCACTTAGAAACTCAATCGCCGCTTGTAACTTATCGCGTAGGTGCCGACAAGACTTTTTTTGACGCATTTAATGCTTTAGACGCAGCAGCGGCAGCTAGCGGCACTTTGTTTGAAATTAATTTTGGCGATGGTACTGGGTGGCAGCCAGTAGTACTTGGTCAAGACAATTACTTTACTGTGTTATATGGTAATGTTCAACGGCAGACTATACAAGCGCGAGTAAGTATTAATGGTGACCCAGACGGGATTAGTATAAGTGCAATTCATAATTTAAGTGATATTGCACCAACACCACCTGATCAAATTATTAGAGATTTTGGCATGGAGATAGCAGTGTATGAACCTTGTAATGGCATGCCAGCAGATAAGGTAAAGACAATTATTTATCTTGAAGGTATAGATTTAATGGACTTTATACCTTTCGGTGGTTTTAGCCGTGGTATAGACGATATTTATACTTATCAAATAGAGCAAACACACTTGGCAGATTTGCGAAACTTTGGGTACAGATTTTTGGTGGTAAACTGGCAAAATAGTAGGCAAGACATGCACATCAACACGCAACACGTAATTGACTTAATTAACAGTTTAAAGTGCCAAAACGAAGCTATCAACAATACCGAAGAATTTGTAATCCTTGGAGAAAGTATGGGGGGTGTAATAGCGAACCTTGCACTACTAAAGTTTGAAGCTAATGAAGCTGGAGTAGATTGTTGGCCCGAGAAGCAGCACAATTGCAGATTATTGATTACGCTAGATGCACCACACGGCGGAGCACATATACCAATGAGTATACAGCGTAGCGCAAAGTTTTTGCGTAATCACATAGGCGCACTATACGTTGGAGAGCCTTTTGGAGCATTGCGCACGAGGCTATTTTTTGAATCGCATGATTTATTTTTGGACGGCGATGCAGCAAAACAATTGCTTATGAAGCACGTCAACACCAATACAACTTTAGGCAGTTTAACTGTAGACGAATATTTTAGACATAGTATGCGCGATGCCTTTTTAGCAGAAGTAGGTAGGCTAGGTAACGTACCGCGACATTGTAAACTTGTGGCTATGAGTAATGGCAATATGAATGGCCATGGGCAAACGCGACTCTGGGATGGGCAACCACGTGCCGCTGGCGATAGACTTTTGGATGTAAACGGTAGATACTTTGCCACTATTTTGCGCAGACGCTTTCAAGTTGCCGGCTGTGAGGTAAAACTAAATAACGACCCCAATGGATTCGGCACCCTTGGTGAAATAAATGCAGGCACATTTTGGTTTAAATTTAAGATCCGCTTGTTTAGAATACAAATATCTACAGGTTTTAACAGTGTAGTGGCAAAACTATGGGAAAGCGATATGAAACCTGTAGGCAATAGTGCAGGAGGTATTCTGGACTATAACAGTGATTTGCTGCCGCAGATTTATAAGTCAAATGCAACTTTTATTTCCGCCGGCAACTGGGCACAATCGGCGCTGCCCGATAGTGTACGCCGGGGTTTAGTAATGAGTTTTGGTACAGATGGCTTTCACTGGAGTTTTATACCTGTGGGTAGTGCGCTTAATAATACCATATCGCTTAATGTACCGTGGGATAATTTGGGTACAGCGCTTATCAACAGTATGAGTCCGTACGATGTGAATATGGGCTGGAAGGGAGATAGTACGTATTTTACTCCTACTACAAGTGAGCAGTATTTTCTTGACAACCCTTATGTACGAAATCAATACCACACCGATCTGCGTAATGATACTTTATACGATTCCTCTGTGCCTAACGCTAAAATTGCACTGCAGTACGATGTAAATAATTGCACCGGCATTATTGGCGCAAGCACAAGACATATTTTTTGGTTAAATCGTGAAATAGGTGACAATGAGATTTACTTAGAAAACAGAGTATTACCGTGGCATGCAAGCTATAGCGTATCAGAAAATATGTATGTTAATATGCGCAGCCCACATTACAATTATGTGGGGGTAACACCTACTGTGCACACTATACCTAGTGTGTACAGTAAACACAATCCGTTTATTATTGATGCAAATAATGGCTTTGGCTATTTGAATACAAATATTGGCACCGTAAATTACCAAGCCCCTTATAGTGGCCCTTGGGGTATATTTATTAGTGGCGTAGGTATGTGCTGCCAAGACTTTTACAGGCAAATGCAGCAACCTGCGGCTGGCATGCCACCTAAGGTACAATGTGTCGCATATCCAAACCCTTGCAACGATATGGTGCAGTTGCAATTGACGAATTTGCAACAAGGATTAGTAAGTGTTAGTCTCTACAACCTAAATGGTAAATTAGAAAAGCACTACACTACTTACGTATCAGACAGTAAGTATACTTGCACATTGCCGCTGTTACTACCGCGAGATTTACAAGCTGGGTTATACATGCTTAAAGTAAACGTAAATAATTCAATTTTTAATCTTAAAATTCAAAAGCAATAATTATGAACAAATTAGTTTATGTGGCTATCATTGCCTTGGGCCTTACGGTATTAAACTCGTGCACAAAGGGGGAAGGTACAAAATTTCGTTATGTAGGTTCTATTTTCAATGCAGTAGACAGTAGCGCTTATGAAAATACCAAATTCAAAATTTGGGCATTTAGAGGTAGCAGCAGTAACAAGGACTTTGAAACATTTTTCACAACAGATAGCCTAGGTAATTTTGATGTTACCACTGATCATCTCGGTACAATTGCGTGGCCTGGGTATTACAAAGGTACGGGGTATTTTGGGCCGCAACCTGCTGGCCCAGAAATGCTAATATCATCTGTTACGGAACAAGGCGTGGTTACAGGAACTTATAAAATTTATATAAAGCAGGGTTATTAGTTGGCCGACCTGCAAAACTT
>JBJORA010000084.1:0-58655 GCA_046049675.1 Bacteroidota bacterium | reverse complement strand
ATTTAGAGACAAACCGCTTTAGCTTTAGAAACCGTTTAATGACGGATTTGACCTACAAGTTGCCAGTAAAAAAGGTAGAGTTAAGCATTAGGCAGCGTTTTCAATTTGAGTGGCGCGATTTTTTGACAAGCCCACTAGGCAAAAGCCCTGAAATTTTTAGTAGAACAAAATTTGAAGCTGGTTATCCTATTGGAAAATTCACGCCCTATGTTAGTACAGAATTTCGTGTGCAATTAACAGATCCGCGCAACAATGACGACGACGATAATTTAGGCAGAAATAGAACTTTGTTTGGCACAGACTATCAACTGAATAAATCGGTTGAACTTGGCACCTACTTTTTACATCAGCGTGAGTTCAATACTGTTACACCACAGATTATTAATATCGTTGGTTTGCAGTGCAACTTAAATCTCAACAAGTTGCTTGACGCACGGGCCAAGAAGAAAAAGCAAAAGAGTGAAAAATAGTTTCACTTTAAGCTTAATGTCTTAGTCAAACTTTTCTGGCCTCATCATTGGAAAGAATAGCACATCTTGTATGCTATGCTGATTAGTAAGCAACATGCACAAGCGATCTATACCAAAGCCAATGCCAGCTGTAGGTGGCATACCATATTCAAGAGCGCGCAGAAAATCGTGGTCAATAAACATCGCCTCATCATCGCCACGCTCCATTAAACCAGCCTGCTCTTCAAAGCGCTCGCGCTGATCAATTGGGTCGTTTAGCTCGCTATAGGCATTGGCGACTTCCTTGCCATTGACAATAAGTTCAAATCTTTCAACAAGACCTGGCTTGCTGCGATGCTTCTTGGTCAATGGACTCATTTCAACTGGATAGTCGGTAATGAAGGTTGGCTGTATAAACTTCTTCTCACAGAACTCGCCAAAGATTTCATCTATGATTTTGCCTTTGCCAATTTTTGGATCTATGGCAAGATTAAGTTCTTTACATACTTCGCGCAATTGTTGCTCGTCCATGCCGCTAATATCTTTGCCAGTATATTCTTTAATGGCGTCAAACATAGTAATGCGCTTAAACGGTGCTTTGAAAGAAATTGTATTATCGCCGACTGTCGTTTCGGCTGTGCCATTCGTTGCGATAGCTGCTCTTTCTAAAAGTTCTTCGGTGGTATTCATCATCCACTCGTAGTCTTTGTATGCCGTGTAAAATTCTAGTACTGTAAACTCTGGATTATGCGTGCGGTCCATGCCTTCGTTGCGGAAGTTGCGACTAAACTCGTACACAAAATCAAAGCCACCGACAATGAGGCGCTTCAAATATAGTTCATTTGCGATGCGCATATACATTGGTACATCCAATGCATTGTGATGGCTAATAAATGGACGTGCCGCAGCACCACCTGGTATGGCTTGCAATACAGGCGTGTCTACTTCTAAGGCGCCTTTGCTATTCAAGTATTCGCGAATCGCATTTACCATTTTTGTACGCTTGATAAAAACCTCACGCACTTCCGGCTTCACAACCAAATCAGCATATCGCTGACGATATCTAAATTCTGGATCGGTCACATCGTCGAATACGTTGCCAGCATCATCGCGCTTGATAACAGGCAATGGCTTTAGGCTCTTACTCAGTAAAACTAAACCATTGGTATGCACGCTGTCTTCACCAGTTTTAGTGGTAAACATATGGCCAGTAGCACCTATAATATCGCCAAGGTCAAAAAGCTTAACGACATTGTCAAAAAAGCTCTTGTCTTCATCTGGGCAAATATCGTCGCGCTTGATGTATAACTGTATAATGCCTGCTGCATCTTGAATTTTTGCAAATATTACCTTGCCTTTATCGTTAAGGCTCATAATACGACCAGCAACGCAAACATCTAGCTTCGTTTCTTTATCTTTACTATAGGCATCTAATGCCTGCTTGCTGCTATGGCTTATAGCATAAGTTGCAGCAGGGTAGGGGTCTACGCCAGCTTCACGAATTTTTTGGAGCTTTTCTCTCCTTACCAGCTCTTGCTCACTTAAATGTTGCATGGCGGCAAAGGTAGTAAATTGTTGAATTGCTAAATTGTTGAATTGTTAGTGGCTTACAATAAATTATAACCATGCAGCACTACGATAGCAGATAGTTTAAGTCTGTGTTTATTGCATTGTTGTTGGATTGTGCAGAATTGACAAACAATATAGCAATAGAACAATACAACAATATACCAATGTATACTACTTTTACCCCATGAGTCAAGTACAAGAATTCAACGATTATCGTGCAAAAATGAACGAAGTAATTTTGGGTAAGAAGAACCTGGTAATTAATCGTTTGTTTAATTTAGATAGCAATACATACGCAGAGGGCGCATTGGATGTAAAGACAAAGGAAATGCTTGGACTAGTGGCAAGCATGGTATTGCGTTGCGACGATTGCATCAAATACCACTTAGGCAAATGCTTCGAGCAAGGCGTTAGTACAGAACAAGTATACGAAATTTTTGCTGTGGCTAACATTGTAGGTGGCACCATCGTCATTCCGCATACACGTCGCGCTGCCGAATTTTGGGAGGAATTAGCTGCCTAAACTTTTACTTCGGCAAGTACTTCCTCGTACAGGTTTTCGTACAGCGGTACAATACGACTGATATCGTAATTGCCTGCGTGCGCAAAAGCATTTTTCTTAAAGTTGGCAAGTGTATCGTCGTCCTTTAGAATTTCGAGGCAATACTTAGCCATGCTTTCTACATCGCCTACTTCTGCCATAAAGCCAGTATGGCCATGAATGTTTATTTCTGAAAGGCCTCCGCCATTACTGCTTACTACTGGCACTTCACAAGCCATCGCTTCCAAGGCTGCCAATCCAAAGCTCTCGTATTCGCTTGGCAAAAGAAAAACGTCTGTAATACTTAGTATTTCTTCCATTTTATCTTGCTTGCCCAAAAAACGAATATCATCGCATGCACCAAGGTCACGACAAAGTTGTTCTGCCATAGGACGCTCGGGGCCATCGCCTACCATTAGTAGTTTTACGTTTTTGTGTTTGCGAACGATGTCAAATGTTTTAATGACATCTTGTACACGCTTTACTTTTCTAAAATTACTCACATGGGCAAGAATATACTCACCGTTTGGTGCAAGCATCACTTTAAAGTGGTCTTTATTGCTATGCTGAAAACGTTGATTATCTACAAAGTTATGTATGACGTTGATGGGTTTTGTAATGTCAAAAAACTGTTCAGTTTCTTTTTTAAGATTATGCGATACACTTGTAATAGCATCGCTTTGGTTGATACTAAAACTTACAATGGTGGCATATGCTTTATCGCGACCAACGAGTGTAATATCCGTGCCGTGCAAAGTAGTGATATATGGTACGTGTTTACCTTTTTGCTTTAGAATAGCGCGAGCGATATAGGCAGCACTAGCATGCGGAATAGCATAGTGTACATGCAAAAGGTCGAGGTCGTTGTTCATGCATACATCTACCATCGTAGAACTGAGCGCACTTTCATAAGGCGGAAAGTCAAATAAGGGGTAAGTTGGTACAGTTACCTCGTGGTAGAAAATACGTGGATGGAAAGCATCAAGCAAGCGTACAGGTTGCTGGTAAGTAATAAAATGTATTGTATGCCCTTTATCTGCTAAGGCCTTGCCTAATTCTGTTGCTAAAACGCCACTACCACCAAAGGTCGGGTAGCACACTATTCCAATATTCATCGACTAAAACGTAATGCAAAGCTAAGGTTTTAATATTGCTAAACTGTAAAGATTGCCCTGCTTGCTGTTGCTTGTGCATATGCTGTATAGTTGCTACCTTAGCGGGTCGCATGGCCAATACGTCTACACAGCAATTGCTAAGCCAACTTACCGAGCTAGAACTGCATGTAAGCAGGCTAAAGGCTCGTATGTTTAAGCTAGAGGTAGAGAACAAAGCGCTTCAGGATAAAATTTTTGACCACCTCAAAACGATTTCCGAGCAAAAGAAGGAATTGCAAGCGGGTAAAGATGTTTTAGCTGCGCATCAGCTAAGCTCAGATAAAAACAGCGACTTAAATGTGCTAACGAAAAAAACACTAGATAAATATATTAAGCTAGTGGATAAGCTGATTGCTGAATTGCAGGGCTAGGTGAACAAAGGTCACTGTTGGAGCTACTAGGGTTTGTGTTGGTGTGTGTTGGTGTGTGTTTGTGTTAGAGTATTTAACCGCTAAGAACGCGAAGTTTTGCGCAAAGGCCGCGAAGTATTTAAACCACAAAGTAAACAAAGGCCACAAAGAAGAACACTTTGTTTACTGTGTGCCCTTTGTGGTTTAAGAAGACAAACTATTTGCATGCCTTACCCATAATCATAGATTTAAATAAAAAAGTATCTCCCTAGTAGCCACTAACGATTAAATTCTTTGCCGCTGCCTTACTGCATTTTTGATACTTGGCATAACTAGCCGCTGCTGCATCATGAATATTTTCTGCACTAGCACCATCAATATAAGCATTGATGGCAGCATGAATTGTGTATGCCTCCGGACACATCAAATTGCTTGTCCATAAAAGCGGTTTGGCATTGGCTGCCTTTAAGTACTTACTAAAATAGGCTTTGCTTGCGCATGCCAGTATACATACATCGCGTTGCACACTGTCTTGTGTTGTAAAAGAATCTTGCAGAGAAAAATCCATCAAACCATTATGCCCAATATAAACAAGCATGGAGGCATCGCTGTGTATTCGATAGTGTGTTGCATCGCCCGCCATGACTGTCGCCTTTTTTCTTTTGCCGCTAGCCGCTGCCAATAAATCTTCGGTACATCTCTTAATTGCACGGCCATCGTAGGCATCTGCCACAATAACGTAAGGCTTCGCTACATGCCTAAACACTGCGCGTTCTAATACGGTTGAATCGACTTTTGCACGTTCTAGTAACTTCCATTCTTTTTGCTTAGCAAAGAAATTGTAGATACCGTAGGCTGCGCCCCAGTATAAATTTTTATCTGCAACTTGTCCGTTGCCAATCGTGGCGGGTACTGGTACAATGCCTTGGTGAACATTATCGCAAAGCGCAACAAATATGTGGATGGTCTTAGCGTCACTGTAAGAACCGCTATCGCTAACTATTGTAGCCTTAGCATCATTGCTAACGGTTGGACGGCCAGCATTTAAGTGGGAGCCAGTGGCTTTGCTTTCGCATGCTTGAAGAAAATACAAGCACAATCCAAAAAATAGATGCAGCATAAGTCTAGCGCGATAGTAAGCCAAATTCAACGTACTCGGCTTACTTTAAATCTACTTGATAGTAGTACAAGCCTCTGTAGTTTGGATAGCTGCCACTAATGGTAAGGCTGCCCGTTGGATGCTGATTAATTCTGCGATTAAATTCCGCAACAGTGCGCACATCTACTTCATCTAATTGTGTAATGATAAAGCCCTTCTTCATTCTGATTTGTTCTGAAACTTTACCATTTTTAATATCTGTCACCATTAAGCCTCCTGCGAGACCATAATTTTTTGCTTCTGCAGCTGTAAGTTCTTTTAGTTGCAAGCCAAGTTTGTCTGCCTTTTCGCTTTTTACAACACTGGTACTGCCGTTGACATTACGCAAGGTTACAGTGGTATTGTAAGGTTTACCTGCGCGTACATATTGCAATTGTACTTTATCGCCCGGACGATAGCTGCCAACTTGTTCTAGTAGTTGTGGTGTGGTGGTAACAGGTTTTCCATTGATGTTTGTAATAAAATCACCAGTCTTTAGTCCAGCCTCACTAGCACCGCTATTTGGCAATACTTGTCCTACATATACACCATCTGTTTTGTCTAAACCAAGGGCACTTATTTGTTCTGGCGATGCGTTTTTGCGGTCAACAAATTGTATGCCTAAGACTGCGCGCTGTACTTCGCCATATTTCTTAAGATCTTCAATTACTTTCTTTACCAAATTGCTTGGAATTGCATAGCCATAACCTGCATAACTACCAGTTGGAGAAGCAATAGCTGTATTGATACCTATTAATTCGCCAGAAGCATTCACCAAAGCACCGCCACTATTACCTGGGTTGATGGCTGCATCTGTTTGCAAGAAACTTTCAATGGCAATGGCATTGCCTTGACCTTGACCTCTTTGTTCAGCCATGTTTAAGCTGCGACTCTTAGCGCTGATGATGCCTGCAGTAACTGTAGTTTCTAAGCCTAAGGGATAACCAACTGCAAGTACCCATTCTGCTAAGCGTACATTATCGCTATTGCCGTAACTAAGAAATGGTAAGTTAGTCGCTTCAATTTTCAATAGTGCTAAATCAGTACTAGGATCTGTGGCAATTACTCTAGCTTGTTTTTCTTGCTTATCATTCAACACTACAGTTACAGTTGTTGTATTTTCAACAACATGGTTATTGGTAATAATATAACCATCGCTACTAATTATAACGCCGCTGCCACTGCCTCTTTGTTCTGGCTGATAAAAACGTTGCTGAAACATCTGCCCAAAAAAGCCATCGTCGCCAAATGGGTTAGATGTTACAATTTGGCCAGCCTTTACCATCTTAACATGCACTACACTTTTGCTTGCTTTTTCTGCCGCTGCTTCCAAACTAACATAGCCACCATTATTATTGCCAGTCGGTTCGGTATAACTTGCTTCTTTAAGTAAACTAGAAGGATTGATGCTTGGTAGTGGCACATCGTTGTAGATGTACTTTTTACTAAATGCAAAAGTGCAAATACTTGTTACGGCGGCAATGCCAACAACACCTAAAATTTTACCTGCTGTATTCATGTCTTATGTATTACTGATTAAATTTTTTACAACACAAAAATACAATGCTTTGCAATTTGTACACTTAAAGAAAACATAAGGTTTAGGACTTAACCTAGTTTTAACCCTAGGCCATTTTATACATCAGCTAGAAAAGCCAAAGTGTCCACACCATCTGCAAAATTCAGGAAACTCGGGGCCTGCGCCTGCCCAAATGGTATGGCTCGGTGACCAACAATACATTGCAAATCATTATTGTTTTCCAATGCTTTATAAGCATCATCAATATTACTGTAGTGCGAATAATGCACTGTACTTATTGGCGAAAACAAGGCGTCATTTTCCACAAAAAGTAGCAACTCATTGCTCATGTATTGCTTGCCATTTAAGAGATGAATGGCTAAGTTGTAGTCGTAATTATTTTTAAGTTTTGTATGGCCTTTGTATTGTGCAAAATCCACAAAAGCTTCGTTCAACAGTGCTTCAAAATTATAGTCCTGTGGCACATACAGCTTTGTAATATTGCGGCAACCCATGCCAAAATAAAGCAACATATCCTTGGCCAAAAGTTTTAGTTCTTCAGTAGTTTCTGTGCCATGTAAAATCGCGGCACTTGTTCTATTACGACGGATAATGCTTTTGTATTTACCAAAATACTGTTCAAAATAGCGCGCTGTATTATTACTGCCCGTTGCAATATAGGCATCGCAACCTTTAAGCATTTCGCTTACAACGATGGCTTGTTGCCAATAGCTATCTAGGCTGTGTAAAAAAGCAATTGTTGCTTTCATCAACACTTCATCTTTGCTGCTAAGCTTTAGCAAGACGTTATGGCCTGCTAGTAAAGCGCAAATCATATCGTGCATGCCCACCATAGGGATGTTGCCAGCGCAAATGATGCCTACACACTTGCCTGTGCGTTCGTTACTCAATTGATATTGAGCAGCGGCAGCTTCTAATACTTCCGCTTTAAGATAAGCTTCGCAAATAGCATTTGTAGCGTTGTCAATAAACGCAGGCTCAAACCATGCATTGGCGTAAAATGCTTCTGCTTTGGCTTCGGCAAATTTTTCATGCTGCTGCATGTAAATGCCAAGTTTTACTAAATCCTTTATTCGTTGCTGCAATTGCATAGCTGCAAAAGTACGCCGTGTAAAGGGCAAAGTGTATTGACCTATGTTGTACTAAACTGCCATCGTGTTAAAAAATAATCCACCACGCTGCTACGATTGCCAAAAACAATTACATTTGCAACAAGGGCTAGGATTTTTTGGCCCGAATAAAAAAAGAAAATTCGAGTATATGGCAATTATAATTACTGAAGATTGTATTAACTGCGGAGCTTGCGAGCCTGAGTGTCCTAATAATGCTATTTATGAGGGTGGCGTGGAGTGGGCTATTGCTGACGGCACAAGCGTAAAAGGTGATTTTACTTTAATGGATGGTAGCGTTATAGCTGCTGCTGCTAAAAATAGTCCTATCGCCAACGATACTTATTATATAAGCCCAAACAAGTGTACGGAGTGTCAAGGTTTTCATGAAGAGCCACAATGTGCTGCTGTATGCCCAGTGGACTGCTGCGTACCAGATGAAATGTATCGCGAAACAGTGGAAAGTCTATTGGCTAAGAAAGATGCTTTGCATTTATAGGCTGATTAACAATTGCTTACTGCACACAGTTACAGATTTACATACTTTTACCCTGTGAGGAAACTATTTCTTACAGCGGCTTTATTGCTTGTATTTCTGTCAAGCGCTTTTGCACAAGTGCCTGTAATGGATACTGTGCGCGAACTAATGCCAGATAGCACAGTACGTGTTAGAGCTATTAGAAATACACGCGTATATTATGAGGCTTACGTAGATCAGCAAGGCCTATTACATGGCACGCGCACGACATATGCGGCAAATGGTTTCCCCAATCTAGTTGAAAGTTTTAGGCACGGCAAGAAGCACGGCTTTTTCTTCTATCTAGGTTTAGATGGTTATGTAGAGGCAATGGCGCAGTACTACGACGATATTCCGCATGGTGCGTGGCGTAAGTATTATAAAAGTGCAGCGCTGGCCGAGGAACTAAACTTTAATATGGGCTTAAAGGATGGTCCCGTTTATAGGAATTTTTTAAGTGGTAAAAAACAAGAGGTTGGGTTTTACAGCAATAATAAACGCGTCGGCACAAACAAGTGGTTTTTTGAAAATGGTAATCTTAGTACAGAATATAATTACACCGATGGCAAGCTTGACGGAGGTATTAAGGAGTACTACGAGAATGGCAATATCAAAACAGAAGGTAATTACTTGAACGATAAAAGGGTAGGCCTTTGGAAAACATACCACGACAATGGTAAAGTTGCGACAGAAGGTAGCTACACAAACGGCGAAGCCAAAGGCATTTGGAAAACCTATGACAGCGAAGGCAAATTAATTAAAACAGAAAAACTTTAGATAGCAAAACAAGATAACTACATGGCAGCAAAAAAGATTCTCGTTGTAGACGACGAGCGCGCAATTAGAAATGTACTCAAAGAAATTCTAAGCGAGGAAGGTTTTGCTGTAGAAGAAGCTGCTGATGGGTTTGAAGCAATTAATTTGTTTAAGGCAAATGATTACGAAATTGTTTTGTGCGATATCAAGATGCCCAAAATTGATGGCTTGGAGTTTTTGGAAAAGGCGCGTCTTGAAAAGCCAGATGTACCAATCATTATTATTAGCGGCAACAACCAGCTTGATATGGCTGTAGAAGCTGTGCGTAAAGGGGCCTTTGATTATATTAGCAAACCGCCAGACTTGAACCGCTTATTGATTACCGTACGCAATGCAGCTGAAAAAAGTAGCTTGGTTACGGAAACTGTTGTACTAAAAAAGAAAGTTGCTGGTACAGCAGTAGATATGATTGGTAGCTGCGAGGCGATGCAAACAATTCGTACTACTGTAAGTAAAGTTGCGCCAACGGACGCACGTGTGCTAATACTTGGCGAAAATGGTAGTGGTAAAGAAGTGGTTGCTAAAGTGTTGCACGCCGAAAGTAATAGAGCCGGCAAAGCATTGGTAGAAGTCAACTGTGCAGCAATTCCAAGCGAGTTGATTGAAAGCGAATTATTTGGTCATGAAAAAGGATCGTTTACAAGTGCTGTAAAGCAGCGCATTGGTAAGTTTGAATTAGCGCATGGCGGCACTTTATTCTTGGATGAAGTGGGCGATATGAGTTTAGATGCGCAAGCCAAAGTTTTGCGTGCTTTGCAAGAAGGAAAAATTACGCGCGTTGGTGGAGAGAAAGAGATAGATGTAGATGTACGCGTTATTGCTGCAACAAATAAAGACCTCATGGAAGAGGTAGAGGCTAAACGTTTTAGGTTAGATCTTTATCATCGTCTAAGCGTTATCATCATACGCGTGCCGTCGCTCAACGATAGAAGAGATGATATACCACAATTAGTGGAACATTTTCTAATAAAGGTTTGCGACGAATACAAAATGCCACATAAAAGTATTTCTGCAGAGGCTATTAAAGAATTGCAGAGTCACAATTGGACAGGCAATATTCGTGAACTACATAATGCGATTGCTCGCTTAGTTATACTTAGCGGCAAAACTATTACTGCACAAGATGTTGCAGACTTCGTAATCATGCGTACAAATTAAATGAGTCTACTGCAGCAAAATATCTCACTTAAAGAAATCAATACTTTTGGTATTGATGTAAGCGCAGCATGGTTTGGCGAGTTCAGTACGCAGGCAGAATTGATTGCTTTGCTAGAAGATGCGCGTGCAAAATCTTTGCCCTTTAAGATACTTGGCGGCGGCAGCAATATCTTGTTTACAAAAAACTTTGAAGGTGCTTTACTGAAAAATAATATGCAAGGCATGCATCTTATTTCAGAAACAGATGATGAAGCAATTGTGTCTGCTAAAGGCGGAAGCAATTGGCATGCGTTTGTATTGTGGAGCATTGAGCAAGGCTATCAAGGGCTAGAAAATTTAAGTTTGATTCCCGGCACTGTTGGCGCAGCGCCAATTCAAAACATTGGTGCTTATGGTGTAGAAATTAGAGATTTCTTTTACCAATTGACCGCTGTAGATAGTACAGATTTAAGCACACACACTTTTAGCAGTGCCGATTGCAATTTTGCCTATAGAGACAGTATCTTCAAAAGTAAATGGCCAAGCAGGTATGTTATTTGCGAAGTACAATTCAAGCTTAACAAGCTTGCGAGGTTCAATACAAGCTATGGTGCCATCAGCGATATGCTGCAAGAACAAGGTGTAACAGAGTTGAGTGCGCGTGCTATCAGCAACGCAGTTATTGCGATTAGGCAAAGTAAATTACCCGATCCTGCTAAGATTGGTAATGCTGGCTCGTTTTTCAAGAATCCTGAAATTGAAGAGGCACAATACGAAACGCTGATTAAAAGTTTTCCAAACATGCCAGCCTATAATGCAAAAAAAGGCTTCAAGAAAGTTCCTGCGGGCTGGCTCATAGAGCAATGTGGTTTGAAAGGTTATACTGCCGATAAAGTTGGCGTACACAAACAGCAAGCACTTGTTTTAGTTAACTATGGCGGCGCTAATGGCAGTGATGTGTATAACTTAAGCGCGCAAATCATTGATGCTGTGCAGAAAAAATATAACATTACATTGGAGAGAGAGGTTAATGTGTGGTAGATTTTTGTAACACAAACACAAACACTCAAAATGAAAAAAATATTTAGTGTACTTCTTGTATTGTTTTTATACATACAATTGCAAGCACAAACGCTTACTGGCACTGCTAGTTTTTACGCATCTAAATTTAATGGACGCAAAACTGCTACGGGCGCTGTATTTAGCAACAACGGTATGACATGTGCGTGCAATAAGTTGCCATTAGGTACAAGAGTGCGCGTTACCAATACAAAAAATGGCAAAAGTGTAGAAGTTGTTGTAAACGACAGATTGGCGCCCAATAGCAAAAGACTTGTTGACATGACACAACGCTGCGCGAAAGAACTCGGCTTCTATAATGCTGGCTTAACTACTGTTAAAGTAGAAGTGATTAAAAAAAAAGCAAAAGAAGAACCTAAAACGCTAGAAGTTCCTCCAAAGGAAGTGCCAGTGGAACCCTTGCCGAACGAGCCCACAGCGCCGCAACAGCCCGATATGAAAGACTCTGGCTTGCTAGAGCGCAAGATTAAGTAGGCGGTATCATTGCAAATAGTGCCTATTTACTGAAACTAATACTTTTATAGAAGGTTTGCGTTTTTTCACTAAATTTGACCCACAATGACCAATAAGTTACTTTCTATATTTGTTATCGCTGTGATGCTAGTTAGTGCTGCTTGCACACGTCAACCTAAGGCTTGCTTTGAGTTTAGCGATACGACTCTCAAAGTAAACGATACTGTTACGCTTGTCAACTGCAGTACCGATTACACAGATGTAAAGTGGCTGTTCCCACTCGGTGGTACATCTTCGGTAAATAACCCTCGTGTAAAAATGTCAAGTGCAGGCGTTTACGAAGTGCAGCTTATTGTTGGCAACGACGATTTTAAAGAAACTGCCAGCACTTCTAGAAGCGTTGTTGTAGAGCCATAAGGTGCAGTGGCTAATTTTGTTTAACAGCCTTAAGGCCTAGGCCATCACCAAGTTCTAGCATCATATCGTATGCTTGCTGGTAATCGTTTGATATTTTGCCATCTAGTATAGCTTCGCGAATTGCAAGTTTAATATCGCCTACAATTTTACTTGGCGCAATGCCAAATGTGCTCATAATGAGTTCGCCACTAATAGGAGGTTCCCAATTTCTAATTTTGTCGCGTTCTTCTACATCTATGAGTTTACTTTTTACAAGCTCAAAGTTTTCGCGAATACGTGCTACTTTTTTTGCATCCTTGCTTGTTACATCGGCATTGCAAAGTATTAGTAGTGCTTCTAAATCTTCAGCAGCATCAAACAATAGTCGTCTAACAGCGCTATCAGTTACTTCATTCTTCGTAAGACTAATAGGCCTTAAGTGCAGCATCACCAATTTTTGTACAAATCGCATTTCTGCGCCCATTGGCAATCCAAGCTTTGCAAAAATGCGCGGTACCATTTTAGCACCCACATGTTCGTGATTATGAAAAGTCCAGCCATGGCCAGGCTCAAAGCTTTTTGTTGCAGGTTTGGCGATATCGTGCAATAGGGCAGCCCATCTCAACCATAAGTCATTGCTGGTTTGTGCCACGTTATCTAGCACTTGCAGCGTGTGGTAGAAATTATCCTTGTGGCCTTGTCCTCCAATTCTATCTACGCCCTTCAAATCGCTAACTTGGCTAAATACTTTTGGCAGCAAGTCGCTTTTGTCAAGCAAATCAAACCCGATACTAGGCTTCTTGCTTAGCATTATTTTATTGAGTTCGGTAGTAATGCGTTCTTGCGAAATAATGCTAATACGGTCTGCATTGCTTTTAATGCTTGCAAACGTGTACGGCTCAATTGTAAATTGTAATTGAGCGGCAAATCGTATAGCGCGCATCATACGCAAGGGGTCATCGCTAAAAGTTTGATCTGGCTCTTGTGGCGTTATGAGCAGCTTTTGTTGTAAATGCTTTAAGCCATTGAACGGATCAAGTACTTCGCCATAGTTTTCTTCGTTAAGCGACATGGCTAGTGCATTGATTGTAAAATCTCTGCGTAGTTGATCGTCTTCTAAAGTGCCTGGTTCAACCTCTGGATTTCTACTTTCGGGCGTATAGCTTTCTTTGCGTGCGCCTACAAACTCTAGCTCTACACCATCTGCTTTCAATTGTGCTGTACCGTACGTTTTGAAAATAGCAATATGAGCAGTTGGTGTAAATAGTTTTGCAACCGCATTAGCCAAAGCAATACCATCGCCAACACAAACGATGTCTATATCTTTTGTTGGTCTGCCCAAAATTTTATCGCGCACAAAGCCGCCCACCACGTAAGCGGGTACACCTATTTTTCGAGCAGCAAATGCTACTTTTTCAAATAGTTTTATTTCAGTATTTGTGCAGTTGAGCAACATGCGGCTGCAAAGCTACGTGCTTTTATGATTACAGAATATTGTTGCACAAAATAAAGTGCTACCTATAATCCCAGAAACTCTTATTGCGTGTTACGCGTAAGTCGTGCAGCATGCCACTTTTTGGCGCAAGGGTAAAATTATAGCCACGTGCACTGCCAAATGGTACAAAACCAATACTCATTTCCCAGCAATGCAAATCGCGGCTAAGCGTAATCTGAGAGTCGTTGATACGTTTATTGATAACATCAAAGCCAGTGCGCGCACCTAGCTTCCAGTTTTCTGTTAGTGTAATATTGCCATCAATACGGGCTGTTGGTAAATAATTAATCGTATCGCGCAAGCCGTCTTTGGTAAGGCCACGTGTGGCACGTAACGTCGCATCTAGGCGCACATCCCACGGAATATTAAAGTCGTAGTAGTTGTATTGATCAAAGCCAAAACTACGTTGCTGGTCGGCGGTGCTTGCGACAGCGCCTTGGTTTTTTAAGCTCTGCAGGCTTGTACTCATCACAATTTCACTGCCTTGAAAACGCATCACCTTACCATGTCTTTGCCATGCTAGTTCTTTACTTTCTCTGCGATTTTCGTAATCCCATCCGTACCAACTCCAACTACCACTGCCTCGCAAATTGAGTTTGCCGCCAAGTAGACTTGTACTCCAGTTATAGCTAAGTGGTGCAAGTTGAAAACTATCCGCTGCTAAATTATAGCTTGTACTTATTCCAAAATTATCCAAGATGCTAATCTTCTTAATGCTATTAGCTGTGTCCTTTATATTGAGAATTTTTGCAGCTACAGTATTGCGCAAGTTGAAACCGATGCTACCATTTCTGCCGCTGCCGGGTCTGCCTATGATAGAACCTTCGTAGTAAGATAAATTTCTACTGATGCCTGTTGTATCTAAAAAAGTGGTGTAGTAACTATTGAATGGCGATTTGCTAAAGTCTGGATTATACCTAAAGTCAATTGAAGGAATCATGGTGTGTCGGATGCCACGAATTTTTCCTCGCTTAAACATCTTTGTGCCATAAATCGTTGTTGTCAATGATGAACTAAAACCATAGTCGCGTGCAGCAAAGAAATTATTCGTAATCGTTGTGTCTATTCGATTAATGACATCATCATATTCTCTACGCTGTCGTTTACTATACCAATACTCATTATAGTTTGCAGTAACACCAAAATTGAAATACTTGAGTACAGTAGTATTGTAACTGCTACTTAAGGTATGTTGCAGGCCGTTTTTGAAATCGTTTAATTTTAGTCTCGCAATACTAAAAGCAGTGTCATAAAACTCAAGTGTGTTTACGCCTCGCGCACTATAGTTGACGTTTATCTTTTCGTACCAACGCTGTTTGCCAATAATAATTTTGCGTGCAAAAGGCGTAATACCATTGGCACTAAATTGCACTTCGGGTAAGCGTATTTCAAAGCGTCGTGTATTATTATCTTGGTTGTGGTTGGCGCTTATTGTAAGGTTATAGGGTTTGCCCGGCCAGGTTTTGCTATAGGTAATGCTTGAGCCGTATTTATTTTCAAGAAAATTATTGATGTTTTGATTGAAGTTAAATTTATTGTTGTTACTACTTGTAACACGCACAGATGCGCTAAAGTTGGCATTGTTCAATTTTTTGGGATCAATTCTGTGTTGCCAATTGACGCTAAAAGTTCTATTGGCAGCGTTGCGCGAAAACTGTTCACTCTCTAGTTTGTTGTCGCTGATACTTACCTCAACCGATCCGCTATAATTGTATTTCTTTGTATAGGTACTTACGCCGCCAAATCGCCAACTGCCATAGGTGTATATATCGCCGAGTATTTTTAGATCAACGTAGTCGTTGATTGGAAAATAGTAACCGCCACTTCGTAAACCAAAACCGCGATTAAATTCAAAGCCATATTGTGGCAAAATAAAGCCAGCTTTCTGTCCTTTTGTTAATGGGTAAATCGCAAAAGGCAAAACAATAGGTGTGGGAATACTTTCTATGTACAAACGTGCTGGACCACTAATCCCTACAACATTTGGAATGACCTTTATCTTATTGGCATAAATACCAAAATGCGGTGTATCTAATTCGCAAGTACTATAAATGCTTTTAATACCATAGATACTTTGATCGGCATTTCTTTTTACACGTTCGCTCGTGATAAAGCCTTCGCCATATTTGGTATGTGCTTCTTGTACCAAAGCTCGCTGGCTTTTGAAATTATATTGCAGCGTATCAAAATTAAACAACTGTTCGCCTTGCGTAAAAATGGGCATTTCCGTTGTGTCGGTAATTGCACCAACATGATAAGCCATCAATAGATTGCTGTCAGTGTTGAATTGTATTTCCGACGCGGTAAGATTCAAATCGTCGTATGCTATTTTGCCATTATTATATAAGTAAAACATCTTGCTTTCTGCGTCGTACACGATGCTATCAATGGCTTCGTATTTTACAGCAGATTTAAGGTCGCTACTTGCAATTTTGTAATTAACCGTATCAGCCTTGACAACGATACTATCTGAAGTGCCTTTGCGATCCTTATTGCCTAACTGCGCATTTTGATTGCCTTGGGCGTACGTTAATTGCTTGCTAACCAATAAAAGGCAGACAATAATTTTAACAGCTTGCTTACACTTTATGGCATAATATTGTAGAACTGATATTAACAAATAGTATTTTTTTTATATTGACGCAGAAGTATACAAATATAACCGGCTACAAACTTAGCACAGCAATTTTATTGCAACTTGCACTTGCTTTTGTTTTAGGATTAATTTCACACCAAGTATCTGCACAAACAGTGGGTAATCGTAAGCCTACAACTGAAACGATTATCGTAGAATCACCTGCCAAGGTAAAAACAATCTGTATTGATGCTGGCCATGGTGGTAAGGATCCCGGCTGTCACGGTCAGTATAGCAATGAAAAAGACATCACTTTAGCAATTGCGCTACGTGTAGAAAGCATGCTAAAAGCGTATTATAAAAATATTAATGTGGTACAAACGCGCAGCACAGATATCTTTTGGGAATTGGAAGAGCGTGGTAGTATTGCCAATGCAGCACAAGCAGACGTATTTGTGTCTATACATGTTAACAGCACACCTCGTAAAGTTGGAACTAGCAGTGGTACAGAGACCTTTGTGCTAGGTTTGCATCGCACAGATGACAAAGAGAATGCTTTGAGCGAAAAAGATAATCATGATGAGGGGGATAGTAAATTGGATAGAAATGACCCTTTAACACGCATCAAGGTTGCACAATACATGCAGGCTTTCTTAAATCAAAGCATCAGCCTCGGATCTAAGATAGAGCAAAACTTTGCTAATCAAGGTAGACTAAGCAAAGGCGTAAAGCAAGAGGGTTGGGGTGTACTTGCACATACAGGTATGCCTGCAGTGTTGGTAGAAATTGGGTTCTTAAATAATCCTGAAGAAGAAGCGTATTTGAATAGTGAGCAAGGCCAAATACAAGTTGCTACGGCAATCTTCAATGGCATTAAGGCGTACAAAGAAGAAATGGAAAAACCTGCCGCTGCTGCACCTCCAACCACACCTTCAAATGGCAATGGCAACCAACCAAAACAAAACACACCAAGCGGAGAGGCAGAAACGCCAAAGCCGACTGAAGTAAGACGATAGGAACTATTGCACTTGCATTGTTGTACTACATTAGCATTTATTTATTTGCAATGCGAACTACCGACGTAAGTTGGCACGCAATTGAAGGCTACAAGCCATCTTATACTAAGCTTAAAATGTTGCGGACAATCCCATAATTTGGCATATTTTACCATTTACTACCGCAAGTAAACATTAGCTTTGCAGCATCAATTATGGCATTTAGAGTATCAAATGAAATACGAACGGCAATACTAGGCATACTAGCGATTACCTTGTTTGTATTTGGTTTTAAGTATTTAAAGGGAAGCGGTGTTTTGAGTTCACACAAAACAATGTATGCCGTTTACGACAATGCCAAAGGACTTACGCCGAGTAGTTTTGTACAAATACAAGGTGTTACAGTTGGTAGTGTAAAAGATATTCGCCTGAGTTCAAAATTTCCTGGCAAGGTAGAAGTTGAGTTTACTGTAGATAAGAATGTGCAAATTCCTAGCGACTCTAAAGCAATGATTGTGAGTGATGGTTTGCTTGGCACAAAAGCGTTGAGCATCTTAATGGGAACAAGCGCAACGAAAGCAACGGACGGAGCTTCACTAGCCATTCAAAACGAGGTGAGTATTTTTGATAAGCTCGGAGGTGTTGGCGATCGCGTTGATCCACTTGTTGCAAATATTGATGGCACAGTAACTGAAGCAAAAACAGCTTTACGTACAATTGACGCAACGGTTAATAACTTTAATGGCTTAGTAGATGGTCGTACAAAACAAGCTGTGCAGCAAAGTGTAGAAGGCTTGCAGCTAAGTGTTGCAGATTTCAATAAGTTAAGCGCAGAACTTGCAGCACAACGCGCTAAAATTGGTAGCACTGTATCGTCGCTTGAAAATTTTGCCAAGACGCTCGAAAAAAATGGTACAGCCATCACCGCAACGATGGGTAATGTAAAAACTACGACAGATAAGCTAGCTGCTGCAGATTTAACGGGAACAATTGAGTCGCTAAAAAATACAGTAACTGAATTAGACAAAACAATTGCGAAGATCAATAATAACGAAGGCACTGTAGGTATGCTAATGAACGACAAAAAATTATACAACGACCTACAAGGTAGTCTTCATAGCTTAGATGCTTTATTGGCTGACATGAAAGCCAATCCGCAGCGCTATGTGAGTTTTAGTTTAATTAGTCGCAAGCCTAAGCCTGCAACAACAAGTACACCACAATAGTTTGCGCAGATTGTTACGTTGCTTACTACTTTTTTTTACAGTTTGTTTGACACAGCTTGCTCAAGGGCAAGTTGATACAATTCGCTGTCAACGCAGTGATAGTCTCGTTGGTAGCCTCAGTAATGGGGTAGCTTATAATCGTTTGCTAGGCAATGTGCAGCTAGAGCAAAATGGCACTGTGCTTACTTGCGATAGTGCGCACTTATATTTAGAAATCAACTTTGTAGAATGTTTTGGCAATGTGCATATAGCTGCAAATAATGGTGCAACTGTGGCAGCAGATTATATCAAGTATACTGGCAATACCACTAAAGCTTACTTAAAAGGTAATGTGCAAATTGTAGATGGTAATAATACAATTACCAGCGATGAGTTAGACTATAACCTTAGAACAAAAATTGCAACATACAATAAGAGTGCAACGCTTGTAAGTGATGGTACTACGCTAAACAGTAAATCTGGTACTTATAATGGCAAAACGAAAGATGCTGAATTTAGAGGCAATGTAACCGTAAACAACGAAAAGTATGACGTCAACAGCGAGCACTTGAAATACAATACCGAACGCGAATTTGTAACTTTTTTGGCTAGTAGTACAATCATTACAGAAGATGCTACGATCGTTGGCAAACGCGGTACTTACGATGCAAAAAAACAAGAGGGTAAATTTGATACGCGCAGCACAGTATTGAGCGATGAGCAGGAAATTACTGCAAATAAACTTTACTACAATAAAGTAAGCGGTATGCAAAAGGCAGACGGCAATGTCAATTTATTTGACAACAAAGAACGGCGCCGACTATTGTGTGAGCATCTTACATATAACAGTCAAACCACTCAGCTTAACGTACATGGCGATGTGCAAATTGATGAGTTTGCTAATGCACGTATTTTGGTTTGCGAGTATGCGCAATATAATAAGCGCAACGCCTACATGAAAGCGATGAAGCGCGTTGTGGTGTACGATAGTGCAGAGGCTAGTATTTTACAATGCGACACCGTGCAATATAATTTTGAACGTAATTTAAGCTTAGCAACAGGCAAGCCACTTTTACGCATGTTGGCAGACAAGGATAGTATGTTTATACGAGCTACAGCATTTTTTGGTGCGCCTGCAGAGGCACTAGATACTATTAAGCATTTTGTAGTGCCTTCTAATATTGTAGCAGATAGTACAAAAGAACGCAACACCGATGTGAAGCGTATTGTGATTGGCAAAGAAGATGTAAGACTATTTACAGATAGCCTGCAAGCGCTCTGTGACAGTTTGGTTTATAGTCAAAAAGATTCTGTGTTTAAGCTTTTTAAGCAACCAATCTTATGGGCTAATGGTAGCCAAGCTACTGCCGACACAATCTACTTGCAAACAGAAAATAACAAAGCACGACACATAAAGCTAATACAGAACGCTTTTTTGATTAACGATACAAAGGCTACAGGTTTGTACGACCAGATTACTGGTAGAACTATTGATGGTGACATTGTGAACGACAATTTAGACGAGCTATTTGTTGAAGGCAATGCACAGACAATCTATTACAACAAGAACGACAAAGGTGAATACGAAGGCATGAATAAAGCCGAGGCTAGCCAACTTCGCATTCGTATGAAAGACAAGAAAGTTAATCGAATCTCATTCTATAGTTTACCCAAAGGCACGATGACACCCATGGACTTGCTAACCGCTGATGCCAAGCAACTAGAAGGCTTTAAGTGGCAGGAGTCACGCAGGCCTAAAACGAAAGAAGATGTGATTGGGGTTGCGAAGTAGTACAGTATTTGAGCAGCTGTAATTGCTACTTAACTTACTATTTATTATCTATCGTTGCCCATCTTATTTTGACAACAGTGCCTTGCATCTTTTCTGCAGTCCAGCTAAAAACAGACTAAATATAGCTATGTCAAGTTCAATAAGCTGCTAGAATTTGTATAAAGCTATTAATAGCTACCCAGCGGTATAGCTAGAATTAGCTATGTATAAGCGTATGTGTATTTTGTCCTATTTCTTAGCTACATGTACGAATCTACTTTTGCCTTGTAAATCAAAACACAGGCAAGATTATGCAAAAAGATTATTCAAGTTTGTTCAAAGAACTTACAATTTGGCGGAGAAATTTATTCGTGGCACTAGTTGTACTTATGGTATCAACAGACCTTAGTGCGCAAACTACCTTAGCTACAACTACTGCTGAAGTTCGCAAAAGTTCTGTAGTACATACGTATTCTATTGGCGAAATGTGTGTCGTGAGCACAGATGCGATTAGCGCAGCAACTTTTACACAAGGCTACTTGCAGCCACAATCGATTGATGTAATGGGAGCCGATTTATGCGCTGGCATGCTTGTTTATCCAAATCCGTTTATCCAAGCGCTACATGTTAATTGTACAACCCCAGAAACGCAAAAGCTGGCAGTATCAATAACTAACGCCAATGGTCAATTGGTGTACGCTAGCAATACAAACACCAAAGATCTTGCGAATGAGATTTTGGATTTGTCACAATTAAGTGCAGGCGTGTATTTCCTTGGCTTGTCATTAGAGAAAAGCGCCGAACACTGCACAATCAAAGTAACAAAACAATAAAAAACTAAATAACAAAGCATAAAAAAGGAACGATTATGAAAAAGTTACAAATTACAATCGCTGCACTTGCGTTTTGCTTGCTTGCAACATTCACGGCATCGGCTCAAGCCCCGCAGGCATTCAACTACCAAGGCGTTGCACGCAGTACTGAAGGCAAGGCTATGGCAAATCAAAAAATGACACTTCGACTAAGCATTATTGATGGTGCAGAAAATGGTGAAGTTGTATATCAGGAAACACAAGAAGTAACAACCAACCAATATGGGTTATATAATATCCAAATTGGCACTGGCACTGGAACGTTTGGCGATTTCAAGACTATTGCTTGGGAAAAAAGCAACAAGTACATTCGTGTAGAAGTAGACATGCTAAGTGGCGCTGGCTTTGAGCAATTAGCAACTACGCAATTACTTAGTGTGCCATATGCGCTGTATGCAAATAGTGCAGGTACGGCAGATCAAGCGAATAATGTGCGCCAAACGCGTGCGGGTAATGCAAATTACTTAAGTAAGTTCGATGCAAGTGGAAGCAGCAGTGCGGAGATTAATAGTCAGCTTTTTGATAATGGCACGAGCGTTGGTCTTGGAACGATTACCCCTGACCCTTCTACTAAGTTGCAGATTAATCGAACAGGAAACGGTGCGTATATCCGAATGGTAAACACCGATCCAACTGGTGTTGGTACTTTTAGATTAATAAATGATGTGCCCTCTAATTTTGCCACTTTCAGCAAGTATGGCAGCACAGTTTCAGGCGGTTACTCAGGTATTGCAACACTTTATCCTTTTGCTAATATTTTAGGCTATGGTAATAACGGACCTTTCCTGAATGCTGGTACGGGCAATATTGGCTTTGCTATTACAAAGGCTGGTACTAACAAATTGAAAATTCACATTGATGCTGCAAGCGAAAATGTGGGCTTTGGTGGTAATAGTGTACCACAGGCATTGGTGCATATCAACACTACTGATCGTGCAAGTGATACGCTTAAAATGACTAACAATACTACTGGTCATGGTGTAGGCGATGGCTTTGATATTCGCCAAACAGGAAATACTGTTCGTATGGTCAACTTAGAACCTACAGGAAACACAATTATTGGAACTAATGGGGCCGATCGACTTACGATTGATGCTGCCGGTAATGTCGGCATTGGAACTAATTCTCCAACTGCCAAGTTAGAAGTTAATGGTCAAGTGAAAATTACTGGTGGCGTACCTGGTGCGGGTAAAGTTTTAACTAGCGATGCCACTGGCTTAGCGACATGGCAAACACCAAGTGGTGGCAGCGGCGGTGGACAATGGACTGCTACTGGAACAAATATAAGCAACACTAATACTGGAAATGTTGGGATAGGAATTACTACACCTAATACTTACGGACATGGTGGCACCAATAAAATTTTAGAAATTAGAAACTCTGACAACACAGCTGATGCACAAAGTCAATTGATTTTATCTTCGGCTGCAACATCTGGAGGAAGCATTGGTGGCATCACTTGGATTCCTACGAACACTACCTTTTCCTCTGATGTGCGTGGTGCATATATGGGAAGCGTCTGGGATGATGTAACCGATAGAAGCGATTTGAGATTTTGGACAAACAATGGTTCACAGCTTTTGCATCAAATGACCATTAATCCAGATGGTGGTGTTAGGGTAGAAGGTCCGGTTGCATCTGGATCATCAACACCAGCATTAAGCCTTGGTGGTTATGGTGATATTTCTGTAGATGCGCCATTTACGCCTGGCGGGCGCTTCATGATTAATGAAAATGGGCACGTTGGCATTGGTACCTCAAATCCGTATCTTAGACTAGATGTGGCGAGTACTAGCCCCTGGGTAGCACGATTTAAGAACAATGGAACAGGTAGCGATTATTCGTCAATAATCCATCTTGAAACTGGAGATTTCTTTTACAAATCTTGGCGCTATGGTATTGCTGGTGGTAACAGTTCAATTGGACTAAATAATGGTGAGTTCTTCTGGGAGCACCCAGTTGGTGGTATAAAGATGATGTTGGATCCTAATGGAAATCTTGGTATTGGCTACAATTCTACTAGTTATAAATTAGCAGTAAATGGTAGCACACTTGTTGCACCAAATTCATTACTTAATAGCGGTTTAGTAGTTGGTGAAAACGTATCAGGTACTGCTATTTATAAAATGATCGTACACCCAGATACTGCGCAAAGTGGTATGCTCATAAGTAGTAATGTGAATACAGATTACAATCTATTTTCCAACTACGAGGCTGCAAATGAGAATGGCGTCTTTAGAAATACAAAACTAAATGGAGGTTCTACTTCGGTATCTGGTATAAACTTCTCAAATACAGATAGCGCAACAGTCTTTAGAGCATACGCGCCTGACGGTGCTGTTGGTCTGGATGTGCAAACCAAAGGCCCTGGAATTAAAGTAAATTCATCGGCTGCACAACCTGGCCGCTTTGTAGCAACATCAAATTCATTTAATCCAACACTAACTGACGGCGCGTTATCAGGCGTATATGCAGGTACTTATGTTGCTGATTATATAGGAACACGTGGTCAATCTGTACCATCGCTTACTTCTAACTATGGCGTTGGTGTTGAAGGACTTGGAGGTTACATTGGTGTGCGTGCATATGGTGGTGCTGCATCTACTAATTCTAGCAGTTTTGTTTATGGTTCTTATGGATATGCTCAAAATTTGGGTAGTGGTAACACGTATGGCATTTACGGAACAACAAGTGCTCCGGCTAGTGCTAATCATTATGCAGGTTACTTTTCTGGCAAAATCTATGCAACATCAGGTACTTTTGGGACTAAGCCATTTACAATCGACCACCCGCTAGATCCAGAGAACAAAGTATTACGTCATAGCTCTATAGAAAGTCCAGATATGATGAATATATATAATGGTAATATTGTAACTGATTCCAACGGATTTGCTACAATTACAATGCCAGATTATTTTTCTGCATTAAACAAAGACTTTAAGTATCAACTAACAGTAATTGGAACATTTGCACAAGCAATCATAAAGCAAAAAATGAATAACAATCAATTTGTGATTCAAACTAATCAACCAAATGTAGAGGTAAGCTGGCAAGTTAGTGGTATTCGCCACGACGCTGTTGCTACAAAATATCCAATCATTGTAGAAGAAGAAAAGTCTGAGAACAATAAGGGTAAGTATTTTGAACCAGAAGCTTATGGTCAACCTCGTACAAAGGCCATTTCATATGACGCTAAATCAGAAACTAGTACAGGTATTTTGGGGAAATAAAACTTCATAAAATCTACAATAGGCGGTTGTTGCGCATTGCGATGCTCAACAACCGCTTTGCTGCTTAAAGTACAAGAGGTGCAAAAGCAATCTTAGCCTTGTTTTAGATGCGGCAATAGCTAAATCTAGCTAGTAAGTAAAGCACGTTGTGGACAAATTCATAGCTAAATCTAGCTAGTTAAAAAAGGCTATTGTTTTTTTTTAACGAATTTTTGTACATTTGTCCTGTAACAAAACGATAAACTAAATTTACAAGTCACACATGCTACCGCAATCACTTTCAAAACGAATAAAGTAACAGCTGCCTTTTGCCCGTAATTATGATATAGAAGGGTCGCCTATTGTATAGGTATCTGATATTCCAAAATTTGTAAGCTTTAGATCTGTTTGCTATTTCTTTGTACCTCACGCAAATGCAAGTAGTAGATCATATGCTAAGTGAAACAACTATTCAAAGTGATTATACAGTGAATCACCTATTCCAGTTGGAAAGCTGATAGTAATATGTAACTTATAGCAAGCGCAAAGTGTTGCCTAAAGAAAGTAATACTGCTAAGAAATATGTGCAATATTGTAGCAAGGACAGTACTAAAAGTATTAGTTTATTCTAGAATACGTAACCAAACCAAAAAACATATATAATGATTAGACACAAACCCATTTTTTTTAACAGCTTACTTGCATTTGTAGCGCTATTATTCTCGAATAGTGTGTGCGCGCAAGTAGCCAGCAATAGCTGCGGCATTGTAGCTAGCAAGGCTGGCATTGTCCACGAGATTTCAATTGGAGAAATGTGCCTTGTTGCAACAGATGCCAATGTAAAACTAGTAGTCACACAAGGTATTTTACAGCCACAAGAAATCAATGCAAACGCTTGCTCTAGTTGTGACGCTTCGCAAGTGCAAGTTTACCCTAATCCAACTACTGCTAATGTAACTGTAGAAAGTATTACAACGAGCGCCGAAACTATTAGGTACGACGTATTAAATGCTACGGGCGCTATCTTAATGAGCACCGAGTCAAAGGCTACAGAAGGGGCACAGCGACAAGTAATAAGCCTGCAGGCCTTGGCTCCGGGGGTGTATTTTATTCAAATTAGCAATACAAATAAATCCACAAGATGCACCTACAAAATTTCAAAAATTTAATAAACCAAACAACTACAATCAATTTATAACCAAACCAAAAAATCAAAATGAGAAAGAAAATTTTATTACTATGTGCACTAGCACTAATGAGTGTTGGGGTAACCTATGCCCAAGCTCCACAGGCTTTTAACTACCAAGGTGTTGCACGCAGCACGGAAGGTAAGGCAATGGCAAATCAAAAAATGACATTGCGTTTAAGTATTATAGACGGTGCCGAGAATGGCGAAGTAGTCTACCAAGAAACCCAAGAAGTAACTACAAATCAATTTGGTTTATATAACATTCAAATTGGTACTGGTACAGGCACCTTTGGCGAATTTAAGAATATCGCTTGGGAAAAAAGCAACAAGTATATCCGTGTAGAAGTAGATATGCTAAGTGGTACTGGCTTTGAGCAATTAGCAACTACACAATTACTTAGCGTACCGTATGCCCTATATGCCAATACTGCAGGTACTGCAGATCAAGCTAATAATGTACGCCAAACTCGCGCGGGTAGTGCTAACTACTTAAGTAAGTTTGACGCAACAGGCAGTAGTAGTGCAGAAATCAACAGTCAATTATTTGACAATGGTACGAGTGTTGGTTTGGGAACAATAGCGCCTGATCCAACAACTAAGTTGCAGATTAATCGCACAGGTAATGGTGCTTTTATTCGCATGGTTAATACCGATCCAGCTGGCGTTGGTACATTTAGATTAATTAATGATGTACCTGCTAATTTTGCCACGTTTAGTAAATACGGTAGTACAGTAGCTGGTGGTTATTCTGGTATTGCAACACTTTACCCATATGCTAACATTCTTGGTTACGGCAACAATGGCCCATTCCTAAATGCTGGTACGGGCAATATTGGTTTTGCTATAACAAAAGCTGGCACAAACAAACTGAAAATCCATATAGATGCAGCTAGCGAAAATGTAGGCTTAGGTGGTAATAGTGTACCACAGGCATTAGTACATATCAACACTACTGATCGTGCAAGTGATACACTTAAAATGACTAACAACACTACTGGTCATGCTATAGGCGATGGTTTTGATATTCGCCAAACAGGAAACACTGTTCGTATGGTGAACTTAGAACCTACTGGAAATACTATTATTGGTACTAACGGTGCCGATCGACTAACAATAGATCCAACGGGTAATGTTGGCATCGGTACGGTAACCCCAGGTGCCAGACTAGAAGTAAACGGTCAAGTAAAAATTACTGGTGGTGCACCTGGTGCTGGCAAAGTGTTAACTAGCGATGCAACAGGTTTAGCAACTTGGCAAACACCAACTGGCGGTGGATTAACTGGCTCTGGTACTTTGAATTATGTACCTAAGTTTACGCCTACAGGTACGGCGGTTGGTAACTCACAAATCGTAGATGATGGCACTACAATTGGAATAGCCCAATCACCTACAACAGTAGGCCGTGTTAGTATTCGTCCAAATTATGGCAGTAGTGGTTTGTTTCCTCCCGCAGCAGTGGCAGTAGATTCTTTTAGCAATGGTATCGGAGTTATGCTAAATCCTACCACACCATTGCCAGTAGGTAATCAACGTATTGGTTTTGTGCATTATTCTATATCGTCTGGCGATAGTGCCTATGATTACGCGTTTTATGGAGAGTCATATTCGCCTAATGCAATTGGCTTGTATAGTTCATCAAATGGCACCGGCCTATATAGTCTGTCTCAATTTGGTAGCATATTATCTAGCTTTAACAAGGATAATGCAGCATTGGCGGTAAATAATGGTGGTAACGGAAGAGCTATTGATGCTTATGCTGATAGCTCTATAGTGGGCTATTTTTACACCAATGATGATGTCAATTCTCATGAAGCAGGTGTATTGGTGGGCGAGTATTTGCCACTAACGCCAAATACAATTGACGATCATGTGGGTGTATATGGTAAGAGCCAATTTGGTGACCAAACTAATTACGGTATCGGTGTAAAAGGTGAAGGCGGATTCTTTGGTGTGTATGGCATTACTGATTCTGCAGGCTCTGCTGGTGTTATAGGCATCGGTGAAGGAAGTACCACAGGTGGTAACTTTGATTCGGAAGATGGCAATGGTGTAGTAGCTTCTTCTTCAAGCGCGTCTAGTGCTGCTTTAGCGGCTCAAAACTATGGTGGAGGCCAGGCAGCAACCTTCCAAAGTACTTCTACTACGCCAACTGCAGAAGTTACCAACTATGGCAACGGATCTGCACTTAGAGCCTCAACCTTTGCGGCTGCAACTACTGGCTCTGCAGCTTCTTTATCAGGCAATAGCAGCTGGGCAATAGTAGCTGGTAGCAGCTCGTTTGATGCAGCTTTTATTTCTGCATCTGGCATCGGTGATGGTGTTGTTTCACAGGCTTACGGTACAGGTAGTGCATTTGATGCCCTTTCGATCAAAGGTTATGGTGTGCGCGCTAATGTAAGCGACTCAACTTTACCTGCTGGTTACTTTACAACAAATAATACGACTGGTAATAATTATAACCGTGGTATTGTTGCAGCTGACTATCTAGGTAATGATAGCTTGTTTGATCATGTTGGCGTGAAAGGCACAGTATTGTATAACACATATAATACTAACTATGGCATAGGCGTACAGGGTGATGGAGGCTATAGAGGTGTATATGGACGTGCTCGTAACAAGGGCACAGGCGCAGTGTATGGTGTAATTGGAGCAACGAATACTAACGTAGGGCAAACTGGCTACGCCATTTATGGTTCATCATCTGGCTCTGGCACAAACTACGCTGGGTACTTTAGTGGAGATATCTACGCTACCACAGGTACTTTTGGTACTAAGCCATTCACTATAGATCACCCATTAGATCCAGCAAATAAAATACTTCGTCATAGTAGCATAGAAAGCCCAGATATGATGAATATGTACAACGGTAATATTGTAACAGACGCAAACGGCGACGCAACAGTGTTTTTGCCAGATTATTTCGCTGCATTGAACAAGGACTTCAAATACCAGCTAACTGTAATTGGTTCATTTGCTCAAGCAATTATTGCAGAAGAAGTGGCTAATAATCAATTTAAGATTAAAACTGATAAGCCAAATGTAAAAGTTAGCTGGCAGGTTACTGGCGTGCGTCACGATGCTGTAGCTACGAAGTTCCCTATAATTGTAGAGGAGAACAAACCAGCTAATTTAAAAGGCAAATATTTTGAACCTACTGCATATGGTGTTAGCGAAACACTTGGTATTGCTTACGATGCTCATTCACGCCAAGAAGATGAGCAAGATGACGCTGCACGCTTAGCGGCTGATCAAGCAGCTAGTGCGCAAAATGCGGCAGCAGCTCAAGCAGCGAAGGCAATGTTAGAAGCACCAGCTAAGGTAAATACTCAAGCTGCACAGGCTAATGCTCATAAGACAGAAGCGCCAAAGGCTAGAGGTACTAATGCACAGCGTGCAGCAGAATTAAAAGCTAAGCGCGAAGCAGATGCTGCTAAGCATGCCAAAGCAAAGCTTAAAGTAAATGGTGCAAAATAAAGCACAGCTATAATTAGCAGATTTTTATTGCTGGAAGTCCTTTTTATTCTAGGTATAGAATAAAAAGGACTTCTTTTTTCTTGAAAATAGCGCTAATACTAATTAGTCACAATAAACGTCATGTACAAGGTTATTAGCGAGAAAAATTTTGTGTCTTTGATACAAAAAACCTGTTTTACAAAGACTTGAATTTCTATGCAAAGCTATTCGCTTGCCATTTCCTTCAATCCTTCTAACACTTTACAAACAGGTAGCCCCATTACATTATAGAAAGAACCATTGATGCGTTTAATGCCAACAACGCCAATCCACTCTTGTATAGCGTATGCACCAGCTTTGTCGTAAGGTTGATACTTGGTAACGTAGTGCGATATTTGCTCGTCGCTGAGCGTATTAAACTCCACTTCTGTACTATCACTAAAGCATATACTTCTTTCCAAACTAGCAATACAAACGCCTGTAATAACAGTGTGTGTAGCTCCACTAAGTTTTTGCAATGTTGCTATAGCTTCTAAAGCATTACTTGGTTTGCCAATGATTTCTTCATTTAGAATTACAACGGTATCAGCAGTAATTACGATAGTGTTATCGTTGATGAGATGGTTTAATGCAGCTGCTTTGTTTTGAGCGATATAAATCGGCACAAGTTCAGTTTCTAAATCGCTAGGGTAGCTCTCGTCTATATCGGCGGTATGTACCGTGAATTCTATTTCCGCTTGTTGCAACAATTGCTGCCTGCGTGGAGAGGCAGAGCCTAGTATTATTTGTGTATTTGTCATAATAGTATTGTAATAAGAATGCCTGCAAAAGTAATGAGTTTAGCAAGCCTACTGCAACGCTTAAAATGCTTACTTGTTCGCGCTCTAAGTAGTAAGTAAAGCAACGCCAAAAGCGGTGTAATCACAAGGCCAGCAAAACAAGCTTTGTATGTCAACCAATCGGGATGCCACGATGGGGAGTTTGTAAGTACATAGTAAACGTACCATATACCGTATAGTATAAGCACTGCCGTAATTGTTAAGCAACAGTATCTTGCTACGGCAATACCAAATTTTATTGGTAATGTCTTGCACTCATCAGCTCTGTCTCCTTTAATATCTTCTACATCTTTAATAATTTCTCTTAGTAGGGTAATTAGAAATGCAAACAGCGCTACAAATGCCACACTAGCTAGGCTTAGATGACCTTGTCGTTGCGGCTCGTACATTATACTTGGGTGCCAATACTGATGCTCGTATAAACTTGGTGTAAGTACATTAAGCATCGCAAGAAATGCAATTGCAACATTGCCCCATATGGCGATACGTTTTAGTTTGTTGCTATATGCTATCAGCAATCCTATACTGCCCAATTGAATCAATGCGAGACTTATGTGCTTGCTTTTAATTGCACAGTATAATGCGATTAAAAATCCTATAGCACTCAAAGCAATATGCCAAAGCATGATATGGCGTCGTCTAAAATTACGTTCTACAGTGACGCGTTTAGGTTTATTGATACTATCTATTCTTAGATCAAAGTAGTCATTAATAAGATAACCTCCAGCTGCGATAAACCCGGTAGCGATAGCTAGTAACACGTGCTGTGTATTACTTAAAAACTGCTGTAAGTTCTCTGCTTGTATAAATGGCAAAACCAAATAAAAGCTGCACAAAAGTTGCGCCACCACAATGAATATTGTATTTGGAAGGCGAACGATGGTAACTATGGCTTTAAGCTTTTGCAAAGTGCAAAGTTACGTGCTAAGCTGTGTATGCGAATAAGAGACATTGCAGTAATACAGACGCTAAGATTGCAAACTTATAATTGTTATACCTACACAAGCAAATTGTAATGACATAAATTGCACAAGGCACATGGGTTATTATAGTAATTTGCTTTCTTATGAAGAAGGTTCTTGGTTTGGCACTAGCACTCTTTGGGTCTCCCTTGCTTTTCGCACAAACACATGGCAGCAGCAATTTAACCGAAGCGCTAAATCAGTACACGGCGTGCAATCTTAGCTCCGACGTGCCATGCATACTAGATTATATGTGGCCGGAGATATTTGAAATACAAGATCGCGAGTCAATTGCTAAAGAATTGGAAAATTCATTTACTGATGGATTAGTTCATTTTGATACCGTTTGGTGTGGCAAAACTGTTTTACTGAAAAAAATTGAAACCGTGCAGTATGGATTGGTGCCATTTGGTATGAAAATTTCTATGGCAGTAGAGATGCTGGAAGCACAGGCTGGAAGTCCAGATGATGTCGTTAAGGCCTTAGCTATGCAACATGGCAAGGAAAACGTAAAGTTGAGTGCCGATAAGAAAACGATATCAGTAACACCGCAAGGACAATATATTGTAGCCAGACAAATGGCGCCAAATGAGCATTGGTTTTTATTAGATTATAATCAAGCACGAATGATGCTTGCAGGAAGCTTGCCAAGCGAATTTACAGACGAAGCAGACCCAATTGTAGATCCAACGGGGGAGATGTTTCGCGTTGATACAGAGGTCTATGAGAGTTCTGAATATGCAATGCCAGATACTTTTGTAGTAGAGTCGCCAGCTGTTGAAGCGCCAGCGCCTGAGCCAGTAAAAAATGCTCCTACAGAGAAGCCAACAACTAAAAAGGCAGCCGCACCAAAAGCCGCTGCTACAAAGCGTAAAAAATAGAATTCAGCATGTCTTAGCTTGTGCATTGTAATTACAAAGTGACCAATTCTAAAGAGGCTTGCAAATGGTATGCTATGGCATGTTAATTGGTAGTCAGCTTTGATCAAGCATTTTACGTTTTTTACCATTAAGAGACTGCTGCAGGCTTTCGTTTGTACAATAGATAATACTAAATAAAAACTGCACAGTTTTTGCGTTACCAGAATGAATATCGCATTTGGTAAACGAACTATGGTAGCTACGGCTTTAAGCTTTTGTACAGTGTATAAAGTTGCATGCTAAGTTGCGTATGCGTAAGCAGATATTTAAGCGCCTATTTGGCGTTGTTTTCCAAGCCAACAATTCAGTGCCGACACCTACAAAATGTAATGACATATATTGCTTAAGCTACATCAGTTATTCTAGTAATTTGGTGTCTTATGAAGAAGATACTTGTAATCGCAGTAGCACTCTTTGGGTCTCCGCTGCTTTTTGCGCAAACAAATGGTAGCAGCAATTTAAGTGAGGCATTAAAGCAATATGCAAATTGCCATCGTAACACTGACGTGCCGTGCATGCTAGATTATATGTGGCCTGAAATATTTGAGGTACAAGATCGTGAGTCTATCGGTGACGGACTACAAAGTACTTTTGCTGACGGGTTTGTTAAATTTGATACTGTTTGGTGCGGTAAACCAGTGCTTTTAAAGAAGTTTGAAACCAAGCAGTATGCATTAGTGCCTTATAGCATGAACGTATCAATGTCGCTAGAAGCACTGGGTGCAAAGGCGGAAGAGGCCAATCTTGTTGTCGAAACATTCTCTGAACAGTATGGTAAAGAAAATGTAAAGTTAAGCGCAGACAAGAAGTTTGTTTTAGTGTCACCACAGGGACAATACATCGTAGCCAGACAAATGGCGCCAAATGAAAATTGGTATGTGCTTGCTTACAATCAAGCGCGTATGATGCTAACTGAAAGTTTGCCAAGCGAATTTGCTGCAGAAGCAGACCCAATTGTAGATCCGACAGGCGAGATGTTTAAAGTAGAACCTGAGCTAGAAGAGAGTGCAGAATATGCAATGCCAGACACTTTTGTAGTAGGAGAACAAGCGCCTGTTGAAACCCCAACGCCTAAATCAGCACCCAAAACACCAGCACCAAAACCTGCAACTAAAAAGGTAAGCGCGCCAAAAGCCGCTGCAACAAAGCCTAAAAAATAGATTTTGGCAATGCTTGGATTACGCACTGTAATTTATAAAGTGCCTAATTTAGCCGAGGCACGCGATTGGTACGCTAAGGCTTTTGAAGTAGAAGCCTACTTTGATGAACCATTTTATGTTGGGTTTAGTATCGCTGGCTATGAGTTGGGTTTGCAGCCTGAGGAAAGTGCAATTAAAACCAGGGCAGATAATAGCGTAGCCTATTGGGGTGTAGATGATGTAGCATCAACATTTGAACGATTTTTAAGTATAGGAGCACAAGTACACGAAAAACATGAGGATGTAGGCGGAGGAATTATTGTGGCAACACTTAAAGATCCATACGGCAATGTTGTGGGTTTAATCCATAATCCGCACTTTAAGTTGCCTTAGGCTTAGTAGTAATACTACGAAAATGACGCGCAATGCCTACTGCCACTTGCCGTGCAGCTTTAATACACGTTCTATAACATCTCTTACGCAGCCTTCGCCGCCTTTCAAAGGACTGACATACTTGGCTGCTTGCAAAACTTCTGTACATGCATCTTGTGGCGCACAAGGCAGACCTACAATTTGCATTGGAGCAAGGTCTGGCATATCGTCTCCCATATATAAGCAACGGTCCAAACTAAGCGTATCCGCAGTAATTAGCTCTTGCAGTTTAATAGCTTTATCGTGAATGCCAAGATGTACATTGTCTACACCAAGCCCTATTAGCCTTTGCCTTACGGATTCGTTATTACCGCCGCTTACGATAATTACTTTGTAACCTTGTTTGATGGCTAATTGCAATGCGTAACCATCTTTAATATTCATGCTACGCAATAGGCTACCATCGTTCATTACCAAGAGTTGTCCGTTGGTTAGCACACCGTCAACGTCAAAAATAAACGTATCTATTCGCTCAAATACTTCAAGTAGCATAAAGCACCTTATTGGTTATCGCGCCACTCGTACACCCACGCGCTTTGTATCATTTCTAAGTGACCCTCGGTGCATTGTTCGCGTGTACCTTCAAAACGGTCAATTTCTAAAACCCATTCGAGAAGCTCGGTAAATCTAATTCGGTAAATTTTTGCTTCAGTAAAATCATCGCCAAAGCGCTCGTATAATTTCAAAGCGATATCCTCGTGATCAGCCCAATTTATTGGTGGTTCAAACATTTCTGCCATCGTTCTCCTATTTATTCAATTAATTTTATTCGCCTAGCAATCCACTTTGATCTGGCACTGTAACCACAATATCGCCACTGCCCTCAAGTAGCACACATTGGCAGCTTAATCTACTCGTAAGACGCGGATTGCGCGCACGATCAATAAAGTCTTCTTCTTTGTCGCTTAGTTCTTCGATATGCGCCTCGCCACTTTCAATATAAATATGACAAGTGCTGCAAGCACATACGCCGCCACAGTTATGGTGTAAATCGATATCGTTTTTTAAAGCAACTTCCAATACGCTGTCGTCTACTGCGCAGTTATTGATAGTGATGCTTTGTTTATCTTTTTCTTCGAACTTAAATGTTATGTTGTACACTTCGGTTTCTTGTATTTATAAAGTGATATGTATGTATTAATCGTACTATAATTTTCTAACTTCAAATTGTTGCTTGGCGGCATTGCTAGTCTGAAAGATTTGATTCAAACGTTTGTTACCAGCCACAACCCGAGCTAGATTAATTTATGCGTCTATTCGTGCGTATTTAGCGTGTTTTTCAATAAACTCTCTACGCGGTGGAACTTCGTCGCCCATTAGCATACTAAAAATGCGATCGGCTTCTGCAGCACTCTCTATCGTTACTTGCTTTAAGGTACGCGTTTCAGGATTCATCGTTGTTTCCCAAAGTTGCTCCGCATTCATCTCACCAAGACCCTTGTAACGTTGTACATGCACACTTTCATCTTTACCGCCGCCAATACGTGCCACGACACGCTTACGGTCTTCGTCGTCCCAAGCGTATACAGCCTCTTTACCTTTCTTAACTAAGTATAGTGGTGGTTGAGCGATGTACACAAAACCTTGTTCAACCAATTCTTTCATATTGCGATACAATAATGTGAGAATAAGCGTACTAATATGGCTACCATCAATATCGGCATCCGTCATGATGATGAGCTTGTGATAACGTAGTTTTTTTGTGTTAAGTGCTTTTGCATCTTCTTCTGTGCCAACAGTTACACCAAGACCAGTATAGATGTTTCGAATTTCTTCGTTTTCAAATACCTTGTGCTCCATAGCCTTTTCTACGTTGAGAATCTTACCACGTAGCGGCAAAATAGCCTGAAAACGACGATCTCTACCTTGCTTGGCTGTACCACCTGCTGAGTCACCCTCTACAAGATACAATTCGCATTTTTCTGGATCGGTATCACTACAGTCAGCAAGCTTACCAGGCAATCCGCTACCAGTCATAACGTTTTTACGTTGAACTAGTTCGCGTGCCTTACGTGCTGCATGACGTGCCTGTGCTGCAATAATAACTTTATCAATAATTGTCTTTGCATCCTTAGGGTGTTCTTCTAGATAAGCATCAAGCACTTTACTAACGCTTGTATCTACAATACCCATTACTTCGCTATTGCCTAGCTTTGTTTTGGTTTGGCCCTCAAACTGTGGCTCAGGAACTTTTACACTAATTACAGCGCTTAATCCTTCGCGAAAATCGTCACCTACAATTTCAACCTTAGCTTTTTCAAATAGCTTATTGCGGTCGCCATAACTTTTGAATACGCGCGTAATGCTTCTTCTAAAGCCTGCTACGTGCGTACCACCTTCAATGGTATTGATATTATTAACGTAGCTAAATAGATGTTCGCTGAAAGATGTATTGTACATCATAGCAAGCTCTACGCTTACATTGCTTTCTTTGTCGTAGCCTTCTGCATAAATAGGATGTGGCAAAAGTGGCTCACGCTTACCTGTTTTATCAAGCATTGCTACAAATTCCACAATACCACCTTCGCTATGAAAAACTTCTGTGATGAAGCTGCCATCTTCTTCTGTTTCGCGCTCGTCTACAAGCGTAATGCGAATGCCTTTGTTTAGATAGCTAAGCTCACGTAAACGCGCACTTAAAATCTCGCGGTTGTACTCGCCTGTAATAAAGATGCTTAAATCTGGCTGGAAGTGTACTTGTGTACCTGTACGGTCAGAAGTACCGATTTCGCGTACAGGATATTTTGGGGCACCACAGCTATATTCTTGCTCGTAGATTTTGCCGTCGCGGTGTACTTCCACACGTAGCATGGTGCTTAATGCATTCACGCAACTTACACCCACACCGTGCAAACCACCACTTACTTTGTAAGTATCTTTATCAAACTTACCACCAGCATGTAGTACTGTCATTACTACTTCTAGGGCACTTCTTTTTTCTTTGGTATGTATTTCTGTTGGAATACCACGGCCATCGTCTTGTACACGAATGCCATTTTCTGGTGTGATGCTAACTGTAATGTTCTTACAGTGACCTGCTAAAGCCTCATCTATACTATTATCTACAACTTCGTATACTAAATGGTGTAAACCTTTTACGCCTACATCACCAATATACATGGCTGGTCTTTTACGTACGGCTTCAAGTCCTTCTAGAACTTGAATGCTATCTGCGCCATATCCCGCTTTGTTAATTGCTATTTCTGCTTCTGTTCTACTCATATTTGTGTAGTGATCTATCTATTTTTTTGCCTTTTTGTAAAGCTTTGCGAAGGTACAATTTTTTATGCTTAAAAAACTGTTTTAGCTTTTTTACAACACACTCGCAAAGTCAATAACAGCAAGGGTTTTAGAGAATGTGGAAAAGTTGTTTTTTGCAATTACAACCTATATTTTTTTTGATTCATTTTCATAGGTTTTTATAAAATATTTTGTAAACAAAAATTATCCGCGTTATATGCAATTACAGCGATGCAATCATGGTTTAAGCAAAGTACATAAGGTACAAAAATCGTGCTCGCAATTTTGGTAATTGTAAAATATGATTAAACATGCTTAGGTTTGTACCAATGTTAATAGCAAGTACAGAAGCGTACAAATATTTGCAGGATGAAGTGTTAGCCTTAATGCCGTCTGCAAGTGCTGCCCAAATAGAGCGCAATCATTTCCCTGACGGAGAAATCTACCATCGCTTTGGCACGAATATTACAAATCAACATATTGTAATTATAGGCGGCACAATAGACGATGCCAATACACTAGAGCTATATGACTTAGCTGTTGGCGCTTCGCAGAATGGTGCTGCAGAAATTAGCCTAGTAATGCCATATTTTGGTTACAGCACTATGGAACGAATGGTGTATGGTGGCGAAGTGGTCAAAGCGCAATCGCGTGCATTGCTGTTTAGCGCTATACCAAGTGTGCGAAATGCAATAGAAGTATTTTTGTTTGATTTACATAGCGAAGGCATTCCATATTATTTTGATAGGCATATTCGTACCCATCACGTATACTGCAAACCTGTCATACTTGAAGCCGCTCGTCAATTTGGTGGCACTGATTTTGTTTTGGCAAGTACAGACGCGGGTAGGGCGAAGTGGGTCGAAAGCTTGGCATTAGAACTCGGCGTACCAAGTGCATTTGCGTACAAGCAACGTGTGAATGGTGAGGAAACTAAATTGAGTGGCATCAACGCAGATGTACACGGCAAACATGTGATCATTTACGATGATATGATTCGCACTGGTGGTAGTTTAATTAGTTGTGCCCAAGCCTATAAACAACATGGTGCAGCAAGCATAGATGTCATTACCACACATGGTTTATTTAGCAATAATGCTATAGAGCGAATTAAGGCTTCTGGTTTGATTGAAAGGGTAGCGTGCACCAATTCACATCCAAATGCTATTAAAGCCGACGTAAAGTGCTTTAGCGTGGCTGAATTAATTGTAAGCAGCCTTAGTAAATACAGTTAGGCATTTTGCCCTGAGAAAATGAAATTGATTTGGGAATTGATATTGCCTACTTAGTCGCTAAATTAACAACAAAGGTTATTGCAGCCTTTACAATACTGGCAGCAATTGTGCTAGAGGCGCCTTGCTCTTGAACCTCTATTGTTTGCCATTGACGCACCGGCGTGTTCAGTGCAGCAGACAATACTGGAACGTTAAAAGTAAGTACAAAAAGCACGGCAAAAGTTGCAACAGCAATACGGATTTTTTTAAGCCATTGCTGCTTCAAATTGATATAATAACATGCCGCTACAACCAAGCTAATTAGGCAAAATAAGCCAATCCAATGATGAGCCGATACGTGATTGATGAAATACAACTTGTTTTCAGTGCTTAGTGTGTCACAAAGATGCATCATTATTATTGTTAAAATTTCAATTTTTGGTCATTTTTTAGTGGAAAACCTTTGTTTTTTACGTCTACTAATTGCATACCTTTGTACCAAGAAGCCAAAAGCATTTGAAGAGAACTTCTACCATAAAGCAACACATCACTATTTTACTTGCAGCAATCATGCTCATGATAAATAGTGTAGCCTATGCTGGTAATACACTAAATGTGTTTTACAGCAGCGGTAGTAATTCATTTAGCGTAAAAGTTTCTACAACTGACGATAGCGTTGACAAGATTGTTGTGATGAGCCTGATTGGTCGCAAAATCAAAGAACAGCTTTTTGTGAAAGGTCAGGAGATTTATACCTTCAGTGATATGAGCGATATGCCGAATGGTATCTACATTGTGCTCATCAAGGACAGAAACGACAAAATTTTAGGTTCTGCAAAGTTGGTAATAAACAAATAATGCAGAGCAAACAATCGTTAGTTATTGGGCGTAAGCCTATCCTAGAAGCTTTACAATCGGGTAAAGAATTTGATAAAGTTTTATTGCAACAAAACATTTCGGGCGAACTCGTAGGAGATATCCAGCGTGCTGCAAAAGCAAATGGCACACCTATTCAGCGTGTACCGATACAGAAGCTTAATTTCTTAAGCAAACAAAATCATCAAGGCGTTATTGGCTTAGGGGCTTTGGTGCAATACCATAAGCTACAAGATATTATTGACCAATGTTTTGCCAATGGCGAAACACCACGCTTTGTTTTTGCCGAGGGCATTACAGATGTGCGCAACCTTGGTGCTATTGCTCGTACAGCAAAATGCTTTGACATACATGCCTTGGTCATTACAGAAAGAGGCAATGCCAGTATCAACGAAGATGCTGTAAAGAGTAGTGCCGGTGCAGTACTACAGCTACCAATTGTGCGGGAAAAGCATACTGAAGGTGTTGTAGAAATTTGCCAGCAAAATGGTATCACCATTTATGCTAGCAGTTTACAAGCAAGCAAAACTTTAAGTCAAATCAATTTTGATGAGCCAACAATGGTTGTGCTTGGTAGCGAAGAGGCTGGCACAAGTTTACAAATAAATAAAGCCTGCACTGATAAGTTTATTATTCCTATGAGTGCAGACTTTGATAGCTTAAATGTAAGCGTGGCTTGGGGTATTATTGCAAACGCTTGGTATAGCGCTCGTCAGTAATTTTACAAAGTATAGATTAGTTTGTAAGTGAAATAAAACTGCGGGAACCTTCCACTATTTTCAATCAGTAGATTTATTTCGTTGTTATCTAGGTAATCAAACCTATCAACATTCCTGCCATTGTCGCGTAATTGTTTGTTGCTTAAACCAAAGCCGCCGTATAGTTCAGCGCCTAGTTTTTTAGTAAGTTCAAAATTATAACCTGCGAGCACACCGGCACTTGTGGCACGTTTAGTAGACTTTACATCTAATGTTGTGATGGTACCGCCAGCAGGAGGGAAATAGTTGTCTACCGTATAATTAGCCGTAATACTTTTGCCTTGGATATAGGCACCTGCAAAGAAGCCTTTAGCAAAATAAGTTCTCAACTCGGCTGTACTTACAAATCCTGATACGTTAGGCTTGCTTACAAGGTTATCGGAGTTCTCAACAGCTGTCCAGCCGAAAATATAGCCAGCACTTGCTTGTAGACCAATCACGTTTTTTGTGCCTTTAAAGGTTCGCTCTACGCTTAAATTTACATTGCGCTCTGCAGCAACCATTGGACTCAATGGGTTTGTTTTTAGACGCGTTACGCCTGCATCTTGAGCGATGGCTGTGTTTGCTATTGCTAAAATACTTACTGTGGCAATACTTAAAAATAACTTGTTCATTATTGTATTTTTTGTTTGGTTGATGCAAAAGTGCAGCGCTGTACTTGCTTGAATTTGGCGCTCTTTACAAGTGATACTTAGGAACTTTACGGAATATCGTAAAATTGGCGGCGCCTTGCTCATTGGAATGGTTGCGATAAAATGCTTCTCTTTTGAAAAGATGCTGCTTTTTGCGCCATATTGGCTATTACCTTTGCGCCATGGCAATTGCTATCACAGAGTGTCCGCGCGATGCTATGCAGGGTTGGGTGCATCAAATAGATACAGATATAAAAGTAAAATACTTAAATAGTCTACTACAAGTGGGCTTTGATGTGCTGGATTGTGGCAGTTTTGTAAGCCCAAAAGCCATTCCACAAATGGCAGATACTAAACTAGTGCTGCCACAATTACAATTAGATGGCATAGCAACGAAATTATTGGTAATTATTGCAAATGAGCGTGGCGCAGCAGATGCTGTACAATACGATGAGGTAACTTATCTAGGTTATCCATTTAGCATAAGCGAAACATTTCAGAAGCTAAATACAAATGCTAGTATTGAAGAAAGTTTGCATAGGGTAGAGGCTGTACAAAACTTGTGTGTGCAAAATAACAAGCACTTACTTGTATATATTAGTATGGGCTTTGGCAACCCATATGGCGATGAGTACAATCCTGAAGTTGCCATCAAATGGGTTGAGCAATTGAGTCAATTAGGTATTAAACATTTTGCACTAGCGGATACCGTGGGTGTTGCAACGCCTCCAGTTATTACAAGTATTTTTTCAGAATTAATACCAGCGTTTCCTGAACTAGAAATTGGTGCACATTTTCATACAACACCTACGACTTGGCGCGAAAAAATAGAAGCTGCGCATAAGGCAGGTTGTACGCGATACGATGGTGCGATTCGTGGTATTGGCGGTTGTCCTATGGCACAAGAAGAGCTTGTTGGAAATATGGACACCTTGAATCTTTTGCAGTATTTCGAGGGATATTCTATAAGCAATTCAGCCTTAGAACAGTCAGTACAATTGAGTAATTCTGTTTTCATTTAAGCAGCTTTAAGACCACAAGCATTTTGTTTGAAACCAGCACAAAAACGCATTTGAGAGGACAAGCTAGCGCTTGGCAAATAGCCTTTGCACAGCCATCGGTATTACTCGCAAGATTGCAATTATTTTTTTGGATTGCATATGTATTTGCTGCAGCGATATGCAGCGTAGAACGCATTTGTTTTAGCGATTCTGCAAGTACACTTGTGCAAGTAATCAATACAAAATGGTTTGTCATTCAACTTGATAGATACCCCGCATTTATGACGCAAATTTTGCCGTTACTCGGTGCAAAAATTGGTCTAAGTGTAAAATCGCTAGTCTATTTGTATAGCATCAATTTTGCTATCGTTAGTGCAGGTTTTTATTTTTTGATTAGACGCTTCAATCAGCCAATTGCATTGATGTATACTTTATTTTTTGCTAGCACCTTAGGGCCTGGTTTTTTCTTTCCGCATAACGAATTATTTGTTGGTCATAGTATCGCATTATTTGCCATAGCTTATTGGCTAGGCGCAAGAAATAAGCGCGTCGCGTTGTTGTTTGTATTATGTATTGCAGCTGTCTTTACGCATGCAACTACGATACCACTTTTTGTATTGGCTTTAGCGATGCTATGGCATTCTAATGGGCTTAGTCATGCTGATTGGTTAAGGCTAGCTGTAACAGCTACATTTGCGATAACATTTAAACTATTAATGCTGCGGTACAATTGGTACGACCATGAGAAATTTGAGCAATTATTTGCGTTACAAAACGGTGTGCGAGAAATAAGTAGTGGGAAAGTTTTTTTACAACAAATATTACCAAGAGCAAGTATAGGTATTGTCATTAGCATCTTGTTAGCAGCACAAGCTAGTGCAAGACATGGCATGATAAAATTGTTGCTCAGTTTACTTGCAGTACTTGGCTATCTTTTCGCCATCTTTACAATGTACAAATCTGCCAGCAATATAGCACACTTTGATAGTGAAATTGCGCCGATGATTTTGCTATTGTTGACCCCACTTTTTGGACAAACTTTTAAGGCACAGTCTTGGCATACTATCGCGTTTTCAGTGCTATTGTCGGTTTTCTTAGGTAGTATTTTTTTCAATTACCAAACATTGCACAAGCAAAAGCAAATGCAGGTGAGCATGCTGCAAGAAATGCAAACTGCTAGCATGAAGAAGGTTATTTATCGCGCCAGTCAAAAAGCACCTTTTTGGGAAACTTGGACAATTGGATACGAAACTTTATTGCTTAGTAAGATAAATGGATTAACGGCAAGTACTTTTTTAATACTAGATAGTAATGCTTCTAAACCAACAAATTGTGGCGCTTGTAAAGATGTATTTTTAACGACGATAAGTGCAACGGAAATTGACAAGTTTGATAGAACTTATTTTGCCAATTTGAATTGTGACTATATTGATTTACCGCTTTCTACAACTGCTGCGTCACCTTAAAACGGCAACCCCTCATCACTTGTGCCTCCATCATTAATTACGGGAGGCGTAAATACTGGAGCGCCAGAATTAGCGTTGTTGCTAGTTTCTTGGTTCGCAACTGTCGTATTCATCGGTGCAGTACCTTGGTTGCCACCATCTTCTTGCCTTGATCCGCCTATCAATTGTATTTCTCGTACATTAAGACGTAAACTAGCGGCTGCAGCGCCTTGTTGGTTTGTATAGGCATCAGCACTTGGCGATCCTTCTACATAAACCGTAGTGCCTTTTTTAAGGTACGGCGCTATGCCAAGACGATCAGTCCAATAGCTACAATCGACCCAAATTGTCTTAGTTTGCAAGTTGCCCTGGGCATCTTTGTACTTCTCGCTATGTGCTACACTAAAGCGCAGTACATTTCTGCCATTATATTCGCTTTGCACGCAATCTTTACCTAGATTGCCAACAACTTGTAACTTGATCATCTCTTTTTTTGCTTTGATTAAAACTAGCACAAAGGTAGGCAGCTGCTACGCAGTGTATCTTCGTTGTGGAAAAATACCGCCAAAAATGGGATAAACAGCTTAACATATGGCTTTTATGCTTATAATGCATAGACATATAGCAGTGCTTTTTGTATGGCATTGTGCACGCTAGCCCTTATTTTTGCCTACTACGCTTACATACAATGATTTTAACTGTTACAGCCGCATACGTTATAGGTAAATTGATACTTATTTCCGCCATCTTAGCGGTAAGCCTTGGTATAGCCACCTATGCAACATGGGCCGAAAGAAAAGTGGCTGCCATTATGCAAGATCGTATTGGCCCGTTGCGTGCTGGTCCATTTGGATTGTTGCAACCAGTTGCAGACGGTTTGAAGTTATTTTTCAAGGAAGAAATTATTCCAACATTTAGTAATAAGTTTCTTTTTATTCTCGGGCCGAGCCTTGCTATGTTGATGGCTTTGCTTACAAGTGCCGTTGTTTATTGGGCGCCTGATTATACCATGGCTGACGGCACAAAGTTCGAATTTCAAATTGCCGACATCAATATTGGCGTGCTATACATTTTTGGCGTTGTAAGTCTTGGTGTTTACGGCATTATGCTTGGTGGCTGGGCTAGTAACAACAAGTATAGTTTAATGGGTAGCTTACGTGCAGCAAGTCAAGCCATCAGTTATGAGCTTGCAATGGGCATTTCTATCATCGCTTTAGTAATGACATGCGGTACAATGAGCCTGCGAGAAATAGTAGAGCAACAAGCCACAGTATGGAATGCATTTAAGCAACCACTGGCATTTATTATTTACTTAGTGTGTGCGTTTGCAGAATTGAATCGTGCACCATTTGATTTACCTGAGTGCGAGAGCGAGCTTGTTGCAGGTTATCACACAGAGTATAGTAGTATGAAGCTTGGCTTCTATTTATTTGCAGAGTACATCAATATGTTTATCAGCAACGTCATTATCGTATGCTTGTTCTTAGGAGGTTATCATATTTGGGGCGAAGGCTGGATACAGGCGCATTTACCTGCATGGGCTTATAGCGGATTCTGCATTACTGTAGTTATGGCTAAGGCAATAGGTATGGTTTTGTTTATGATGTTTGTACGCTGGACTTTGCCACGTTTCCGTTACGATCAGCTTATGAATCTTGGCTGGAAAAGCCTTATTCCACTAGCACTTGTAAATATGCTTGTTACAGGTGGTGTATTACTTTGGTTAAACAAATAATTCTGAATTATAAAAAATAAAAATGTCTCAATTACTTACAAATAGAGCAAAGCAAGTAGATAGGCGTCCAATGACGTTTATGGAAAGTTTGTACATACCAAGCTTGTTTAAAGGCTTGCGTATTACACTTGGCCATATGTTTACTAAAAAGGCTACTATCGATTATCCTAAAGAAAAGCGACCATTTAGTGCAACCTTTCGTGGCTTACATATTCTCAACAGAGACGAAGAAGGTCGTGAGCGATGCACAGCTTGTGGTTTGTGTGCTTTAGCGTGCCCAGCAGAAGCCATTACCATGGAAAGTGCAGAACGTAAGAAAGGCGAGGAGTCATTGTACCGCGAAGAAAAATATGCTGCTACATACGAAATCAATATGTTGCGTTGCATCTTTTGTGGTTTATGCGAAGAGGCTTGTCCTAAGGATGCCATTTATCTAACACAAACATTTGCGCCAAGTAATTACAATCGCAAGAGTTTTATTTATGGCAAAGACGATTTATTAATTCCTAACCCTAAAACGCCAGTTGCACAATAATGCCAATTCAAGACATGGTTTTTTACGCACTAAGCGCGCTTACACTATTGTGTGCCCTTGGTGTAATTTTTAGCAGAACACCAATTTACAGTATCCTTAGTTTGATACTTACATTCTTTTGCATCAGCGGTCACTACGTATTGATGAATGCACAGTTTTTGGGCATTGTAAATATTGTGGTTTATGCCGGCGCTATTATGGTACTCTTTTTATTTGTAGTGATGTTAATGAACCTCAATGGAGAAACAGAGCCGCAAAAAAGCAAAGTGGTGCAAGTTGCTGGCGTAGTAGGAGGTGGCTCATTGCTATTTCTACTCGTTGCAGTATTTAAGCAATACAGCGTAAGCGCCATTAGCACTGCTAGCACAAATCCCAATACAGGTATAGGCTTAGTTGAAAATCTTGGCAAGATATTATTCAAAGACTATGTGCTGCCATTTGAAATTAGCAGTATTCTATTTTTAAGCGCGATGATCGGCGCTGTAGTTATTGGTAAGAAAGATGCCGACGACGTAAAAAAGATTAGTTACTAAAGCCACATTAATTCAGCTAGATCACTACTACAATAATTAGGAATATAAAAATTAGAAATAAATGCCAATAGAACACTACATCTACCTAAGCCTTGCCTTGTTTTGTACGGGCATTGTTGGTGTACTTATGCGTAGAAACGCAATTATTATTTTAATGTGCATAGAGCTGATGCTGAATGCCGTAAATCTCTTGTTGGTTGCCTTTAGTAATGCATACAACGATGCCTCAGCTCAGTTGTTTGTATTTTTTATTATGGTAGTGGCTGCTGCAGAGGTGAGTGTGGGCTTGGCCATTATTGTACTCATGTATCGTAAAGTGCACAGTATAGACATTAACATCCTTAACAGACTTAAAAACTAGTTTATACCGACAGATTATATGCATCAGTATATTTATTTAGTACCACTATTTCCTTTACTTGGCTTTATTATTGTTGGCCTCGGTCGCAATGTTTTGCCAAAATCTGTAAGCGGATGGATTGCATCGTTGGCAGTATTGGCGAGCTTTGTTGTAAGCGTGCTCATTTTTAGAGAAGTGCCAAGTGGTGAAGCTGCGCCTAAAGTTGTAGAGCTTTATCCGTTTATACAAACGGCTACCTATAAGATTAATTTTAGTTTCCAGGTAGATCAATTAAGCACACTGTTTTTGCTAGTTATTACTGGCATTGGATTTCTAATACATATGTATAGCATAGCTTATATGCACGAAGAAAATCAAAGCTGGTTTGCAAAGTACTTTGCCTACCTCAACTTGTTTGTGTTCAGCATGCTTTTGCTAGTACTAGGCAGCAACTTTGTTATCATGTTTATTGGTTGGGAAGGCGTAGGTCTATGCAGTTATTTGCTAATTGGTTATTGGTACAAGAAAAATGACTATACAAATGCTGCAAAGAAGGCCTTTATAATGAACCGCATTGGCGATTTAGGATTTTTGATTGCGGTATTTATGATGCTGCACTATTTTGGTACGGTAGAGTATACAGAAGTGTTTAATCGCCTTGCAGGTATTGGAGGTCTAGAAAATACAACTGGCATTTTAATCATAGCAGGTTGCTTGTTTATTGGTGCTTGCGGTAAAAGTGCACAGTTGCCCTTGTTTACGTGGTTGCCCGATGCGATGGCGGGTCCAACGCCTGTAAGTGCTTTGATTCACGCAGCAACAATGGTTACGGCTGGCATTTATATGATTGTGCGTAGTAATATTATTTTTAGTCTTGCGCCACTCATGCAAGATGTGATATTGATTGTGGGTATTGCCACTGCATTAGTAAGTGCCACGATTGCCACCCGTCAGTACGATATCAAAAAAGTGCTTGCTTATTCTACGGTGAGTCAACTAGGATTTATGTTCATAGCATTGGGTGTTGGTGCTTACACTGCAGCAGTATTTCATGTGATAACACATGCATTCTTTAAGGCATTATTGTTCTTAGGCAGCGGTAGCGTTATTCATGGCATGCACCACGAGCAAGACATTCGTAAAATGGGAGGCCTCAAAAAGTATATGCCAACAACGCACATCACTTTCTTAATTGGTTGTTTAGCAATCGCTGGCATAGTGCCTTTTAGCGGCTTCTTTAGTAAAGATGAAATTATGATGCACGTTTACAATCACGGTGCCTATGGTAAGATTTTATGGGGAGTGATTTTGTTAGCTGCGATGTTAACCGCATACTACATGTTTAGATTATTATATCTAACTTTTTATGGCAAATACCGTGGCGACGAGCATCATCACCCGCATGAGAGTCCAGCTTTAATGACAGTGCCACTAATCGTATTAGCCATACTCAGTACAATTGGTGGAGCGCTTGGTCTGCCGCATGTATTTCATTTAGGCAAGCATTGGTTGCACGAGCATTTAAGTCCGCTTTACTTCAAGGTTGGTAGTGCTGCGCACGAACATGCTGAGTTAGCTGCTAGTACAGAGTTCATACTGATGGGCGTTGCAGTTGTTGCAGCGATTGCAGCAATATTAATTGCACGTAGAGAAAGCAATAATGCCGATTTGAGCAAACCACTAACTGGCATTGCAGCATTCTTTGCAGGTAAATGGTTCTTTGACGAAGCCTATGATAATAGTGTCGTTAAACCAACATACGCTAGCGGCGCTGTACTTGATGAATATGCCGAGAAAAAAGGTATAGACGGCGTAGTTAATGGGGTGGGCGATACAATCCGTTTAGCCTCGCAAAAAATGCGCCTCATGCAAAGCGGCATGGTAGGTTTCTATATGTTTATCATGGTACTTGGTGCCGTGGCATTATTCGCTGCTTTATTACTTTCTAAACAATAAACACTACTATAATACTTATACTATACAGATGCAATCATTGGTTATCATAATAATTTTTGTAGTAGCAGGCTTAGTGTGTTTTGCACTTGGACGCTCTAACAAATCCATGCCAGTCTGGGCTGCATTTGCAGCAAGTTTGGCTGCTTTGGCCCTTAGCATAAACGTGTGTGTTTCTTTGGCCGCAGGCGGTTCAGATGTTGTAAGCTATCCTTGGCTTAGCGATTTTGGCGCTCGTCTTACATTTGAAAGTTCAAAAACAGGCGGCCTTATGGTATTGCTCACATCTATATGTAGCGCGCTGCTTTGTTTGTTTATGCTCAATAAAAATGTTGAACGTAGCAACACATTTTATGGATTGTTGATGTTGAGTATGGCTGGCCTTGTTGGCGTATTCACCGCAAACAATGCTTTAGTGTTTTACATTTTCTGGGAACTGGCTTTAATACCTGTTTACTTCTTAGCTAATATGTACGGTGGAGAACGCAGACAAGCGGTGAGCTTCAAATTTTTCATTTATACGTTTGCTGGTAGCCTTTTGCTATTGTTAGGTTTGATTTATTTGTACAGCATCAATCCTGAAAATAGTTTTGAGTGGGCTAGTCTTACCAAAGCACGTGTATTAATTTCGCCAACGACGCAAAGCTGGTTATTCTGGTTAATGTTTGTGGCATTTGCAATTAAGATGCCGATTTTTCCTTTCCATACTTGGCAGCCAGATGCTTACGAGCAAACATATACGCCAGTTACAATTGTATTAAGTGCACTAATGGTTAAAATGGGTTTGTGGGCAGTATTGCATTGGTTGCAACCGATAGTGCCTGCAGCATTTCATCAATGGCAAAATGCAGTTATTATCCTTTGCTTAATTGGTATTATTTATGCTAGTATTTTAGCTATGCTGCAAAAGGATATGAAGCGCGTAATCGCTTATAGTTCTATTGCACATATTGGTTTAATGTGTGCTGCAATTTTTAGCGAGAATACTGGTGCAACGCAAGGTGCAATTGTACAAATGTTTAACCACGGCATTAATATATTAGGCATGTGGCTTTTGTTATTGTATGTAGAAGAACGAACCAATACACGCGAATTATCCAAGCTTGGCGGCCTTGCAACAAACAATAGCAGCTTTGCAATATTCCTTGTTCTAATTACACTAGCTAACGTTGCCTTACCACTTACCAATGGTTTTGCTGGAGAGTTAATGATGTTTAGTGGTATTTTTAGTAGTGGTACACCTCATCCAAAAGTGTACACAATTTTGGCAGGTCTAGGTGTAATACTAAGTGCCGTTTATAGTCTTAACTTGGTGCAAAAAATTGCTTACGGCGAAGCTAAATTTGATAGCCATGCAAAATTTTCTTTAAGTGCTAACGAGTTTATTGCTTTAGGCCTTATTGTTGCCATGATCCTTATTTTTGGTTTTTACCCTCAAGCCCTCATCAACTTTGTTAAATAATAAAAGCCACTACTTTATATAAATGAATGCAATTGTAATATCAGGTCTTTTGGGTGTAGTGCTTATGCTAGCTGGCTTAGTACTGCGCAAAGCAGAAGCAATTAAATTATTGGCAACCGCAAGTGCGGCACTTGTATTAGGTGCTTGCATTTTGGACTTATGGCAACAGCCGGAAGGCACAATAAGCTACTTCAACAATATGCTGCAAACCAATGCGCTTACAGTGAAGTTAAACTTGATTATCGCTTTTGGTTTGCTTACCTATGTCGCTATTTTTAGCGATCGTATTGCCAAAGTAGGTTTACATAAGGCAGAGTATTTTGCTCTTATTATGTTTGCGGTATGTGGTGTATTTGTGCTTACAAGTTTCCAAAGCTTATTTATGCTTTTCTTGGGTGTAGAAATTATGAGTATCCCGCAATATATATTAGCTGGTAGTGATAAGCGCAATCTTAAGAGCAATGAAGCTTCATTAAAATACTTTCTGATGGGTGCTTTTAGTACTGGCTTTTTATTAATGGGTATCGCCATGACTTATGGCGCTGCACATAGTTTTGATATTACTGCAATAGCAAGTATGTTCAGTGGTCGTCCGACTTCCATTGGTATTATGGCTATTGCATTTTTAATTATTGCGTTTGCATTTAAGGCTAGTGCTGCTCCTTTCCATACTTGGACACCGGATGTGTATGACGGCGCGCCAACACCGTTTACGCCGTTTATGGCTAGTATTGTAAAAGTGGGTGTGGTAGTTGCGTTTGTAAAAATGTTTCACACGGCTTTTGGGCAAAACATTTCGGTTTGGAGCACAGTAATACTGGGCATCATATTGCTGACGCTTTTGGTAGGTAATATTACTGCGGTATTTCAAGAAAGTGTCAAGCGAATGTTGGCCTATAGTAGTATTGCACAAGCAGGCTTTATGCTTATAGCAGTTTATGCGATTGGGCCATTTAGCAACAAGGGATTATTGCTTTATGCAGCAAGCTATATTTTGGCTACAATGGGCATCTTTGCGGTACTATCTAAATTGAAGGATTATACATACGATGGCTTTAATGGTCTAGCTCAAAAGCACCCAACCATGGCTTTTTCTGCAACGATTTCTGTGCTTAGTTTAGCGGGTATTCCGCTGACTGGGGGATTTTTAGCAAAGTATTATATGTTAAACGCTGCAATGAAAAACGGCATGCCAATGTGGGCGTTAATTTTTGCAGTGTTGATGGCAGCTGTTAGTGTGTACTATTACTTTAGAGTAATTCGTAGTATGTACTTTAATACCGCAGATCAAGATCCTATTAATGGTGAGGTAGATGGCAGCTATAAAGCACTTCTACTTGTTAACGCCATAGCTTTGATTATTCTTGGTGTAGCACCAGCCCTAGCTACAGCCTTGTGGTAGGGAAAATTGACTGCTTTGAAGCCAAGCTCAGTGTATCGTCCGCTAGTATATTGTATTAATACGTAACTTGTGAGGGTTTACAATACATGTTTGCACGCATAGTCATAGTTTGTTTTTTGCTTAGCATTGGCACTTCTGCTTTTGCGCAAAAGAAATACAATAAACATGCACAGCATATAGAGTCGCTACTTGAACATCAAAAAGTTGACGAAGCTCTGCGAGAGTTGGAGTTGCTTGTAAAAAAATACCCAGGTAATCAATACTATGCCGAAATGCAGTTGAGTGTGCTGCAACAAGTAATTGAAAAAATCAAGTATGTGCAAGAAGACCAAGATATACTTGCGCAGGAGGCAGATGCAATACCTAAGCATCTACAGGCACCTGTAAAACCTGATACGGCAAAACTTATCATCGCAAACGACGCTTTGACGGTAGATAGTAGTTTCGACGATATTTTTATTGATACTGCAAATGCAATTCCTTCTAAACCACAGGAAGTGTTAAGTGCAAAGGAGAAACGCAAAAGAGACAGGCGGCAGCGTGCCATTGAACGCGAATTTGAACTTGCTGCTGAAATTGGTGCTGTCGTTACTATTGACAGTAATTTACGAGACGATGCCTTTCGTGATAATCAAGAAGAGGGCAACAGTGCAAACAGTGCGGCAAGCGCGGCACCTGATAGTGAAACAAAAAGTGCCGTTAATGCATTAGAAGATCCAATTGGATACGTGCCATTGAGCACAAAGGTGCAACGCGATGCTAAGCGTCGACAAAAAGTGATTGATTACTACGCCGCTAAAGATAGGCGCATCTATGAACGTATGCTGATAGACGCTGCACGAGAAATAAGCTTGAGCGTTGAGAATTGCGACAGCGCTGCTGCCATTTTGTACAGGCATTATGTAGATACGTTTGCAAAAACAGTAAAGTACAATCAAGCTGCTATAGATAAAGTTGATGAAGCTGATGAACGCTTTTTAATAATGGAGTATGCGCCAGCCCTTACATTATATGATGAAGCCATGGGCATTCAGCCTGATTATTTTGAAGCGTATCTGAAAATGGCAGAAGCATATGCTAAGCTTCGGGAAGATAGCATGGCCGTAGTTTATTACAAGGCCGCAATAGAATTGAGGCCGCAAAGTACAGCGCCTTATTTTGCCTTTGCAAATTACTGGTATCGTATTGGCGAATTTCAAGAAAGCCTCGATAATACTTTGCAATGCATTTTGCTCTACCCAGAGCGTAAGTTCTTTAGCATGTGGGCCAGCATCGCACAGCAAACAGCTCACGAGTTTAAGAGTCAATGGGTACCACGACCTGTATTTCCAATATTAGCTGGCAGAGATATAGATGAGATATTAGCTGAAGATAAAAGCCCGTGGCAGCATTATCAAGCAGCAAAGTCAACCTACGGCGTTTACAGCGATTCTACTGGCATTATGCGTAAGAATGAAATAAGTGGTGAAGAGTATTTAGAAGTAAATGCTTGGCTTGCAATGCTAGATAGCACAAAGGATTTGAAGCAATTTGAATTTGCAAGGCATATGCGCAAAATCGGTTATCTGGATTGCTATGTTTTAGTTAGCTTGTTTCACCATGATTTGTATCCGCAGTATGAGCATTTGATTAAAAACCATCAAAAGAAAGTGCAAGCCTACTTGAAAATGCTAAGCGAATGGGACAGCAAAAAATACGATAAAATCAGGGCGATGCCTCATATACTGCCTCCGCCTCCAGAAGAGAAGAAAAAGGAGGAGCAAAACGTCGCGGAGCAAACACAACAGTCTGAAGCGTCTGAAGAAAAGCCACAAGAAAAAGCTGCCAAGGTTGCAACAAAAGGATCTCATAAAAGTAAGTCAACAAAGCCAAGCAAGGAAGCAAAAAAGAAGGAGCAAGGCAACGGCATCGAAGACGTAGAAATGAACTAGGGCTTCAATTTTCCGTTTATGGAATAATTGTGCCGAGTATACGCAAAGGAAAACTTTAGTGCTTGAAAAAGTGTAATTTGCAATGCAATGCATCTAAGAGACATATGGCAATTAGCGCAGCGTAGTATTAAAGGAAATAAGCTACGATCCCGCATTACGATTGCTATCATTGCCTTGGGTATTACTGCATTGGTTGGCATTATTACAGCTGTTGATAGTATGCGCAACGCTATTAGTAGCAATTTCAATAAGATGGGCGCCAATACATTTACGATTAATGCAGGAGGTGACGGCAGGGGAGGACGCCCAAAAAAGAATGCCAAGCAAGACTATGCATACGACGACATTGCTTACGACGAAGCAGTACAGTTTACTAAGAGGTTCGCTTATCCTGGTGCAAAAAGCATATCTGTGAATATTAGCAGACAAGCTGTAATAAGTGTTGGCAATAAAAAAAGCGATCCTAATACGGCTGTTACGGCTAGCGACGACATATACTTACTTGTAAGTGGTAATACAATTGCCAATGGACGCAATTTTACTAAGGCAGAAGTGCAAAGCGGAAGAGATGTGTGTATTTTGGGCAGCAGCTTAGCAAAGAATTATTTTGGTAGTGAAGCTCGAGCAGTCAATGGTATTTTGTCGTTGAATAATCGCAAATACATGGTGATTGGCGTGTTTGAAGAGAAGGGGACAAGCTTTGTAGACCGCACGGATAATTCGGTTTTGATCCCCATCAATAATGCGCGACGGGTGTTTGCCAATTTTGAAGCTAATTATGCTATTACTGTGCAAGTTAATGACATCAAGCAACTGACTTACGTAAAGGAAGAGGCTGAGGCAGAATTCCGTAACGTGAAAAGATTAACCGTAGCAGATCCAAACAACTTTTCTGTGCGCAGTAGCGACGATATTGCCAACAATGCGATGGAAGAAATTCAGTATGTAACCATGTCAGCTATGTTTATTGCATTTATCACTTTGCTTGGTGCTGCCATCGGCCTCATGAATATTATGCTTGTTGCTGTGGCTGAGCGAACGAAAGAAATTGGCCTTAGCAAAGCCATAGGTGCAACAGCTTCCACAATTAAGCGACAGTTCTTAAGTGAGAGTGTGATCATTAGCCTTAAAGGCGGACTGTGGGGTGTCGTTTGTGGCATTCTAGTTGGCAATGTCGTTTCAATTTTCCTTAAAAGTCCTTTTGTCATCCCTTGGCTATGGATTGTGCTGGCCTTTTGTATTTGCGCTATTGTGGGCCTCGTTAGTGGCTATTATCCTGCAAGTAAGGCGAGCAAACTCAATCCGATTGATGCTTTGCGCTACGAGTAGTACGTGAGTTGCTAACAAATCTAGCCACTTAAAAACTGACCATTATCCGTTTTTATTACAGATTAAAACACAGCCCATAAAAGCATAAAGCCTTACTTTTGCTGCACTTTAAATTACATCAGAACATGCCATATTTATTTACATCAGAAAGCGTTAGCGAAGGCCATCCGGACAAGGTAGCTGATCAAATTAGCGACGCCTTAATAGATAACTTTTTAGCATTTGACCCAAGCAGTAAAGTAGCCTGCGAAACTTTGGTTACAACTGGTCAAGTTGTACTTGCAGGAGAGGTAAAAAGTAAAGCTTACTTAGATGTGCAAGAAATTGCGCGTGAAGTAATTCGCAAGATTGGTTATACCAAAAGCGAATACATGTTTGAGGCCAATAGCTGCGGTATTTTAAGCGCTATCCACGAACAAAGTGGCGATATCAACCAAGGTGTAGATCGCAAAAAGAAAGAAGAGCAAGGTGCTGGCGACCAAGGTATGATGTTTGGTTATGCAACGAACGAAACAGATGCATATATGCCACTTGCTTTGGACCTTAGTCACAAATTGCTCATTGAGTTGGCTGCGTTGCGCCGCGAGAATAAGCAAATCAAGTATTTACGTCCTGACGCTAAGAGCCAGGTTACATTAGAGTACGACGATAATAATAAGCCAGTTCGTATTGATGCGATTGTAATTAGTACACAGCACGACGACTTCGACAAAGATGATAAGATGCTTGCTAAAATCAAGAAAGATATTGTTAGCATTTTGATTCCGCGCGTAAAGGCAAAATATCCAAAGTATAAGCACTTGTTTACGGACAAGATTGTATACCACATTAATCCAACAGGTAAGTTTGTAATTGGTGGCCCACACGGCGATACAGGCTTAACGGGTCGTAAGATTATCGTAGATACTTATGGCGGAAAAGGTGCACACGGTGGTGGTGCGTTTAGCGGTAAAGATCCAAGTAAGGTTGATCGTAGTGCTGCATATGCAACTCGCCATATTGCAAAGAACTTAGTTGCTGCTGGTTTGTGCGACGAGGTACTTGTTCAGGTGAGTTACGCGATCGGTGTTGCCAAACCTACAAGTATTAATGTAAATACTTATGGCACAGCAAAGGTGCTTATGAGTGATGGCGATATTGCTAAAATGGTAGAGCAACTGTTTGACATGCGTCCTTACTTTATTGAGCAACGCTTGAAATTGCGTACACCTATTTACGGTCCTACAGCAGCATATGGCCATATGGGTCGTAAGAACGAGGTTGTTGAGCGCACATTCAAGAGCCCAGACGGTAAGGTGATTAAGAAAAAAGTTGAGCTATTTACATGGGAGAAGTTAGACTATGTTGCCAAGGTTAAGAAGGCCTTCGGTCTAAAATAGTAACAGAATTTAATTAATATTTGAGAGCCTCCAAGAAATTGGGGGCTTTTTTATGCGGTATTGCTTAATAAGCTATCTTTAATGTGGCAAAAAAGGTCACGGAATGGCGAACATTCTGAGTCATTTGGTCGTCCCTAACTAAAGCACCTTCTAAAATGAGAAAGATTTTAGCTCTAATCACCCTTATACTCAGCTTTTTCAGCAGCTACGGACAGGTTAGTATTGATAGTGTAGTAATACACAATGCCCCTGTGTGCAATGGTAGTCAGGCGCATTTTTCGATATATACTAGCGGATTAACTAGCGGCACACAGCACGTGTTTAAGGCTAGTATCGGACCTTATGTAAGTCTTGACACAAGCACAAATTCAGCGGCGAGTCTGTCGATACCGTGTTCGCAGGCTGATGGCAATGTAATTGATGTTACAGTGCACGACTTATCGAATACCGTGCTAGCAAGCAGTACTATAGCGGTCAACTACTCAAGCGCATTGATGTTTACAAGCTCATCTTCAAAAGACACTATTTGCGCCGGTGAAACCACCAGCCTTAGTGCTTTTGTGGTAAATCCACCAATCCCGTACACCCTATATAGCTATCCACTTTGCTCCGCAACTTCCACACAAGATGATGAGATTTTTCTAGTTCGCGTTGGTAGTGATTCTAATGCAACTAATTGTTCATCCACAGGTGGTGGGGCAAGTAATGGCTTGCCAGGTTCAGTCAATCGGCTGTATAATAACTACACTTCAATAGTACCACCATTTCACTTGCAGCATGGTATTGTGAATAGTGTGCAGATTGGCTTTAGCAATTGTAGCGGTTTTGCTTATTCAGCCGGATTGGCAGTTTTTGTAGACTGGAATACTAATGGCATTTTTGATTTGCCTGCAGAAAGGGCTATTGCCTCGACAAGCATAGTGCCAGGAGCCGTGAGTCCGAATTACAATTTATATAGTCATACACTGTCAGTTCCGACAGCAGTACCCAATTGCACAACCCTAATGCGCGTCGTTGCAGTTGAATCTCAGATCGGTACGTCAATATTGCCCAATCAAAACTACACGTGGGGAGAAACTGAGGACTACCTAGTTACAATTTCTGGCAACCAAATACCTGTGCCAAATCAAAGTATCTCATGGTATACGCAGAGCGGTGTTTATTTAGGCAACAATTCTACTATAAATGTTTCGCCAAGTCAAAGCACTACATACTATGCAGTACATAATATGCCAGGCACGTATTGCAACGATACTTCTTATGTGCATGTAACAGTAAAGAACACAATTCCTGGTTACTCGTTAAATACAACTACTATCCCCGCAAGTTGCCAAAACCTTAATGATGGAAATATTAGCGTGACTGTTGCACCACCTAATAATACGCTGCAGTACAGTTGGAGTCATGCTCCAAATTTGAATCAAGCAAGTAGCGGCAATGTTGGTGTTGGACAATATTCTGTTACAATTTCAGACACTAGCGGCAATTGCTTAACATTTTACGATACTGTTACGAATACTTCTACCTGTGGAGAAATCTGTGGTTATGTCGTGGCAGATATCAACAATAATTGCGCACAGGATGTTGGCGATGGCTTTGTGGCTAACCAAATAGTCCAGCTTAGTCCTGGTGGGTTAACAGCGCTGACAAATAGCACTGGTTACTACAGTTTCGTTGGTGTGCCCTTAGGCAGCTACGTTGTTGAGGCGATACCAAATCTTCCCTTGGCTACACCCATATGTAATACAATTGTAACTGCTGCAGTTAGTATCGCAAACCCCATAGACTCAGTATATTTCTACGATAGCTTAGCAGGTACTCACGACTTTTATGTTACATCACATAGCACATGCTTGCAATTTGCTGATACTACTGTAGACAGACTGTATTTGACTGTTGGCGATTTGCAAACTTCTTCTTCGGCACCTATGCTTGTTTATGTTAAGCTTTTTGATTCAACCTTATTTCATCATAGCAACCCTGCTCCAACACTTATTTCTGGAGATACCCTGTTTTACTCTGTTATACCTTTTTTTGCGACACAAATACATATTTTCTTTGACATAGATAGCGGCACTGCTGTTGGCAGCAAATTACCTTATATGTGCGGCATCTATGGTTATTCAGGCACAGATATTTCATTGGCAAATAATAGTTTACAAGATTCTCTCACTGTATGCTATCCATTTGATCCAAATGATAAGGTTGTCTATCCAAAAGGCCAATTAACACCTGGCTACATACAGTCAACGGATAGTGTGCTCACTTACACTGTCCGTTTTCAGAACGTAGGCAATGCTAATGCAACCAATGTCATAATACATGACACGCTTGATGCCAATTTAGAAATCAACTCGATAGTTGTTCTAGCGCGCAGTCATAGTTGTGAGCTTAACCTCAATAGTAGCAACCTTGCCAAGTTTGAGTTCCTAAATATCAATTTACCAGATAGCGCCACTAATTTAGAAGCAAGCAAAGGATTTATTACGTACAGAATCAAACAGAAGCCTGGAAACGTTGCTGGTGATGTAATTACAAATACTGCTCATATTTACTTCGACTACAATCCTGCCATCGTAACAAACACAGTTGTAAATACACTTTATAAGTCGCTGCAAGGCAGTTTGGCCTATGTGATAAACAATACCACTTGCAACCCGCCATGCGGCAATGGCGCAGTTTTTACTAATACCACATTTGGTGTGCCGCCATATATGCACACGATATCGCCAACATGTTCTGCAGTTGTGCTCACTAACAATGTCTTTTATAATTTGCCTGGCGGTAATTATACTGTATACTCTAGCGATGCACTAGGCGATTCAATCACCTATACAGCTTTGGTTAATGATCCGCTAGATATCATCACAAACTTAAATATATTACAAGGTAGCAGTAGTAATGCTTACATTACGGTTAGTGGAGGTACTGCACCTTATACAATAGTATGGACACCTGGCAACCAAAGCGGCGATACTGCATTCAACTTAGCTGCAGGCATTTACACCGTAACGATAACAGATGCAAATGGTTGCCAAAAGCAAGAGGTGTTTAGTGTAGATGAACCAAGTGGGGTATCTACAATTAAATTGAATAGGTCACTGCAAGTTTTTCCTAATCCTACTACAGGTATATTGTCTCTCAAAAGTAGCGAGGCCCTTGGTGATATAAGGATTTACAATGCTATTGGGCAGTGTGTAGCAACTCACAAGTGTAATGCAGATAAGCAAGCAGTAATTTCAATCAAAGATTTGCCTAATGCCGTATATACTTTAGTAACCCAGTCGCATGCTGCAATTAATATAACCAAAATGGAATAGAAAAAATGAACGAAAGAAAAACATAGTAAGCTAAAGTGATAGTTGCCAAGTAAATCTGCCATAGAGCAATGTCGAGCAGGCAGTCGTCTTGCTCAGAGAGACTTATACTACGAGTCTTTCAACCTTCTTATGCATATAGGTAAGCGTTATGCAACCAATGAAGAAGATGCAAAGGATATTGTAAATAGTCAACCCTTAAAAACCGCTCAATGTCGCATGCATCAATAGTTTGTGTGTTTTGGATGCTGTTTTTTTTGACCATAGT
>JBJORA010000083.1:0-3283 GCA_046049675.1 Bacteroidota bacterium | reverse complement strand
CTGGGCTTATAGTTTTGTGTCAAATTATTAATGGAATGAATTTGACACAATTTTTGAAGCGATTTGACACCGAAGAGAAGTGCATAGATTATTTGCGTTTGCATCGTGAAGCTAATGGTATCTCTTGCCACAATTGCGGCAGTAGCAGTTTGCGTTGGATAAGCACTATTCGTTGTTGGACGTGCAATGGATGCGCTTACAGGCTTGAACTTCGCAAAGGCACGGTAATGGAAAACTCTAAGTTGAAGTATAGACTTTGGCTCACCTGCAGGTATTTAATGGTTGCTACAAAAAAAACTTACTCCGCCTTGGAGATGCAACGTTTGCTAGGACACAGTCGTTATGAACCTGTGTGGCTTGTGATGCATAAAATTAGAATGAGTATGGCTAAGCGAGATAGCGCGTATAAGCTTGACGGATATATTGAATTTGACGATGCTTTCTTTGCTGGGTATCGTGCCAAGCCCGATGAATTTACAGGTAAGCCAGCAAAGAAAATTGATAGAAAAGAAAAGGTATTGGTGGTAGTAAGCGTCGGCGATAACTGCGCTAAGCACCTTAAGATGACGTGCGTGAAGACCTTAAAAGCAAAAGAGATCACATATGAATTGCCTAGTATGCTTGCTACCAGTGCTCTAGTTGTAACAGACGGCCGTAGATCCTATAAGGGTCTACAAGGAAATGTAAGGCAGCATGAAATCAAAATAATTAAGGACAAAAAAGAAGTCTGTAAGGCATTTCCTTGGGTTCACATTGCAATAAGCAATGCTAAAAAGAAAATAGATGGTATGCACCACCATGTCAACAACAAGTGTATGCAGAACTATTTGAGTGAGTTCACCTACAAGTTCAACAGGCGATACTTCAAAGAAGGATTATTTGACAGACTTATCATTGCTGCCATCGCAAGTTCATGGTTCGCATAAGTGTAGCTTAGCGGACAGTCATTTATCTTTATTGTCATCGTCAGCAATTACGGTAGCACCTTTTGCAAAGGCTTAGCGTCAATATCTTCGTTAAATACTTTTTCATAAGTCATAAATTAAAATGTAAATTCTTCATTATTATTTCATAATGTCAACTTACACAAAAGTAACGACCACTCTTATACAAAAGTGGCCGTTACAAGAATGTTTAATTAGCTAGCGTAAGCATCACTTTACATAAACCAATAGGCCAAGTGTTCCAAAATTATCATAAGCATACTGCCAAGTGACGAGACCATTGGTGCCATATGATACACTGTTCGCTATAGGAAGGGGGCATGTTCCAGCATTATCGCCAATTTGTGCGACTATACCTCCTATATCTAGAGACATGCGCCAAGCAGAAAAATTATTTGGGCCTGGGGCAGTAGTTCCAGCGTAGTGTTCAAAAGCAGCCGGTGCCGTTCCAGAGAAACTAGCCTGTGTTAGGCATGTTCCGTCGTGAAAATCACTAGCATAGTCAATGTTAGAATTTGTAGCATTAACAATTGTAACGTGATCAATAAAAATCTGCGCATGTACCCGATCTGATGTCAATAGTCCTGCCACCAACATCTCAAGTAAAAATAACTTTTTCATAATAAATAATCAATTAATAAGTTTTGTTAGAACAAACTTCAAAAGAAATGGCTATTAAAGTTGTTTTTTTTTGTTAACCTTAAAAAAAGACATTCTCTTCATTTATTTTATAGTAACAACTGTAACTTTACTTATGCTTAGAACGCTAGTCCTCTATATAACTTACGGCTTGCTGCTTAGTATAGTTTGTGCTACAAATAAAGCCAATGCCCAAAACTTTGAGTGGCTGCGGCTAATGCGTGGAAGCGGCTCAGTTGTAAATATTAAAGATGTATGTTCAGACAACTTCAACAATGTGTTTGTCATTGGAGAATTTAAGGGAACCGTAATTCACCCTAGCACTAATTTAACATTATTTACAAGTACCACATATCAAAATGTTTTTATTGCAAAATTTACAAGTAGCGGCAACTTAATTTGGGCAAAACACATCTATGGCAACAACAATCTTTCTGCCTCTGCAATCGCGGTTGATAATCAAAATCGTATTTATGTCACCGGCTCTTTTAAGGATAGTATTACTTTCTCACAAGCTAGCCCCCAATTTACAAAAGTAAATAGTACACCTGGATCGCCTGCATATCTTGCTCAATATGATAGTGCCGGCAATACCCTCTGGGCTACCAGCATTATTACCAATGATGGCTACAGCAATGGCTACGACATCTATTGTGAGGACTCGGTAGTTTTTTGGAGTGGTGTTGCTTATGATACATGCGACTTTATTATGAATGGTACTACAAGTCAAGTTGTAAACACCATCAGTCCTTATACTGGCAACTACTTTTTGGCTAAAATAGATACCAGCGGTGTGCCACTATTGCTTCGCTATTTTCGATCTACAGAAGACTTACAGCATATAGAAATTAACAGAGACGACAATAAAAATACATACATTACGTGTCAGTTTGGTGGTGCAATTGATGCAGATCCTAGCACAGGGGTAGCGTCTCATGTAGTTGGTTCTACAAATGACAATGTATTAATGATTAAACTAGATCCGCAGGGCAACTATTTATGGAGCAAAGATTTTGGATCAGCCTATCTGGACTTTTTTCACAGCGCGACTTGGACTGGCACTGACCTCCTTTTGGTTGGTGCTATTCCCGCTATCGCTTTTCTTGTTAAAAGCAATGGTGATAGCATTACACTAAGTCCAACTAATATGCCAAATCTTAATGGCTATATTGTCAAAGTGAATGCAAGCGGAGATTATCAATGGGCTTATACAATGCGAGGTGGTGCAAATAGAATTAACCATATCACAAGCCATGCCAATGGCGATTTTACAATTAGTGGAACTTACAGCGATTCCGTCAACGTAGGATTTGGAGCAAGTAGTTATTGGCTGCCGCACGCCATGCCAAGCCAGCAGGGCTTCTATATTGCAAAATATGATGTACAAGCAAATTTAATTTGGGCTAAACAAATTGTCGATAGTAACAACACTCTGTGGCATGATGCACATGATATTGACAATGATGGCAATGCTATTCTTGTTGGAAGCTTCATGGGACCTGACTCCTCCGATTTTGATCCTGGCATAGGTTTGTATCAACGCAAACCACTTTTTCGTGATGGCACTATTCTCAAACTTGGCAACTGCAGTACATCTAGCGCAACACTGCCAATCCATGCATGCGACAAGTTTCGGTCGCCGCAAAATAATATCTACGATAGTGCTGGCATATATTTAGAAAGCTATTATAATATAGCCA
>JBJORA010000082.1:0-4607 GCA_046049675.1 Bacteroidota bacterium | reverse complement strand
TACTAAAGTCAACTGCTGCTGGATTGCTAATTTGCCATAGCTTGTTTAATGTATCAAGTACAATATCCATTTGCGAAACGGCACCAATTACGTTTTCGTGATTAAGGCTCAAATAGCCATTGGTTGAGCTGCCGCTGATAGGTACATAAGCTGTAAAATCAAATAGGCTAGGAAACACATAGCCATTGTGTGCAGCTACACCTCCTCTACATAATACTTGGTATGTATGTGTGCCGGGTAATATAAGCGTTTGACCTTGACCCTGATATGGCACACCTAATGTAGTTCCGATCGATTGTGCATTGACGACGCAGCAACGACAAATGAAACTAAGCAGCAACAAATACTTACTCATATAAATACGTAATTCCACAAGCAAATATATATTGTAATTGCCCACTTGTGATGCATATTGCCTTAATATTGCGGCTTACTAGTGCCAATGCAAAGCGCGCCAACTCATATTGCTAATAGAATTCTTATTGCTGTAATTGGCTGCGCTGTGCTTGCAATGCTAGCTTATTCGGCTTTGGTCTTTTACAAAGAAAGGTGCTCTTTTCTAGATTTGGCTTTTCACTTATTTGCAATAGCACAAACAAAGTCAATTGAGATTCAAAACTATCGATTTGGTGCTTTTTTTACACAATTGGTACCATTTATAGGCTTTAAGTCAGGTGCAAGCTTAGCTGCGATTTGTAAAGCATATTCGCTAAGTTTTGTCGGACTCCAAGCTTTTACATTCTTGATTTTATTGTTTGTGTATAATGCACACCGATTAGCTATAGCTCACCTGATTGGCTTGGTTGCACTTACAGCACATACTTTTTTTTGGGTGCAAAGCGAGCTGCCTCAAAGCTTTTGTTTTTTGATGCTGTTTATTGCTCATTATACATGGCAACAACGCAAAGATGTTGCATCAATTTTTAGCTACGTGATTGGCGCCTCATTGCTGATTACTGCGGTATTTACACATCCTCTCGTAATTGTAGTACTTGTGTATTTTATTGTAGATCAACTTATATCAAAGCAGTGGTCTGCAAAACACTTTAAGGTATATGCTATTGCAGCAATGATAATTAGCTTAGCAAAGCTTACGATTTTCAAGACTGAATACGATGCTCAAGCAAGCTCAACGATGAAACAGCTTTCAAGTGCACTGCCGCGATTGACGGAATTGCGCGGCTTCAAAGACCTTGCTCGTTGGCTTATCACTGACTACACAGCCTTCTTAATCCTTATTGCTTTTGTTGTGGTGCTAATGATGCTTCGCCGTAAACTGTTGCCTTTAATTTGGCTATTGCTTTGCAGTGTTGGCTTTTTTATACTAATTGCCCTTAATTACCCAGTTAGTGCCAGCCAATTCTATTTAGAAAATCAATTGCAAGTTTGTGTGCTTATGGTAAGCTTAGCTGCTGCTAACTATATTATCGATAGTCTGCGCTTGGCAAGAGTACTCGTTTTCGTAGTGGCGCTTGCAGCGGTTTGTTGGCTTCGTATTTCTGTCGTAGCTAAACAATATACACAACGTGTTAATTATATCGAAAAACTTTGCACTGAAGGCAAACAAGTTCAGAAGTTGAAACAAATCCGTATGCCCTCTAGTTTGGATAGTCAACAACTTCAAATGCGCTGGGCACTTTGTTATGAATCGTGGCTATTGTCTACCATCGATAGCGATACTACGGTGTCTTTGCTTGCAGAAGAACGTCGCTATCAATCTAAATGTTACGTTACACGCAATAAAGCATTTGTTACAACATGGGGTGCTTACGATTACGATAGCTTAGATGCTAAATATTTTAAAATGCAGGATACGCATGAGTACATCTTTGTTTTTGATAGCCTCTACTATCAAAACGTTAAATAATTTACTTCCTTAAAACCTCAATCATTGGATTGCCAATGTTTGCATTTGGCACTTGTATCTTTAGTAAAGCTGCCACGGTACTTGCAATGTCGTGCATATAGTACCTGTTGAAGCTATTACCCTTATTAATGCCGAAGCCGTACCAAAGCATTGGTATATGCATATCGTATGGATTCCAAGTACCGTGCGTAGTGCCTGTCGTGACATTGGCAGCATAACCATCTATAAAACCAGGCTTTAAGATAAACAAGATGTCGCCACTTCTTTGACTATTGTAACCATTGATGGCAGGCTTTAAAATTGCCTCTGGTATTTGGCTATTGCGAATTCCATCAAATGGAATTACATATTGAATTTGATTTTGCTTTCTCATATAATCGCAAACAAACTCTTGTGCTACGCTATGTTCTACACTATCGTTCAGCCATATCATATTATCGCCAATTTCAACGACAATATTGTAGCCAAATTGCTTTTTTGCCATAGCGTTAATTTCTTTTTTTGCTTCACCCACATAAAAGAAACCAGCGGGTACTTTTTGATCCTTCAAAAAGGTTGGGTTGTGTGCTGCGCCATGGTCTGCAGTAAGAAAAATAGTATAGTTACCCGCACCATATTGCTTATCTAGAAAACTCAAAAAAGTAGCCATAGCCTTATCAAGCTTAATATACATGTCTTCGATTTCTAAAGCATCTATACCAAACTGATGTCCAACATAGTCGGTACTACTGAGGCTAAGCGCAAGAAAATCTGTTTCACCACTTTGCCCTAGTTTTTCGCCAAGAATTGCATCCATGGCAAATGAAAGCGCTATGTCGTTGCCATATGGTGTTCGCTTAATATCTGCACCTTTACTTAGCCGAGTAGTGTAGTGCGGGAAACTTACATTGCTATCAATTTTATATTTGCCTTCGTACTTCGTTTCGTCAGCAGTGCTGCTATAATATTTACTCGCATCTAAGCTTAAAGTCCAGTTTTTATCTAGTAAACGCCTTGCATTATTTTGCGCATTAAATTGCTGAACCCAATCTGGCAAAGTTGACATGTAGTAAGTACTAGTGATAAAATAGCCTAGGCTATCATCCATCCAATACGCAGCATTTGCCATATGGCCTGCGGGTAAAATGCTTCCGCGATCTTTGAGCGAAATGCCTATTACTTTACTTCGCTTATTTGTTGCAAGTCGAAGTTCGTCTGTGATTGTTGTGCTAAGCAGATTGCGCGGGCTCATTTTGCCGCTTTTGCCAACAGTGCCCACTGTATTTTCTTTATCGTCTTGCGTGCAATACATACTGCGCTTTGTTGTACGATCGTACCAATCGTTGCTAGCAATACCGTGCAGCGCTGGTACACTGCCTGTGTAGATACCCGCGTGGCCGCAGCCTGTTACACTAGGTATGTAGCCCAAATAAGTATTTTCGCAATTGAAACCGCCGTTCATCAATCGCTTAAAACCACCATCTCCAAAATTCTTGCTGAACTTGTACAAGTAATCGTAGCGCATTTGATCTATGACAATGCCAACAATTAACTTAGGTTTTGTTGTGGTCGGTACTTTTGTTTTAGCAGTTTGTGCAATTGCTAAACTGCTAATACAAGCTAATAGTAGTGTAATTAATGCTTTTGTCATTGCTGAGCAAAACTGCAAATTATTTCTCGAATAATGTTTAGCTATTTGTAAGCCTAGCATTAAATCAAGGAAAACAGCAAATTGTCATGCCAATTGTGGATTATTATCGCTCACTATACACATTCTAGTAACAACTTAGCTCAAATTGCCTGTGTCTTTTGTGTTATTTTTGCATAAATCTGAATTTTAAGCAGTTTCGTATGGCAGATATCTTTGAAAAAGTAGAGAACATGGGGCCGATTGGCCAATACAACAAGCAAGTGCATGGCTATTTTACCTTTCCTAAATTAGAAGGCGAAATAAGCAACCGCATGATTTTCCGTGGAAAGGAGCGCATTATTTGGAGCTTAAATAACTATCTTGGCCTTGCAAATCACCCTGAAGTTCGAAAAGCTGACGAAGAAGCTGCTGCAAAATTTGGCATGGCCTATCCAATGGGTGCTCGCATGATGAGTGGCAATACCAATTATCACGAGCAATTAGAAGATGAGCTCGCAGCATTTGTAGGACAAGAAGCATCTTACTTGATGAATTTCGGTTATCAAGGCATGGCGAGCATCGTAGATTGTTTGCTTGGTCGTAGAGATGTTGTAGTATACGATGCAGAAAGTCACGCTTGTATCATAGATGGTTTGCGCATGAGTACTGCGCACCGCTACGTTTTTAAGCACAATGACATGGAAGACTGCGAAAAACAATTAAAGCGTGCAACTGCAATGGTAGAAAGCACTGGTGGTGGCATACTTGTTATTAGCGAAGGTGTTTTTGGTATGGCCGGCGATCAGGGCAAAATCAAAGACATTGCTAATCTTAAAAAGAAATATAGCTTCAGATTATTGGTAGATGATGCACACGGCTTTGGCACTTTAGGTAAAACTGGCGCTGGTGTTGGCGAAGAGCAGGATTGTACAGAAGATATAGATGTTTACTTTAGCACTTTTGCAAAGAGTATGGCTGGTATCGGTGCATTTGTGGCAGCAAAGCGCAGTGTAGTTGATTACTTGCAATACAATTTACGTTCGCAAATATTTGCAAAGGCATTGCCTATGCCGATGGTGATTGGTGCATTAAAGCGCTTAGATCTTTTGCGTACGCGTCCAGAGCTAAAAG
>JBJORA010000081.1:0-6772 GCA_046049675.1 Bacteroidota bacterium | reverse complement strand
TTGCTACAGGAGATTTACCAAGAGGTACTTATGTACTTCGTGCTAACTTAGATGATAAAGCTGCTATACAACGTGTAGTATTACAATAGTTTACTACTTAATAGCAATTTCAAAAAATACTTGACCATTCGCCTCAGCGCGCAATTGGTCGCCAATAGTAACCCCTGCCACACCGGCGGGGGTTCCTGTGTATATAAGGTCGCCTGCTTGCAATGTGAAGTAGCTAGTAATGTTTGCGACGAGCGTTGGAATATCAAAAAGCATAAGGCTTGTATCGCCACTTTGCTTTAGCTCATTGTTTTGGTAGAACTGAAAATGCAAGGGTAAATGCTCTAGGATGTTTTCCACTTCAACAAAATCACCGCATACTGCGCTATTGTCAAAAGCCTTTGCAATTTCCCATGGTAAGCCTTGCGCCTTTTGTTCATCCTGCAAATCGCGGGCAGTAAAATCTATACCCAAGCTATAAGCATTGATGTATCTATGAGCAAACTGCGGTTGTACGTGCTTGGCAGTTTTACCAATGCGCAATACAAGCTCACATTCAAAATGAAGATTCTTAGTAAAGCTTGGTATGTAAAAGTCCTTGCCTTTTAATAAAGCCGTCTGTGGTTTCAAAAATAAAACTGGCTTGCTTGGCACTGCATTAGCTAGTTCGGCAGCATGAGCAGCATAATTGCGCCCCACACAAATAATTTTCATCGGCTATTATAAACTTATTTTTTTACTATTAAAAGTATTCATAGATGTGGCTAAATCTACTAGTACAAAAGCCTCAATAGCTTCTACACTGAGCATAATTTTTGCCTTTACAGTTTCAATTTCATCATTGCGCCATTTGCCCAATACATGCTTTACTTGCTGACCTTTTGGATAATCATTGCCAATGCCAAATCGTAGTTTAGGATACTTATCGTGGCCTAAGGCCGCAGCGATATCTTTTAAACCATTGTGGCCCGCATCACTACCTGTTGGCCTAATGCGAATGCTATCTAATGGCAAGGCAATTTCATCCACAACGGTCATGCTTTGTTCAACAGCAATTTTCTCGGCATCTAGCCAATACTTAAACGCTTTGCCGCTTAGGTTCATGTATGTGGTTGGCTTGATAATTACCACAACTTTGTTCTTTATCTTTATTTCTGCCCTATAAGCATGTCTTTGTAAGCTGAAGGAACCACCATGTTTGGCAGCCAATACATCAGCTACATCAAAACCAATATTATGGCGTGTAAAATTGTATTCGTCGCCAATATTGCCAAGCCCACATACAAGAAATTTGTTGCTCATTGTGTGCAAATATCTGTAATTAGATGTACTTCTTGCTTTGTTTTTAGTGCAAAGGTTTAGTTTACCATGACCCAACTAAAGCCAACCCGCAACATAAAGTTTGAGGCGGGGTAGTGCTGCAACAGTATTCTGTTGCTCTGATAAATGCCGCCAACAATATTAGTAAACCAGTTTGGCGCGTAGTTATTTCGCACAAATGCACTAGTTGAGCCGGCAGCTTGCAATAGTTCATCCGCAGCTATATACGCTCTAAAACGACTGATTTGAATATTGACATGGGCGGTTAAACGCGGTGCATTGCTCTGCAAATAATTATTGGCAAACATAAATTGTGCGTTGTAAGGACTGTAGGCTGCGGTGCGGTATCTTGTATTATAATTTACTTCTAAGCCACTTAGTGTTTGAACTTTCCCTTTGAAAAGTGGTGTTGCATATAGCAAATGATGCCGTGCCACAAAATTAGGCAAGTTGATAGGTGCATTCGCGCCTTTAACCTGCAGCAAGACATTGTTTCGCAATTGCCATTTGCCGTATTTCAAATTGAAATTAGATTGGATACAACTTACAAGTATTGGCGAATTGTATTGCTTAAATGCAAATGGCGTATCGCTGTAAATATAATTGACGAGTGTATGCTGTGTTGCTTGAACCTGCCAATCTAATCGTTGATGGGCAACTGCTGCGCCCAAAACAGTGTGGCTTTGCTTAGCAAAGTCGTTGGTGTAGGCATATTTATTACTTGCAAATGAACTAGTAAGCAAGCCAGGATTTAGTACATTTTGCGTGGCATTAATTTGAACCTGCCACTGACCAATACGGCGTTGCAAACTACCATTTAAGTGAATATTGCCAGCACTGATGCCGCTAAAATAGAACTGTGCAACGGCCTGTGCTAACCACTTAGCATCTACCTTAGTACTTGTGATATTGCCTTTAACGTATTGATTAACGAATGTGCTAGCAGCAGAGTCGCTACTTTGCCGCTGTAATTCAAAACCATATGCAGCGCTTAATGCCGCCGGAATTTTACTTAGCTGTGGCGCTATAAAGCCAAACTCATTTTGCAAGGTACTTAAACGTGTGCGTGCAAACACACTGTCGCGCACAACCAAAGGAATAGTGTCTAGAAAAGATGCGTAACGCTTTACAGTTGGCGCTTTGTCCATAAACTTAAGTTGCTCTCTCGTATAAATTAAGCGATGCTGTAAGCTAAACTTATTGGTACGATTGCTACTATCTATTGTGCCTAGTTTGTAAGTATGTTCAACAGCAAAACTAAAATTGCTATAGTTGTTTTGCATGTCGCTTCTGCGGCCAAGGCTTTCACCTAATAAAGTAGGAATTGTAGTTCGCACTTCATAGCCATCTTCTCCGAGCAAACTATCTGCAATAATGCCGCCATTTTCGTCTTGTTGCATTTGTGTGTATGCCAAGGCAACTGTTGTTTTTAAGCGCTTAGCATTTTTATGTAGTACGGTAGTGCTTGCTTCGCCACAATCAATCGTAGAACGCTGGCCCTCGAAATAGCCTGGCGTACCAAGTTTTGTATACTTAAATGCAAAATTGCCTCTTGCCTTTACATCTTGCGTATGCAATACGGTAACACCTTGCAACTGTTTACTGCCAGCATAGTATTTAAAATCTGTAAATGGTTTGGTCGTTTTATAAAGCCCAACCTCATCAGCGCGCTTGAGGTATTGTGCTGCGCCAGCAAAACCAATATTGCGTGTCGCATTGTTTGCCACAAAAGGCGTTAGGGCATAACCATAGCTAAATGGGTTGCCCATATTTTGAATAACAAAAGTGTCGCCAGGCAAATGCTCTATATTAAGCAAGCCGCTATCAAGTTGCTGTGGCAGTATGTTAGATAATGTATTGTAGCTAATGCGCACACTCGCGTCTTTACGAAACTTGCGCTTATTGGTAGCAGCACTAGAGTCGCCACCTGAGGTTTTACCTTTTAACGCAGAGCCTTTATTGCTTAATAATGGCTCTGCACCTACATTTTGAGCATTACTGCCGTAAGCGTAGATGCACAAGGCAATTGTAAAAAAATATTTTAGCGTTCTTATACTCACTAAGCCATCTGCTTCAAAAGCTCAGCAAAAATAAGGCTCATTTTTGGAGCAGCATTGTGAGCAGCCTCAAGGACTTCCTCGTGCGTTATTTCATTCATCTCATCGCGAATACCCAAGTCTGTTACAACGCTCATGCCAAACACATGCATTCCCATGTGGCGCGCTACAATCACTTCGGGTACAGTGCTCATACCAACAGTGTCACCACCAATCACGTGTAGGTAAAGATACTCGGCACGTGTTTCAAAAGTAGGGCCTTGCAAGCCGATGTAAACGCCTTCAAACAAATTGATACTATTGGCTGTAGCAACATCTTTCGCCTTCTGAATTAAATCAAAACTGTAAGGCTCAGTCATGTCTGGAAAGCGAGGTCCAACTGCTTCGTCGTTCTTGCCACGCAATGGGTGTTCTGGAAAGAGATTAATATGATCGTTGATAATCATTAAATCGCCAACCTTAAAATCTTTGTTCATACCGCCAGCTGCGTTGCTTACCATCAATGTCTTTGCGCCTAGGTATTTCATAACGCGCACTGGGAAAGTAACTTCTTGCATATTGTAGCCTTCGTAGTAGTGAAAACGACCACTCATCAATACGACCTTCTTACCGCCAAGTTCACCAAAAATTAGTTTCCCGCCATGACCTTTTACCGTAGAAACAGGAAAATTTGGAATAGTATTATACTCAAGCGTGTATTCAGCTTTAATCGCATCGGCGAGGCCACTTAAACCGCTGCCTAAAATAATACCAGCCACTGGCTCATATGGCACTATGTTTTGAATGTGTTGTACCGTTTGCTGCACAGCAGCTACATCTAGGTTTTGCATGCGCAGCAAAGATAAGGTTTTGCGATGTGTACGGTAGTAAAATTTGCATAGAATTGGCTACTATGGCCAATACGCAAGATTAAAAATTAGTCGCTTATTGGTGATCAATCGCCTTCAATTCTATAGCATAACCACGACGTTTGCCGCCGCCAATTGCAGGATCTTTTTTCCAACGAACTAGCTTACGGTATACAAGGCCAACATTTTGTGCATACACTTCTTTGGCAAATGTATAGGCACCAAAATTTGTATTGGTAATTGCAGTGTCACCCTCGGCATTATTGCGTTGATCTACCGTAATTGTACTTGCATAACTTGTTGTATCGTTTACTTGAAATGGTGCGCCTATACTGCTGTACTTATAGCGCCAATCGCTTAACCAACTAAAGTCGCTACTGCTGGTAGCAATATATGAATTGCCGTTCCACACACCAGTATAGCTTACGGGAAATACTAGCTTAATCATACGTTGGTTTTGCTCTACGACTTATATTTGATTATCTACCTTAGTAACATAAAACACGTGAAATGGCACAAAATTATCAACACTATCTGGTGAAATATAGCGCGTAATTACAAAGCTAGAATCGCCTTGCTGATCTAAAAAGCTACTGTCTACTATATCCTTTAATTTGTACTGATTGGTAAACACCACACCGAAGAAGTCATCATAGATTGTACTATCGTAAAGATAAGTAATACTGCTGCCAGTTTTAGTGGGGAAGTAGTCTTTGCCTAAATTGATATCAGCTGTGCCCGTTTTCTTTACACAAGCTTGCGAAAGAAGCAGCAAAGCACATAAGCTGCTGAGTAATAGTTTTGTTCTTGTGTTCATATTAATTTCCAAATTGTATTATGCCTCCACCCACAACATCGTCTCCTTCATAAAAAACGGCGCTCTGGCCAGGTGCAACACCTTTAACCTCTGTATTAAATGTTAGCTCCATAACGTCGCCATCTTGAATCATATTGCATTCAGCACCCTGATCTTTATAGCGAATCTTGGCATTGCCAGCTAATGGCGCATCCAAATGGTCGTACTTAATCATATTGAGCTTATTCACTACCACTGTTGTTTTATGCAAATCTACCTCGTCGCCCAAAACTACGGTATTACTTTCTGGAATAATTTTTGTAACAAATGCAGGCTTGCCCAAGGCAATATCTAAGCCTTTTCTTTGTCCGATTGTGTAAAAAGGATAGCCCCGATGCTTGCCAAGAATTTTGCCATCTTTATCTACAAACAAGCCGCCACCAAGTTCTGTTTCAATTTCGGGTAAGCGGTGTTTCAAAAAGTCGCGGTAATCGTTATTAGGCACAAAACAGATTTCGTAGCTCTCAGCCTTTTTGCTTAGTTCTGGATAACCCATGTCCAAAGCCATTTGTCTAATTTCTGGTTTTGTATAGGCACCCAATGGAAAAATACTTCTGCGCATACAATCTTGCTCTAGACCCCACAGCACATAGCTTTGATCTTTGTTGCTATCCACGCCCTTACTTATCACATGACGACCATTTGTATGTTCGCGCACTTGCACGTAATGACCAGTAGCGATAAATTCGCAATCCAAAGCATCGGCGCGTTTTAGTAAAGCCTTCCACTTGATATGTGTATTGCACATCACACAAGGGTTTGGCGTACGGCCAGCCATATACTCATCTACAAAGTTTTCGATAACGCTATCGCCAAATTCGCTTCTAATGTCTAAGATATAGTGCGGAAAGCCATGGTCAACTGCGGCCTGACGTGCATCGTTAAAGCTATCAAGATTGCAGCAACCTGTTTCTTTTTTGGCATTAGGGCTTGCAGTGGCGTAGTCCCAAGTTTTCATGGTAATGCCAATTACTTCGTAACCCTGCTCATGAAGCATTAGTGCGCTAACGGTACTATCAATACCGCCGCTCATGGCCACCAATACTTTGCCTCTTTTGCTCACTTTGCAAAGGTAGTATCTTGCTTTGGTTTATGCGTTGTGGAAATGTGAGTGAAAAGCGCCTACAAAAACTCTTTTTGTAAATCATTGCGCAATTGCTCGTACATACTGCGAAAAGTGCTTCTGTGCTCTGCAAACAGACTAATGGCTTCATCAGCTGCTTGCAAATGTTCAATACGTTTGCTCATGCCACGCCAGCTGCTGGCAATACCTTCTTCTGTGCGGTAATTGTAGAGCCAATCGTACTTAATCATATAGCTCGTCATATAAGCCATACGCTCAGTCATCAAATTATCGTGCTTACCAAGCACGGCGTAAACGTGCTGCGTAAAGCTTGCCAGTGTCTGCTCAGTAGGAAAAACGCTAGTATCGTTGGCAAGAAAATAATCCCACATCACATCAACCAAAACGCCGCTATAGTGGGCGTAGACCGGCGCAAAAACCTTTTTGGCTTCACTTACTATGCTATGTGTATCAGTATAGGTATCTATGGCTCTATGCAGTTTGATGCCTGCTTGGATATCTGCACTGTATTGTTCAAATTGTTTTCCCTTAACGAAATCGCCCATCATATTGCCCATCAGTACCTCGTTGCTACGACTACCATTGAGGTATGCATGTGCTAAATAATTCATATGCTAGT